>CAXREY010000030.1:0-78502 GCA_964229845.1 Phycisphaerales bacterium UBA1924
GGAGTTGTAGCCCGCGTCACCCAGCAGCAGGCGACGCCCACCACGACGCTCGCCACGCAGCTCGCCCAGCAGCGCACGCGTCTGGCACTGCTCGACGTGATTCAAAGGCATCACGCCCCAGGCGCACACCCGGTGCTGATCGTCCACGATCGCGTGCAGCTTGTAGCCCCGGGCGAAGCGGCCGCTGCCGCGTCCCACCGACGCGTCGCGATCGTGCGTGCGGTCTTCGAGCATGAAGGCCTTGCCGTCGGTCATGAGCACCCGCCCGGGCGGCAGGTCCCTCTGGATGCGCTGGGCGAGGCGACGCATGAGCCCGGGGATCACGGGATCACGCAGGCGCCTGCTCATGGTGGACTGGTCGGGGAGCTTGCGTCTCCACGCCTGCACGGGCCAGCTCGAGCGTTTGCACGCCCAGCTCACGGGCCGCTGGTGCAGTGCGGCCCAGAGCAGCACGGCGAGGATCTGCTCGTCGGTGTATACTGCGTTACGCACCCGCCTACGCGGCAGGGTACGCAGCCCCCGCCTGATCACAATCCAAAGCTCGCGTTCCATCGTGTACTCCCTGGTAAGAGCACATTGTGGACGCGGGCTGCGCAAAGCGCAAGTGCCGAACAAGCGCCGAATGGCGCATAAAGCTCCGGCGGGGGAGGTGTCACGCGCAGCGTGACGGAGGGGGTCTCTTGTCCCTCCCCTCGCCCCGCGGGGAGGTGCCGAGCTTGCGAGGCGGAGGGGTCTACAAGGTTCAGGCCCCCGAAGTCTTCAGCAGCACCCTTCCCCACAGCACTTCGCATCAGGATTCACCGCCACGATATCCACGCTGGTGATGTAATCCGCCGCCGACTCATCCTCCGGCAGCTCGGCGACCACCTTCTTATACAGCGGGTCGTCCGCGTTCATCAGGGCCTTCACATACTCGGGCTTGGGGGTCAGGGTCACCCCCTGAAGCCCCGCGTCGAGCATCTGCTGCTGCAGATCCTCGATCAACGCCGCACCCGCGATGCACCCCGCCCACGATTCCACGATCCCCTTCACGGACTCGGGAAGCGGCTTAAAGAGCGCCATATCGCTGATCGCCACACGCCCGCCGGGCTTGAGCACGCGGGCGATCTCGTTCCACACGCCCTGCTTATCCAGCGCCAGGTTGATCACGCAGTTGCTCATCACCACATCGACCGAGTTGTCCGCCACCGGCAGGTGCTCGATCTCGCCCAGGCGGAACTCGACATTGCTCAGCCCGGTGGTCTTCGTATAGTGCTCCAGGTTCTTGCGGGCCTTGCCGATCATCTCGGCGGTCATATCCACGCCGATGGCCTTGCCGGTCTTGCCGACCTTGGGCCCGGCCAGGAACAGGTCGAACCCGCCGCCCGAGCCCAGATCCAGCACCGTCTCGCCTTCCTTGAGGTTCGCGATCACGTTCGGGTTCCCGCACGAGAGCCCCATGTTCGCGTCCGCCGGCAGCGCCTCGAGCTCGGCCCGCGAGTACCCGATCTGCTCAGCGAGCACATCCGGGTCGATCGACTCGGTCACGCCGCAGGCACCGGCGCAGCAGCAGCTGCCCGTGCCCTCGCTCGCGTTGCTCGTGGTGGCGATGTTCGCGTAGTCACCGCGGATCTGGTCGCGGACTGCTTCGTTCGTACTCATATCGTGTTCTCCTAAACCGTTTCCGTCTCACTGCGCTGGGCAGTGGGGGTTGAATGAATGGTCTGGTTGGGTGTGCAGCACGACAGATCCGGGCAGCACCCCTCGCGCTGCATCCGAGCGAGCTCGTTGGGATCGATCGCGTCGATGTTGATCAGTGTCTGTTGATCCATGCGGATCCGCTCGTCTTCCGTCGCATGGGCGCGGATCGTTGCGAGCGCATCACGCACGATCGCGTCGGGCGTCTCCGGCGTCCGGTAGTGCACCCATCGCCCCTCACGCCGCGACTCGAGCAAACCCGCATCACGCAGCTGCCCGAGGTGCTTGGAGATCGAGGCGTTCGAGAGATCGATCAGCGCCACGAGCTGGCACACGCAGCGTTCATGGTCCAGGCAGGCCGCCAGCAGGCGGACACGGTTGGGGTCCGCGAGCGCACCTGCGATGCTGGTGAGCCGGTCGATCGGGTTGGTGTGTTGATTTCTCATTTTCCTAAACAAGAAAATAGCGCCCGGGCACGATCTATTCCACGCCCCGCCGAGAAAATCCGGGTTGGATCAGAAACTTGTCTCAATTTCCGGATATATCAGAACTCGATATATACATCCGTGGTACATTGATCCGAAGCAGACGCCAAGGAAACCGCCATGCTCAACCTCAAGCAAGACCACTCCACACTCGTCGTCCTCTCAGTCCTCGCCGACGGCCCGTCCTACGGCTACGCCATCACCAAGGCCATCGCCGCCAAGTCCGACGGGCACTTCAAGCTCACCGCCTCGGGCATGTACCCGCTGCTCACCAAGCTCGAAAAGCAGGGCCTCGTCACCACCAGCTGGGACGAGGTCAAGGCCGAGGGCGCCGACCCCGACGCCAGCGGGCGCAAACGCAAGTGGTACACGCTCAGCCCCAAGGGGCGCAAGCAGCTCGACAGGCACATCGAGGCCCACAAGCAGATGCAGCACCTGCTCGACAACTTCCTCGCCCCAACAAACACCACCCCGAGCACCAACGCATGAAACGCGCCAAGGGGATCAACCCGCCGAGCAATCGCGACGCGATCGAGTCCTGGCTCGACGTGCTGGTCTCGATGCTCAACCTCCCAAGCTCGCAGCGCGATCAGGTGCGCGACGAACTCGAGGACCACCTTCGCTCCCGCGTCGACGATCTGCTCATCATGGGCAAGCCGGAACCCGACGCGATCCAAGCCGCCATCCACGAACTCGGCGAGACCGCCGAGCTCGCCAAACTCATTTCATCGGCCTCACGCACACGGACCCCATTCAGGAGATTCGCCATGAACGCCACATTCTTCGTCCTCGCCGGCTCCATCATGACCGCGAGCATCAGCATGATGATGCCAACGAGCGCACACAACGCGACGAACACCACGATCACGCTCAGCGAAGAAGCCGCACCGATCGCCGCCGCTGCCGCGGACCCGTTCCAAGCATTCACGATCGATGTCCGGAACGCGACCTTCGGGGAGCTGTTCGACGAGATCGAGGCACACGCAGACCGCCCGCTGATCATCCACTGGGACATGCTCGAAGAGTTCGGGTTCAGCAGCGACACGCCCATCAACATCGACTCCAACCCGATCAACGCGAAACTCGTGTTTACCATCCTCGCAGAGCGGACCGAGCAGGTCTTCTACAACTCGATGGCCGCCTTCGAACGCCCCGATCGGATCGAGATCGGGAACCAAGACCAGTTCGATCGACGCACCACGGTGAAGAGGATCTATGACCTGTCCGTATTCAGGCAGCCATCCCCGCCAAGTACATCGAGGTCAAGTCAGACCAACAATGTGTTTACCCCACCAACTCAGAATACTGTTCAGCGGCTGATGGATCTCATGCAGTCGCACGTCTCGTCGAGGGATTGGACTTCAAAGGGGGGGGCGCTCGCAACGAGTTCCGTCTTGAACTCGACACTCGTCGTCACTGCACCCGAACGCATGCACGAAGATATCAGGGTGTTGCTCGAAGAACTCAAAGCGCAGCACGAATCCCAGCAGCGTGAGCAACACACGCAGTCACGAGAAGCGCTCGATCGAATCCACGCAGAATACGAAGTCGCGAAGCAGAAATATCTCTCGAAGTCAAACGATTACGGGCGCATCGAACTCCAAGGGCAACAGATCGAGCAGCACATGGAGCAAGGCGAGCTCAGCGGGCCCGAGTTCGACAAGGCACGAGCAGAGCTCGGGGATCTCAGTCTGATGCTCAAGGAACTCCGCCTCGAACTCCAGGAACAGGAGCGGCGATACGAGAGTCTGCAGGCGCTCCTGATCAACGCGGAGAGCGATCTAATCAGGGCAGAACTCAACTAGCAGGCGGTTTCAGTCGAGTAGAATCGAATGGGGTGAAACTCGATCCCGCGATGAGTTTCACCCCATATCTTGTGGTATGATCCCCAGAGCCACACAGGGATTCTGCCCCATGATCTGCCCATATTGTGCCCACAACCAGGACAAGGTCATCGACTCCCGCTCCACCGAGGGCGGGGCGGTGATCCGTCGTCGGCGCCACTGCCTCAAGTGCGAGAAGCGATTCACCACCTACGAACGCGTCGAGCCCGCCGGGCGCCTCATGGTCGTCAAACGCGACGGCTCCCGCGTCCCCTTCAGCACCGAGAACATCATGCGCGGCGTATCCAACGCCTGCGGCAAGCGCCCAATCTCGGAGGACATCAAGCAGGCACTCGCCACAGTCGTGGAGGAGGAACTCCACGCCGAGTTTGAGCGTGAGGTCCCCTCCCAACTCGTGGGCGAGCGCGTCATGGCCAAGCTCCGCAATGTGGACAAGATCGCCTACATCCGCTTCGCCACCGAGCACCTCCAGCTCTCGACGCTCGAAGACATCCAACGCGAGCTCGACGACCTCTCCTCGCGTCCGACGACCGGTGAAAACCAGCAGGACCTGTTCGCCGCCCGCAACGCCAAGTAGCTTACCAAACCACAGTTGGCGGTGGCATCCGCCGTAGGCGGATGCCACCGGGGTTCTGAATACGAAGAACCATCCAATCTGTCCCTCCCCGCGCCCCGCGGGGAGGTGGTCCGCCGTAGGCGGATCGGAGGGGTCTTCAGAGCAAACAAACACGCCAAGACCTCTCCACCCTCCTCCGTCGGGCACCTCCCCGCGCCACGCGGAGAGGAACAAGATGACTGGCACACACCCCTCATCCGCATACAATCACCCACACGCCGCCCCATCAGACGAAAGGTGATCGACCATGGCATCAAAAGTCCGCAACACGCCCGCCGAATGCTTCGAAGGCCTCGCCGAGCAGGGCATCCTGAAAGACGGCATGATGTGCATGGTGGGGGGCTTCGGGCTCTGCGGCATCCCCGAGCAGCTCATCATCGCCCTGCGAGACACCGGCACCAAGGACCTCACCTGCGTCTCCAACAACGCCGGCGTCGATGACTGGGGACTGGGCCTGCTTCTGCAGACCAAGCAGATCAAGAAGATGATCTCCAGCTACGTGGGCGAGAACGAAGAGTTCGCCCGCCAGTTCCTCGCCGACGAGCTCGAGGTCGAGTTCAACCCGCAGGGTACCCTCGCCGAACGCGTCCGCGCCGGCGGCGCCGGCATTCCCGCCTTCTACACCGCGACCGGCTACGGCACCATGGTCGCCGATGGGAAAGAAACCCGCACCTTCGCCACACCCAACGGCGGCGAGGAGCGCCCCTACGTCATGGAGACCGGCCTCTTCGGCGACCTCGCCCTGGTGAAAGCACAGAAAGCCGACGAGTTCGGCAACCTGATCTTCAACACCACCGCCCGCAACTTCAACCCCGACATGGCCACCGCCGCCAAGTTCACCATCGCGGAAGTCGAAGAGATCGTCCCGACGGGTTCGCTCGACCCGGACGAGATCCACCTGCCCGGTGTGTATGTCGATCGCATCGTGAAGACCGAGAGCGAGAAGCGCATCGAGCAACGCACTGTGAGCTCGTCATGAGCGATCACCATCAGCAGCAGCGATTCAAACCAGAAGGGGCGATCGGCCGTTGGCTCAATCAAACCGCTCCTTCTACGCTCCTGATCTGGTGCGCAGTCTTTCTCGTAATCGCTTCGGTTTGTGCGATCGTCCGAGTCCAGATCCAGTCTGGGTTGTCCTGGAACGAGGCACAGGGTTTTCTGGGTTCAGGTCAGGATCGCCTGCTGATTCCAAGCCAGTACGACCACGCAAACGATCGCAGCGGACTGGTCTTCTTCAAAGACGCGATCGCTTTGCTCTTAGGCATCGGGGCGTTCATCTTCGGCATCATCGGTGGGCTCCTGCCCATGTGGGCCGTGGGCCGGCTGATCGCAGACGCGATCCGTGAAGGTCATCGACCCGGGAGCGATTCATGACCATTCGCAAGGTTTCCGACCAGACCATCATCCACGCCGCGGGCGACATCTACCGGTTCCTCGCGACCGCGGAGGACACCGACGGCGCCTACGCGCTCTGGCACGCCACCATCCCGCCCGGCGGCGGACCACCCCTCCATGTACACAGAAACGAGGACGAACGATTCGATATTCTCAGCGGACAACTGCGGTTCCGTGTCGGGGATCAGGATATCGATGCGGTCCCCGGCGATTCGGTGCTGACACCCAGAGGTGTAACGCACACATTCGCCAACCTTACAGACGAGCCAGTCCAGGCACTCATCCATGTCACCCCGGGCGGGATGGAAAAGATGTTCCACGAGTTCGGCAAGGTGGTACACTCGATGGATGAGGTCCCTGAGCCGGTAACCCCGGAGCAGGTCAAACGCATTACCGAGGTCGCCATCAAGTACGGCATCGAGATCCTCGGCCCGCCGATCGGAGCAACGCAGTGAATCCCGATTCCACGACCAACTCCACCCCCGCTGAGACCAGTAAGAAGCCCTTCTACCTCAAGCCACGCTTCATCATGGCGGTGATCGCCGCGGCCATCTTCCTCATCCTCATCATCCAGAACTCACAATCGACCATCATCGACGTGTTCTTCTGGGAGGCGAACGCGCCCGCCGCGATGCTCTACCTCGTCTTCTCGCTGCTCGGCTTCACCGTCGGCTGGCTCGTCTGCCGATCGCAGAACGCCCGCGCCAAACGAAGCAAAAAATAGAAAACGCACGGAGCCGCGGCGAGAGGGGTGACGCCCTCGGCTCCGTGCGTGTCGTGAGTCCGCCGATCTACCGGGCCCCGTTGTCCCCAACGCGTACCCTGGCCGTCTCGGCGGGACCCTCTAGCTCATCTCATCACGGGCAGCCCGCGTTGTACGCACTCAGGAACGCGCTGACATCAAAGAAGTTCCACTCGTCGTTGCGATCGAAGTCCGCGATCGGATCCTGAGCGTTGAACGCGCTGAGGAACGCGCTGACATCGAAGAAGTCCAGCACACCGTCGCCGTTGAGATCCGCGGGGCAGGCATCGCCGCTCCCGAATCCCTCGATCAGGAACGCGCCAAGGCCACCACGACGCAGCTCGCCAAAGCCAACGATGTCGCCGTCGTTGTTCACGCCCAGGGCCTGATACAGCACGCTGAACGGGCTGTCCGGTGTGAGCAGATCATTCAGATCGTGCATCTCGCCGTCCACGTACGCCCACGCATGGTTCGGGTTGCCCATGAACGAGCCATCCCAGGCGTGGCCCACGATCATCCCGTGATCGTTCACATCCGCCGCCTCGGAGGTGTCCCACCCGTCAAGAGTGCCCAGCGTCTGGACCGGGTCGCTCGGATCACCGGTGAAGATGCACGCGTTCCAGCTCACGGTCGTGGAGTTGTACCCGCTGTGCCCAACGATCATCCCGGTGTTGCTGATCGCGCGGGCCTGTGAGAAGTTGAACCCGGGAGGCGAGATTTCCGGGTACTCGTACCCGCCGCGACCATCGGGCACCGCCAGCGTGGCGTCATCGGGATCGCCGAAGAAGAACGCGCTGCCCACCAGCTCGCCGTTGTTGTTCACCCCGTAGTTGGCACTGCCTTGATAGAACGGGACCGCACCCTCGGTCTGCGCGGGGTTGACCTGATCCCAGATGAACCCCTTGGAAAAACCCGGGCTCAGCGGCGCCTGGCCAACGATCAGTCCGTTATCGTTGATGTCCCATGCAACGGAGGTGCCTTGGGCACCGATCGCCGTGTGCATGTCCACCATGCCCCCGCGCCCATCCCAATAGGTCGAGAGCGCGATCCCGTCGCCGTTCTCGCTGTAGCCCACGATCTCACCGTTGTTGTTGATGGCCTCCGCGACCGACCAGTCCGTGCCGGACAACGAGCCAAGACTCGTCACCACGCCCGCGCCATCCCATCGCACGGCCAGGGCCTGGCCCAACGCGTTCACCGATTGACCAACGACCTCACCCAGATCGTTGATGTCGTGGGCCTTGGCTTCGCCGCCTCCCAGCGGGGTGAGCTCGATGACGTCCTGGGCATGGGCAGTGCCCGCAAGGGCACAGATCGCACCAATGATGAATCCGGTTGTGATGGGCTTCTGCATGTTGATCTCCTCGGACCCTCTTGACACTGTTCCAATACGCCTGCACACGCGGCGTGTATCCATTTCCTGAATATCAATATATTGAAAACTGACTTGAAATCAACCCTGAAATCAATTATCCTGCAGAAACTTCTCCCAAATGGGCCAGCACCCGTGCTGAGGACTCAAAAACCAAGATTCGACAGCGAGCACGCATGAACCATCCGTATTTCGGCCCACAAACCCCGATTTCAAATCACACGCGCGTCCCCGCTCAGGGTATCGTGCGCGTGATGCCGGATGTTTCGCTGCAGACCAAGCCCAAATCGATCCCCAAACCCCTGAGCAGCGACGAGCACGCGCTGTGCGAACGCGTCGCCGCCCGTCTGCACGCGGACCTCGCAGCCCTTGTCCAGCAACTACCAGAATCCGCTCAGTCCGGCTCCGGGATGGCCAAGCACCTCGACATCGTCCGCAACACCACGCAGCGCGTCGTCCACGCGCTCCGCGACCAGACCCCGAGCGTGCAGACCCTCGTCAAGCTGCCCGGCACCAAAGGGCTCGAGCAGCTCCTGTCCGCGATGCAGGCCGCGGGCCTCACCAAGAACACCATCGAGCTTGCGCAGATCGCAGTCGCCCAGTTCGAGCAGCTCATCACCACACTCGCGGGCTCCCACACCAAGCTCGTCGCCCGCATCAACGCCCCGGGCACGATCGACACCGAAACACCGCTGGGCGCACAGGATCAGCGCCGGGCCCTGTTCGAGTCCGCGATCGCGGTGACAGGCCGCTCCGCCCAGACCGCGATCAGTCTCTACGCCTTCAGGCGCTCACCCGAGAACCCCGAGGTCCTCCAGCGGGCACTCGCGTCCGGGCTCCAGCAGACCACCATCGTTCCCGGCGGCATGCCCGTGGTGATCCGAGCAGGGGACACCCTCCAGTGGGATGATCCGGGAAACCGATCCTTCGACCTCCTCGACGACTCAAAGCCGGAAGGCAACACGCCCCAGGCGCTCATCAAAGAGTTCACAACGCACCCGCTCCCGACCGTCTCATCCCAGGGCAGCGCAGACAACCTCGTTCAGGTGATCGACCCGGCACAGCTCGACGGCCCCCAGACCCTCGATGTCATCACCGCCGCCCGCTCAAACCACCCCTTCACCGATCCACAGACCGGCAGGATGACCCTCGACGAGGTCTGGTCGCTCGTCAACTGCCCGACGGCCCAGCTCATCTTCGACGTCTACCTCCACCGCGAGCTCGAGCGACTCGTCCGCCCGGCCATCGACGCCCAGCTCTGGTATCCCAACCTCTCCTCACCCGGCGGGCAACGCTGGATCACCCGCTACCCCTCGCCGCCACGCCTCGAGCTGCTGGGCGAGGGCATCGCCCGGGCCCAGACCAAGCTCCACCCACGCCACGCCGAGCTCACAAACCTCTTCTTCGACCGTCTGGGCTGGGACCCTAGCGAGTACGTGGGCTTCCGCTGCGAGGTCATATATCCCGTCTGGCGAGCCGGCTACTGCATGAGCTTCCAATCCGCCGAACCCCAGCACGACGAATAGGACACACGATTTCTCGCCGTCACTCGTTGCGAATCGTTCTCAACGAACGTAGAATCAGGGAGTCATATGTCCGATTCAGGCCGTTGAGCCGGGGTGAGCATGATCCAGCAAAACGAAAACGCAGATCCCACAGCAAGCATCGAGCCCAAACCGGTGTCGATCCCGCTGACCCAACTCGCACGCGGGCAGCGTGCCACGGTCAACACGGCCGACCTCGACGATCAGGACTCGAAGATGATCCGCGCCATGGGGCTCCGCCCCGACGCCTCCGTGCAGATGTGCCGCCTCGGCGAGCCCTGCATCGTGTCCCTCTCGGGCGCGTGCGGCGGTGGCTGCCGCATCGGTCTCGCCAAGGACATCGCGTCCCGCGTGCTCGTCACCCCGCACTCCTGACATACCGGGACCGCGATGACCACCATGGACGCATCACCATCCATCGACCGCCGTCATCGCACCATCGCCTTCCTCGGCAACCCCAACGTCGGCAAAACCACCCTCTTCAACCGCATCGCGGGCATCCGCGCCAAGACCGCCAACTTCCCGGGCACCACCCAGGAGGCACGCGTCGCGCACATCGTCCGTGACAACACTGAGTCCGTCCTCATCGACCTGCCGGGCATCTACTCGCTCAACCTCGAGCTCTCCGAGTCCCGCGTCTGCGCCCAGTGCCTAGACGGCACCGCCGCCCCCAAGGGCGAAGACGCCCATACGCCAGACGCGCTGCTCGTCGTGCTCGACGCGACCAACCTGATGCGCAACCTGACGATCATGGCCGAGTCGATCGACCGACGCCTGCCGACCGTGGTCGCCGTCAACATGATCGACGCCGCCCGCCGGCGCGGGCTCGGGATCGACGCGGACCGCCTGTCCGAGATGCTCGGCTGCGACGTCGTCGTCTGCTCCGCGCGGACCGGCGAGGGCATCGAGGACGTCATGACAGCGTTGGGCAGCGCACGCATTCCTGACCGCTCGGCCCCGACCGATCAGGACGGCATCGAGCGATGGTCACAGGACATCTACCTCAACGCCTGCGCCCCGCTCGATACGCTCGATGATGATCACGTCACCGACCGCCTCGACCGCGCGTTCACCCACCCGATCCTCGGCGTCTGCTCCTTCGCCCTCGTCATGACCGGGCTCTTCTACGTCATCTTCAAGCTCGCCGCCATCCCCATGGACCTGATCGACGTCTGGTTCGGATCGCTGGGTGGCTGGATCGGCTCGCTGCTGCCCGACGGGGCGATCAAGGCCCTGCTCGTCGATGGCGTCATCGCCGGCGTCGGCGGCACGGTCATCTTCCTCCCGCAGATCTGCCTGCTGTTCTTCCTGCTCGCCCTGCTCGAGGGCACGGGTTACCTCGCGCGGGCCGCATTCGTGATTGACCGCCTGCTCCGCCCCTTCGGGCTCTCCGGGCACGCCTTCGTGCCGCTGCTCAGCTCGCACGCCTGCGCCATCCCCGGCATCATGGCCACCCGCGCCATCCCCGACCGGCGCGACCGCCTCGCCGCGATCCTCATCGCACCGTTCATGAGCTGCACCGCCCGCATCCCCGTCTACGTGCTGCTCATCGGCATCCTTTTCCCAGACCAGCCGAGCATGCAGGCCGTCGCCTTCACGGGCTGCTACGTCCTCGGCGCCACCGGCGGCTTGCTCACCTCGCTCATCGCGCGGCGCACCATCCTCAAGGGCAAGTCGCGCCCCATGGCCCTCGAACTCCCCAGCTACCGCCTCCCCGACCTCAAGTCCGCGCTCCTGCTCACCCTCGATCGCGCCCTGGTGTTCCTCAAGAAGGCCGGCACCCTGATCGTTGCCATCTCCATCGTCCTCTGGTGGCTCGATGCCTACCCGCAACAGAAAGCGCCGTCTGAGGAAGCTGCGTCAGTGGTTGAAGGTGCCGATACAGACTCCACAACGCACAAATCGTTCCTCCAGCAGATCGGCTCGACCGTCCAGCCCGTTTTCGCACCCCTGGGCTACAACGACGAGCTCACCGTCGGCGTGCTCGCATCCTTCGCCGCCCGCGAGGTCTTCGTCTCCACCATGGCCGTGCAGGTCGCCGGCTCCGACGACGTCGAAGACGAAACCGTCCTCGAATCCATCGAGACCGCGACCCGCGACGACGGCTCGCCGCTCTTCAACGCCCAGACCGCCTGGTCGCTCCTCGTGTTCTACGTCTTCGCCTCGCTCTGCCTGCCGACCACCGTCGTCACGGCGAAGGAAGCCAACGGCTGGCGATGGGCGTTCCTGCAGCTCGGCTGGATGTCCGCCGTCGCCTACGCCGGGGCCTTCATCGCGTACACCATCGTCGCAACGGTGGGGGGGTAACCATGCCGATCGGAGACTGGCAGTTCTGGGTCGTTACCGTCATCGCGATCATCGCGCTCTATGTGCTCTGGCGCGTGCTCGTCCCCCGGAAAAAGGGGAAACGCACGAACCTGACCGTGTCCGCCCAGAAGCGAACCGAGCACAACAAAAACAACGACAACTGCTCTTGCTGATCGCCGCCTGCGCGCGGTGACAGCGGGCGGCGTACCAGATGTGACGGATTTCATGCCCGTTTCATCGCCACGCGCCAACCAGTAAACAAGATCACAGCAAACCCCACCACGAAGGGAGATGGCCGTGATCAACATCGATACCAATCAACTGAAATCATTCCTCGACGAGAAACACCCGGGGAGCATCGTGTGCGTGCGCAGCGCGAACCGCTACGAAGCTGCACACATCCCGGGCAGCGTCAACGTCCCGCTCGACGCCGCCGAGTTCGTGACCCGCGTCGGCAGCTACGTCGAAAACAAGGACTCAACGGTCATCGTGTACAGCGACGGTCCCGACTGCGAAGCTTCGAGCACCGCCGCGCGGAAGCTCGAAAACTCCGGCTACACCGACATCCGCCGCTACACCCCCGGGATCGAGGGATGGAGAGAAGCAGGCCACACGCTCCGCGGTAACCAGGTACCCACGGACGCTCAGTGAAATGACGACGGTTTCATCCCGCCTTCATCCGCATGCCCGATCATCAAACGGTACAGACAACAGACACGTACGAAAGGAGTACGACATGCAGACCATCACCACAGAAGAACTCCGCCAGTTCATCGCGCACCACACCGACGGTGCCGTCATCAACGTGCTCGACGAATCGAGCTACGACGCCAAGCACATCCCCGGCTCGATCAACGTCCCGCTCAGCGAGCCCGACTTCACCGACCAGGTCGAACGCCGCGCCGCCGGCAAGGACGCCCCGATCGTCGTCTACTGCGCCAGCGAAGACTGCAACGCATCCGAGAAGGCCGCCCGCCAGCTCCGCAGCGCCGGCTTCACCGACGTCCGCGACTACACCCTCGGCGTGCAGGGATGGGAGATCGAGGGCTACCAGCTCCAAGGTGACAACGCCCACGCCGGTTAACCGCGCGAAGCAGCATTCCAGTACACGGGGCGGCCAGGCGACGGCCGCTCCGTTTGTGCGCTGCGGTCGTCCGGCGTTTGAAGCCAGACCGATGCGCCATGGCACGAGCTCCAACTCCGTCAGGATCGCCTCGATCGTCTATAATCCCCTCATGCCACTCACACGCGATGAAATCACCAAACGTGCCGCCAAGGAACTCCACGACGGCTACGTCGTCAACCTCGGCATCGGGATGCCCACCCTCGTCGCCAACCACATCCCCGATGGGATGCAGGTCTGGCTGCAATCCGAGAACGGGCTCCTGGGCATCGGGCCGTTCCCGACCGAGGACAAGGTCGACGCCGACCTGATCAACGCCGGCAAGCAGACCATCACCGCCGTCCCCGGCGCGTCCTCGTTCGCGTCCTCCCAGTCCTTCGGCATGATCCGCGGCGGCCACATCGACATGTGCATCCTCGGCGCCATGCAGATCTCCCAGGAGGGCGACATCGCCAACTGGATGATCCCCGGCAAGATGATCAAGGGCATGGGCGGCGCGATGGACCTCGTCGCCGGCGTCAAGAAGGTCGTCGTCACCATGGAGCATGTCTCCAAGCACGGCGACCCCAAGATCCTCCGCGAGTGCACCCTCCCCCTCACTGGCAAGAACTGCATCGACATGATCATCACCGACCTCTGCGTCCTCGAGTTCGACGAAGCCAGGAAACGCTTCAAACTCACCGAGCTCGCGCCGGGTGTCACCGTTGAGGAAGTCGTCGAGAAGACCGAGGCCGAGATCATCACGAGCGATGAGCCGGCGGTGGTGAGCGTGTGAGCGCAAAGCTGCGTAACTCGCGTGCTTTCACAATCATTGCGTCCGTCTTCGCGCTGATCGTTATCGTCTATCTCTACTCCGAGTACGCATTCCAGATGCGGATCAGGAACTTCTATGCGCAGAACGAGAGTCGGATGATCGAGACGCTATCTTCTGCGGACTCGTTTGATGCACTCGTTGGAAAAGACAGAGTGATGATGTTTGGCACGCCTGACGGCCCGTGGGTCGCACTGATGTACGCTGACTCGCACAATGGTTCGATCGAGAGTTTGGCACTTGCCAAGGACAGCTACGGCCACTGGTACCGCTCAGAGTATCATTTCTGCGCTTCATTCTCAGGCTATCTCGGACCCCGCCAGATGATCCGGAATGTTGAGCTCGGAATAGATGGGTGGAGTTTCGATGCCGAGAACGACCAGATGTTCATCGAAGAATACACCGAGAGCATCCAATCGAAGCCATGGTGGGAACTCGATCACGCAAGCAGAGAAAGTGATATCCGCGATACGCTAGAGGCGAACCACTTCGTACCCTTTGAGCTATGAGTGAACCGCACTCGCAATCAAGGACAATCTACACACTGCTCGTGCTGACTGTTCTGGCCTTCTCTTGGCTTTACATGCAATGGACCCACGAGCTCGGCCACATCCTCACCGGACTCGCCACCGGGGCTGAGCTCGACCGCGTCATCCTCAATCCGCTCAAGTTCTCGATGACGCAGTTTGCCTCAAACCCCCGCCCGCACATCACCACATGGGGCGGCCCGGTCCTCGGCGTCCTGATCGGCGCTGGGGTCCCAATGCTCCTGATATGCTTAATCAAGCGTCACCAGTTCTCGCTCCGCATCGTCGCGGCCTTCGTCCTGCTCGCCAACGGGCTCTACATCGGTCTCGACGCGATCACGCCGTTCGCCGACGCGCAGGACCTGATCGAATATGGTTCCCCGCGATGGCTGCTCGCCGTGTTCGGCCTTGCTTGCTGTATCGCTGCCAGAGCGATCCTTGCGCCCGTGCTCAATGGGCCTTCGCACCTGCCAACACGCAGAGAGCCAGTGCTTTTCGCCTTGCTCACGTTCACGCTCGCGGCTCTGGGTTTCCTGGTCTTCAACGAATAGCGGTCTTCGTGGATAACTCCTGATTTTTATACGGACTTCCACCTACGGCGCACCCTCTTTCGGGGTGTGCTTCTTGCGTGGTTTTGCCCTCCAAAGCGCGGAAGTCCAGCATCCGTGGTAGGTTCTGAAAACGACACGGAGGTCCAGATGCCTTTCTACCAAGCAACAGGGCGTGACATCACCACCATGGAGCCAAAGTCGCTGCAGATCAGCGCCCGCTCCGAGCACGAGGCCATCGACACCGCGGCCATCCAGGGAATCACGGACATCAAGCTCCGCCCGTTCACCGACCGCGAGATGCTCACGCTCGATGTGCAGTGCTTCCTCAACGCCGAGCCGCACGCACCAACGCGCATCCGCCCTCACACGCGTACGAGAAATGAAGCAGCGAGCGACATGCGCTCGCTGCTGCTTCGTCACCCGTTGCTGACGATCACGATGTGCGCGCTGCTGGCGATCTGGATCGACCGCGCCCTGTTCGCGCTGCTCGCGATGCTCTGAGCGTCAGGGCCCCTCGTCCGCATCCGTTTCAGGATCGCGAGGCTCCTCGCCCGCGCCCTCGTCCTCGATCACTTCAGTATCGACCTCCGGCTCGGGGAGCGTGTAGCCGGGCACCCACGCGCTCGGGTCTTCACCCAGCGCGTTGGCGATGGCCACGCCCAGCGTGTCGGAGATATCGATCTCTTCCGGGACCGCCTCGATCTCCGCCTCATCCGCCTTGGCCCTGGCCTCAGCGAACACCGCCCGCAGATCGTCATCGCTGACCTCATCCGCGGAACGCAGCGCGAAACGCGATGATCCCATCGGGCCCTGCTCGTACTGCAGCTGGATGTCGTTCTCGTCCGGCGTCGTCGTGCTCACGCTCGCGAGCACCTCCTCAAGCGTCTCGGAATCGATCGACTTCGCACGCAGCCCCTGCGCATAACGTGCGAGCTGCACACGCCCCTCCGCCTTCTCTTCGTCGCTGAGCGTCGACTCCGAAAGATACAGCGCATCAACCCCACCGATCAGCGCGGCGCCGAGCAGCGGCGACTCCGCGATCGATTCGAGCACGCGCCCGAGTTCCTCCAGACCGATCTCCTTGCTCTCGTAACGCGTCATGAGCGTGTTGACATGCCCCATGATCTCGCCTCGCTCGCCTTCTTCAAGCTGCATCTCAACGAGCGCGGCATCAACCGATTTCTCAATCCCTGTCGAGATCCACCCACGATATGAGCGGACCACGAAGACCGTCGCGATGATCACGATCAGGATAACGATGCCGAGCACCGTGAGGCACCCGACGAGCATATTGCCCCGCCTGGAATGTCGATGGATAGGTGTGTGCGTGTGCTGCATAGCGTGTCCCCCTGTGGGTGTCGGTTCTCAGTGTGTCTATGGTATCTCGGGATCTTCTTGGGAGAATCGCCCGCCCACTTTCGCCCCATATCCGATCGGAGCCCCGCATGCACTGGTTCGACGCCCACCTCGATCTCGCCTACCTCGCCGAAAACGGGCGCGACATGCACGCCGAGCTCAACGACTGCCGCGGCCGTTTCCAGCCCGCTTCGGTGACCCTCCCCTCGATGATTCAGGGCCGGATCACCGCGTGCCTGGGCACCGTCTTCACCGAGGCCATCGACCCGACCAACGCCGACTCCGAGTCCGGCCCGTTCACCTACCCCTTCGAAGACGCCGACGCCGCCTACCGCGCCGGGATGCGCCAGCTCCTGCTCTACCGCGCCTGGCGAGACGCCGGGCTTATTTCCTGCATGCCCCTCCGCGGACAGCGCCAAGAGCCATCCGATGCCCCGATCCGCCTCGGCGTGCTCGTCGAGTGCGCCGACCCGATCACCAACCCCGACGAGCTGGACCAGTGGGTCGACATGGGCGTTGTCGCCATCGGCATGGCCTGGTGGCACCAGTCCCGCTACGCCGGCGGCAACGGCACCGATCACCACAAGCCGGGCAACGGGCTGACCGATCTCGGGCGCGAGCTCGTCAAACGCATGGACGAGCTCGGCGTGGTCCACGACCTCTCGCACCTCTCCCAGCGCGCCGTGGACGAGCTACTGGAGGCAACAGACAGCGTCGTCATGGCCTCGCACAGCAACTGCCGCGCACTCATGGGCGATCCGGATTCCAAGCCCAACCAGCGACACCTCAGCGACGAGACCATCAAAGAGATCACCAGCCGTGGGGGGGTGATCGGCCTCAACCTGCTGGGTGATTTCGTCACGCCCGGATTGAAAAAGGGCGAGCGCGCCAAAATCAGCGACTGCGTGCGACACATCGAGCACGTCTGCGAAGTCGCGGGCTCACGCAACCACATCGGGCTCGGATCCGACATGGACGGCGGCTTCGGCGCCGACGGGCTCCCCGAGGGCATCAACACCCCGTCCGACCTGACGCGGATCACCGACGCCCTCAGCGCCAACGCCTGGCCCGACGACGACATCGCCAAGTTCACCCACGCCAACTGGGAACGCTTCTGGCGAGGCGAGTAACAGCGTAGCGAGCGGCCCACAATCGCAGCGACGTAATGCGCAGCACGGTCGGCTAGCCGCGGCCTCCCCCGCACCAGCGGGGGAGGTGCCGAGTCCCCGAGGCGGAGGGGGCTTTCATCTTCCCAAAAGACCAGTGGCACCGGCGTCTCGCCTGTGCAATCCCCGGCAAGCACAGGCGAGACGCCTGTGCCACTGGCAACAAGTTCTAACGAGTCAATCTACTCCGCTGCTGCAAACACCCGGCAGTGCCCACACCACAACTCCGGGAAATCCAGCAGCGAGGTCTGCGCATCCGGCGCCGGGTCCAATCGGCTCAGCGGCGTCAGCATCCGCCGCTGATACTCCTCGGAGTTGATCACGTACACTTCCGGGTTCCCCGCCTGCGGGTACTGCTCATTCAGGATCTCGTTGATCCGATCGATGCGTGTCTCCGGGAAGGGGTGCGTCGCGAGCCACTCGATCGGACGGGCGCTGCCCTCGGACGCCGCCTCAAGCACCTCCATCACACGGAGCTGCCCGCTCGGGTCATAGCCGGCACGCTCCATGTACCGCATGCCCAGCATGTCCGCCTCGCTCTCGTCGTCACGCCCGTACTTCAGCATGACCAGGTTGCCCCCGATCGCGAGCCCCGGGATCGCGACCTGCCCGTACTTACTGACCTCCGAGTCGGAATCGGAAACGCCGACCGCGACCGCCGCGCCCACCAGCAACGCGTTGAACCCGATCTGCTTGCTGATCCGCTGGTTCCCGTGGCGCGCCGTGACGTGACCGATCTCATGCCCGAGCACGCCCGCCATCTCCGCCTCGTCGCTCAGTCGCTCCGCGAGACCACGCGTAAAGAAGATCTTCCCGCCCGGCAACGCGAACGCGTTAATCACATCCGTGTTCAGCAGCGTGAACTCCCAATCGAGCGGGGGGACCCCCTCCTCCACACCCTGAGTCAGCTTCATCCCAACCTCAGAGACATAGCCGCTGGGAATCGTCGCCTCGACCTCGCCACCGAACTGCTCCGCCAGCCCAGCCGCGGCCTCGGCGCCCATCTTCTTTTCCTCTTCCCACGAGTACAGCAGGAAGGCCCGCTCACCCGTCGCGGGGTTCGTCGAGCAGCCGACCGGCGCAAGCATCACCGCCCCGAGCAGCATCAGTCCTACAACACGCATCCACCGAGTCACATTGAGTTCCATAGACAGACTGTCCTTTCGCATCTGTGCCGCCCGCTGAGCCGAATACGCGTCCGCAACGCCCGTCCCTCAAACCGCGGGGTCCTATCATCATTGTTCCATGCCCGAGCCCATGCTGCAAACCGAAACGAGCAAACCCGAATCGCCCGCCTGGGATGAACAGGAACTGGACTCGCTCCATCAGAACGCGGACAAACACGAAAAAGTCCGCGCGATGTTCAACGCCATCGCCCGATCCTACGACCTGAATAACCGGCTTCACTCGCTCTGGCGCGATCAGGCATGGCGCAAACGCTGCGTCCTCGAAGCCCGCGTACAGCCCGGCGACACGGTCCTCGACTGTGCGTGCGGCACGGGGGATCTCACCCAGGCGTTCGCGAGGCTGTCCAAAGCCCACCGCGTGGTCGGCTCGGACTACACACCCAACATGCTCGAAATTGCGCGTCACAAACGCGAGCACCTGCACAATCAGGTCCAGGCACGAATCGAGTACCAGCAGGCAGATGCGCAGGAACTCCCGTTCGATGACGAATCCTTCGACGTCGTCTCGATCGCGTTCGGCATACGAAATGTCCAGGACCCCGAGAAGGCCATGCGAGAGTTCCACCGCGTCCTCCGCCCGGGCGGACGCCTCATGATCCTCGAGTTCGGGCAGCCCTCCTTCCCGCCCATGCGCTGGTTCAATAGCTTCTACTGCGGTTCAATCATGCCCAGAACCGCGACATGGATCGCACGAGACACCTCGGGTGCGTACAAATACCTGCCCCGATCCGTATCCTCTTTTAAAAGCCGCGAAGAGATGCTCGCCTCCTACAGAGCCGCTGGTTTCGTCCAGCTCTGGTCCAAGCCCCTGACCCTCGGCATCTGCAACATCTACCGCGGCCACAAGCCCACCTGACACACAATCTGGGTCGGTTCCCCGCCGAACGGGTCCCGATTCCTTACACGGACCTCCGCGCGTTCTCGGACGCTGACCACACCCGTATGGGGGAAGGTCCGAGAATGAACGCACTCAGAGCATGAGAAGCCGGTCAAGCGGTGCACGCGCGTTTTCCTTTCCGTGTCCTCTCGCTCGTGCTGTCATCTGCTCGATACCCGGTGGCACAGCCGCGTCGTGTAGCGGTTCAACACATCACAACTCCCGCAATCTCGTGCGGGGCATCACCACCCGGAGTTTCCAGCCATGAGCGCAGAGATCCTGATCGAGCGTCTTTTCGAGTCCATTGTCGCAGGGGACCGTCAGACCGCACGCACCATCGTCGAAGAGCAGTCCAACGCAGGCGTCACCCAGGAGATCCTCCTGACCGACCTCCTCTGGCCAACCTACGAGCTCATCGAGCGTCTCCACCGTGAAGATCAGATCACCACCCTCGCGCACAACATGGCGTCCCGACTCCTGCGCGTCCTTGTGGACCAGACCTCCCGCGAGCTCATCGCATCCTCCGACGCCCCGCCAGTCGGCCGCACCGTCTTCGCCTGCTGCGGCCCCTCAGAGGGCTCCGAGCTCGGTGGACAGATGGCCGTCGACCTGCTCGAAGCAGCCGGCTTCGAGGTCCAGTTCGCCGGCGGCGGGCTCCCGATCGACGAGATCCGCGCCACCGTCCAGCAGAACAAGCCCAACGCACTCCTCATGTTCTGCTCCGAGCCCAGCGACCTCCCAGACATCCGCGTGCTCATCGACTCGCTCCACGAGATCGGGGCATGCCCCCACACCCAGATCGTCGTCGGCGGCGGCGTCTTCAACCGGGCCGAGGGGCTCGCCGAGGAAATCGGGGCCGATCTCTGGGCATCCCACCCGCTCGAACTGGTTGACCGCATGATCGACGAGGCGGGCGTCCGCGCCACCGAAGACCAGCGCACCGTTGGCCGCACACGCAAGATCACCCCCAAGAAGGCCGCAAACCCCGCCGCCAAGGCCGCCTAACCCAAACAAAAACAAATCATCATCTGCCTCCGCCCCGGCGTCCTCACGAGCGCCGGGGCGTTTTCGTAGCTTGATCAGGGCATATGGTCCAGCTTGGCGCAATTCCAGACCAGTAGCGTCAGTTTCTCCTGCAACCGCTGCCTCTGATTCGTGTATAGTGAGTGTGGAGCATGACGCTCCAGAGGCGGCGATATGGACCGGAACGAAGAAAGATCACTGATCGAACGCGCCATCGCGGGCGAGCGGACCGCCGCAGGCGATCTCATTCGCGCGCATCAACGATCGGTCTACGCCTACATCCTCCGCATGTCCGGCCGCCCGGACGTCGCCGAGGACATCGTCCAGGAGGCATTCGTCCGCGTCCTGGGCAACCTGCACCGCTTCGATTTCCGCTTCCGATTCTCCACATGGCTCTTCACCATCGCACGCCGACTCTACATGAACGCGATGGCCAAGAACCGCCCGGCCTACGACACCGATTTTGTCGGATCCATGGGCGCCAGCGGCGGCCCCGGCGAGCAGCCGATCTACAGCGATGAACGCCAGAGCGTGCAGCACGACGCGATCCAATCCGCGCTCATGTCGCTCAGCGAAGAACAGCGCGAGATCATCGTGCTCTTCCACCAGCTCGACTGGCCCATCTCGCTCATCGCTTCACACCTGGACATGCCCGAGGGCACGATCAAAAGCCACCTCCACCGCGGGCGCAAGCGCCTGCGTGTCCTCTTCAAGGACCAGTCCGTGCTCGCCAACAAGCTTGAGGGGGTGGCGCGATGAGCCGCCCCCGCAGGGATCACCCAGACATGCGCGACGACGCGCCCGGACGGATCCCCGAGTCGCTCATCGACGCCGCGATGGACGGCGAACTCGACCCGGAGATCCAGAAGGAGATCGGCAACGCGCTCCAGTACGACCCCGCACGCCGCCAGGAGTTCCACGACACGCGCGACGCCATCAACGCGCTGCGCATGCCCATCGAGTCGCCCGACCTCAGCGACCAGGTGCTCCAGCGGGCGCACCGGCACCGACGCTTCATCCCCCGCAAGCTGCGCCAGCAGGTCCGCGCCGGCCGCGTGGGCATGGCGGCGCTCCTCCTCGTGACCCTCCTCGGCGTCGCTACCCTGCAGCGGATGTACCCCCGCCTCACAACCATCGCCTCCCAGCCGACACCGGTCGCCAACATCGAGTCCGCGATCGAGACAGACGGGCGCCAGCTCGCGCAGACCGTCACCGGCGACATCCAGTCGCTCCGCGATTGCATGCCCGACCCGGTCCGCGGGATGCTCGCCGGCTCGCTCAACCGACCGGGCAGCAACGATTACAACACCGACGTGCGGATCGTCACCGCCTCGCTCAGCGCCACCTCGCCGCACAGCATCTCGCAGGCCTACCCCCACACCGGCTACGCCCTCGTGACACTCGCCCAGCAGCACCAGAACGACCACGATCGCCGCTCCGCCCAGCAGCGTGCCGGCGGCCCGAGCAACATCGTGCTGATGTCATGGACCACCTCAAGCATCAACCGCAACAGCTCCCCGGATCCGATCGACGACGCGATCGAGCTGCCCTGATCAAGCGACAAGGCCTGATCACGCTCAGCGCCAATCGACCAACCGCAACCCGAGGCGTACCCTGAGACGAATGAAACACTTCGCAGTGCTCATCCTGTGTGCCCTCTGCTTCCCGCTCGCACCCGCGCGAGCCGGGCAGCACGACATCGGCGTGTTCGACGCGATGACCGACATCCCCGCGGAGGTCGATGCCGCGGCGGTGTTTTACAATCCCGCCGAGTCCATCCTGCTCAGCCCCGTCGGGCGGTCCATGCGATCGCTCCTCGCGTTCGGCGGCGTGTTCACCCAGACCGAGAGCGCATGGGGCGCACTCGCCGACGTGTTCGATGCGCCGGTCGATCAAACCATCCGCTCGCTCCTGAGCGACCAGGTCGCCGTCGTATGGGACGGGCTGGAATCACCCGGCCCGGACATGGCGGGCGTCACCGACTCTTTCGATACACGCTGGACGCTGATCTGCAAGGTGCAGCCGCAATACCTCGAGCAGATCCGCAGATCACTCCGCCCCGTCAAGCGGGACATCGTCCACTCCAGAGCCGTCTACTCCATCGAGCAGGGACGCTACCGCATCGCGCTCATCGACGTCGAAACCAAGGGGACCAACGCGACCGTCCTCCTCGCCCCGCGCTCGGGGGCCGAGCTCCTCAACGCCGTCCTCGGGCACGCGGTCGCGGGCCACGTTCCTCAATCGGGCTCGATCACCGCGGGCCACGAACCGATGCTCGCCGAGCTCAGCGCCTACCACGATGCCATCGATGACGGCTCATGGTCATTCGTCCTGATGTCACGCCTCGACATCTTCAACTCACTCCTGAGCATCCCGCCCGCAGACGCCGGGGCCCAGCAGCACACGCTCGCCGCCATCGTCAAGCTCAACCCGGGCGACCTGGGCTGCTCCTTCGCGACGGACCTACCACTCGCAGAGGACACGCCAGACGCGCCGATCGAGCTCTTCGACGCCATCGCAGCAGACTCGGTCTTCACACTCGCCGCGTCCCGCGCGCCCCGCCTCGAACTCACGCAGAACGCGTTCAGCATCAACCTGAGCTTCTCCACAGGCGAGCAGGACCAGGCGGATACCGACCCGATATTCGATGCCCCCGCGCTGATCGCGCTCAGCCCCGGGGACGCCAGCAACATGGCGCTCTCGATCTGCCTCTCCAACCCGCAGCGACAGGACGGGAAAACGGCCCAGCTCAGCGATGACGCGGTCCGAGCGATGATCAGCTCATTCGATCAGAGTCAGGCCCCGGACTTCGCGGGGCGCTTCCCGGGCGTACGCCGCGAGATCAGCCTGCGCATCCCCGCGGGCGACGACGCCGACCCGGACGACTGGCCGGGCCTGACACCGAAGCTCGCCTGGCAGGTCACCCCAACACGCTCGCACGACGTGGTGGTCGCCGCGCTCGGCCCGACCGGGGCCGACATCGCACGGCAGATCCGGGGCCTGTCCGAAGCCGCCCGCACGCTCGACGCGTTCGACACCCAGAACCGCTCCGGCGTCCTGCTCCGACTCTCGATGCGCCCCGCGGCGACGCTGCGACTGGTCAACGACCCGGACATCATGAACCTCGCGCTCGCGAAGATCGTCAACGACTTCGACCTCGGCATCCGCCGCGGCGTGGACGCCTCGATGCGAGGCCGCATCGAGATACGCTTCACAGAGTCCGCCTCCAAACCCAAGCTGGGCAACGGCGCCCCCTGATCAGTCGTCCTCACCCACGGTCGCCAGATCGCGCACCGCCACCTCCAGCGCATCCACCACGCCCGCCATCCGCCCGAAGTCCAGCGTGGCGATCGTGTCGCTCTCCTGATGGTAGTGGGGGGTGCGGAACTCGCTCGTGTCCGTGATCATCACCGCGTTGTACCCCGCCAGCCAGAAGTTCCCGTGGTCGCTCCGCCAGATCGCGCGCACCATCGCAGGCAGCGCCGCCTCAACAACGCTCGCCCGCCCGCTGGAGCGCATCGACGCGCCGATCGACTCCACCAGCCCCCGGTCCTCGAAGCGCCCGACCACCCCGATGAAGTCGCCCGTGCCGGGCAGGTCCATCCCCAGCTGCGCCGCCATCGACTGATCGAACGGGTACCGCTGCGACCCCGGCGCGTCGTCGTAATAACCCAGCATCTCCAGCGACATCATCGCCACCACCGACTCGTTCCGGTTCTTGGCCGCCCGCGCGTACGCGAAGCTGCCCATCACACCGCCGAAGCTGTTGCTGCTCTCCTCGTTCGTGAACCCCACCCATCGCACCGTCCGGTCCATCGGCGTACCCGCGAACCGGCGTGCCAGCTCCAGCATCGCCGCCACGCCCGACGCGTTGTCGTCCGCGCCAGGCGTGTTCAGCTCCGCGTCGTAGTGCGCCCCGATGACAATGATCTCGTCCGGGCGGGTTGTGCCGACAAGCTCCGCCACGACATTGAACCCCCGCTCAGGCTTCTCTTCGTTCACCTGCTCCAGATCGACCGCGTACCCCATCGACCCGAGCCGCTGCCCGACCCACAGCCCGGCGTCATTGAGCACGCCCCGGTTCTCCGCGTTGCGGTCCTCGAACTCCTCGCTCAGCACCCGCACATCTTCGTAGAGGCGATCCTCGGTCGAACGCGTCGCCTCCGACTGCTCCCCAACCCGCGGGCCGGCGGCACAGCCGGTGAGCAGCACCGCGGCGGTTGTTAGTATGATCCAGCTCTGCACTATGTGCCCTCTCAGTTAGTGTTATACTCAACCGCGACGGCAATCCGAGCGTATCTGAACCCGTCACGATTCCTGTTTTAACATCATACACCAGCACCAGGGGGCCACATGACTGCTCAGAAGCACTTCACCGCCGTCGCACTCGCAGCGGCGTACTTTTCCGTATGCACGCCGGCAATCGCCCAGTCCGACACCATCTGCCTGCTCGACCAGCGGTTCTCACGCGTAGATCTCTACCCGGTCGGGCAGCACCCGGGCCAGGTCGAGCTCGCCGACCTTGATCTCGACGGCCACCTCGACGCGATCGTCCTCAACCGCGACGGGGGCTCGTTTACGGTCCTCCTCGGCGAACCCGGCGGGACCTTCACCCACCATGCCGAGATACCCACCGGTCAGCTCCCGATCGCGCAGGAGTTCGACGACATCGATCAAGACGGCGATACCGACCTGCTCATCGTCGATGCTGAAACCGACGACATCGCCATCTTCCTCAATGATGGGAACGCGGGCTTCGTGGAGCACAGCCGCGTAGGCGTGGGGGAGCGGTCACGCTCGATTAAGGTCGCGGACTTCAACAACGACGGCTTCACAGACATCGCGTGCACGCATCACCAGTACCAGATCGACGATCCCACCGTCGAGATCCTGCTCGGCGGGCCGAACATCACATTCGAAGAGCCCTTCGGGCTCTTCGATGACATGAACACGAACGATGTCTCGATCGCTGATTTCAACAACGACGGGAACGCCGATATCGCCGCACTTGAAGGGATCTTCCCGGGCGGCAACCGCGGGCGAATCTACCTCGGGAACGGTGACGCGACGTTCAACGATCCGATCCAGTTCAACTCGAGGCGTTCGACCATCACCACGACGGTCGAAGACATGAACAACGACGGCCACCTCGACATCGTCTCCGTAAGCAGGATCGATTTCAGCGTCATCATCCATTACGGGGATGGGACCGGCGTGTTCGACGACTTCCGGCAGATCCAGTTGTTCGTGGAGGCCGCCAACGTCGCAACAGCGCACGTGAACGATGACGATCTGCTCGACATGGTTGTCGCGTACGACGGGACACTGAGCGGGGGTGGAGGCGGCATCGCCCTGCTCGAGAGCAGACCGAACGGATCATTCAGACTCAACTTCGTGCCAGACACCGGGCTCAGCTCATGGGTTGCCGCCGCGGATCTGAATGATGATGGCCAAACAGACTTCGTCGCGCCCGCACGGGGCACCGATTCCCTCGAAGTCATCCTCGATCAGTGCGGCGTCTGCCCGGCAGACCTCAACGGCGACGGCATGCTCGACTACTTCGATGCCAGCGTCCTGCTCAACCCGAGTCCCGGCGCGAATCAGTTTCTGGATTACAATCTCGACGGCACCACAAACTTCTTCGACATCAGCGACTTCCTGATCGACTTCCAAAACGGCTGCCCCTGATCACGCGTTCGCTTTCGCCTTCTCCTGGCGGGCCGCACGCTTCCGCATCGCCTCGCTCAGCTCCACCTTGCGCAACCGGATCGACTTGGGCGTCAGCTCCACCAGCTCGTCGTCCTCGATGTACTCCAGCGCCTGCTCCAGCGAGAGCGTCTTGGGCTGCTTGAGCGTGACGGTCGCTTCCTTGTTCGCGCTCCGCATGTTGTCCAGCTTCTTCACACGCACGGCGTTCACATCGATGTCAGTGCCTTTGTTGTGCTCGCCCACGACCTGGCCCGAGTAGACCTTGTCGCCTGGACGCACAAGCATCACGCCGCGGTCGTGCAGGTTCTCGACCGCGTAGCTCGTCACCTGCCCCGTCTCCGTGCAGATCATCACGCCGGCGTGACGCTTCGGACGCTCGCCCGTCACGGGCACGAACTCCAGGAACGTGTGGTGCATGATGCCCTCGCCCTGCGTCGCCGTTAGGACGCGACCACGCATGCCGATGAGCGCCCGCGAGGTGATCTTGAACACGCAGTGCGTCATCCCGTCGCCGCGCTGCTCGACCTTCACGATCTCGCCCTTCCGCTCGCCAACGATCTGCATCACCGCGCCCACCGCGTCGTCCGGGGCATCGACCACCAGCTCTTCGAGCGGCTCGCACTTCACGCCGTCGATCACCTTCTCGATCACGATCGGGCGACCGACCGCCAGCTCATACCCCTCACGGCGCATGGTCTCCAGCAGGATGCCAAGGTGCAGCAGGCCACGCCCGGAGACGATGAACTCGTCCATGCTCCGGCCCGGCTCGACCCGCAGCGCCACGTTGTGCTCCAGCTCTCGCTCCAGGCGCGTCTTGATCTGACGCGACGTCACGTACTCGCCCTCGTTGCCAGCGAACGGCGAATCGTTCACGCGGAACGCCATCGAGACCGTCGGCTCATCGATCGCGACCTCGTCCATCGCCTCCGGGTGGTCCGGATCACAGATCGTGTCGCCGATGTCAAGCTCGCCGAGACCCGAGATCGCACACAGATCGCCCGCGCCAACATACTCACGATCGACCTTGCCCAGCCCCTGGAACCCCTCGAGCGTGCCGATCTTCGCCTTGACTTCCTTGGTCTTGCCACCCTCAAGGTGCTTGACGATCACCACCGGCTGCCCGGCGTGCAGCGTGCCCTGATAGATCCGACCGACGCCGATCCGACCGACATACTCGCTGAACCCCAGCGTCGTGATCTGCATCCGCAGCGGCTTCTCGATGTACACGTCCGGGTGAGGCACGTGCTTCACGATCGCCTCGAACACCGGCTGCAGGTTCTCGCCCTTGCTTGAGCCGTCCCACTCGTCGATCGCCCAGCCATCCCTCGCCGAGGCGTACACCACCGGGAAATCCAGCGCGTTGTCGTCCGCGCCCAGCGCCACCAGCAGGTCGAACACCTCGCCGATCACCCGGTCCGGGTCGCCGTCAGGCCGGTCGCACTTGTTGATCACCACCACCGGCTTCAGACCGTTCTCCAGGGCCTTGCCAAGAACAAACCGCGTCTGCGGCATCGGCCCCTCGTACGCATCAACCACAAGGATGCACCCGTCCGCCATCTGCAGCACACGCTCCACCTCGCCGCCGAAGTCCGCGTGGCCCGGCGTATCGATGATGTTGATCCGGTAATCCGTGTCGTCCTTCGCGTGGTAGTTCACCGCGCAGTTCTTAGACAGGATCGTGATCCCGCGTTCCCGCTCCAGATCGTTGCTGTCCAGGATCAGCCCGTGCTGCCCGCCCTCGAGCTTCTCCAGCTCGCCGGCCCGGAAGTTCCCCGACTGCTTGAGCAGGTTGTCAACCAGCGTCGTCTTGCCGTGGTCGACGTGCGCGATGATCGCGACATTCCGCAGCGACGCGATGTCGCTGCTCGATTCATGACGGGTAGCTGCCATGGGTGCTCCAAATCCTTGCCAGGAGGCGAGTTCTGTTCATCCGCGGATCGTCCGGATCGCGGGGAGAAATCGTATACACGCCGCTTATCCGGACCAGTTCAAACCAAGAAACACTTCCCCATCTTCCCCCACCCGCGCCCACGCACCCCACAGCGATCCCATTCTCCCGAACCCGCTCGCCCATTCAGCGCCTTCCCCTCATGGTGTATACGCCCCAACCCCGGGCAAGACATCGCAAGAGAGGAACCGCTATGGACACCCGACTTACCATGCTCGCGCTCTGCGCGGGTACCACGCTCATCCCGACGATCGCACACGCCGATCTCCAGCTCTACGGCATCGGCTTCGAGAACCCAGGCGGGGACGCTGCCGGGGTCTGGTCACACCACACCCGCGCTGAGCTCGGGGGGCCATACACCAACATCCTCGGGCGTTTCGGCAACGAAACAGTCACCCTCCGCCTAAACGCCAACGAGACAAACACCGCCGGACTCGGCGACTCCGGCGCTGGCGCAGGCGGCGACGGTGACAGCGGGGGCGGGGGCCAGGGCGACCGCCCATTCAACCTCCAGTCACGACCGGTGCTCGCAGACCGCATCAGGGTCCCGTACCCGGACGACGGCGGCGGCGGCAACGGCGGCAACTCGCCACCAGACAACCCATTCAGCTTCGACTACGACGGACCCAAGTTCGACCTCGGCGGCGGCTGGGACGGCGGCGGCGACCCACCCGACGACCGGGTCGGCTTCACCGCAGGCACATACGCCCTCAAGTTCGATCTCATGCTCTTCGATTCATGGGATGCCAACTCGGTCGGCTTCGGGCCAGACAAGTTCGCCGTGAACATCAACGGCGTAAAGGTCTTCGACGAGTACCTGCAGACCCACCACCTGCAGAGCAACTTCCGCATGCCCGACGAGATCCCGACACAGAACGCCTACAACAACGCCTGGCAGGACCTGATCTTCCGCGATATCACGCTCTACTTCGACATCGCAACCAAGACCGATCACTTCGATTTCTCGTTCATCGGCACCCTCGATCAGGGGCTCGCGGACGAGTCATGGGGCATCGATAACATCCGCGTCGAGGCCGTGGGGCGGGTCGCACCGACCTCAGCCCCGGTCGTTCCAACGCCCGCATCGCTCACGCTGCTCGCGGGCGGGATCGGGCTCATGACCAAACGCAGACGCTGATCAGCCAGCACTTCTCTTCGCGGCAACACGCGCGGGCGACGGGACACGCACGTCCCACACAAGCCCCACACGGCTCATCAGCAGGATGATCAGGTAGCTGACGTCCAGCTGCCACCAGCGCAGCCCGTGGCGGGCGCTCGTCGGGAACGCGTGGTGGTTGTTGTGCCACCCCTCGCCCAAACCGAGCACGCCGAAGACCGGGTTGTTCCGGCTCTCATCGTGGCTCTTGAACGGACGCGTGCCCCAGATGTGGCACACCGAGTTGATGCTCCACGTCACGTGGTGCACGAAGAACACACGCACCAGCCCGCCCCAGATGAACCCCAGCAGGGCACCGGTCCACGTCATCGTGATCAGACCGCCGAGCACCGCCGGGATCAGCAGCCCCAGCAGCACCCACAGGGGGAACAGGCGGCTCATCCAGCAGACAAGCCGGTCCTTCTTCAGATCAACCACGTACCGATCGTGCGCACGCTCCTTGGAGCTCAGGATCCAGCCTATGTGCGCGTGCCACATCCCCTTCATCGCATTCATGATGCCGGCACCGTGTGTGTGCGGCGAGTGGGGGTCGTCATCACCATCGCTGTGCTGATGATGGCTCCGGTGCACCGCCGCCCACTGCAGCACAGAACCCTCGACCGCCATCGACCCGGAGATCGCCAGCAGCGCCTGCACAAACCGTGAGGTCTTAAAACTCTTGTGAGTGAAGTACCGGTGATATCCGATTGTGATCCCAAGCCCGCTGACCAGATACATCGCGAACAGCAGAATCAGGTACACCCAGTTGAACGCGATCCCCCAGAGCAGCGAGACCGCCACGATCAGACCGATGAACGGCAGGCACACACCCAAAAGGTTGACCAGCCGCACCTTAAAGGTAACACGCTCGTGCTCCGGATGGTCGGAAGGCATGGGAGGGGCCGCAGCGGAGGTCTGGGCGTCAGGGGTACTTCTGGTCATGTAGGTCTCAATATCTGTAGACGAGGCGCCCTGCGACGCGCACGTGGGAAATGGTCTCTGAGCATACCTGAATTCGGACAGGTATATCTCCAGTATCAGTACAGTTATTCAAGCAGACTGGGTCGCACAAAGCCCCGAACATGTGTGAAACCATCGCAAATATATCGGAATGAGCAGGAGGGCTGCAAATACCGCGGGCGTTAAACAGCGACCGCGGCCTTAATGTGCGGGTGCGGGTCGTAATCGACCAGCTCAAAGTCATCAAACGTGAAATCGAAGATCGATTTCACAGCAGGGTTGATCCGCATCGTCGGCAATGCCCGCGCCTCACGAGAGAGCTGCTCATCGACCTGAGGCAGGTGATTCAGGTAAATATGCGCATCGCCCAGCGTATGAATAAACGCCCCGGGCCGATACCCGGTCGTCTGCGCCAGCATCATCGTCAGCAGCGCATACGACGCGATATTGAACGGCACACCCAGGAACAGGTCAGCAGACCGCTGGTACAGCTGGCAGTTGAGCCAGTCCGGCCCGCCGTCAGTCGACCGCTGCACGTTGAACTGGAACAGGCAATGGCACGCAGGCAACGCCATCTCCTCCAACTCGCCCGGGTTCCACGCCGTCACGATGTGCCGCCGCGAGCACGGGTTTTCCACAAGCGACCGCTCAAGCTCCGCGATCTGATCCACGGCCCCGCCGTCGGGCTTCGCCCAAGAACGCCACTGCGAGCCGTACACAGGGCCCAGATCCCCGTTCTCGTCCGCCCACTCGTCCCAGATCGAGACCCCGTTCTCCTTCAGGTACGCGATGTTCGTCTCGCCCTTGAGGAACCAGAGCAGCTCATGGATGATGGACCGCAGGTGCAGCTTCTTCGTCGTCACCGCCGGGAAACCGGACTGGATCCCCTTCTCGATAAACGCCTCACGCGCCCCGGGGGCATCGTGCGACAGAAAATAGCGGCTCTGATGACCGAACACGGAGATCGTGCCGACCCCGGTCCGATCATCGCAAGGCGTGCCCTCGGCGAGCACCCGACGAAGAATTTCGTGGTACTGAATCATGATGAAACAGTGTACACAACTCGGCTCAGGCGTGCGATCCCCTGATCGCCGGGGATCCCCCCAGCCCAACGAAAAAACCGCCCAGCTTCACACCGGGCGGTTGTGGTCTTGACCAGATTATGAGCAGCGTCAGCGACGCCTGCGCGTACCCACCAGACCCGCAAAGCCCAGCAGCGCCAAGCCCGAGGGAGCCGGGATACGGAAGACCTCCGTGCTCGCGGCCCCCAGCAGATCCCCCTGGAACCCGCTGAGCGTGCCGTAGTACGAAGTTGATCCATCGTCAGAATCGAAGCTGTACAACCCGCCATCCTGCTCGAGCAGGAAAAGTTCTGACCCAAGCTCAAGGAACGAGACCGGACCAAAGCCCACATCGTACGAAGCTATCTCCATCCCGCTCGCGGAGTTGAAGACAATCACACTGTCGTTCTGATAATCTGCACCCAGAAACCTGTTCGGCGAGATCTCCTGATGATCGAAGAACAGCCCGCCAACCGAAGACTGAATATCGGCAAGCTCAGTAAAGGTCGAGGTGAAGGGATCGAATCTCGCGCCAATGTAATCATCGAGCGCGGGCCCAAAGCGACGCACCGACATGAAAATGTCACCCCGGTGCGTACCCGAGAATCCCGATGTGAAGAAAATCTCGTCCTCACCCTCGTAGTCATTCACATCGAAAATCACCGTCTCGGTCCCGGCGGTCATGTCGTACTCGATCAACTGGTCAGTCACATTCGCAAGCATCCTGTTATTGCCAGTGAAGATGATGTCGTTGATCGCCATCCCGCCCTGGACCTGATAAATCTCGCTCGCGGCCAGCGTCGAGCCGTTCACGGAATAGATCCGCCCGTCCGCGCCCGCAACATAAAAATCTGAAAGCCCCGCCTGCGCCGCGCCGCACGCGCCCAGAATGACAACCGCGATCAGTCCTTGTTTCATCATCATTGATCTCCTGCATATGTGAAATAAAAATCGCCCCCATTCAATATGGGGGCGATCCTGAACTGTTCCAATAAAAATGTGTTTTATTGCCTCATTATCCTTACTCAGGCAGCTTGTCCAGCTCCGCCTGCACCCGCTCGACCAGACGACCAACAGTCTCATCGCCAAAGTCGAACGGCAACCCCGCCGCCTCAAACAGCTGCGGCAGCGGCTTGGAGCCGCCCAGCTGCATGGACCGCTTGTACGCCGTCAGGGCCGCCTCCTCGCCCTGCTCGAGGCTGATCAGCCAGATGCCCAGCGCCCCGAGCTGCGCGATGCCGTACTCGATGTAGTAGAACGGCACCCCGAACAGGTGGCTCTGGCGCTGCCAGACAAACTTGCGCTCCTCTTCGAGCCCGTCCCAGTTCACGGTGTGCCCCTGGTGCCCGAAACGCGCCTCAAGATCCAGCCACGCCTGCGCACGCGCATCACGAGAGTGACCCGGGTTCGCGTACACCCAGTGCTGGAACGCATCAATGTTCGCGATCCACGGCAGCAGACCGATGCTCCCCTCAAGCTGCTTGCGACGCGCACGGTTCGCGTCCACCTCGCTCGGGTAGTACGCGTCCCAGTACGGCATCGTCAGCAGCTCCATGCTCATCGACGCCACCTCCGCGTACTCCAGCGGCGCGCTGCGGTACCAGACCAGCGGCTCGTCGTTGCAGTACATCGCGTGGAACGCGTGCCCCGCCTCGTGCACCATCGTCTCCACGTCACGGTGCTGGCCCGCCGCGTTCATAAAGATGAACGGCAGCTTCGAGCGATCACGGAAGTACAGGTACCCGCCCGGGGCCTTGCCCTTACGCGAGTCCAGGTCCAGCATCGCCCCGCCCGCCGTCCCGCTCGTGTTCGACCCGTCACCCATGCTCGAGAAGAACCCGCTCAGTTCCGGGCTCAGCTTATCAAACACCTTCTGCGTCTTGCCGACGAGGTCCTTGCCCCCGTCAAACGGCTCCAGCGCCGCCCGGTTCTTCGGGTCAACCGCCAGGTCCCAAGGGCGCAGCTGCTCAAGCCCAAGCTGCTCCTTGCGCTTGGCATCCAGCGCCGCCGTGAACGGCATCACGTGCTTCTGCACCGCGTCATGGAACGCGTGGCACATCTCCGGCGTGTAATCGAACCGGTGCTTGCTCTTGAACGCGAACCCGATGAAGTTCTCGAACCCCGCGTTCTCCGCGACCGTCTGGCGCTTCTGCACCATCGTGTCATAGATCCCGCTGATCTTCTCCTGATCATCGAGCCGACGCTGGGCAACCTTCCGCCACGCCTCCTCGCGTACAGAGCGGTTCGAAGACTCCATGAACTTGCCCATCATGGGCATCGTCTTCTCTTCGCCCTTCCACTCGACCGTCATCGCGCCGCAGACCTTGTCATACTCCTGATCCAGCTGCGCTAGCTCGGTCTCGATCGACACGTTCTCCGGGCGGAATAGCTCGACGTCCGCCGCGGTATCGCGGAAGAGCACCTCGAAGCGATCGCCCGTCAGCCCGTGCTCCTCGCACAGCACCTTCATCTTCTTGTCGAGCTCAAAGCTCACCGGCTTCACCTTCGGCACCACCGTCGTGATGAACGACGTGTACGCCGCCTGCTTGTCCTCATCGCCCGTGTCGCACGTCATATCGATGTACGTGTTCGCACCGGACTCGCCGATCGCCGCCTCCAGCTCACTGCGATCAAGGATCCACTTCTCAAGCTCCTCCTTCGTGCTCACCTCACGCTCAAGCAGCTTCCGCAGCAGCGGCTCGATATTCTCCCACTTGGTCGCATCGAGCACCTCAGGCACAAAGTCGGTCGTCGGCATCGTCGTCATCAATCACTCCAATGGTGTTGCCGCGCCCGCACGAGATCCGGGGCGCCGGGGGGTATTCTCTGGTTCTGTTCATTCTACGCGGGTTTTCAGCCCGGTTCCTCGGAAACAGCGCGGGCCATCTCCACCGCCGCGTCCCGATCCTGAACACGCCCCTCGAGCTGCGCATCGTACACCCGATCAAGGACTTCCCTGAACAGGGGGCCGGGCTCCACACCCATCGAGATCAGATCACCGCCATCAATCAGCGGCGGAGGGCAAGCGCCCTCATCCGAGTCATACCACGCGTTCATCTCCGACGCGATCGCGTTCGCCGCGTCAGACCCGTGCGCCGAGCACCACGCCGCGTACAACAACAACGCGTCGGGCGCATGCTCACGCCCACTCAGCCGCCTCTTCTCCGCGACGCCCATCCGCGCCCAATCGGCGTGCATTCGCGTCACCATGCCCAGAATAGACCCGAGCGCGTCGCGATCCGCGTTCGAAAGATCGAGCCGGGCACGGTACCGCGCACAGATATTCGCCGGGTCCGCATCGATCCCATGTCCGCGGCACAAAGCCAAAGCACCCAGCGCCAGCCCGTACGTCACCCGCTGCCCCAGTCGCTCCATCACCGCCGGCTCGAAACGGACCTCATCGCCGAAGATCGCGTCGTCGAGACCGAGCTCATCGATAATCGCGCACGCACGCGCTCTCGACGGATGCAGCAACATCCGCCGCACCTCCTCACCGATCCGCTCGATCGACACGCCGCGCAGCTTGATCGCGTGCCGCCGGATCGCCTCGCGCGTCCCCTCCTCAATGCTCAGCCCATACCGCGCCGCGAACCGAACCGCCCGCAGCGCCCGCAAATGATCCTCCTGCAGCCGCTGGTCCGGATCACCAACCGCCCGAAGCACCCGGGCACTCACATCCCGCTGCCCATCGACAAAGTCGATCACCCGCTCCTCCTCAGGATCGAGAAACAGGGCATTGATCGTGAAGTCCCGCCGCTGCGCATCCATCTCGGGCGTCGAAAACTCGATGTCGTCCGGCCGCCGGGCATCGCTGTACGCACCGTCGCTGCGGAACGTCGCGACCTCGATCGTCGCCCCGAAGTCCCGCACCAGCACCACGCCGAACGCCGCACCCACCGACGCCGTCTTGCGGAAGTACGCCTGGATCTGCTCCGGACGCGCATCCGTCGCCACATCAAAGTCCTTCGGCTCATGCCCGAGCAGCATGTCGCGCACGCAACCCCCAGCGAGGTACGCGACATGGTCGCGACCACGCAACTCCCGGATGACCCGAACCGCAGCGTCACGCTCGCTCACCCGATCTGCTCCTCTCGAAGCTCCCGGCTCATCAGCATCCCGATCGCGTCCACCGGGTCAAGGTGCTCAAACAGCACCGCGTGCACCGCGTCCGTGATCGGCATGTCCACACGGTACTTCTTCGCCAGATCCACCACGGACTCCGTCGTCGCCACGCCCTCAACAACGCACATCGCCTCACGCAGATACGCATCGAGCTTCACGCCCTTGCCCAGCGCCTCACCGCATGACCGGTTCCGCCCCTCCGGGCTGAAGCACGTCGTCGCCAGGTCGCCCACCCCCGCGATCCCGAAGAACGTCTGTGTCTGCGCGCCCATCGCCGCGCCAAGCCGGCAGATCTCCGCGTTCCCACGCGCCAGCAGGGCGCTCTTCGCGTTGATCCCCGCGCCAAGCCCATCGATGATCCCCGCGGCGATCGCGATCACGTTCTTCGTCGCACCCGCCAGCTCAACCCCCAGCAGGTCCGGGTTGGTATAGATCCGCAGCCAGCTCGTCGAGAACATCACCTGGATCTCCTCGGCAAACCCAGGATGGTCCGAAGCCGCCGCCATCGTCGCGGGCTTGCACTGGGCAAGCTCGCTCGCGATCGCGGGGCCAGACATGCACCCCAGCGCACGCGGCTTGCTGTCAGGATCGTCCGCGAGCACATCCGCGATGATCTGCGTCGGACGCATCAGCGTCCCGTTCTCGATCCCCTTGGCCACGCTGATCACCCGGGCGGTGGGGGGGACGTGGTCACGGATACGCTCCCAGGCCCCGCGAATAAACTGCACCGGGATCGCGCACACGATCACGTCCGCCTCGGCGAAGGCGTCCCGGTCCTTGATGGCCACACGCACCGAGTCGGGCAGCGTATAGCCGGGCAGGCGCTCGCTCTTACGCGTCTGCGAGAGGGCCCCGTTCTCGTCCTCGTCATGACCCCACATGGTCACCCGGGCCCGCGCCCCCTCGCCCGCGCCCTGCGGGTCGGGGATCGTCAGGGCAGCGGCGCAAACCAGCCCCATCTGCCCGATCCCCATGATCGTCACCCGTGGGGGATCCCTCTCATCCTTGCGCATTTCCGCTGCTGCCATGCCGATGCTCCATCTGGTGGGATGCCGAGCCGAATTCAACCCGAACCCCCGGCTCGGATCGTGCGTACAACCCCGGCAAGCACCCCCAAACCGCCACCAGACACTATATACGGTCTCTGGCCTCACCGGCCGCAAACCGCCTCCAAGCCCCCTACACTTCTCCCCACGCCGGGATACGCAACGAAGCAGGCACTGTTCAGACGAGCAAGGGACACGTTCCATGAGCGAAATCGCGACCCACACCCACACCCAGCCAGAAGAACCACTCCACGATCACAAGCACGATCATGACCACGACCACGGTCACGGCGGGCTCGATTGCTGCTCACCCCACTCCATGAGCAACGATCGCTGGATCATCCTCTACCTCGTCGGCGGCATCCTCGCCGTCGTCTCCTGGATCGCACACCTCCTCAACGCGACAAACGAGCTCGTCGCAACACTCCCCGCGGTCCTCGCAGCACTCCTGCTGGGCTCCAAGCTCTTCTACGCAGCAGGCATGGAAGTGCTCAACCGCCGAGTCTCCTCCTCCTCGCTCGCCGCCCTCGCGATCCTCGCGTCCATGGCCGTCGAAAAATACGGCACCGCCGCCTTCCTCGCCTTCATCCTCCTCGTCGCAGACCTCATCGTCTCCCGCACCGCCGACGGCGCCAAGCGGGCCATCGAGCAGCTCGTCTCCCTCACGCCCGACATCGCACGCGTCGTGATCGAAGGCGTAGAAAAGATCATCCCCGTCGGACAGGTCACCGTCGGCCAGACCGTACGCATCCGCCCCGGCGAGAACCTCCCGGTCGACGGCCGCGTCACCACCGGCGAATCAACAATCAACCAGGCCTCCCTCACCGGTGAGGCCATGCCCGTCGAGGTCCAGCGCGGCTCCGACGTCTACGCCGGCACCTCCAACCTCACCGGCGCCATCGACATCGAGGTCACCCAGGTCGGCGAGGACACCACAATCGGCAAGGTCTCCGGGCTCATCCGCGAGGCCGAATCCACCAAGACACAGCGCCAGCTCCTCATCGAGCAGGTCGCCCGCTTCTACGTCCCCGTCGCACTCTCCGTCGCGCTGGTCGTCTTCTTCCTGACCTCGCAGAGCGATGTCGAAGCCGTCCGCGAGTCCGCGGCCCTCCGCGCCGTCACCGTCCTCGTCGTGACATGCCCGACCGCGCTGCTGCTCTCCTCGCCCTCCGCGATGGTCGCCGCATTCGCAGCCGCAGCACGCCTCGGCGTCATGATCAAGCGGACCGATTACCTCGAATCATCAGCCAACATCGACGCCGTCGTCATGGACAAGACCGGCACCCTCACCACCGGCCGCTTCGAGGTCTCCCGCCTCGCACCCTCAGACGGCGTCAAGGGCGCCGACCTGCTCAAGGCCGCCGCCTACGCCGAGGCGTCCTCCAACCACCCGCTCGGCCTCTCGATCCTCCGCACCGCCGAGCAGGCCCGCATCACGGTCGACTCCGATGGCCGCTTCGAAGAGGTCCACGGCGCCGGCGTCAACGCCCAGACCTCCATCGGTGCCATCTCCGCAGGGCGAGGCACCTGGATCAAGCAGCTCAACCCCGGCGCTTCAGATCAGATCGCCAAGGTCGAAGACAAAATCGAAGGCATGTCCGGCGTCCACGTCGTCAAGGACGGCGTCTACCTCGGCGCCGTCGGCCTCGAAGACAAGGTCCGCCCCAACGCCAAGAGCGTCGTCGAACGACTCCACGAGATCGGCGTCCGACTCGCGGCCATCTTCACCGGCGACCGCCTCTCCGTCGGCAAGCGCGTCGGCGCACTCACCGGCGTCGACGCAGTCGAGGCCGAGTGCCTGCCAGAAGAGAAGCACCAGCTCATCAAGCAGCTCACCGAAGACGGCTACCGCGTCATGATGGTCGGCGACGGCATCAACGATGGCCCCGCCCTCGCCGAGGCAGACGTCGGCGTCGCCATGGGCCTCTCCGGCTCCGACATCGCCGCCAACTCCGCCGGCATTGCCCTGATGACCGACGAGCTCAACCGCCTGCCGTTCATTATGGAACTAGCGCGCCGAACCCGCCTGATCGTGACCCAGAACATCGTCGTCGCAATACTCGCAGCGATCATCGGACTCACGCTCGCTGCCACTGGCTCCTTCCAGGCCATCGGCGGCGCCTCCATCGGCGTCGGCTTCGCCGCACTCTTCCACTTCATCCCCGACGTCTTCGTCATCGGCAACTCCTTCCGCCTCTTCCGCTTCGGCGAGGACTTCCTCGAAGCAGAAGCCGTCGCCAAGGAAAAGGAAGAAGCAGCCCAGAAGCGCATCCGCCGCGAGGCCAGCGTGCGGAACCTCACCGCCGAGCCCGCATAAACGGGCCCGAACTGGCCAGCGGAAACCACCGCCGGCCAGCCATAGCCAGCATCGAGCATAAAACAGGCCCCGCGCAAAGCGGGGCCTGTTCTTTTGTATCTTTTGCATTGCGGCTCAACCAAATGCGTGATATACACAATCATGACAAATATCATATTGAACCTCGCCGCTTCTATTGTAATCGCAAACGCATTGTTCACGAGCAACGCAGGTGCGCAGAGCATCCGATGCGTCATGCAGCACTTCGTGTCCGATACCGCGCTCACAGACCAGCCGGTCTCATACGCCATGCTGGAGAACGGAACGCTCGCCGCATTGCACATCCCAACAGCCTTCGGCGAGCTGCCAGAACTCCGCTTCTACGAGCGTACCGCCTCAGATGAAATCAGCCAGGTCGGGAGCTACGCGCTGCCAACCGGGAGCTCCTACAACATCCCGCACGCCAACGGCAACAACATCTACATCACGGTCCCCCAGACCAACCACTCACGCTCGCCGCACGACCTGCTCATCATCGACGCGAGCGATCCCGCCAACCCCGCGCTCCGCGCTTCGGTTGAGGTCAGCAAGAACCTGAACCTCGGGGACTTCGACGCCAACACCGCCTACTTCATGAACGACAACTTCATCGCCCCGGGCGACGCCATCCTCCACGCCTTCGACATCACCGACCCGGACAACCCCATCCTCCGCCGCCGAGTGAACATGGGCGTCAAGGTCTTCCGCGAGGAGGGCATGCAGGTCAGCGGCGGGCTCATGCACCTGAGCACGCTCAACGCCGTCATCACCTACTCCATCGACCAGAACGGGCAGACCCAATGGCAGCACACCTTCCCGTACACGGCCAACCAGGTGCAAACCATGGAGGCCCGCGGCAGCACCCTCTACATGCAGCACCAGGGCGTGTTCAAGATCTTTGATTTCGCCGATCCCGCCAACCCCGTCCTCGCTTCGCAGATCGATGCCGTGCACGACAACGTACTCATCCGCCTCGACGCCGACACCGCGTTCCTCCTCGGCAACGCGATCAAGGCCATCGACATCTCCGATCCCTACAACCCCTTCGAGACCGGCCGCTTCACCGACGCCGCCAGCATCTCCAACATCCTCGTGCACGACGCCGCGATCTACATCGCACGCAACAACGGCGTCGCCATCTACGACGATCAGGTCCGCTACGCCCAGCGCCCCGCCGAGGAGCACATCCCCCTCCCGGGCGAACCGCAGGAAATGATCATCCTCGACGACCTCGCCTACATCGCCAACGGGTCCTCACGCCTCTCCATCTACGACGTGGCCGACCCCACGGCCCCACAGTTCCTCACCAACGCCGGGGACCTCACCTCGCCGAGCTACACCGCGCAGGTCGACGCCAACGACACCAACGTCTTCGCCGTCATCGATGACGCCGTCGAGATCTTCCAGCGTGGGAACCTCTCCGAGCCCTCCGGCATCTCCACAATCTCGGGCTTCGAATCCATCGCCGATATCGACGCCCACGCCAACATGCTCGCCGTATTCGGCTACGTCGAGAACGCGGGCACCGGCCAGACCGACGCCGTCCTCAACCTCTACGACGTCTCCAACCCCCTCAGCCCCGTCCTCCGCTCAAGCACCGAGGGCTTCAACACGCCCGACTGGGTCGAACTCACCGACGCCATGCTCATCGCCTACGACTCGTCCATCTTCCCCACGAATCCCTACTCCGGGCTCATGAGCTTCGACATCGCCGACCCCGCGAACCCAATCTACGCGGGGCGGATCGCACTCAACCTGGGCTTCCCCGGCCTGGGCCTGAGTCCGATCGGCCGCGTCGCCATCCGATCCAACATCGCCTACATCGCCACGCCCAACAACTCGATCGTAACCCTGGACATCGCCAACCCCTACAACATCCAGACCCTCGACGAGATCCCCACCGGCTACAACCCGGACCACATCAGCATCGCCGGCGACCTCCTCGCCGTCGAGGCCAACGGCATCTACCTCTACGACATCTCCGATCCGACATCACCCCAGCGTGCCGGGGCCGCCCCCGACCTCGACAGCGCCTCGAGCTCGCACCCCCAGCCCCACATCGTCGGCTCGGTCATCCTCGCCAGCAACCGGGACACCGGGCTCATCGCCTACGACCTGAGCACCTGCATCACATGCCCCGCGGACCTCAACAACGACAACACCCTCGACTTCTTCGACGTCTCCATCTTCCTCGCCAACTACATCGCCCAGCACCCGTCCGCGGACCTCAACAACGACGCCATGCATAACTTCTTCGACGTCAGCGAGTTCCTTGTTCAGTTCCATGGCGGCTGCCCATAACAGGCCATCATCGAACCACGAAAAAAGGCCCCGCGGATCCGCGGGGCCTTTGTGATTCGTGCATTGCCGATCAGCCGTTGATGCCGCTGACCTTCACCGCCGTGTAGCGCTGACGGTGACCGGTCTTGCGCTGGTAGGTGTTCTTGGGGCGGAACTTGTAGATGTAGAGCTTGTCGCCCTTGACGACCGGCTCGGTGATCTCAAACGTCACGCTCGCGCCGTCGACGTAGGGGGTGCCGATGGTGGCGTCGCCGCCGGCGCTGCCGACCACGAGGACCTTGTCAACGGTGATGGTGTCGCCCGCGTTGGACTCGCCGCCGTTGTGGAGATCGATGAGGATCGTCTCGTCGGCGGTGACCTTGCGCTGCCCGCCGGATTCTTCGATGATCGCGTAAGTGTCTGCCATGGCTCGTGCTCCGATCAGCTGCCGCATGCGTTCCGGGGCGTGGCCCATCGCGGCCCACGCTTGCACCCGACGCACATCGGGGTCGAGATGATATCCCCGAGCACGCCCCAAGTCGATCCATCATTCCCGCCGATTCTCCGCGTCCAGACCCCGGAATCCGCGATATCATCCATCCATGCTCCTTCAAGATTCCCCAGATTCCCAGTCCACACCACCCAGCACGCCCGCGGAGGGGGGCGCGGGGCAGCTGACAGAAGCCGTGCAGGGGGCCACCGGAGCCGGCGCGGGCGGCGATGACACCATGGACCTCGGAGGAGTGGAGATCACCGGGAGCCTGATCCCGGACTACCCGGCCGACGCGAACCTGATCGATCGGGTGGTGCTGACGGTCGAGCACGTGTGGGACTTCAGCTTCACCATCGGCGAGGCGGAGATCTTTATCCACCAGCTGGTGATCGCGTTGTTCGCCTTCATCGTTGGGCTTGTGCTCTCGAAGGTCATCTCGCGCCGGGTCGGCAAGAAGGTGCTGCCGCGGATGAAGGTGCAGGAGGGGCCCGCCAGCGCGATCCAGACGATCCTGTACTACATCCTGCTGATCATCACGGCCATCATCGCGCTGCAGATCGCGCAGGTGCCGCTGACGATCTTTACGATCTTCGGTGGTGCGCTCGCGCTGGGCATCGGCTTCGGGTCGCAGAACATCATGAACAACTTCATCTCGGGGTTGATCCTGATGCTCGAGCGGCCCATCCAGGTGAATGACATCGTGACGGTGAACAACGAGACCGGCAAGGTGCTCAAGATCGGTGCGCGGGCGACGCACATCCAGCGCTACGACGGCGTCACCACCATCGTCCCAAACTCGCACCTGCTGGAGAACGCCGTGGCCAACTGGGCGCTGCCGGACCCGCGGATCCGTTCGATGATCCCGGTCGGTGTGGCGTACGGGTCAGACGTGCAGCTCGTGAAGAAGACGCTGGAGAAGCTGCTGACGGACCACGTGCGTGTGCTCGAGTCCCCCGACAACCGGGTGCTGTTTATGGGCTTCGGGGATTCGTCGCTCGATTTCGAGGTCCACTTCTGGATCTCGCCCCGCTCGTCCTTCGACCGCCGCCAGATCGAATCCGACCTCCGCTTCAAGATCGATGCGCTGTTCCGTGAGCACGACATCACGATCCCGTTCCCGCAGCGCGATGTGCATATCTACAACGAGTCGACGATGCCGGAGACGCCGGAAGGCTGAGTGAAAGATGGGAGCGGGGGATCAGCGTCGGCGTCGGCTCGCCGCCAGCCCGCCGAGCCCGAGGATGGCCGCGCCGCTCGGCGCGGGAACCACGTTGAACTCGAGCTCGACCCGGGTGAGCGCGTCGCCCGTCTGCTGGTACCAGACGGAGTAGTCGCCGGGGCCGATCGAGGCGAGCCCGCCTGAGAGGGCACCGAGCAGATCGGTCCCAACGAGATCGGGCGTCGTCAGCGCGAACCCGACGAGCCCCGGGCCCGAGTTGATGTCGGGGTCGAAGTCGAAGATCGAATCGAACGCGAGCCCAACGAACGCGACGGAGTCGAAGCCGCCGAGCGGGTTGGTTGCGCTGAGCAGGTTGATGGACTCGATCGACTCGCCCGCTTCGAGCGTGAAGGTGTAGTAGTCGCGATCGCCGTTCACTGGGTCGTTGGACTGCGATGCGGTGCTGATGACGGTGTTGGAACCGAGCCCGAAGTCGAGGAAGGTGGGGGCGAAGCGATCGTCGGAGAAGTCGCCGAGCACGGATTCGTCGAAGACGCCGGAAGGTCCCGCGAACGCGAAGGCCGTGCTGGCGATGAGGGTGATCATGGGTACGGAGTTCTGCATCTCTCTCTCCTGTTTTGCGATACGAATCGTTGCGCGAGCAGCGTTGACAGTGCTGGTCTGTTCGCACATCTCACGCGTTTGGAGGCAGCTGTTGTGTGGGTTGCTGCACGATTTCACGCTTCATCGCTGCTCAACGCACCCGGTACGGCTTACGATCGGGGTATGGACATGCGACAACTCGATCGTGCCGACGAGCGGATTTCGTACCTGATGCGTTGTACGGGGGAGCCGATGCTTCGCTTTGGGCTCGGGGTGGTGTTTATCTGGTTCGGGGTGCTCAAGCCCCTCGGGGTGAGCCCGGCGGCGCAGCTCGTCGCGGACACGGTCTACTGGGGCGTGGATCCGGCGTGGTTCATCCCGCTGCTCGGGTGGTGGGAGGTCCTGATCGGGATCTGCCTGATCGATCCGGGCAGGCGCCTGGGGCTTGGGCGCTGGATGACCCGGATCGGGATCCTGCTGATGTTCCTGCAGATGCCCGGCACGTTCATCCCGCTCGTGCTCCTGCCCGAGGTGACGTGGCAGTCGTTCGGTGTGCCGACGCTTGAGGGTCAGTACATCATCAAGAACCTGGTGCTGATCGGGGCGGCGCTGTTTCTGGGCGGTCGTGTACGTTCGAGCTGAGGCGGTCGGTGCGTTGGGGACCCCCTTGATCTGTGGGTTGAGAGAGGGCACAGAGCAGGGGGAGGGTGCCCATCGGGGTGGCACAAGTGGCCGGGGCATCGTTAGTCCAGTTTGTAGAACTCCTCGCGGTTGTTGCGGATGTAGGTGATCATATTGGGTTGGAAGCTGATGCCGGACTCGTAGAAGCGGTTGTCCAGTTCGTTCCATGCTTCGCTGGCCTGTTCTTCGATGTCGTCGAGAACCGCGATGCGGGCTCGGCGGTCGCTGGGTGGGGTGGCGTCGGGAAAAAACGCGTTGGCTTCTTCGAGGATCTCGGCGGCTTCGGTGAGGCCGAGTTCGCGGAGGTATCGCGGGGCATCGGCTGCTTGGTCGCCCGCGGAGTTGAAGTAGTATTGTGAGAGCCCGCCGTTGTTGATCTCGGCTTCAACCCAGTAGGCGGCAAAGAGCGTTCGGCGCGGCTCGCTGATGAGATGGAATGCGTCTGTGTGCTCATCGATGGCCTGGAGTTCCTCAGAGATGCTCATCATGACGTTGCCGGCGACTTTGTAGGCGTCCGGGTCGTTGGGTTCGAGCTGGTCGTGCTCGGCCATGGTCTCGAGGGAAAGGCGCTTGTCAAGATCGGCTGGGCGAACAGGGGCGGGTGCCTTTCGGGCACAGGCTGCGAGAGCAAGTGTGGCCAGTGTGGCGATGAGGGCGGCGGCGATGATTGTGGCTTTGATCATGCCGGGAATATAGCAGCTTTGGGCGTGTAGGTTGTGTCGCCCACAGATTTGAGGCGGAATGACATAAGAATGAGGTGCGAGGCAGCTGCGATTCATACATGGGCACGCTTCATATTTGCGGAGGCATGGCGCGGAATTTGTTATGATTTGAATATGCCTGTGCATAAATATTTTTGCAATCACTGCTCTATCGAAGTGCAATGAGTTTTCAGAAATGCTACATTCATGTGGGGGCTCGGCAGTCCGAGAAATCATTTCATCAAAGGAGAGCATCATGAGTCCGAAGTCAATCAGTGTAGCATGCATTCTTGCATTCAGTCTTTGCGGCAGCGTAGCGCAGGGGCAGTGCGGGTCGTACTGCCTGGCGGACCAGAACCAGGACGGCATGGTCACCGGGGCAGACTACGCCGCGTGGGTGACGAACTACAACAACCAGGACCCGCTCGCGGATGTGAACCAAGACGGCTCGGTAACGGCGGCGGACTTCTCGGCCTGGGTCAGCGAATATAACCAGGGCCCGAACGGGACTTGCTGTCCTGGACCTGTGTACATGATTGTCCCGTGCAGCAGCGATATACCCGTGTTCACGAAAGAGGATCTCTCGGCATGCGTCGGGCGGTATATTGAGTACGGATCAGACGATCGTGGGTTCGTGACCGAGCTTGCCGGCGATCTGCCCCCCGGAGCGTTGACAACGGTCGGCACGGTTGCTTGCGTCGATGATTGTGGCACGCCCAATGACCCGGGGGATGATCCCGATGTAGATCCGGACGGGGATGTGCTCGAATCAAGCATGATGCTGATTCTCGCAAGTACATGCGAGCCGGGCGTCGTCGGGCCGACGGGGTGTCAGTACCCGCCCCCGCATATCGGTTCGCCGGATCACGCGATTGCGGTTCGGCTTCAGCGTGATGGTTACTCGGGCATGAACCCCGATAAGCCTCGCTGGAAGGGCACGAGCCGTGGGACCCCGGTCACTGTGGTGTACGACGGGACGCCATCGGGTCTGATGGATCCGTACTACTACCGTTGGACAGTGACGACGTCGAACTCGGCGTATCCGCCGATCACCTGTGGTCCGGGGTGCTATTACGAGTTTCCTGGTCTGCACGCGAACAAGGCATCGCACGCGGGGGGCGATGTGTCGTTGATCTGGGAGTGTGACAACCCCGATTCGCCACCCGACCCTGACTACGCGCATTACACGGTGATGGAGTGGGCTTTGTTCTCGGATGTCAATGGGGTCGAGATCGCGATTCATTACGGCGCACTGCTCTGTGCGCAAGATTGAGATGGGCCGCACATCCTCGCCTTCCCCGTTGGGTAGGGGGTGGGTGGTGTGGGGATTGGGATGCCCGGGTTTATTGGGGGGCACGGCTTGTCGCTGCGCGAGCAAGGCTTGGCACCCGGATGGGAGCGGGGGAGGAAGACTCGCTCCGCCGGCTGCGCCGGCACCTCCCCCGGTCCGCCATAGGCGGACGGGGGAGGGGAGTTGGGGTGGAGGGGGTGGAGGTGGGGATGGGGATGCCCAGGGTTGTTGGGGGGCACGGCTTGTCGCTGCGCGAGCAAGCCGGGGCGCCCGGAGGGGAGATGAAGACCCCCTCCGTCCGTCTTTGGCGGATCTGCGACTGGCGGGGAAGGCACAAGAAGAGCCCCCTCCGTCACGCTGGCGCGTGACACCTCCCCCGCATGTGCGGGGGAGGCCGCGGTATAAGGAGAGGGAGAGGGGGAAGCGTCTGGTGTTTGGGCGCACTGCGCGGCTTTGCCGCGCGTACGGGCACCCAGCGTGGATGAGTTCAGGGGAGATTCCAAGACCCCCTCCGTCTCGCTGCGCTCGACACCTCCCCCGTCCGCCAAAGGCGGATCTACGAACGGGGGGGAAGGCAAGGTTTTGTTGGCTTTGCGGGCGGTTTCGAGGTAGCGGGCTTTGATGGCGGCGCGCTTTGGGTCTCTGGTGGCGGCGGCCTGGTCCATGTCGTTGGCGGCGAGGTAGGCGTCGTTGGCGATGGCGCGGTTGAGGGATTGGGTTTGGAGGTGGGTATTGGATTCGATGGCGTCGGTGCGGGCGGAGGTGATGGTTTGGAGTTGGGCGGCCGCGCGTTTGAAGGCGGTGGATGTGACGATGGCCTCGAGCTGGTCGAGTGTGATGTCGTGGATGAGGCAGATCTGGAGGGGGGTGTTGGTGGGGTCGAGGAGGTCGGAGAAGAGGGGACTGGCCACTAGGGACTGGCCACTGGGGGGAAGAGGGGGAGAGGGAAGACCCCCTCCGGCGACTTCGTCGGCACCTGCCCGTGGGGTGGGGGAGGCACAAGAGCGGGGAGGTGCAAGAGTTGCCCCCTCCGTCTCGCTGCGTTCGGCACCTCCCGCGGATGACCGGGGGAGGATGGGGGATGAAGTGGCTTGCTGTGTGGTGCTGAGGCGTGAGAGGTATGCAGGCTGGGTAGGGGATGGTGTGGGGGTGGGGATGAGGTCTCTTGGTGTGGTGATGCGCATGGGTTGGTCTCCGGTTTGGGAACATGGTGGTCTCTGTAATTCCCGGTCGGGGACCGATTTATGCGCACAAACCCGGTCGGTAAGCGGGTGCTTGCTTTGCTGTAAGGTGTTGTGGGTTCTGGGGTAAAAAAAGTTGTGGGAAATCTGCGAGATGGCGCGCGCCGCGACCGTTTTGTGCGCACAAATCGTGAGATGCGCGGGGTGGGGAAGAGGGGTACGCAGAGGTGGCAGAGAGCGCGGAGGACGCAGAGAAGAGGGGATGGCACCACGGAGCACAGCCGTCAGAGGCGGATGTGCGACAGGCACACGGGGGGAGAGGTGAGGGAGGTTGGGGGCAGAGGTGGTAAGACTGTGCCCTCCTTCGACGCGCAGCGCGAAGGAGGTTGGGGTGCTTGTGGGTTGGTGTTTTGGGGGGCGGCTTTGGGTTCGGGGTGGTTGCACTTCGGCCTCCTTCGCCCGTTGGGTCGAAGGAGGGCACAGAAGATGGGGAAGGAGGGCACCAGGCGCAGAGAAGAGGGGATGGCACCACGGAGCACAGCCGTCAGAGGCGGATCTGCGACAGGCACACGGGGGGAGAGGCAGAGAGGTGAGGGAGGTTGGGGGAAGAGGTGGTAAGACTGTGCCCTCCTTCGACGCGCAGCGCGAAGGAGGTTGGCGAAAGAGGGCCCAGAAGAGGGGGGAGGGGGGCGCTCGGCGGTTGGCGTGGGGCTCAGGAAGTTAAGGGAAATGGCTAGATGAGTGGCGGTGGGTGATACCTGTGGCACACTGGGGTATTGGTCGGCGCACATCGGCGACGATCTGGGACACTTGAGTGGGGGCACACGATGAGACTGATTGTGATTGCAGGATTGATCGGCGCGGCGAGCGGTTTGTCGTTTGGGGGTGCGATTGCGCACTCGGAGAATGACTTTATCCTGGCGATGAACGACGGCATCGGTTTTGATGGTGGGTCGGTTGTTGCGGGTGGTGCGCTGGATGTGGCGCAGCATGGGCACGCGGACAGCACCGGGAGCGGGTCGTGGTCGTATGGGTACGGGCGCAGCGGCGACGGCGGGGCGTTCTCCGGCGGGTACCCGTTGCTTGAGTATTGGACGGGGAGCGCGTGGAAGGTGAGCCCCGATGGAGTTGGGCTCGTTGGTGCGACGACGCAGACCCCCAATGGCTCGAGCATCAACGCGGATGACCTGACCTATCGGCGGTGGACCAGTGATGGGGTGTACACGGGCGAGATGCTGACGATGGAGGTCCGGGTCACGCTGACGAACGAGCTGAGCGATGGGGTTACGGTTGTTCTTTCAGCGACGGGGACCGTGTCGGATTATGAGGTGCTCATCTCGCCGGATGATTTCGGTGTGGAGCAGACCTTTACCCTTGATTTCTTCGATTCGGAGGATGGGTGGGCTCTTGCCGGGATCCGGCCGCGCGGGGTTGGGTCGGCGGATGCGACGAACTTCTTCAACGATTCGGTTCGGATCGAGATGGCGATTGTGCCGACGCCTGGGGCTGGTGCGGTGTTCGCGTTGGCGGGGCTGGGGGTTGTTCGTCGGCGTCGTTGAGCGCTCTGGGAATGAGATATGAGGGATGGGCAGGGACGCTTTGGCGTCCCTGTCTATTTGTGGGGTGGCTTGGATGAACCTGCTTGAGCTGCGCGTAAGCAGGGCACCCGGCGCGGGGTGGGGAAGAGGGGTACGCAGAGGTGGCAGAGAGCGCGGAGGGCGCAGAGAAGAGGGGATGGCGTCACGGAGCACAGCCGTCAGAGGCGAATGTGCGACAGGCACATGGGGGGAGAGGTGAGGGGATTGGGTGAAGAGGTGGTAAGACTGTGCCCTCCTTCGACGCGCAGCGCGAAGGAGGTTGGGGTGCTTGTGGGTTGGTGTTTCGGGGGCGGCTTTGGGTTCGGGGTGGTTGCACGACGGCCTCCTTCGCCCGTTGGGTCGAAGGAGGGCACAGAAGATGGGGAAGGAGGGCACCCGGCGTTTGTCTTATCCAATCACAGGTCAACTAATCGGGATTGATGCTCAACATTGTCGACATAAGCAGATACATCACTTATATGCAATATGAATAGATCAAAGGCCATTTCTAGTACATTCTGCATAATGGGCGAAAACAAACTTGATCCATTTGCAATATCATATAGTGTTACTCTTTGCATATCCCGATCATGGCCCTGATTGTCCGCAAGATGAGGCGTATGCGACTGCGCTACAGATTCTGCCATACTACGCCACTCTTCTTCAGACTCGAACTTGATGCCCTGCAATAGATCGCGTAATGCAATCTCGTGGGCCGACCAGCTGTTGCGATTGGCAGTAAAGCCCATCATAATTGAAACCTTTCCGCCTCGTTTCTCATCGTGATACCAATCTAGTGCCACTCCCAATTTGCGAGCAAATGCTTCTTTCTGCTCAAGAACTGCCTTATGATCAGTTGGCACTGGCAAGCTTGTTTCAACTCCAATTAGTGAGCACATGTCTGGAATAACAAAATATTTTGAGAATCGATACCTATCTGTTACTTCCAGAAACGAAAGCTCACCTCTCCAAGCAGACCACTTCTGGTCCGACCTCAGCCTTTTGTAAATCCTCTCAGATTCTGACTCAGGTAATCGTACAATTCTGCGAGCAGCATGAAATTCTTCCACACTCTTATGTATGTATCGATACTCACCGCCCTCCTCCAAAAGCAAGCACGTGATTTTGCATACGTCATACAAGATGTCGTCAACACCTGTCTTAACACCCGATCTCTCGCATGCTAGCTTGGCTAGCCTAACCATATCAGGCCTGCCTATTGGAGACTGAGCGTGCTTGCGTGTCTCAAAACAAAGGCTGTCAAAAAACTCCTCAAAGACAGAATCTCCCTCCAAGCATCGCCGCTCTCTTGTGTATCCCGCCTTGCTCTTATCGTGCCTCGAAAGTAGCAGCAAAAACAAACCTTCATAGAACGCGGCTCTTGTTTCAGGAACAGACTGCTCTGCCCTAAACCGTACAACGAGAAGTGCAACCATCAGAGGCGTAGTGAGAACTTCCTGCACAGATCCGCCTGACTCTTTAACTCCGCGAATGATTGCCTCCGCTGTCTCTTTGGCACCACATACCTTGCGAACAACCACTTCATACTCGCCCGGTGACAATGGTTGCATATCTACGACACTAAATAAATTTGAAAGACAAACAGCTGTTTCGGGTCTTGTGGTAGTATAAATGTCGCAGTGAAATGCCCGGACAACATGTTCAATTTCAGATAAAATGCGATCTGAGGCAGAGGATTCAATCTCATCAAATGCATCCAAGAATAAGCATATCTTTCCGCTGCCCAATAGAAATTCTGTTAATTCACGGCTCTTCCAAAATCCCAGACTCACCAGCTCGCGTTCGATTGCATCGATCAACGATTCAGAAGACCTGATCCTTCTTAACTCCATAAATACTGGAATCTTTTGCCCCTTAACTAACTCTCGAGATGCCAAGTGCCTCAAAAAGATAGATTTGCCCTGGCCGACCGTACCTCGGATAACAACATGGCTGGCTTCCCCAAAATTGCATATATCATCTATGACTGCTGGATGCGAATCCGCCCTTAAACTTATCTTTGTTGGGCAATAGAATTCGTACAGGTCCACGGCCCGATCGATTTGCCAAATGGTTTTTACACGTCGAATATCCGCCGCTTTTTTGTAAAGCCCCTCAACTCTCCGCCTCGCTTGAATTCTCTTTAGATGAGCTTTCGCAGTGCCTTTTGCGGTCTCGTAAAGCTCCTGAAGCACGACTGTTAACGCAGCGCCTCCAGCCGTAACGGTTGCGGTTGATAATGGCTCCATCTGATTCTCCATTGCCTTTCCCTATGAAGCCTGATTGCTTCTGCACAGCTAGCTGTAATTATAGAAAATTATTATGCCGAGATCTAGTTGAATACCCAGGATAGAAAATTATTTTTGATAGAGCTACTACACGGCGCTTATTGCGTCATCCCTCAAGCCTTGGCTCCGCCAGAATCATATTTACACAGACCTATGCCATATCGCAAAGTGCGCAATCACACCTCGCCCTACTCCACATTCCCGCACGTACCCCATCCGTCCGTCCTCGCGTCGCGTGGGGCGGCTACATCATCGAGCTGCCTCTGGGCGGTGATGATGGAGTCGTAGGTGAGCAGCATCGCCTTTGAGCAGGTCGTGGTCCAGGTGTCTTCGTCGTCGTCTTCGTCCACATCGCAATCGTATCCGAATTGTCGGGCTTCTGTTGCGACGGCCTCGGCGCTTGCCTGGTTGTGCGACATGATGAATATATCGACCAGCATCGGACGAGATAAGTCCATGCTCTTGTCTTTGGCGATGCGGCGGAGGGCATCGCCGTCGCTGTCTTTGGGGTACTTGCTTCGGTTCCAGAACATGGGTTGAGTGTACGAGAAAAGGGACGCGTTTGCGTCCCCTTGGGGTTGGTTGGGTTTTTTGTTGAGGGCTCAACTCATGTGGCTAATCACATCATCCCCAAACTCCGAGCACTTGCGGAGGGTCGCACCTTCCATGAGTCGTTCGAAGTCGTAAGTCACTGTCTTGGAAGAGATTGCGCCGTTCATGCCCTTGATGATGAAGTCTGCGGCTTCGGTCCAGCCCATGAAGCGGAGCATCATTTCGCCGGAGAGGATGACGGAGCCGGGGTTGACCTTGTCCTGGTCGGCGTATTTGGGGGCTGTGCCGTGGGTTGCTTCGAAGATGGCGTGTCCGGTGTCGTAGTTGATGTTTGCTCCGGGTGCGATTCCGATGCCGCCGACGCATGCTGCGAGTGCGTCGGAGATGTAGTCGCCGTTGAGGTTCATTGTTGCGACGACGGAGTATTCTGCGGGTCGGGTGAGGATCTGCTGGAGGAATGCGTCTGCGATGACGTCCTTGATGATGATGTCATGAGGGACTGGGGACTGGCCACTCGCCACTAGGGTTCCGGCCTTGATGACGTGCCATGGGCCGCCGTCGAGGGGCTCGGCGCCGAAGTGCTCTTTGGCGACTTCGTAGCCCCATTCCATGAAGGCACCCTCGGTGAACTTCATGATGTTGCCCTTGTGGACGAGTGTGACGGATGATTCGTCGTTGTCGATGGCGTACTGGATTGCGGCCTTGACGAGGCGTGTTGTGCCTTCTTTGGAGATTGGCTTGATGCCGAAGCCGGTGGTTTCGGGGAAGCGGATCTTGTTGTAGCGGTCAGGGAAGTTTTCGCTGAGGAGCTTGGCGAACTTCTTGTTTTCGTCTGTTCCTTCTTCGAACTCGATGCCGGCGTAGATGTCTTCCGAGTTTTCACGGAAGATGGTCATGTTTGTTTTTTCGGGTGCTTTGACGGGTGAGGGGACGCCGGTGAAGTAGCGTACGGGGCGGAGGCAGGTGTAGAGGTCGAGGATCTGTCGGAGTGCGACGTTGAGGGAGCGGATGCCGCCGCCGACGGGGGTGGTGAGGGGGCCCTTGATGCCGACGAGGTAGGTGCGGAAGTCCTCGAGGGTCTTCTCGGGGAGCCATTCGCCGGTTTCGTCGAAGGCCTTCTGGCCTGCGAGGGTCTCGTGCCAGTGGATTTTGCGTTCGTCGCCGTAGGCCTTTTGGATGGCGGCGTCGAAGACCTTGACGGATGCGTTCCAGATGTCGGGGCCGGTGCCGTCGCCGATGATGAATGGGACGATGGGGTGGTTTGGGACCTGGAGTCCGGCGTCGGTCATGGTGATTGGCGATGCGGTGGTGGTGGTCATCTTGGAGATCTCCGTGTGTCGGTGGTCGATCCGTTTGGTGTGTTGGTGAGGTTGAGGGGGATGGTAGGCGTTTGGGCGATTTTGGGCAGGGTGCGGTTTTTTGGAAATGTGGTGATTGGGGGCTGCTTTGGCGGTGTCTTGTCGGTATCGCGTTGGGGCGGGGCTGGAGGATTGGTGCTGCGTCTTGGACTGATGGCCGGGGTTGTTGGGTGGGCGGGGAGTATGGCGCTGGGTGGGGGGAACGCGGCGTTGGCGTACTACCGGGCGTGGTCGGTGATGGGCGACACAAAGGAGGAGCTGATTGATACGCGAGGGGATGAGATTGCGCTCGCGGAAGGCGTGGACTCGGTGGTTGGGCGGTACGGCACGGCGCTCGAGCACCTGGTGCGTGCATCGGGGATGGAGGAAGCGGATTGGGGCATTGATCTTGCGGACGGGCCGGGGACGCTGTTGCCGCACCTTGGGCAGATTCGGCAATCTGCGCGTCTGGTCGCTGCGGCCGCGCTCGAGCATGCTGAGGATGGTGAGCTCGGGGAGGCCTCGGAGTGTGTTGCGGCGCTGCACGGGATGAGTGTGCATTCTTCGTCAGGGGATACGCTGATCTGTTCGCTCGTGGGTATCGCGATCGGGAACCTTGGGATTGAGTTGACGAACCAGATGCTCGATGCTGGTTTGATTCGTGCGGATGGTGCGCGGGTCGTGCTCGAGGCGATCGGGCGGGGTGGCGAATCGGATCGGTACGGCGTGCGGGATGCGATCGTTGGGGAGTGGCGGATGATGAGCGAGTTCATTGTTCGGAACGTGCCGGAGGAGGATGCGGGCGCGTGGCTGATGGAGCAGACGATGTTTGCGGAGGATCCGCCCGCGGCGAAGCGGGTTTTGGAGATGGATCGTGGCGAGCTGGTGCGTGAGCTCGGCGGGTTCGCGGAGTATCACTCCGATCTGCTGGTGGCGTGGGATGCGCAGGATAAGGCGATGTTTGAGGCGGCCGAGGCGCGTGTGCAGGACGGGGCGTACGGGCCACTGACGGAGCTGCTTGGCGCGACGATGCTGCGGTCCTTTCAATCGGATATGGATGCACGGCAGCAGCTTCGAGCGTTGATCGAGCGTCTTGAGGAGGTCGCGGATTGATGGGTGAGCCCGATGTCAGGGCGTTGATGCTGCGGATGCACCGTGGCGATGAGTCCGCGGCGGAGGCGCTGTGGGCTCTTTTCGCCGCGCGTTTGACGGCGTATGCGCGGGTGCTGCTGCCGAGCGGGCATCGGTCGGCGGCGGAGGATGTGGTGCAGGGGGTGTTTGTGAAGGTGCTGCGGATGCGGCGGGGGCGGTTGCGGCGGGTCACGGACGGGACTGCGTTTCTGTTCCGGGTGACGCGTAATGAGGCGATCAACGCGGGGCGGGGTGAGCTGCGTGAGCGTGCGCGGCGGCGGGCGGCGGGGGTGGACTCCGCGGAGGCGATGGAGCGTGAGGAAGTGCGCCGGGTGCTGGGGGCGATCGAGGGGCTGGTGTACGAGCAGCGGGAGGTGATCCTGCTGCGGTACATCGGGGGGCTGACGAACGGGCAGGTCGCGGAGGCGTTGGGGGTGAACCGGAACACGGTGGCGAGCCGGGGGCGGCTGGGGATGGAGAAGCTGCGGGAGTCGCTGGGGGTTGAGGCGGGTATCGATTTGGGCGAGGTGTGTGATGGATGAGCTGAGAAAGATGGAAGTTGGTGATGCGGGGGCGATGCCGGAGACGCTGCGGTCGCGGGTGCGGCGTCGGCGTGTGGTGCATCGTGCGCGGGTTGGCGGCGGCGTGCTGTGCGTGCTGCTGGTGGCGGTGGTTGGTGTGCTGGTGGGGCGGCCGGGCGGTCAATCGCCGCAGGATTCCTGGCAGGGCGGGGCGGTGATCACGATCGATGATCCGATGTTTGATGCGCTGGATCGGGGGGATGGGATGGGGCGTGTTGACACGCGGTGGCGTGCGGGGGCGCGGTTGGATGGGGAATGGGTGTTGGAGATGTGAGGGGGGGATGAAGACCCCCTCCGACCTTGAGCTTCGCTCAAGCCCACCTCCCCGCGGGGCGCGGGGAGGAACAGAATCAAGACCCCGTCCGTTCCGCCAGAGGCGGAATACCTCCCGCGCTGGTGCGGGGGAGGCCGCGGTTGTTGGTGGATTTTGGTTCCTGCTTTGTCCGCCTTTGGCGGATCAAAGCAGGGCACCCGTGGCCGTAGGTTTTTGAAGAGCCCGAGGGAGACTGCGTCTTCATCGGGCCACCTGGAAAATAGATTGGCGCGTGGCTATGGCGTGTACAGATCGATAAACCGCTGAATATCTGACGGGGTGAGCACGCCGTCGCAATCGAGGTCGACGGAGAGGGACCCCGCGATGTATCGGGTGATGAACTCGGAGACGTCGAAGAACGTCAGGCGGCCATCGAGATCGAGGTCTGCACGGGACTCGCTTGGGAGACGGCAGATGTGGGCACTCAGTGTGGGGATGTTCGGAAAAAGAGGGTCCAGACGAAAAATGAGATCGTTTCTCTCCGGATCAAAATTGATGATGTTGTTTGAGTCTTTCACAAGCCTTGCGAAGTTGTTTCCAAAGAGCAAATCCCAGTCTTCAGTCGCTTCCCGGTTGCCCCCGATCAAGTCGAAGAGTCCCCAGGGCGAGGTCACATCCTCGAACGCTCCGAGGGGATAGAACTGCACGCTCTGACCGATGTCAGCGCTATCCATGCCCATCACGGTGTGCCCGACTCCGGGTAAGCCCTGCACGGGTGGATCATCAGAACTGTGCCCGTACGCCCACCAGCCCGGCCTTTGACCGTTCTTGTCTGGATCGTAATGGGCTGCCTTGAGGTACTCGTCGAGGCTTGGGATCCAGAATCGGGCATCGCAGCTGCGTGTGCTCTGGTCCGTCCAACCTCCATCGTGTTTCCCGAACGTGCTCGTGTCATAGGCACCGGTATGGATCGACGCGGGGTCGGAACTCTTCCCGTTGTGGAGCCAGTTGCAGTACATCGCGACCTGACGCCATGTCACCTTGATTGGCGCTCGGCCGGGTAACTTGAGCTGCGTGTTGTAGACGTAGCGATTGCCGGGCCCCTGGTATGAGAAATCAACACGCGCACCCCATCCCATCTGCCCCACTACAAGTTCATCGAGCTCGTCGCTCATTGTGGCGAAGGTGTTGGCGAAGTCCAGCCAATCGTCTGTGGTGATCTCGTAGCGAGAGATCCGAAAGTCATACGGAACAGAACCGCGCCCTGCGAGTTCCCCACCGGGACCACCCCCGTACGGGATGTTGTCGCGATCATCGACGAGCACCCAGCGTCCGGGGTCGTCGAAGTCGAACTGGGCCAGTGCCGTTGCGGGGCAGAGGGCGGTCGCGATGAGGATCGTGGGCATCGAGCGGTTCATGGGTGCGTGCATTCTAGGGGATGAGGTCGATCGTGGGTTGTGTCTCGGGGGCGTGTGATTTTTTGTGATGCGTTCTTGCGGGCTATCTTGGAGCTAGGGCGGTTGTTCCGGGTATGAAGTTGTATTCATGATGCGTTCACCGGCATGCAAGGCGGCTCGCCTTATGTGTTTTGTGTACCCCGGAGGTTGATCTCTGAGTGGTTCTGGTTGACCGGGTTCTCCGGTCCCATGGAGCTGCGAGGAGCTTGAGGGCAAGCTTCGACGGGGTGCGACACATGATGTGTACTGAGTAGAAAGGAACTCTCCATGAAACTCATGAATAAACGAATGAACTCGAAGCAGCAACTCAGCCGCCTGTTGGGCCTTGTGGCCGCGAGCGGTCTGGCGATGAGCGGTTCCGCGGCGCTGGCGCAGTCCGGCAGCGGCTCCGGTTTCGATGACCATATGGAGTACGAGCCCGGCGAGGGCCTGCACGAGGAGGAGTGGTACGACCCGACCGACTGGTGGGATGACGACTTCGATGGCGTGCGTGGGCCGGACGTCGATTATGAGTACGACGACAACTGGAATGAGGACTGGCACAACGGGTTCGGTGATGATGATGACCGGCCAGGCTACACCTCGGCGTACTACGACGGTGATGAGTACAGCCGGGCGTGGTGGGACGAGTCCGAGACGGAGTTGTACAACGACGGGTACTACAGCGGGTACTACGACGGGTACAACGATGACTCGTTCGGGTACGACCATCAGTCCGCGGTCGGCGTTGACAACAACTCGTTCAGCTCCGGCTACAGCGCCGGGTACTACGACGGCTTCTATGACAACGAGCGCGGGTACAGCTCTGACTGGACGTACTACCTCTATATGACCCCGGTCGATGATCGGCGTGCGGACGCGTCGCGTGAGCGGAACAAGGACCGGTCGCGCGATCGTGGCGACCGGGCCTCGGAGGCCGGCACCGACACGCTGGATCGTCGCCAGGCGTCAGAGGACGCCAGGAACCGTGATATGACGCGGACACGCGGCACGGTGACGAAGGTTCAGACGCTGAAGGACTCGAAGCTGAGCTCGGACATGAAGGGGCACCGCGTTGTGCGCCTGACGTTTGAGGATGGGCGGACGGTCGTCGCGGATCTGGGCAAGAAATCCCGCTCGGGCATGATCGAGAAGGGCGACCGCGTGACGGTCTGCGGCGATCGTGTGACCCGGGATGGTCGGAAGATGCTCGATGTCTCCCGCCTGTCGGTGAACGACGAGGTGATGTGGAACTCGAAGCACGAGGACCAGCCGCAGCAGGTGAGCTCGCGGTAAGGCTGCTCAAGCGTGATACGTGTTGATACCTTGATGTGTTTGGAGGCGGAGCCGATGGGCTCCGCCTTCTTTCTATATACGGGGAATGAATCAGTCCCGGGTTGGTGATGGCACCGCGTCGGGGTCGAGCTGGGCGAGGTCGCCTTCGGCGTGTGCGAGGCGGAACTCGAGGTTGGTGATCCAGACGGAATCATCTGGCGCGTAGCGGCGGACGAGTGTCAGGGCCTGCATGAGGTGCTCGCGTCTTACGACGGGCGTGAGGTCTTCGCCCCAGTAGGCGATGAGATCGTGCCAGAGGGCCACCTGAACGGGTGATGCCTCGATGGATTCGAGGTGGCTGAGGTACTGCTCGGCGATGCGGACCTTGTCGTTGAGGACGGAATCGACGAAGGTGGCGTCGTCGTTGGTGAGCGGGCCGTACTGCGCGACGGAGTGGAGGAAGAGGAGGTTGGCGGTGGCGTTCTCGGGCCCGAAGCGTTCGTCTGATGCCTCGCTCCATGACTGGATGACCTGGTGCACGAGCTTGGCTTTCTGTCGGATCTGCTCGCGTTCCTGGCGTTCGCTCTGGAGCTCTGCTTCGACGAGTTCGAGGGCGACGCGTGATTCGCGGCGTGCGGACTGGATGCTGCCCCACCAGAGCAGGGAGAGGAAGCAGGCGGCGCACGCTGCGAGGGCTGAGCCCCAGAGGAAGGGCTTGCGGTCTCGGCGGTAGGCGTTTCGGGCGCGTGTGAGGATGGGTTCCTGGAGGCCGGGGATCGGCTCGTGGTTCGTGTAGCGTGCGAGGTCGGCGTGCAGTCGATCGAGCGTGGCGTAGCGATCCGCGGTGTTCGGGGTGAGCGCGTGGGTCAGGATGTAGCGCAGGCGTGGGTCTTCGATGCGTTCGATCAGCTGCGCGGGGCCTTCCTGTGGTGGGTTGGCGAGGTAGTCGCACGCGGACTGTGCGTCTGCGCCATTGGGATAGTCGCCGGTGAGGAGCCAGAGGAGGATGCCGCCGCACGCGTAGACATCGACGGCGACGCTCCTGCTGGATGTTGCGCCGTTGAACTGTTCCGGTGCCATGAATGCGAGTGAGCCGCGTGTTCCGTGTCGCCGCAGCGAGCGGATGTTTCGTGCCTGCATGGCGTGTGCGATGCCGAAGTCGGTGATGACCGGTCGGTTGTCGTCGGCCATGATGATGTTTGACGGCTTGATGTCGCGGTGGACGACGCCCTGTGCGTGGGCGTGTATGAGGGCGTCGCAGACCGCCTGGACGAGCTTGACGCAGCGTTGGGGGCTGAGTGGTTCGTTTGATCGCCGCCAGTCGTCGAGCGAGGGACCTCGGAGGAGCTCGTAGGCGATGTAGTGTTCGCCCTTTGGTGACTGGCCGGCGTCGAAGACGCGTGCGATGCCCGTGTGGTTGAGGCGGCGTGCCATGCTGGCTTCGCTGATGGCCATGGCGTCGCTGGTGCCTGCGCGGAGGACCTTGATGGCGACCATCGCGGGGTGGTCTGGGTCCGGGATGACGCGGTCGTGTGCTTCGTAGACGGTGCCCTGTGTGCCCTGGCCGATGAAGCGGCGGAGTTCGTAGCGCTGCTGCGTGTCGCTGATGGCGGTGCCGAAGGCCATGGGGAGGGCGTCGGGTGCTGACAGGTCGCGGGGCTGCTGTTCCTCGTCGGGGTCGAATGCGGAGATGGCGTGGATGACGGAGAGCTCCATGCAGATGGAGTCGATCTCTTCATCGCTCATCACATCGCGGAGCACCTGGGCGAAGAGCGTGTAGTTGACGGTGCCGTGTGTGTCCTCGAGGAATGAGGCGACCTGGCCGATTCGCTGTCGGAGGAGGTCTGGGTCGCCCTGTTCGCGTGCGTCGGTGACATTGAGTCTGAGTGCTGCTTCGCGTGCGTGCATGTGGTCATGTTCCACGGATGGACTCCTGTACTCTTTTGCGCAGGCGGCTCCATCGCTGGCGTACCGCTTCTTCCTGGATGCCGAGCTCCGCAGCGAGGGTCTCGTATGACCAGCCGCGGGCTTTTCCGTTGAGTATCTGTCGATCGATCGGGTCTGGCACGAGCTTGACGATCCGTTCGAGGCCGCTGGTTTGGGCGTTGTGCTCGGTGTTCGCTTCGTGTTCGCGTGCGATTGAGGATTCTCGCTGCTGCGTGCGTGTGCCCTGTCGGTGTTTTTCGAGGAGTGTGCGATCGGTGATGGCGTGGATGAGTGCGAAGAGCTGGCGTTCTGAGGTTGCCTGGAGGCGTCCCTGTGCGATGAGGTGATCGAGGCGTCGTGCCACAGTTGAGAGGATGTCCTCGGTGTCGGTGACTTTGCGTGTGTTTCCACCGATCTGTGCGTGAATTCTTCTGAGTATCTCGTCTCGGTGTTGAGTCAGGATCTCCGCCGCACCCGCCCTCTGGCGCACGTGGGGGGTTTGTTCGATCGAGCTGTGTTGAATTGTAGACATTTTTTTGAATTCCTGAGTCACAAAGCCATCGCGGCGGCCACCGAACTGTGGGCACCAAACCACAGAAAGGGGTGGTCAGATGGGCGTTCTTACACAGATTACCACAATTGTACTACTGACTTCAACGACTCAGGCAGCAACATCGGCACCGCTTACAACACATTTATGGCATGCTTCCACCCAAATTAAGCACAATAATGCGTCTTTGTCTTCCACACTCGCGCTCAACTCGATCATCAACCTTCTTGACAAGATGTTGAGGGATATCGCGGGTATGCGTGAGATGGAGCTTCGCGCCCAGAGCACCGATGCGATGGCGATGGGGCTCATCGATGACTATTCGACGCTTGGTGTGCCGGCGGATCTGGATGCTCAGGAGGTTCAGGACGGGATCGCTTCGTGCGAGGACGGTCTGCACATCCTGGCGACCGCCACCGATCTCGACATTTCGCCCGGGATCGCGTCTCAGCTCGAATCGACACTCATCTCAATCAGGGGAGACCTCCAGCAATGAATATTCACCCAGATGACGGCATGGATTACACGCATGAGATTGCGCACCGTCTTGTCGAGATTACCGGCGACCATTCCTACCGGGAGGTCGCGCGGCGAACGGGTTTCCACGCGGAGACCGTTCGTCGGTACCTTCAGGGTGCGTCGAAGCAGTCGGTGGAGTTTATCTCCGCGGTTGTGCGCGAGTACGACGCGGACGCGAGTGTGCTGCTGCGGGGCGAGGCGCGCGCGCCGAGCGAGGAGGCCTTGCGGATGTGCAAGACGAGCGATCTGATCGGGGAACTCAGCCGGCGGCTGGTTCATATGGAGCACCGTGTGAATACGCTGGCGGATGCTGTCCGCGCGTCCGGCGGCCATGGGCAGCCCGCGCAGCCGCAGCGGGCCACCGCGATGATGGTCGGCGTGCGCTGAATCGGGATCTGACTGGTTCGAACACCGGTGGTGTTGTGCTGGTATGCTTTGGCATGGCCCGCACGATTACACGACGCACCCGCGATACCAGGCACGGCTCCGGCTGGGCGGTCTTTGATGAGACGGAGGCGTACCGCTATACGCTTGGTCGGCGCTGGGACGAGCGTGGCGGGCGGGTGTGCTTCTGTCTGCTGAACCCGTCGACCGCGGACGCGTCGGTGCTGGACCCGACGCTGACGCGGTGTTACGGCTATGCGCGCCGGTGGGGGTTCGGGGCGATGGATGTGACCAACGTGTTCGCGCTGCGGTCGACGGATCCCAAGGGGCTGCGGGGCGTGGATGACCCGGTCGGCCCTGATAATGATGCGCACATCGTGGAGCTGGCGCGGGGCGCGGACCTTGTGGTTGTGGGGTGGGGTACCCACGCGCGGCTGCTCGATCGTCATGCGCGGGTTATCGAGTTGCTCGGTGGCGTTTGTGCGCTGACCTGCCTGGGCGTCACGAAGGGCGGGTACCCTCGGCACCCGCTGTACCTGCGGAAGGATCTTGAGCCGGTCGAGTTCGCGGGTGGGGCGGTGGTGACGGGGGGGTAAGCGGATTGCGGGGTGATTGCGTGGGCGATCTCAGTCCGTGCGGAGGTCGGGGTCGACGTGCTCGAAGCTCAAAGCGTCATGCATTAATAGCATGCTGCAATGATTGACGGATAGCATCAGCGTGCTTGAACAGATCGTCGACCGAATCGATCGGTATCTTGCTCTCATGTTTTTGGCCATCGAAGACGCCAAGGTACTTCTTGCTGCGATTGAAGTGAAGACGGCAGATTGGCTTCCGGTTGTTGTTGTCGAGCAGGACGCCGAAGTAAGACTGTACGTCGCGCGCGACAATGCGTTTAGGATCGATAAGGTCTCGAAGAATTGCCTTGACGATGTAGTAGCCGTTTAGCTCTTCTTCGGTTGTGACGACCTCATCCTGTTCGCTCGAAGGCCTTGGTTGCTCGTTCGTTTTAGCTTGGAGTTTTGCCTGTGCCTCATCCCCTTGGCTGTTCTGAAGCAGCGCTGATCGCAACCTGGAATCGACTGCAGAGCTGATTTGCTCATTCAGCGCAGAACGCACGATCGATTTGTAGCGGTCAATCACATTCTGGCGCATGGGGCCCGAGTGGATCGGATCGACGAAGTGCCTTATGAGTTTGGGTGATGGATCGTTGAGTTCACGTGCAAAGTGATCGCGGATCTGTGATTTGGTGTACAAGAGTTCCGCATCCGCGATCACGCTGGTGAGATCGAACTTATCCTTCGTGAATGGCGTGACGCGATCCGCGTGATCCTGCGATAAGCGATCGAGATTGATCGTGAGGAATGGCTTGGAATCCAGCTTGTTCGGCTCAAGCAGATCTGAGAAAAACTGGCTAGCGGACACCATCGGTCAGGATCGCGATCCGGGCATTTGTCACGCTGAAATAGCGGTATAGCTGAGAACTGTACGACTCCAAACGGGCACCGCACGGCTTGCACTCGAACAGGATGATAGGTGTACCATCCTTCAGGATGGCATAATCGACTTTCTCACCCTTCTTAATGCCTACATCTGCAGTGAACTCTGGGATGACCTCACCTGGATTGAATATGTCGTAGCCTAGCTCGCGTATGAATGGCAGGACCATCGCGGTCTTGGTCGCCTCCTCGGTGAGTTCATCGCTACGGACCTGGTCTATTCGTTCCGCCAGTGAGGTAAGTCGTTCGAACATGCTACATGCCCCCAGATTTTGTCAAATCAAAGTAGGAATCAATCGATCATATCAACGATCATCGTGTTTGTGGGACGTGTGGTGCTCTGATCATGTCGAATGAGGCAGTATCAAGTAACGAACTCCCAATAGCCCCCTCCGCCGCTCCGCCGTTGGCGGATCGGCACCTCCCCCGCATGTGCGGGGGAGGCGGCGGGCGTGGCGCGGCGTTGCGGGACGAGCGCGGGTGGGGCTCGTGCGGGTGGGCACGGAGAAATGCGGGGGTTGGTCGCCAACAATCTTGCTCCGGGTCGGGAAAAGCCCGCAGTTGAGCATCATCGCAGGAGCGAACGCATATGGCCGGTCATAGTAAATGGGCGAACATCCGTCACCGTAAAGAGCGTCAGGACAAGAAGAAGGGGAAGATCTGGTCCAAGTGCTCGAAGGCGATCATGGTGGCCGCGCGCGCGGGCGGGGGGGACCCGGAGACGAACCTGGCGCTGCGGTACGCGATCGACGAGGCCAAGTACGCCAACATGCCCAAGGACACGATCAAGCGTGCGATCGAGAAGGGGTCGGGCGAGGCCGGGGGCGCGGAGTTCCAGACCATCGTCTACGAGGGCTACGGCCCGGGCGGCACGGCTTTGATTATCGATGCGCTGACGGACAACAACACGCGTACGGTCGGTGAGGTGCGGAGCATCTTCAAGAAGGCCGGGGGCTCGATGGGCAACGCTGGGACGGTCGCGTTTATGTTCACGACCAAGGGGCAGATCTTTATCGATGCGAATGCCTACGGCGAGGAGCAGGTGATGGAGGCGGCGCTGGAGGCGGGCGCTGAGGACATCCAGTCGCCCGAGGGCGAGGGCGACGACAAGGGCGCGTGGACGATCGTGACGGAGCCGACCGAGTTCCAGAGCGTGAAGGACGCGATCGAGGCGGCGGGCATCGAGATCGTGGAGGCGGAGATCACGCGGATCCCTGAGAACACGGTGGATGTCGGTGGCGACGACGTGCGGAAGGTGATGAACCTGATCGATGCGCTTGAGGACAACGACGATATCCAGAAGGTGTACAGCAACGCGGAGTTTGACAGCGAAGAGCTGGCGAAGCTGGGGTGAACGCAGGGCGGATCTGCGTCCGGTGTCTGTCGGATTTCTCAGGTTGTCAACGGGTTGCCGTTTTGAGCATGTGCCGCGTTGTCTGGGTGCGGCTTGCTGGGCTGTTGGTTTTGCTGTGTCTGGGGCGGAGATGGGCGTGGTGAGGGTGCGTGTGGGGGGTTGATCCGCTATCCTCTGGCGATGCAGCAGGACGATCCACCATTTGCGGCGGTCTTTGGTGCCGGCCGGAGTGGCACCACCTGGCTTGGTGCCATGCTCGATGCGCACCCGGATGTGGCGTACCGCTTCGAGCCGATCCATGCGTTGCGTAAGCACCCTCGGGTGAGGTCGATCTATCGGAGGCTGCAGGGTGGGGATGCGGACCCGCGTTTGATTGATGAGCTTGCCGGGCAGCTGCGTCCTGCCGATCCTCGCCTTGATCGGCCGCCGTTCATGCCCAAGAACGGGCACACGCAGCGTGGGCGGACGCTGCTCAACCGGGGCGGGCGTGTGCTGCCTTGGCTCGTGGCCCCTGTCTACCGGGCGCTTTATCGCACGCCTGGGACTGCTCGCCTGATCTTCAAGGAGGTGAGCATGGAGCACACGACGGGGACGCTCGCTCGCTCGGGGCGTGTGCCGATTGTGTACATCATCCGCCATCCGGCGGCGTATGTCGCTTCGATGCTCGCGGGGGTGGAGAAGGGGGTGATGTATGATACGCGCGCTCAGATCGCGATGGATCTGGCCGCCGATCGTGCTCCGGAGCTGCATGACGCGTACCGGGAGCGGGGGGATGAGCTGAGCATGGAGGAGCGGATGGCGATCGCGTGGGTCGCGGACACGAACCTGGCGTTGGGGACCACGCTTGGTTGCGACAGCGTGCACCACGTGGTGTATGAGCAGCTGTGTGTGGAGACGATGGCGTGCATGGAGCGGGTGTACGCGCACGTTGGGCTGGAGATGGGTGATCAGGCGCGCGGGTTCATCAACGCGAGCTCCGGCAACGCGGACCGCAGCGAGGTCGGGGTGGACAGCTACTTCAGCGTGTTCCGCGATCCGAGGAAGTCGATGGACAAGTGGCGCAAGCAGCTGAGCCAGTCGCAGGTCGATCAGATCCGGGCGGTGTGCGCGTACTCGAAGGGGTGCGAGGCGTTCGGCTCGCACTGGCGCTGGGATATCGAGAGCGGCGGGGATGGCTGAGCCGGCGCACATCTTTGTCGCGACGCATCACAAAGCGGGGACGGTGTGGATGAACTCCACGTTCCGCCGGTTCGGGGGGTATTGCGGGTACCCGTTCGTGCACCTGAACAGCGGCGAGCCGGCGTGGGGGGTGCGTGGTGACAAGCGGGCGTTCATGCTGTCGGAGATGGCTCGGCTTGAATCGGCGGGTGTCGCGCGGGGCGTGTTTGTGGATTATCACTCGACGACGCCGGACCTGAGCGGGGTGGGGCGTGCGCGGGGGCTGCACATGGTCCGTGATCCGCGCGACATGCTGATCTCGGCGGTGCGGTATCACGAGACGAGCGATGAGGCGTGGCTCGATCAGGCGCGGGGCGAGTATGGGGGCGCGACGTTCCGCGAGAAGCTCATGTCGTACGGGTCGTTCGATGACCGGGTTCGTTTCGAGCTCGATACGCACATGGGCGATGAGATCCGGAGGATGCGCGCGTTCCAGGACCGGGCGGACCACGGGTCGGTGTTTCGGACGGTGCGGTACGAGGACCTGATCGTCGATGTGGATATGACGCTCTTTCATGGGTTGTGCTTGCACCTGGGGCTGGCGGGCATGGAGATCGTGCACGCGCTGCGGGCGTTCTGGGCGTGTTCGATCTTCGGAGAGCTGAAGCCCGCGGCTGCGTCGGGCTCGCACCGGCATATCCGGGACGGTGGGGCGGCGCAGTGGAGGCGGGCGCTGGGGCGTTCGACGATCGATCTGATCCAGGGCGAGATCGGCGCTGAGATCGAGGCGCTGGGTTACCCGCTGGGCTGAGCGTCGATGCTCAGGCGTTGGCGATGGGGTCGCTGGTGAGCTGGAGTGCGGCGTGGTGGTCGCTGAGCCAGCGCTGGACGAGGTCGGGGAACTGGGCGCGGAGGTACTCGTACTGGGGGGCGAGCTGTTCGAGCAGCAGGGCGCGGAGCCGGTCGGGGATGGTGGACTTGCCGCCGGAGAAGACGACCTGTGAGAGGTCGGCGCGGGTTGTGTCGTCTTCGAGGCCCATGAAGGCGGCGAGGTCGGTGAAGACGGCGTGGGGGTCCTGGGCGATGTGGTCGTAGGCGATGACCTTGAGGCGGCCAGGGGCGGACATGGTGGACCATCGCCGGATGGCGGCGGCGTAGTCGGTGTACTTGAGGTATGGGCCGAGGGTGAGCTCGCCTGAGAGGATGCGGTCGAGGTCGAAGTCGAGGAAGCCGGTCTTCGTGTTCATGCGCATGTGCGACCACATGCGGTCGACGGGGTCGCGGACGATGATGAGGATGCGCACGAGCGGGTTGATGCTGATGGCGTGGCGGACGCCCTTGTAGGGCATGCTCATGTATGAGGGGCAGATCTCGGCGCAGATGTGGTCCTCGGGCGCGAAGGAGAAGATGGTGCGGTACCAGTCGTCGTCGAAGGTGGCGCTCTCGAGGTGGTCGAGCTCGGCGAGGACGAGCTTCTCGTACTCGGAGCCGGTGTTGTTCTTCTGGTGGTACTCGCGGACGGCGGCGATCTGCTCGGCGCGGTGGCGTGGGCCGAAGCTCTGGGCGTCGAGGGCGTAGAGCTGGGAGAAGTAGTGGAGTTCCTTGATCTTGGGGAGGAAGACGCCGGGTGTGCGCTTGAGGACGCTGTAGAGCCAGGTTGTTGCGGCCTTCTGGGCACCGACACAGATGAAATCGGGGTGGCTCGTCATGCGTGCTCCGGAACAGATCAGGGACGTGGCATTGTACCACGGTTGCGGTGCGGTTGTTGCGGGTTTAGACTGGTGTGATTGAGGAGCCAGCCCATGCAAAGCCCGCCTGCCACGCGTTCGATGTTCTTTATGACACTCCTGTTCTGCTCGCTGCTGATCGGTGGGCTGCTGCCCGCCGGGTGCTCGTCGACGGGGATCGCGATCCGGGAGCAGCTTGGCACGCCCAAGCGGGAGCAGCTGGTGGATCGGGTGGAGGAGACCCGCGAGGCGCAGGAGGATGCGAAGACGCAGTTCGCGAGCACGCTCGAGGAGCTGCAGGCGCTGTCGGGGTTCGATGGCGGGGAGCTGGAGTCGGCGTACAAGCGGCTGGATTCCCAGCTCGATCGGGCGCGGGACAGGGCCGAACGCGTCCGAGAGAAGATCCGGTCGGTAGACCGGGTGGCGACGGCGCTGTTCAACGAGTGGGAGGACGAGCTGGACGAGTACGCGACGGAGTCGCTGCGGAACGCCTCGGCGCGGCAGCTCGATGAGACGAAGCAGCGGTTCGGGGATTTGCTGTTCGCGATGCGCAAGGCGGAGAGCAAGATGGCCCCGGTGCTGGCGGCGTTCGGGGATCAGGTGCTGTTCCTGAAGCACAACCTGAACGCGCGGGCGATCGCGAGTCTGGATTCGACGCTGGGTGAGCTTGAGGACGAGATCGCGGTGCTGATCGGTGATATGGAGGTGTCGATCGCGGAGGCGAACGCGTTTATTGATGAGATGGGTGGGGAGAGGCAATAGGCAGTGGGCAATAGGCAATAGGAAGAGTTGAACGCAGAGGGCGCGAAGGGGCGCGGAGGCGCAGAGAAGAGATTTGGGGTGAACGCGAAGGGCGCGAAAGGAAGTTGAGTTGGGCGCATGTAAGGTCGGGACTATTGCATGTTTAGTACTCGGCAGAATGATCGTGTGGATCTCTGGTCAGCCATGGATTCGCAATGAATCAGGTGTCGGGGTTAGTTGTTCTTGAAGTACCGCTTGGGAGCGAGAGCCAAGTATCGGATTCGATCTTGAATCGCCAGCATCGCCTCTCGTCGGATTCCGATCGAAGTTAGCGTGTCGATAGCTCTGAACACACCCATCTCGTCTCTCGCAAGTATGATGCAGTTCCAGTCGTCATCATCCAAATCGTAAACGAGTACGCCGAGAAATCCTCTAGCTTCATCCGCATACCAGCCTTCTTGAACAGCGTTGACCATAGGCATCGGGAACTCGAAGCCAACGATGGCATCAAACATCGCCTTGCTGATTGCCTGCACCATGATGCAGCCAGCGAAGTATGGACCTCTCCGATACTCGATGAGTTCCTTGGGCATCGGAGTGAGCATCGTTCGTGTGGAGATTGGTGACCATCCAAACCATTCCGATGCGGGCACATCTTTCTCGATGGCGGTATATGTCACTGGCCCTAAGAAGTGCTGAGGCAATGGATGAACTGCGCTGGGATTCAACAACACGCTCAGTCCCTCACCCCATGACTCGACTACGGGAGCTTGGCTGACCTCGAAGGAGAACAGCGAGGGATCCCTTACATCCGGATCAGACGTGAATGCAAACCCGTAGCGACTCACCAAATACTCATCATTGCCGTAGCCATGCAGGTAACCCAAGCGATCAAACTTCCCAAGCGTTCCGTTGTTGGTGAACACAACGGCGCTAATGTTCTCCGAATCCGGAAGCTTGAAGAAGCCGGAAGGGATAGGCTCGCCCGCTTTCAGATGAGCCTCGATCTCTTCAGTAGTTATCTCAAGCTTGCCTTCATTGTCCCATGTCCCGTCCTGCCTCAAGCCAAAGACATAACTGGCGATCGGAGCGTCTGAGAGGGCGAGCGCTGTAGAATCAAAGTGAGCTTGAATAAAAATGACGAGCGGAATACCTTTGCAGTGATCAAGCTCCCAATATCTCTTTCGCAACTTGTTGAACAACGGACCGCCGAAACGCAGGGGGTACTCGTTCTCCTCTAGCAGTTTCCTCTGCTCATCAGTGATCTCCTCAGCAGCATCCTCGTCTGTGAAGATGTCTTTGTCTGAGCGATTCACAGTAGTGACTTCAATTGCAACCCGCTCTCCACCTCGCTCAGCTATGAAGTCAGGATACTGATGGGTACTGTCGATCTCATAGCCTTCTCGCCTGAGGAACGCAAAGACATACAACTCAAAGAACCGGGCATCGAATCCAGTTGTCTGGAACTGCTCCAAAAAATTGCCGTCTGTATCCTCGAACTCCGCGAAGATCTCTTCAAGCATCGCTTTGCCTGGGTGCGAGTCTGGCTGATCCCGGATGAACTTGAATGACGGATGGAGCTTATCCTCCGCAACAATTGGATCGAACAGCTTTGCCATAAACCCTCCCTATTTGGTTCTCTGTTTTTCAATGTGTATCGACCTACTACATGTTTTACCGGCTTGCACAGGCATGAAGTAAGCGGTGGCGGCACATGCTTGGCACTCATGTGATGCCGTTGCGTTCAAGCTTGATCGGCGTGCTTGGCGGTGATGCCGAGTTGGGCGGCGTCGTCGATGAGGTGGAGGGCGTGGTCTTCGGAGAGGCAGTGGATGGTGGGCTGGTGGCCGTCGGTGAAGTTGTCGGCGAGGCCCTTGGCGTCTTTGAGGCCGAGGGCGGTGGCTTCGCGGATGGCTTTGATGAGGGCGATTTTGTTGCGGAAGTTCTCGTGCGAGACGAGGACGACGGGGGTGGCGTTCTCGGGGGAGATGGTGGGCGGGGTGGTGCGTTTTTTGAAGCGGATTCCGAATGGCATGGGGGGCTCCTGTGTGGGGTTACAGTGTACAGGATTGTGGAGACGCCATCCCGCCAGAGGCGGGTCTTCGACTTCACCAGGGACTGGCCACTAGCCACTGGCCACTAGGGAGTAGACCCCCTCCGATCCGCCTACGGCGGACCACCTCCCCGCGGGGCGCGGGGAGGGGCAAGATGAGACCCCCTCCGTCTCGCTGTGCTCGACACCTCCCCCGCAGGTGCGGGGGAGGCCGCAAGATGAAGGTCTAGGTTGTGGCGTTGCGGAGGTCTTGGATGAACTCGGTGAGCATCTGGGGTTGTTCGTGCTTTGGGGCGCGGAGGATCTTCGCAGGATGGATGGTGGGGTAGATCGCGGCGCGGATGGTGGGGTGGGTGAGGCGCTTGCCTCGGGATTGGTGGACGCGGTAGCCGGCGCCGAAGATGGATTGGCCTGCGGTGGCGCCGAGGAGGATGAGGGTGTCGGGGTCGATGGATTCGATCTCGCGGTCGAGCCAGGGTTTGCAGGCGCGGATCTCGGATGGGTTGGCTCGCCGGTGCAGGCGGGTGCTGCCCTTGGGGATGTACTTGAAGTGCTTGACGGCGTTGGTGATGTAGAGGTCTTCGCGGCTCATGTTGGCGGCGGCGAGGGCCTGGTTGAGGAGTTGGCCGGCGGGGCCGACGACTGGGCGGGCGGCGCGGTCTTCCTCGTCGCCGGGCTGTTCGCCGATGAGCATGATGCGGGCGTCGGGTGGGCCCTCGCCGAAGACGGTGTGGGTGGCCATCTCGGAGAGGGGGCAGCCGGCGCAGGCCTCAGCTTCTTCGGCGAGGACGGTGAGGGGGACATCGCGCGGCGGGAGGAATGGTGTTGCGCCGGCGGATGTGGATTGGGCCTCGATCATGCGGCGGACGCGGGCGGGGGCGTCTTTGAGCAGGTCTTCGATGATCTGGGCCTCGGGGAGGGTGGACCAGTAGCGTTTGGGCATCTCCTTGACCATGGCGTTGATCTTGATGCGGGCGGGGTTGAAGATGTGGGCGTAGTAAGTCTTCCAGAGCTCTTCGACCTGGTCGTGCTCGTTGACCTGATCGGCGGGGACGCCCTCGCCGAAGGTGAGGGACTGGCCGTCCCATGTTGCTGATTCGTGGGGGGTGAAGATGGTCCAGCGCATGGAGCCGAAGCGGCCGACGAAGAAGGGGGCGATGAGGCGCATGATGCGGTGGTCGGGTCGGTGCCAAGCGACATACTGCTCGGGTTGGTTTTCATGTTGGGCGTCGCGGACGCGTTGGAAGCGGACGAATGCTTTCATCTTGTGCATGTCGCGTGAGACATGATGGGCGAGTGTTTCGAGCTTGCGGGTGTCGGGGTCGAGGATGTCGCTGAGGAGGTTGCGCTCGCGGCCGTGGGATAGGCGGTAGGCGATGCGGTAGAGCAGGTCCCATCGTTCGGGGTCGGCGTGGTGGGCGGTGAGTTTGCCTTTGCGGCCGAGGCGCTGGGCGATCTTTGCGGTGTGTTCGTCGAGGCGTGGGAGGTCGGCGAGTTCTTCGGGGGTGCGTGTGGGATCGAAGAGCGAGCCGGCGCCCGATTCGGAGTCCTGCCATTGGATCGCATCGGGGGGTGTGGCCTCGAGGAGCAGGGACGCGGCGAGGGCGAGGAAGGCGTCGTAGTTTGCTTTGGGGTCGAGCAGGTGGATGTGCTGGGTCGGCGCGGTCATGGGTCAGAACTCGCCGAAGAGCGCGGCTGTGCCGGCGTCGTGGATGTGCTTGGTGCGGGTGGGCTCGGGTGCGCATTTAAGGGTGTCGGCGGTTTTTTCTTCGGCGTGGTTGAGCGGGTCGTTGATCGGATCCGGGGGCGACCAGTCCGCCGTGACGATGAATGCCTGCGCGCGGTTGAGGGCGACGCGGAAAGTTCGGAGGTCGGTGAGTTTGAGGCGCTTGGACTTGCGGGCCTTGAGGATGCGGTTCACATTGCGGACACCGATGCCGGGGATTCGGAGGAGGGCCTTGCGTGATGCTTTGTTGATGTCGATGGGGAAGAAGTCGGGGTTGCGCAGTGCCCATGCGTGCTTGGGGTCGAGGTTGAGGGAGAGGTCGGGGTTGTCGGGGGTGGTGATTTCGGATGCGGTGTAGCCGTAGAAACGCATGAGCCAGTCGGCCTGGTAGAGGCGGTGCTCGCGGATGAGCGGCGGTGTGGTCGCGGGGAGCTGGGTGTCGGCGTGGGGGATGGGGCTGAATGCGGAGTAGTAGACACGCTTGAGCTTGTGCTGGTTGTAGAGGCGGGAGGACTGGGCGAGGATGGTGGTGTCGGTGGAGGGTGTGGCACCGACGATGAGCTGGGTGCTCTGGCCGGCGGGCGCGAACTTGGGTGCGGCGCGAGAGACCTTGCGTTCGGCTCGTGACTCGTCGCGTTTGTCCTTGATGCAGGACATGGTGAGGTCGACGGTTTTGATGGTCTTCTCGGGCGCGAAGGACTGGAGGTCTTCTTCGGTGGGGAGCTCGATGTTGGCGCTGAGCCGATCGCAGTGGCGGCCGGCGCGATCGAGGAGGATGGGGTCGGCGCCGGGGATGGCTTTGAGGTGGATGTAGCCGTTGAACTTTTCGATCTCGCGGAGTCGGCGTGCGATCTCGGCGAGGCGCTCCATGGTGTAGTCGGGTGATTGGATGATGCCGGAGCTGAGGAAGAGGCCCTCGATGTAGTTGCGTTTATAGAACTCGACGGTGAGCCAGACGACCTCGTCGACGGTGAAGCGGGCGCGGGGGGTGTCTGAGGAGACGCGGTTGACGCAGAAGCGGCAGTCGTAGATGCAGTAGTTGGTGAGGAGGAGTTTGAGGAGGGAGACGCAGCGGCCGTCGGGTGTGTAGGAGTGGCAGATCCCGACGCCGTTGGTATCGCCGAGCATGTCCTTGGAGGATCGGGAACGCTTGGAGCCGGAGCTGGCGCAGGAGACGTCGTATTTGGCGGCGTCCGCGAGGATGGCGAGTTTTCTTGCGAGCTCCATGGGCGCCTCCGTGCCACCCCTGCATGTGAGGGTATTGTATGGGCATCGGGGGCGGAAGGCAACCGCTTGTTTGCACTCTATTTGGTGTCGGCTTCGGGTGGGTCTGTCATGCCCTTGTGTAGTAGGAGGACATGAAGCGGTTCCATGAGCCGTCTTCGAGCTGGATCTCGGAGTGGAACTCGCGGGTGTCGTCGGAGGTGATCACGATGACGTCGCGGTAGGCGCTGGACTTGGTCTGGTCTTCAAGGTCCGGGGCGTCGCAGGAGAGGGTGAGGGTGCGCTGGTCCTCGGAGAGGGTGCCGGTGTAGTTGATGAGGTTGGGCATTGGCGAGCCGATCCATGTGCCGACGAAGGAGGAGGTTTCGGGATCGAAGCCGATGATGAGGACGGTCTCGACCGGCTCGTCCATGCCGGGCACCTTGCCTTTGAGGACGGCGTGAAGGAAGTAGTCGCCGACCATGCGGGCGGACTCGGTGGCGTCTGATTCGCCGGTGGAGCCGTCGGGCATGGTGCAGGTGCCGGTGATGGTCCAGTTGCCGACGAGTTTTTTGAGCCAGGTGTGTTGGGGGGTGGGGGGTGGCGTGTCCATGGGGGCTCCTTGTGTTCTTGGAGGATAGCGGGGTGGGGGGGTGGCAGCCATCAGCCATCAGCCATCAGCCATCAGCCACTAGCCACTAGCCACTAGCCACTAGGGAACAGGGAACAGGGACTAGGGACTAGGGATTAGGGAAGAGGGAAAAGGGGACGAGGCAACTTCTTTCCGGCTGTTGCTTTGTGGATCAGGGGGCTGGGTAGAGGGTGGGTGATCCTGGGCCGACGGGCCAGCCGAGGGCGAAGACCCAGAGGTAGAAGAAGGCGATCCAGCAGACGATCATTGCGATGCAGTAGGGGAGCATGGTGGCGACCATGGTGCCGATGCCGAGGTCCTTCTTGTAGCGGGTGGCCATGGCGAGGATGAGGCCGAAGTAGGACATCATGGGGGTGACGGTGTTGGTGGTGGAGTCGCCGATGCGGTAGGCGGCCTGGATGACTTCGGGGGAGTAGCCGATGGTCATGAGCATGGGGACGAAGATGGGGGCGGTGGCGGCCCATTGGGCGCTGGCGGAGCCGAGCATGAGGTTGACGAAGCAGCACATGAAGATGAACGGGATGAAGACGAGCGGGTTGTCGAGGTTCATGGCGACGAGGGCGTCGGCGCCGACGACGGCGAGGATCTGGCCGAGGTTGGAATAGTTGAAGAAGGCGACGAACTGGGCGGCGAAGAAGACGAGGACGATGTAGAGGCCCATGGAGCGCATGGCGTGGTCCATGGCGTGGATGATGTCGCGGTCGTTCTTCATGGTGCCGACGACCTTGCCGTAGATGAAGCCGGGGACGACGAAGAAGATGAAGATGAAGGTGACGACGGAGCGGAGGAGGGGGCGGTAGAAGTTGGGGCCGTCTTGTGGTGTCAGCTCGGGGTTCTGCAATATCCCCCAGCCCGGGAGCTCGTGTGCCCACGACAGCCATGGGTCGAAGAGCTTGCCCTCTGGGCCGCCGATCCAGGCGACGAGAAGGGAGAGGATCGCGACAGCCGCGAATGCGTAGAGGATGCCCTTCTTCTCCTGACGGGTAAGCGGGGTCATTGCTGTTGCTTCATCGAGGGACTCGTCTGCTTCGGACTCGTCGTACTTGCCGAGGCGTGGCTCGATGATCTTGGCGGTGATGAACCAGCAGACCCCGGTGACGAGGAAGGTGGATCCGATCATGAAGTACCAGTTGGCGACGGGAGAGACCTCGTAGGCGGGGTCGATGAGCTGGGCGGCTTCCTCGGTGATGCCGGCGAGGAGCGGGTCGACGGTGCCGATGAGGATGTTGGCGGAGTAGCCGCCGGAGACGCCTGCGAACGCGGCGGCCATGCCGGCGAGTGGGTGTCGCCCGAGTGAGTGGAATATGACCATCGCGAGCGGGATGATGACGACGTAGCCCATCTCGGAGGCGGTGTTGGAGACGACGCCGGCGAAGACGACGACGAGGGTGACCATCTGTGGTGGTGCGGCGAGGATGAGGCCTCGGATGACGGCGGTGAGGAGGCCGGATTTCTCCGCGACGCCGACGCCGAGGAGTGCGACGAGGACGGTGCCCAGGGGGACGAAGCCGGCGAAGTTGGGGACGATGTTCTGGAACATCCAGCGGATGCCGTCGGGTGCGAGGAGCGAGTTGGTGGTGATGATGGCGCCCTCGGCGCCGGGGCGTGGGTCTTCGACGGCGACGCCGAGCGCGGCGGTGATGGCGGAGATGATGACGATGGCGAGCGCGAAGAGGGCGAAGAGGGTGACGGGGTGGGGGAGGAGGTTGCCGAGCCACTCGACGAAGGTGAGGAAGCGGGCGATGAAGGAGGATTTGGGCTTGGGCTCGGGGGATGAATCGGGCATGGGGAGAGGGTAACGGATTGTGGATGGGGAAGCGAATGGGATTGGGGATTGGGGATTAGGGATTAGGGATTGGGGATCAGCCATCTGCCATCAGCCATCAGCCATCAGCCATCAGCCATCAGGGAAGAGGGGAAAGATCGTGGGTGTTGGGGGGATTGGTGCTAGACTGGTGCATCAACTCCGATCTACTTTCTATACCTGAATCCCATCACCCCCATACGTCGAGCGTCGCCGAGTCATCGCGGCGCTCGTGGTAGAGCTGCCCTGCGCGGAATGTGGGGGGACCTGCTGTACCGGTCATCGGGGCGTGCTGCTCGATGACGGGTCGGAGTTACCATTCGTTGATGGGCGGTGTCCGCATCTTGATGATGCGGGTGGGTGTCTTATTTATGAGACGCGGCCGCGGGGTTGCCGGGCCTTTGATTGCTCGAAGGAGGCGGGGTACCTGCGGTTTCATCCGCGGGTGGCGGCGCTGCTGACGGTGCATGGGGTTGCGGTTGAAGAAGGGACTAGCCACTAGCCATCAGCCATCAGAGAAGACTGAACGCAGCGGGCGCGGGGGTCACGCGGAGGCGCAGAGAAGCGGTTGAACTCAGGGTGCCCTGCTTTGACCCGTTAGGGCAAAGCAGGTTCACGGGGGTCTCCGGTTCCTGCTTTGTCCGACTTCGTCGGATCAAAGCAGGGCACCCAACGATTTGTACTTCCCCGCAAGTTAAGGCGACGCGTGAGTGATCTGTGGGAAGAGGGAACGCAGAGGGCGCGAAGATCACGCAGAGGACGCAGAGAAGAGTTGGTGAACACGAAGGGCGCGAAGAGCACGAAGGAATGGGCTAGTTCTGGAGAGCTTTGAGTTTGCTGATGTTTTCCGCGACGCAGCTTGTGTCATCCAGTGACTGTGCCTCAATGAGATCAATCAGTGCGTTGGTCGCAGCGATCAGATCTAACCTGCTGATTGCGGGGTCAGGATTTGACCAATAGTTCAGCATGGCGGTCGTGACTTTGCATGGAGCATTCATTGTTGCTCTGGATATGAGCTTGTTTGTATCATCTTGGATCAGGATGCTCGGGATGCTGTAGTGGAATACGGCTTCTGCGTATCGTGTTGGCGTGAACTCCTTCTTTGAGTTGATGAGAAGGAATCCATCGAGCAGGGCCATCTCGGTCGGCTGTTCTCTCGGGACCGCGTCATAACATTCCATGAGGGGCTTGCCGTAGCCCTCGTACGAGCATTGAACGATCGTGGTCAAGACTGTCGCGGCGAGCAGTAAGATGATGAATAACCAACCAGTTGCCTTTACAATCTTGTGATTCATCATCGTTCGAGTTTACCTGTAAAGCCTGGCAAAGTGCTGGAAGTAGTTGGGGTAGGTCTTGGCGACGCACCTGGGGTCGTTGATGGTGATGTTGGGGCGGCGGAGGGCGAGCAGGGCGAGGGACATGGCCATGCGGTGGTCGTCGTAGGTGTCGAAGGACACGGGCGGGGCGTTGTCGGAGCAATCGATGCCGTCGGTTGGGGGCGTGATGGAGAGGGTGTCCTCGTCGCCGTTGAGGTTGTCCTGTATCACGACGCCAAGCTTTGCGAGTTCGGTTTTCATGGCGTCGATGCGGTCGCACTCTTTGACGCGGAGGGTTTTGACGCCCTTGACGATGGTGGTGCCGGGGGCGAAGCTGGCGACGGCGGCGAGGGACATGACGGCGTCGGGCATGTTGCGCATGTCGCACATGATGGGGTTGAGGTTGGGCGTGCCCTTGACGGTGAGGGTGTTGTTGTGCCCGTTGGATGAGCTGATGAGGGTGCAGCCCATCTGTTCGAGGAGCGCGGGGAACTGGGCGTCGCCTTGGAGTGAGTTGGTGGTGGAACTGAAGCCTTCGACGCGGGCGGTGGCGCTCGGGAGCAATGCGCCCGCAGCCCACCAGTAAGTCGCGCCCGAAGCGTCGGGTTCGATGTCGAGGGTGAACCCGTTGAGCCCGGGGAAGACCTGGATGACGGAGAGGTCCTGCGCGGATCGGGTCTGCACGCCCAGGTGGTCGAGCAGGTCGAGGGTCATCTGGACGTAGGACTGGGAGGTGATGCCATCGGGGAAGGTGAGGGTGAGCCCGTCTTTGAGGAAGACGGCGGTGAGCATGAGTGCGGAGACGAACTGGGAGGATTGGGTGGGGGCGATGGGGAGGGTGGTTGTTGGGAGACCCCCTCCGCCGACTTCGTCGGCACCTCCCCCGTTCCGCCCGAGGCGGATCTGCGACTGCCGGGGGAGGCACGAAGAGGGTGTGATCGTGAGTGGGGGGCAGCCGGGGGTGGCTTGGTAGTCGATTGTGCAGCCGAGTTGTTCGAGGAGGTTGGCGAGCTCAGCGATGGGGCGTTGCTGCATCCGGGCGTTGCCGGTGATGGTGAGGGGGGCGTCGGCGAGGAGGGCGGAGGCGGTGAGGAAGCGGGTGGCGGTGCCAGCGTTGTTGAGGTCGAGGGTGGAATCGTTGGGGTTGACTTTCCACTTGCCTCCTACGCCGGTGATGCGCAGGGCGTCGGGGTTGGTAGCGTCGACGCTCGCGCCGAGCTGCTGGATTGCCGCGAGCATGCGCTGGGCGTCGTCGGCTTCGGTGAGGGGGTGGTGGAGCGTGGAGGTGCCGGGCGCGAGGGCGGCGAGGAGGAGGGCGCGGTTGGTGATGGATTTGGAGCCCGGGGGGCGGAGGGTGATGTCGAGGGGGGCTTGGCCGGGCGCGCGGGACCAGCGCGGGAGCGGGAGGTGCTCTGGGAGGTTGGCGAGGGCGAGGGTGGAGGGGTCGAGGGATGGCATGCGGAAGGGTAGGGAGGGAGTAGCCATCAGCCACTGGCCATCAGCCATCAGTGAAGATGAAGAGGGGTACGCGGAGGTGGCAGAGAACGCGGAGGACGCAAAGAAGAACATGCAGGAGACTTCGTCACCTGCATGGCACCGTTTGGTTGGATGGTTTGGGTTTACGCCTTCTTCACGAACTCGGACTTGAGGCCCATGGATCCGATGCCGGGGATGGTGCAGTCGATGTCGTGGTCGGCGTCGACGAGGCGGATGTTTTTGACCTTGGTGCCGCCTTTGACGACGAGGGATGAGCCCTTGACTTTGAGGTCCTTGATGACGGTGACGGTGTCGCCGTCGGCGAGGGGGTTGCCGTTGGCATCGCGGATGGTGGATGCCTCGGCTGCGGCTTGGGCGTCGGCTTCGGTCCACTCGTGGGCGCAGGCGGGGCAGACAAAGAGGGAGCCGTCGTGGTAGGTGTCCTGGGCGTGGCAGGTTGGGCAGGGGGGGTATTTGGTCATGGTGTTTCTGGGGTTTTCGTTCCTGCTTCGCCCTTCGGGTCGAAGCAGGGCACCCGGGTCGTGGTCCCGCCCCGCGCCCCCGCGGGGTGGTGGTCCGCCGAAGGCGGATCGGAGGGGTCTTGGGGGATGTTCTTGTTCGCGGAAGACCCCTCCGTCTCGCTGCGCTCGACACCTCC
>CAXREY010000031.1:0-102501 GCA_964229845.1 Phycisphaerales bacterium UBA1924
GGCGTACTTCCTCGATGATGAGGAAGATGACGATGATGACTTCAGCGACGATTACGACGACGACGATTACGAAGACGACGACTTCGACACGGATTCGGATGACGATTACGACGATGATGATCTCTGAGTCCTGAATGCCCAGCCGGGCAACGGGATCAGGAGAATCGTCATGGGAAACTCGTCACAGGATCGTCAGAACCCGCAGAATGATCGCCGCAAGGGCGGGAACGGGAAGCCGCCACCCGGCACCGTCGTCGATCGCCGGCTCGGGATCGATCGGCGGAATCTCAAGGACCCACGCTCGGGTGAACAGGCGGGCAGCGACCCCACGCATGAGGGGTTTACCGGGCTTGAACGACGGCGTGGGCGCGGGCGACGGCTCAGCGAGTTCACCAAATCTGCAGAAGAAGGCGAGATGAACACGGAGCAGTTCCTGTTCCTGATGGCCGTCGACGCGTTCAAGAAATCCAACGACCGCATGTTCCCCACGTGGACGGACGTGCTGGAGGTGATCCGCCTGCTGGGCTACCGCAAGACGATGCCCTCGGAGCTGAACCTGCCCGCGGCGGAGGACTGGCTGGAGCGCAGCGATGCGCCGGCGAACGTGCGCCCGGACCGCTGGGCGGAGCGTTTCACCGAGACCGGCGGGAAGGCCGGCGGGAGCGAGGGGCCCAAGAAGCTCACGCCCAAGACCGAAGAGGAGCTGACGGACGAGGCGCTCGACGCGTTCGAGGCCGCCTTCGGTGACGATGACTACGCCGAGGACTTCGACAGCGATCTCGACAGCGGGTACAGCGACGCGGCGTGATCCTTATTCAGAAGGCTTGAGCATGAAGGCCGGGTACTCCCATCACGCGCTGCTGACGAGTCGCAGCGTCTACCTGCCCGTGCTGGCCGGCGTCTGCGCGACGCTTGTGCTGATCATCTCCTCGCTGATCTCCACGATGGGTGTGCGGGTCAGCGCTCGCGAAGCGATCGACCTTGAGGTGCACGAGAACCTCACGCGCCTGGCGGCGATGGCTGCGGCGACGATCGACGCCCAAGGCCACCAAACACTGACTGACCCCGAGCAGGAAGACTCGGCGCTGTACGGGCGGCTGAACGGGCCCCTGCGCAGCGCGATCCGACGCACCGAAGGCGTGCGGTTTGTCTACACGCTGCGTGCGGACGGCGACGACCTGGTCTTCGTGCTCGACGGCACGCCACGGGGCGATGCGGACGGGGACGGGGTCGAGGACCACTCGTTCCTGATGGACGTGTACGAGGACCCGGACCCGGCGGCATGGGAGGCGATCGAGACGAACGCGTGCGTGACGAGCGTCGAGCCGTACACCGATCTGTGGGGCACGTTTCTTTCGGGGTATTCGCCGATCCGGCTCGACGATGGCACGGTTGAGGGCGTGGTCGGTGTCGATGTGTCGGTAGATCAGTATCAGGCGCGGCTGGCGAGCGTGGACCGCGCGGCCGCGTGGGCGCTGGTGCCGGGGCTGCTGCTGAGCATCGCGACGGGCTTTGGCGTGTGGTGGGTGTCGCGGCGGCTGCTTGGCTACACCAAGGAGATCGTGACGCACCGCGAGGAGGCGGTCCGCGCGAACGAGGCGAAGTCGACGCTGCTGGCGAACATCAGCCACGAGCTGCGCACGCCGCTGAACGCGATCATCGGGTTCGGCGCGATCGCGGGCGACGAGCACTGCACGCCCCGCGAGCGTCATGACGCGCTGGGCACGGTGCGGTCGAACGCGGAGCACCTGCTGACGCTGATCAATGACCTGCTGGATATCTCCAAGGCCGAGGCGGGCGCGATCCGCATCGAGACCGGCGAGGTGGACCTGCCCGAGCTGATCGACCGCGCGGCCGCGCCGCTGCGTCTGCGTGCGATCGAGAAGGAGATCGGGTTCGAGGTGGTCGGGCTGCAGGCCCTGCCCGAGCGCGTGGTGCTGGACCGGACACGGGTGCGACAGGTGCTGCTGAACCTGCTGAGCAACGCCGTGAAGTTCACGGACAGCGGGAGTGTGACGCTGGAGCTGAGCGCCGGCGACGGCGTGTTCGAGATGCGGGTCGAGGACACGGGGCCGGGGCTGAGCGAGGAGGAGTGCGATCGGCTGTTCATCCCGTTCACGCAGCTGGGATCGCACGAGAAGCGCATCCAGGGCACCGGGCTGGGGCTGGCGATCTCGCGTCACCTGCTCGAGCTGATGGGTGGTTCGATCGAGCTTGAGTCGCGGCTGGGCAGGGGATCCGTGTTTATCGCGCGGGTGCCGTACGAGCCGGCCAGGAGCTCGGGCTCGGCGGGCGCGGTGGCGTCGGGCGCGGGGAGCGCGGCGCTGGCCGGGGTGCGGGTCGCGGTGGCGGAGGACGGCGTGGACAACATGCGTCTGCTGCGTCTGATCCTGCAGCGTGCCGGGGCGGAGCTTGAGGAGTTCGTGGACGGCGAGCTGGCTCGGCGTGCGATTGCCGGGGAGCCCGATCGCTTCGATCTGCTGATCACGGACTGGGACATGCCGGTGCTTAGCGGCGAGGAGCTGGTGCGCAGTCTGCGAGAGGCGGGCTGGACCCGCCCGATCATCTCGCTGACGGCGCACGCGACGGGCGAGCAGGAGCGGCTGTGCCTGAGCTCGGGGTGCGATGCGCACATGACCAAGCCGCTGCACGCGTCGCGGCTGATCTCTATGTGCGTCGCGCTGCTGGAGCAGACGGGTCACGGCTCGCGCGCGGCGTGATGGGGATCAGCGGTCGCGCCCGGCGAGGCCGTCGGTGGTGGTGAAGCCGGGGCCTTCGCGGCTGGTGTGATTGCGGCTGACGAACGGGCCGTCGAGGGTATTGACCTGCATGAGTTCGACCGAGGCGTCGGCGAAGCTGTAGGCCGCGCGGGTGCGTGAGCCGTCGATGTCGTTCTCGATCATGTCCTGCGGGTTGTGCCAGACGGAGGCCCAGTTGTAGAAGATCATCTTCTCCGAGGGGAAGCGGATCTCGTTGGTGCGGGTGGCGCGGAGCTGGTGGTCGTGGATGGGCTGGGAGTCGGAGAAGTATCCCGGCGCGGCGAAGAGGGTCGCGGTCGCGATGACGCCGGCGTTGTAGTCGCCGGTCTCACGCCCGCGTTCGAGCAGGTCGGGCCAGAAGGCGACCGGCGGGTAGACGAGGTCGAGGATGGCGGGCTGGTCGTGCATCAGGGCCATGTGCCAGCGGCTGGTCTGGACCCCGGGAGAGAGCCCGTTGTTCGGGCCGACGGGCTGGCGGTCCGCGAGCCCCTCGAACTGGCCGGCGACGATGTAGGGGTGGGTGTCGCGGTTGTCGGCGGTGTACATGGCGAGCATGGTGGCGATCTGACGGGTATCGCTGAGCGAGCGTGTGAACTTCGCGGTGCGCCGGGCGCCAGCGAGTGCGGGGATGGCGAGGGCGACGAGCACCGCAACGATCGCGATGACGGCGAGGAGCTCGATGAGGGAGAAGGCGCGTTGGGCGGCGGGAGACTTCACAGGACGATCCCCCGCACCTTGGCCAGATCGGCGTTGGCGACGCCGAGGCCGTAGATCATCCAGTCCTTGGTGGTTGTGTTCCAGACGAGACTGAGGGTGATGGGGTAGCGTGAGCCGTCGGCGGCTTCGACGATGACGGCTGCGGTGGCGTAGAGGTTGACCTGCACGCGGGTGAACTGGCGTGGGTCTTCGAGGGCGCACTTGAAGTATGTGGAGAAGCCGCCCCCTTTTCCGCCGAGCCAGTATTCCCTGCCGCGCGGGTGGGTGATGACCGGCTGATCGGAGCCGATGTGGGTGTGCTCCCACCATGTGACGAAGAGCGATTCCGCCGGATCGGCGCTGATGGAGACGATGCGGCTGGCCAGGGGGAGCTCGGCCTCACACTTGAGGTGGATGTCGCGGTAGGCGCGGTCGAGGTTGGCGTTGGGCGGGAGGGGCTCGCCCATGATGGACTCGTAGTTTTCGTCCCAGTACATCCAGCGGGCATCGCGGGGTTTGACGACATCGCCGCGGTGGTGTCGCCATGCGATGTAGCGATCGACATCGCGCTGCGGGTCGCCGGTGGTTGAGAAGCGGTAGTGCATGAACTGCGCGACGGTGGTTCGGAGCTTGTGTTTGGCTTCGGCGAGCTGAGAGTCGCTGAGTATGGCGGGGATCTGGGTGGTTCCGGGCTGGGGGCCCTGGATTGGGACCTGCTCGAAGTAGGCCTGCGATTGGTTGAGGTCGATGAACACATCGATGGGTGTCATCTCGAGCGTTTCATACACGGCTTGCGCGTCGCGGGCGATCTGGGCCTCGTCGGGTGTGGGCTCGTAGAAGCGTTCGATGCGGGTCGGGCGTGAGCGGAGCCAGTAGAAGACGCTGGTGGCGGCGACGAGCAGTGACGCGATGATGACCAGGAACCACTTGCGTTTCATGCGCACCCCTTGGGGGGTGTACATTGCGCGGCGAAGCACGTTGCGTCCTTCCTTGAAGGGAGCGGAGGCGTGGAGTGACGGGCTGGAAGCCCGTCCCACGAGGGGTGGGAGTGGGTGTGTATGAAAAAACCCGGCGTGGGCCGGGTGGGGTGCGTCGAGGTGTGGAGAGAGGGAGACCCCCTCCGCCCGCTTCGCGGGCACCTCCCCCGCGGGGCGGGGGAGGCACAAGAGTCTTACTTGTTGTAGTAGTCGATGTTGAGCTGGACGAAGTTGGACCATTCGTCGGGGAGGTCTTCGTCTTGGAAGATGGCCTGGACGGGGCACTCGTCGACGCAGAGGCCGCAGTCGATGCAGGTGTCCGGGTCGATGAAGAGCTGGTCGGCGGTCTCGAAGTCCGGCTCGTCCTTGGTGGGGTGGATGCAGTCGACGGGGCAGGCGTCGACGCAGCTGGTGTCTTTGGTCTTGATGCACGGCTCGGCGATGATGTGCGGCATGTCGTACTTCCTTATCGTTCAGCGCTGCTCCTGCGAGCGGCGCGTTGGTTCGTCAATATCCAGTATCACGCACATCGGCGTCAAAGCAAGCGGAACTTGCGTGGAGAATGATTCTCAGCCGCCCTGCGTCCAATAACTGGGCTGGTCACCCGATTCATGCGGGTTTGGCGAGCGCCCGCTCGACGCCCCCGACCCCGATCCGCATGGCGATGGAAACGGCCATGCGTCTGCTGAGTTCGATAAATACCTGAGCGCGTTGCGGGCCGAACTCGCGCTCCACGACGTGTGAGAAGCGGTGCACCCAGTTCACGAAGTGCTGGGCGGTGAGCCCCTCGATGCGGTGCTTCTCGATGGGTCGCCCGGCGTAGGTGCCGGCGCGGAGGACGGCGGAGGACCAGAAGCGGGTCATGGTGTCGTAGTGCGCGTCCCAGTCCTGCACGCGCTGGGCGAAGACGGGTCCGAGGAGCTCGTCTTCGCGGGCGTGCTCGTAGAAACGCTCGACCATGACGCGGATCTCGTCGGTGGTGACGGGCGGCTGGTCGGCGGGGTCGCCGGCTGAGGCGGGGGCGCCGAGGGGGAGATGGGTTGGGTTGTTGGGCATGTCGGCCTCCAACCCAATTGGTAGGCGCGATGGGGGGAAATATCCGCATAAGATGGTCTATGAGCGAATCCCCCACTATTGAAGCCGCCAAGCACCCCATCCCCGACGATCGTCGCCAGCAGCACGTCGATTGGCTGCTGGGGGTGACCCGGATCCCGACGGCCGCGGGCAGGGAGCGGCGGGTGATCGATTGGATCGATTCGTGGCTGGCACAACGCGAGGGGATCGCCAAGCGGGTGGATGCGCACGGGAACATCGAGCTGCGACTCGTGGATGCGCCGGAGACGGACCACCCGGTGTACTTCACGGCGCACCTGGACCACCCGGCGTGTGTGGTCGAGGAGGTCCGCGACGGGGCGCTGATCCTGTCGTTTCGGGGTGGGGTGATGAGCGATTACTTCCCGGATGCGCCGATCCGCGTGCACCACAGCGACGACTCGTTCATCGAGGCGACGGTCGTTGAGGAGCACGACCCGGACGGGAAGGAATGGAGCGAGACCGAGACGCGCCCGTTCAAGATGTACCGGGCGGACTGTGCGCACGCTTCCAAGGCGAGCGTGGGCGACATCGGGACTTGGAAGCTGCCGGAGGCGCAGATCATCGACGACGAGTTCGGCGGGATCATCCACACCAACGCGTGCGACGACCTGGCGGCGGTGGCGGCGGCGCTGTGTGCGCTCGATGAGATCCGCTTGGCGCAGGCGGACGGGGCGGAGAAGACGGACGTGCGTGTGCTGTTCACGCTGGCCGAGGAGATCGGGTTTGTGGGGGCGATCGGGGCGAGCCGGGACGGGTTTATGCCCAAGGGTTCGCGGATCATCGCGCTGGAGAACTCGCGGGCGTTCCCGGACAGCCCGATTCATGGCGGGCCGATCGTGCGGGTCGGCGACCGGATCAGCGTGTTCTCGCCCGAGCTGACGGGGGCGGTGGCGAAGGTGGCCGAGCGGATCGCGGGCGGGCCGGCGACGCCCAAGGCATCGCAGAAGCAGAGCGAGATGCCCAAGTGGAAGTGGCAGCGGAAGCTGATGGCGGGCGGGGCGTGCGAGGCGAGCGTGTTCTGCGCGTTCGGCTACTGCGCGACGTGCGTGTGTTTGCCGCTGGGGAACTACCACAACATGGCGAACCTGGGCGCGGTGCAGGACGGGAGCTTCGAGGGGGTGCCGCGTGTTGGGCGTGAGCACGTGGGGATCGATGATTTCCACGGGATGGTTGATCTGCTGATCGGGTGCGGGATGGACCTGCCGCAGAGCCCGGGGTTTGTTGAGCGGGTTGAGAAGCTGTGGGACGAGCGGAAGTTCGTGCTGGGGTCCTGACACCGGCCCGCCTGGAGATGCCTGATGACGCTGCTGTTGATCTACCTGTTTGTTGCGCTGGGCGTGTCGTTCCTGTGCTCGCTGCTGGAGGCGGTGCTGCTGAGCATCTCGCGCACGCACATCGCGGTGCTTGTGGAGCAAGGGCACCCGACGGGGGTGCGCCTGCAGCGGATGAAGGACGATGTGGACCAGCCGCTGGCGGCGATCCTGACGCTCAACACCTTTGCGCACACGCTGGGGGCGGCGGGCGTGGGTGCGCAGGCGGCGGTGATCTGGGGCGAGGCGTGGGTCGGGGCGGTGAGCTTCGTGCTGACGCTGCTGGTGCTGATCTTCTCGGAGATCATCCCCAAGACGCTGGGGGCGGTGCACGCGAAGGGTTTGGCGCCGTTCGCGGCGGTGACGATCGAGTGGCTGATCCGGATCTTCAAGCCGGTGGTTGCGGTGTGCAACTGGATCTCGAAGCTGTTCTCACGCAGCGAGCAGACGATGCCCCGGATCAGCCGCGATGAGGTGCGGAACCTGGCACGGCTGGCGCACGAGGAGGGGGTGATCGACGGGCACGAGTACGCGATCGTTACCAACCTGGTGGCGCTGCGGGACGTGCGCGTTCGAGGCGTGATGACGCCGCGTCGGGTGGTGTTTACCTACCCGGCCACGCAGACGGTGTCGGCGACGCTGAAGCACGGGCCGTCCAAGTTTGCGCGGGTGCCGCTGGTCGGCGGGTCGCTGGATGAGCCGATGGGCGTGATCCACCGGCGGGAGCTGTACCTTGCGGACACGGAGGGGCGCGGGGATCAGGCGTTGGCGGAGCTGGCCCGCCCGCTGCACGCGGTCCCGGAGTCCGCGTCGTTGCAGGACGTGCTGTATCAGTTCCTCCAACGCCGCGAGCACCTTTTTCTTGTGGTGGATGAGTATGGCGGGAGCGCGGGGATCGTGACGCTTGAGGACGCGATCGAGACGCTGCTCGGTATGGAAATCGTGGACGAGACGGACGACGCCCCGGACATGCAGGACGAGGCCCGCAAGCGGTACGCGAGCGTCCTGAAACCGGAAGAGCCGTTGTAAGCGTGGTCGAATGCGTGTACTCTCGCGGGATGGACGCATCTTCAAAGTACCGGGTGGGCATCGGCGAGCGGGTCGATCTTTCGCAGTGGGAGACCGACGACGCCGGGGGTGTCGAGCGGGCGATGATCGAGGCGCGGACCGAAGAGAACACGATGATCATCGCGGACCTGCAGCACAAGCTGTATGCGCAGCACGAGCGGAGCGTGCTGATCGTGCTGCAGGCGATGGACGCGGGGGGCAAGGACTCGACGATCCGGCGGGTGTTCGGGCGGGTGAACCCGCAGGGCGTGCAGGTGAAGTCGTTCAAGCGTCCGACGGAGGACGAGCTGGCGCACGATTTCCTGTGGCGGGTGCACATGCACACGCCGCGGCGGGGGCACATCGCGCTGTTCAACCGTTCGCACTACGAGGATGTGCTGGTGGCGCGGGTGGAGGGGATTGTGCCCGAGGAGCGCTGGCGGAAACGCTACGAGGTGATCAACGGGTTCGAGCAGGGGCTGGTGAACGGCGGGACGGAGATCGTGAAGATCTACCTGCACCTGTCCAAGGACCGCCAGCGCGAGAAGCTGGAGGAGCGGCTCACCGACCCGACGAAGAACTGGAAGTTCGAGGCGGGCGACCTGGAGACGCGCCAGAAGTGGGCCCAGTACATGCGCGCGTATGAGGACGCGATCAGCACCTGCAACACGGAGCACGCGCAGTGGCACATCGTGCCGACGGACCGCAAGTGGTACCGCGTGTGGGCGGTGTCTGAGATCATCCGCGCGACCCTGGAGGGGCTGGAGCCACGCTTCCCGGAGCCGAAGCTGGACCCGATGGCGGCGATGAGGCTGCTCGAGCAGATGAACGGGGATTGAATCTTCTATACCGCTCAGGGTTCGCAGAAGCACGAGGACGTGACGGTGACGTCGCAGGCGCTGAAGGCGACCTTGCGCCGTTCTTCCACGCCCTTGGCCTCGTCGAGCCTGCCCTGCTCGAGCAGGGCGTTGCGCAGGCCGGTGAGGGCCCAGCCGTTCTCGCGGTTGATGGCGAGGTCCTCGCGGTAGAGCTGCTCGGCCTCGGCGTATCGGCCGTCGCTCATGAGCAGCGCGCCCAGGGCGTGGCGGACGGGGAGCATCCAGGCCGGGGGCTCGTCGTACACGAGCTGGCTTTCGTGCCTGATGCCCTCGCGGAGGATGGCGAAGGCCTCCTGCTTTCGTCCCTCCCGGAAGAGCAGCTCGCCCTGCATCATGGCGCGGGCGATGGGGAGCACGTCGTGGACCTTGTTGTTGAGCACGTACCACTCGTCGGGGACGAGCCGGACGCGGCGTTCAAACTCGGCCATCTCGGCGCGGGCCTGCTCGGTGTTGCCGAGCGCCGAGTGCGCGACCGAGCGGGCGTAGGACCAGGTGGCGCGGGACATGAGACGCCACTCGGGGTAGTCGGGCTGCTCGAGGATCTCTTCCCACTTGCCGAAGCGGATCATGACGTGCAGGTTGGTGGGCATGATGCCCTCGATGAGCCCGGCCATCTCGCGGAGGTTCTCCTCGGGGATCTGGGCTTCGAGCTGATCGGCGGCGGTGATGGCGGTGGCGTAGTCGGCGCTCATCATGCCGGCGAAGGCGAGGAAGTGGATGTTGTGGGCGTAGTAGATCGAGTAGAAGCCCGGGGCGGGGGCCTTGGCGAAGTAGGCCTGGTCGGCGGCGATCGCGTCGCGGTTGCTCTGGGCGGCCTCGGCGTATCGCCCGACGCGGATGTAGATGTGCGAGGGCATGTGCACGAGGTGCCCGGAGCCAGGCACGATGGAGGTGAGGCGCTCGGCGGCCGGCACGGCGCGGTCCGGGTCGTTGGAGGCCTCAACGGCGTGGATGTAGAAGTGGTTGGCGCCCGGGTGCTGGGGGTGGGTCCCGAGCACGGACTCGATGGTGGACACGATCTCGGTGATGCGCCCGCGGGGTGAGCCGTCCGCGGCCCAGTAGTCCCACGGTTGCAGGTTCATGAGCGACTCGGCGAAGAGCGCGGCGACATCGGGGTCCGCGGGGAACCGGTCGTGGACCTGTTCCATCGCGTCGGCGTAGGCCTGATCGAGGCGGGCGCGGTCCTCGGGCGCGGGCCACTCGTAGCGTTCGCTGAGCGCCATGATCATGTCACGCTCGACGGGGGACTCGTTGTCGAGGCGTGCGATGGCCTCGTCGATGGCTTCGCGCCCGCGCTGGGAGCGTGCGTCGGTCATCATGGGGTCGTTGATGTTGATGCCCTGGCAGTAGGCGATGCCCCACCAGGGCATGGCGGCGTCGGGGTCGGCGAGGGCGGCCTGCTCGAAGGAGCGGACGGCCTCGTCGTGGTTGAAGCCGTAGGTGAGCTGCATGCCCTGATTGAACCATCGCTGGGCTTGTGGGGAGTCGGTGGTGATGGCGCGGGTGTAGTTGCCGAAACCCTCGTAGAAGGTCGGGGGCGGGTCGGCGGCGACGGGCTGTGTCTGCTGGCAGGAGATGAGCGCGAGCGATACGGCGGCCGCGCCCGTGAGCAGTACGCCCCAGAGTGTGTTGCGTTGCATGTGTGGTCCCTGTTGTGCGTTGCGTGCGTGTGTGGTGTTGCGCTGTTCGATTCTCGCAGATGTTGGCGCTTGCCGCTTTTGCGGCGGGCGGGCATCTGCGGGATGCGCAGGGTAGATCCGCCCGCCTGTATTTCGCTGCAGTTTCTAGGAAACTATGATTGAAAGAGTGTGGGTTCTGGAGATTGTGCGTGGTTTACCCCATAAACCGGGGACGGAACGCCCGATGCGTGGAATCTGGGGCGTTGGCTTCCGAATACCACTGTCGGGTTGGTACGATCTTCCCCGGGCGGCGTGGGTGTCCATGCGCCTCGAAGCAAGATCGATCGAGGGAGGACTGCCTTGGGTGGGATGATACTGGTCGGAATAATCGGCGGCATGTTGCTGGTGGTGATCGCGCTGGTCGCGATTGTCGCGGGGATTTACAACAAGCTGGTGACGCTCAAGAACCGGTACCTGAACGCGTTCGCGCAGATCGAGGTGCAGCTCAAGCGTCGTCATGATCTGATCCCGGCGCTGGTGGAGACGGTGAAGGGCTACATGGCGCACGAGCGTGAGACGCTGGAGGCCGTGATCACGGCGCGCAATCAGGCGGCGGGCGTGCTGCAGGCGGCCAAGGGGCACGTTGGCGAGCAGGGCGTGATGAGCCAGCTCGCGGGCGCCGAGGGCGCGCTGAGCGGCGCGATGGGCGGGCTGTTCGCGGTGATGGAGCAGTACCCGGACCTGAAGGCGAACCAGCAGATGTCGGCGCTGCAGGAGGAGCTGACGAGCACGGAGAACAAGGTGGCGTTCTCGCGTCAGGCGTACAACGACTCGGTGACCAGCTACAACACGAAGCGCCAGTCCTTCCCCACCGTGGTCATCGCGGGGATGGTCGGGCACGGGTCCGACGCGGCGCTGCTCGAGTTTGAGGATTCGGCGGCGATCCAGCAGGCGCCCGACGTCTCCATTAGCAACGCTTAAGCCATGAAGACGCAATCCTCGGCGATGGATTTCTTTGCCCACCAGGACCTGGCGCGGAAGAACACGCGGCGCTTCGTCCTGCTGTACTCGGGCGCGGTTGTCGCGATCTGTGTTGCGGTGGGCATCCTGTTTGCGCTGATCGCGATCATGATGTACGATTCGCCGCGCGCGGACCGGACGATGCTCGCGCTGGTGTTCGGCGGGAGCGCGGCGGTTGGCTCGGCGTTCATCATCCTTGCGGGCTCCGCGTATCGGATCATGGACCTGCGTGGCGGCGGCTCGAGCGTGGCGCGCGGTCTGGGGGGGACCCTGATCAGCCCGTCCACCCGGGACCCGGACGAGAAGCGGGTGCTCAACGTGGTCGAGGAGATGGCGATCGCTTCGGGCGTGCCGGTCCCGCCCGTGTACATGATGGCCAACGAGCGCCGGATCAACGCGTTCGCGGCCGGGTATGCGCCCGGCGACGCGGTCATCGGTGTGACGAGGGCGTGCGTAGAGGGGCTGACACGCGACGAGCTGCAGGGCGTGATGGCGCACGAGTTCAGCCACATCCTCAACGGCGATATGCGGCTGAACATCCGCATGATCGGTTTCCTCAACGGGATCCTGATCATCACCATCGCCGGGCGGATCCTGTTCGAGGTGGCGCCGCGTACTGGGCGGAGCAAGGAGGGGGCGGGCGCGATGCTCGCGCTGTTCGTTGTGGCGATCTGCCTGGTGGTCATCGGTTCGATCGGTGCGTTGTCGGCCCGGATCATCCAGTCGGCGGTGAGCCGGCAGCGGGAGTTTTTGGCGGATGCGTCGGCGGTGCAGTTTACGCGGAACCCGGACGGCATCGCCAACGCGCTGCGGCGGATCGGCGGCGCTGCGGGCGGGAAGATCCGCCACCCCCGTGTCGAGGAAGCGAGCCACATGTTCTTCTGCCAGGCGACGAAGCTCTCGGCGACGCTGGCGACGCACCCGCCGCTCAAGGAGCGGATCAAGCGGGTGCTGCCGGGCTGGGACGGCACGCTGCTTGAGCCGCTGATCCCCTCCGAGCCCAGGGACGCGAAGAAGGCCGAGCGCCCCGGCGAGGCCATTGGTCAGCGGATCGAGGATGCGTTGGGCGGCGACGTGGCGGATGTTCAGGGGCTCCTGCCGCTGCTGGCCTTGTCTGGGATGATGACGCCCAAGCACATCGAGCACGCGAAGGGGCTGATCGGGGCGATCCCGGAGTCGCTGCGTGAGGCGGCCCACGACCCGTACAGCGGGCGCGGCGTGATCTACGCGTTGCTGCTGGACCGCAGGGACCCCGAGCTGCGCCGTGCGCAGATCCAGCACCTGGAGACGAACGCCGACCCGGCGATCGCCCGGGTGGTGGTGTCGCTCGCGGATGAGGCGATCGGTCTGAGGCGTGAGCTGCGTCTGCCGCTGCTGGACATGACGCTGGGTGCGCTGGCGCACCTGAGCGATCAGCAGCACGTGCTCTTCCGTCGGAACGTCGAGGCGATGGTGAAGATGGACAAGTCGATCGACCTGTTCGAGTGGGTGACGATGAACACGCTCAAGCGTCACCTCGACGAGCGGTTCGGGCTCGCCAGGCCCGTGCCGGTGCAGTACTACAAGCTCAACAAGCTTGGGCACGAGGTGAGCGTGCTGCTCTCGATGCTGGCGCACACGGGCAGCAAGGACGAGTACGGCGCGGGCGAGGCGGTGCTGATGGGCGAGAGCGCGGTGCAGGGCATCGGCGTGAGGCTGCTGCCAAAGGACGAGGCGAACATGCGCGCCCTGGACACGGCGCTCAAGACGCTCAACGAGTGCACGCCCCGGCTGAAGAAGCAGCTGCTGCAGGCGGCGGCGCTGGTTGTCGGGGCTGACCACGAGGTCACGACGAGCGAGGCGGAGCTGCTGCGTGCGGTGGCGGACTCGCTGGGTGTGCCGACCCCCCCGCTGCTGCCGGGGCAGAAGCTGGTGTGATGGCCGTTGCGTCGCGGGTGCGTTTGCCGTTGAGCAGCGTGCCGATGGGCGTGTAGCGCACGAAGAGCTCGTAGCTGCCCATGAGCAGGAGCGTGGCGGTGGTGACGCCCGCGAGCATCTCGATGAGCGGGTGCCAGCCGAGGGGATCGAAGATCCAGAGCGACATCGCGGCGACCAGCGGCATGTGCGCGAGGTAGACCCAGTAGGCGCTGTCGGAGAAGTAGCGGATCGCGCGGGCGAGGCGCGGGGCGGGCGCGGAGAGCGCCAGCGTGAACAGGCCGATCAACGCGAGTGAGATGGACGCGGTGAGGAGGCCGCGCGACATGCACGCGGTGATCATCGCGGGCGTGAGGCCGGCGGGGTTGTCGCCGATCTGCTTCATTGTGGCGCCGAGCGACACCATGTGGAGCGGGAAGGCGAGAGCCGCGGCGATCGTCAGGGGCCACCAGAACCGCTTGGCGAGGGTGTTGATGGCGTCGCGCTTCGCGTAGAGGGCCCAGCCGGCGAAGAAGGGGAGGGCGTAGTAGACCAGCGAGCGGTAATCGGGGACGAGCGTGGTCGCGGGGTCGGGGCCGTTGGGTCGATTGATCATGATGAGCACCAGCCCGAGGGGGATCGCGAGCAGGAACGGGCCGAGCCATGAGCGGACGCACCAGCCCATGAATCGGCTGATTGTGTCGTTGAGCGGTGCGAGGGGCTTGGAGAACAGCGCGTGCGCGGTGAGCCCGATGGCGATGAAGTAGATGAGGGTGTAGAGGAACCAGAAGTGCCAGAGGCGGCCGGGGACGGCGCCCTGCCCGATGCCCAAGCCGCCGAGCACCCACCCGCGGACCCAGTCGGAGGTGTTGCCGCCGAACATGTTGGCGTAGCCGGCGCCCCAGATGGCGGAGCAGACGGTGCCGAGCGTGACCATGGCGAGCAGGAAGGGGAAGACGATGCGTTTGGTGCGGTGGGTGGCGGTGCTGCGCACGCCGCGGCGGAGCACGAGCATGGCGGTGAAGAAGCCGGAGAGCAGGAAGAAGAGCTCCATGCGCCAGGAGTGGATCAGGAGCACGCTGAGCCCGATGAGCGTGTTGTCGGCTTCGTCGGCTGGCCAGAAGCCCTTGGGGATGCCCTGGGTGTAGGGCATGGCCATGTGGAGCCAGACGCCGAGCATCATGGCGAGTGCGCGGAGGGCATCGAGGGCGTGGAGGCGCTCGTGCTTGACGCTTTGATCGATCTGTGCCATTCGACTGCCCCAATCCGCGAAGGTGCGAGCGGGATCATACGGATTTGGGGGCGATCGATTTCAGGTATCCGGCTCAGTCCGTATTGCAGCCGGCGGTGTACTCGCTGAGGAAGATCGAGACGTCGAAGAAGTTGTGATCACCGTCGCCGTTGAGATCCGCGCTCGGATCCGCGGCGTTGAACAGGCTCAGGAACGCGCTGACATCGAAAAAATCCAGCACGCAGATCGGTGTCGCGTAGTCGGAGGGACAGGCGATGTCCACCGGATCGACGGCGACCTGCCCGAATCGGATGTTGTCGAAGGCGATGTCATCGCTGAGCCCACCGAGGTTCCCGCTCTCAAACTGCACCCGGATCTCCCTCGCCTGCAGCGGCGAGGCGGTGAAGTCGTAGGTCGTGTGTGTGGTGCGAGAGATCACGGCGTTGATCTCCTCGAAGAGTGGCGTAGGAGAACAGCCCTGCACCCGGACCGCATCGATTGTCGGGTCGCTTGGGAACACGCTGGTGTAGGCGGACATATCGAAGCTATAGAGCACTACGTTGTAGCCGTAGTCCGCGGTGAGCACGATCTCACCGCTGCCGTTGCCGTCGTTATTCTCGAAGTAGATATTGACCAGATCGCCGTAGCCCGTACCCCAGTGCGACGGGTCCTGCCCGCCGCTGGTGGTGTAGCTCGCCTCGATGTTCGGGGTGAATCCCTCGCCCTGTTCGTCGTAGTGATAAATGCCTTCATCGAGCGCGACGATCCGGTCGCCGTACGCCTGAGGAATACTCCCGAAGTTGCCGAGCCCGTCGATGAGGAAGGTGAGCACGGATGCCTGTGTTCCCGCGGAGAGAACAAGGAGTGCGGATGAGAAGCCGGCTGCGTGTGTGCGATTCATGATGATGTCCCTCTCAGTCAGTGTGCGCTTTCCGATGCTACACGAAATGGGCTGATATCCAAAGAAAAACCCCATCGGTGACGGGGTTTTGGGGGTATGAATCGAAGCCGCGTTTAGCTATCTTCAACCTTGGAGATCATCCATTCCTCGAGGTCGACGGGTGCCTGTCGCCCGAAGATGGAGACGAGGACGCGGACGGTGCCCTTCTCGGGGAAGAGCTCGTCGACGGTGCCCTCGTAGTTCTCGAAGGCGCCCTCGCGGATCATGACGGTCTCGCCCTTCTCGAAGGAGAGCTTGACGGTTGGCTCGTCCTCTGGCTTCTGCGAGTCGAGGAGCATCTTCTCGACCTCGTGCATGGCCATGGGGGTCGGGCGTCCGGCGGTGCCGATGAAGTCGCCCACGCCGGTGGTTTCCTTGATGAGGAAGAAGATGTCCTGGGGGATTCGCCCGTCCTCTTCGAGCTTCATCTCGACGAAGACGTAGCCCGCGTAGAGCTTCTCTTCCTTGATCTTGGCCTTGCCGCCCTTGATGGTCTTGATCTTCTCTGTGGGCACGAGGATGCGCCCGACGAGGTGGGTCATGCCCTCGATCTGGATCTTGCGGAGCAGCGTGTTCTGGACGCTGTTCTCCTTGTTGGAGGCGACGCGGAGGACGAACCACTGCATGCCCTCCTGGGCGAGGGGCTCGTCGTGCCCGATCATGCCCTCGATCGTCGAGTCGTTCTGAACAGGCGCATCCTGGGTGTCGGTCTGCGGCTCTTCGTGCTGTGTTGTGTGTTCTTCCACGGGTGCGTTCCTTCTTGGGTTCGCGTGAAACCTGGTGTGCACGCTCGGGCGTTACTTCTGGAGGACGTCGATCCAGATGAAGAATCTCGAGAACACATTGTCGACGAGGAATAGGAACCCCGCGATGAGGAATGTCGCGGCGATGACGACGATGGTCGAGCCCTTGACTTCCTTGTACGAGGTCCAGTTGACCTTCTTCATCTCGCCGTCGGTGGCGATGAGGAACTCGACAGAGTTCTTCTTGGCCCCGACGAAGATGTAGATCGCGAAGGCGCCGATGAGCATGATGCCGCCTGCGACCGCGACCTGGAGGTACAGGACCGGGAAGATAGGGATCGGCGTTCCACCACGGACCAACGCGGTCACGCTCTGAGAGCCCGGTACGCCGATGTACGCTCGAACCGCGTCGTTGGCTCGCTCAGAGAGGTGGACCGGATCTTTGGCACGCTGGGCGATGTCCGGGTTATCCTGAAACGCGCTGATCACCATCACGCCAGAGGCGCTCTTGCCGGCGTTGTAGGAATCGATGACGGCGCTCCCTAGTGTCTCGATGGCTTCGGGATTCTCGCCCTGGGTATCGTAGAACTCGAGCACGACGCTCTCGCCGGGCTGGATCTCGCCCTGGACGTTGGAGAGCGAGAGTGTCCACTGTCGAGCCGGGAGGCGGACGATGCCCGCCTGTCCCCAGCCCCACGCGGCGGCGGCGATGATGGCGATACCGAGCGCGGCGGCGGTGAGCACCCGCACCCAGTATCCCTGTCCCTGCTTATAGATTCCCAAAGACATGCGTCGCTGCACCTCGCGGCTGCGCGTCCCTGGTCTGTCTGTTGACGAGCGGGGACGCTCGGTGCCCGACCCTTGCTGGGGTCAGGGCTTCAATGAACACGGCAGGAAGGACTCGAACCCTCGACCGTTGGATTTGGAATCCAATGCTCTACCAACTGAGCTACTGCCGTAGGAAGTCACTAGCCACTGGGGACTAGCACTAGGGGAGTATAAGAGGAATATCCGGCCCTAGTCCCTCGCGGCTAGTGGCCAGTCCCTTATTTACTTGCGTTTGATCTTGTGCAGCGTGTGCTTGCGGAGACGCGGGCAGAACTTGTTGTACCCTTCCTTGACGCGGTCCGCGATCCCGCCCTTGACGTTGATCGAGGTGCGGTAGTTCAGGTCGCCGGTCTCGGTGCACTGCAGCCATACGTATTCGCGAGCTTGTGCTTTCTTCTTGGCCATGGTCGGCCTCCCGTTGTTAACTTCGCCCATGCCGACCCGTTGTCATCCCAATGGGTCGGCGATGCGATGGTTTTTCCGAAAATCGGCCCGACGGCTTTCACCGTCAGGCCGCGAGGTTTGAACACGGGGTTTCACGCTCCGGTCCCGCCCGTGGGCTGGGCCGTCGCGATCACCCGAGCGAGATCACTCGATGATCTCGGTGACGGTACCCGAGCCGATGGTGCGGCCGCCTTCGCGGACGGCGAAGCGGAGGCCGGCTTCCATCGCGACGGGCTTGTCGCCCAGGTCGATTTCCATGGTGACGTTGTCGCCGGGCATGCACATTTCTGCCTTGGCGCCGCCGTCACCGAAGAGGTTGACGACCTGGCCGGTCACGTCGGTGGTGCGGAAGTAGAACTGGGGCTTGTAACCCGCGAAGAACGGGGTGTGACGCCCGCCCTCTTCCTTGTTCAGGACGTAGACCTGGCCCTTGAACTTGGTGTGGGGGTTGATGGAGCCCGGCTTGCAGATGACCTGGCCGCGGGAGATCTGGTTCTTTTCGACACCACGGAGGAGGACGCCGCAGTTATCGCCTGCGCGGCCTTCTTCGAGGGTCTTCTGGAACATTTCAACACCGGTGACGGTGGTGTTGAGGTTTTCCTTGGCGAGGCCGACGATCTCGGCCGCGTCGCCGACCTTGACGACGCCGCGCTCAACGCGACCGGTTGCCACGGTACCGCGACCCTTGATCGAGAAGACGTCTTCCACAGAGATGAGGAAGGGCTTGTCGTCCTCGCGCTCGGGCTCGGGGATGTAGCTGTCGATGGTGTTGAACAGCTCATCGATCGGGGCGCATGCCTCGTCGTCGGTGGGGTTCTCGAGTGCGAGCTTGGACTGGCCGCGGACGATGGGGGTGTCGTCGCCGGGGAACTCGTACTTGTCGAGGAGCTCACGGATCTCCATCTCGACGAGGTCGAGGAGCTCGTCGTCGTCGACGAGGTCAACCTTGTTCATGAAGACGACGATGTAGGGCACGCCCACCTGGCGGGCGAGCAGGACGTGCTCGCGGGTCTGGGGCATGGGGCCCGAGTCCGATGCGACGACGAGGATGGCGCCGTCCATCTGTGCGGCACCGGTGATCATGTTCTTGACGAAGTCGGCGTGGCCCGGGCAGTCGACGTGCGCGTAGTGGCGTGTCTCTGTCTCGTACTCAACGTGTGCCGAGTGGATGGTCACGGTCTTGTTGGAGTCACGGACGGTGCCGCCCTTGGTGATTTCCGCGTAGGACTTGGCGCCCTGGACGAGCCCCTTGGCGTCTGCGCGGGCGACCATCGCGGCGGTGAGTGTCGACTTGCCGTGGTCGATGTGACCGATGGTGCCGACGTTGACGTGCGGTTTGGTCCGCTCAAAGGTTCCCTTTGCCATTGTTCATACCTCTTTGGTGGTTTGTGCCGGGCCGCTAGGCCCGGCCGCATCCCTTGTTGCCGACCGCGATCATTGCGTTCGGCGTGCGCCCGTTCTGTGCACGGACACGATTCTGACCAATGCCGAGCTGTCCACAGTCGGCGTCCGTTTCATACACACTAGCGATCCGAGTTGTGCAGGGAGGCAGAACCTGGTCCTGAACAGGCACGGGTCGGTAGAAAGCCGCTGGCGAGATTTGAACTCGCGACCTCACCCTTACCAAGGGTGCGCTCTACCACTGAGCTACAGCGGCGGCGTTTCTCCGACCGGGTTCTGCGGCAGGGTCTATCGAGTCGAATCGCGCTCGACTGGATCAAAACCGCATCGCCCGGCGTAAAAACCGCCCGGCTTGATGACCGAGCGGGAGGGAATGATACCCCCGCGCCCCACCCGGTCAACCAATTGCCCCATCAGGGTTTGCCCTCGCTCCACTTTCTTTCAGATCCGCTCGGATCGTGGCGCGATCCGCCCGATCCGATCTGCGTCGCGCCCGCAATTCCCCTTGGGCAACGCGAAGGTTCGCGGTATCCTGTGGCACGCAGGTCCCGGATATGAGGAGATGACGCGCATGGCCCACCTTGATCGGTCTTTGTTTGCTATCGGATGCACCGCCACAGCCCTTCTGAGCACCCCCGCCAACGCGACGTGGTCCATACTCATCGCCGATACCCGCACGGGCGAGATCGTCATCGGGTCCGCGACGTGCGTGGAATCGATCGATCTGCAGCAGGAAACGCCCGTGCTGATCTCCGGCGTGGGGGCGGTGACCGCACAGTCGGCCGTCGACACCAGCGGGATGAACCGCCAGCTGATCCGTGACCGGCTGCTGCAGGGCGTCCCGCTCGGGGCCATCCTCGACGAGCTCGCGATGACCGACCCGGGGCACGCCAACCGCCAGTACGGCATGATCAACACCTTCGGCGAGACCCTGACCTATTCGGGCGTGCAGAACGCGGCCTGGGCCGGCGGGCAGACGGGGCGGATCGAGCGGGGGATCCCGGGCCCGCAGGAGGACATCGTCTTTACGGTGCAGGGCAACATCCTGTCCGGGAGCAACGTCGTGCAGGCCGCGGTGGACGCGATCGTCGCGAGCGACGGCGACCTGCCGCGGATGATGATGGAGGCGATGCAGGCGGCGAAGACCGCGGGCGGCGACGGGCGCTGCTCGTGCAGCAACGCGGACCCGACCGGGTGCGGCTCGCCGCCGCCCGCGCCGTTCAAGAGCGCGGATGTCGGGTACATGCTCGGCACCCGCGCGGGCGACATCGACGCGATCCGCGCCATCTACCCGATCGAGGGGTTCGTGGGCGCGCTGGCGACGATGGACCTCGACGGCGACGGGTTCGACGAGGTGATCGTGGGCAACCGCGATACGGATGAGATCTCGATCTTCCGCAACACCTCGAGTGAGGGTGTGCCGTTGTCGTCGCTGGAGTTGATGGGGACGATCGACGCGCCAGCCAGCGGTGCGGTGGCAATGAGTACGTATCTCCGGAATGGATCGGAACAGCGAATCTCTGTTGTCTTCGACACGCCGAGCAGGGCTGTTGAGTTTCGAGCCGGAGCCGGGGGCACGCTTGAGGTTGTGGACACGTTCAACCTAGAGGGTGAGCCGCAGGACTTTGCAGACGGCGACGACGGCCCGGTGTATCAGGCCATCTCGACCCAGAGTCCAAATCAGGTCTTGTACTACCGGGATTGGGACACAAACGAGCCGCCGACAGGCGATGATGACATCCCGTCGATGGATCTGGACTTTGCTCCTGCTGGCCTCGCGCTCGGTGATGTGGTTGGTGAATATTACAATGACCTCATGGTGACAGATCCCGTCGCGAACCTCGTCCATATCTTTGCAGGCGGCGAGCTCGGGCACAGCTACGGAGAGTCTTCGTTCCCCACCGCCAACGACCCGATCAAGGTCACCGCGGCCGACATGGACAACGACGGCGACAACGAGATCGTCGTGCTCTGCGGCGCGGGGCGGGCGGTGCAGATCTTCAGCTTTGAGGATGATGCGTGGACGCAGTGGGCCTCGCTGAACATCGGCGGCGTCGGGATCGGGCTGGGCGTTGGCGACATGAACGGCGACGGTTTCCCGGATGTCATCTCGACCGTGCAGGCGACGAACCGGAACCTGCGCCTGTGGATCAGCGACGGCCAGGGCGGGTTCTCGCTCCAGTCGCGTACGCGTGTGGGCAGCGCGGCGCGGAGCATCGCGCTGGCGGATATGAACCTCAACGGCGATCTGGACATCGTGGTGGGCAACGCCGGCGACGAGGCGGTCATGGTGCTCGACAACCCGCGCGGCGGTGAGATCCCGCAGCCCGGGCGGTTCGCGGACGGCGAGTACTTCATGGCGCTCAACGTGCCCAACCAGCGCCGTTCGGACCCCGACCCGGTGGATCAGCTGCAGGATCTGTACGACACGTGGCGGCTGGACCGCGAGGGACGCGTGGACGCGGTGCGTTCGAGCGTCTCCGGGCGCGGCGTCCTGACGCTTGGTTCTTCGGAAATATTCACGATCGAGCTACGCGATCTGCATGGGAATCTGCTCGATATCACCGATCCCGAAGCGTTGCAGATTGAGGTTCGAGATTCGTTCGCAACAGCTGGCCAGCCCGTGCTGAGCGGGCCCGGCGTCTTCGAAGTCGAGCTCTTTGGCGGCGACGAGGTCGGCCAAACCCGGCTCGTTGTTCACGCGGGGAATGGCGACGATGCTGTTCGTCTGATGCCCGATTTCTCGATCTCGGTCAGCGCGTTCATTGCCGACTTTAACGCGGACGGCGCGTGCGACTTTTTCGATGTCTCTTCGTATCTCGCGGCGTATTTCTCCGGGGATATCCGGGCGGACATTGATCGGGATGGCGTGATCAACTTCCGGGATGCCTCCGCGTTCCTGAGCAGCTACGGCGTCTGCGCGGGCGGATGAAGCGTGAATGCGAGTTTTCCCAAGTACGTTCCTAGAATAGGTCCGGGACGGTTATACGAACTGAGGGAAACCATATGAAGACTGCAATCAAGATCATCGCCGTGCTCCTGATCCTCCTGATCGTGGGCATCGTCGGACTCGTCTTTTTCGTGCTGGGGAACGTGAACGAGATCGCGAAGGAAGCCATCGAGCGTGGCGGGACCTACGCGATGCAGGTCGACACCACGGTGAGCACGGTGGACGTGAACCTGGGAGCCGGGACCGCGACGATGAGCGGGCTCAACATCGCCAACCCCAACGGGTTCGATACGGACCACTTCCTGAACCTGGGCGATTCGTCGGCCCGCGTCAACCTCGAGTCGGTCCGGACGGACACCATCGTGATGCCCGAGATCACGCTCAGCGGGATCGATGTGATCCTCGACAAGGGCGGCAGCCCGTCGAACTACAACACGATCCTCAACTCGCTCAAGCGGTTTGAGAGCGAGGAGCAGACCACGCCCGACGAGGCACAGCCCGGCAAGAAGCTCGTGATCGATCGGCTGCTCCTCGAGGACATCAACATCCGCGTGGCCAACATGCCGGGCGTTTCGCTCGCGGTGGGCGACGTGGCGGTGAATATCCCCGAGATCGAGCTGCGGGACATCGGCAAGGAAGAGTCGATGACCACGGCCGAGGTGATCAACCTGGTCGTCAAAACGGTGCTGGCGGCGGCGGTCGAGGCGGGCGGCGGGATCATCCCGGGCGATGTGCTCAGCGAGCTTGGCAACGGGCTGGCGGGGCTCGAGTCGCTCAGCGACCTGGGCATCGAGGCGATCAGCGATCTGAACCTGGATGAGGCGCTCGGGGGCGTGCAGGAAGAGATCAACAAGGCGGCCGAGGACGTCCAGAAATCCGTCGATGACGCGGCCAAGGACATCGAAGACAAGATCGACGACGCGACCAAGGAGCTCAAGAACATCTTCGGCGGCAACAAGAAAGAAGACGACGGCCCCTGATCGCGCGTCCATCTCACCCAGATTCACACACACCCCCGTGATGCGGGGGTTTTTCGTGGGTGACGCGCCGCTTTGATCTTGGTGTTTTCGGTTCTCCGTGCAACAATGGGGTGATTCCGGGCGTATCGGGTCGTGTCGGGCATGTTGCCCGTTCGGGGTTGGGTTCTCCTGTCCCGGGATGACGCACAAGGAATCGGGTGAAGAGGCGTGGGCAGCGTTGCACACGCCACGTTATCGGGTCTCGTCGTGGTTCGTTTGCATCGCGTCGAGGGTTCGGAGAAGCAGGTTTTCGCTTCCCGGGCACGATCCCCCCTGTGCGCGAAAAAACGCGTCGCGGAGCGGTCGATCCTGAGGTTGAGCATCCGCTCTGTGATGCGGGACGAAAGATGATCCGGGATTCCCCGGTTTCAGGAAGAGCTAGAGGAGTTCGAGGATATGTTGAACCGACGCCGGGTGGGTAGAGTGAGCGCGTTGTTGCTGGTGCTGACCAGCGGGAGTGCCCTCGCACAGGTTGGAATCGAGAACCCGCGCCCTTTCGGGGACGGGGGTCTCATGACGCCGGCGGGAACGACGGTCACGCTCGACGCGACGCAGCGCCAGGCGCTGCGTGACGCGTTCGCGTGGGGCGCGGGCGACGCGTCCATCCTCGGCGCTCCGCTGACGCCGCGTGCGAGCTTTGTGGCTCTTGCCGGGCTCAAGGAGCGCACGGACTACCTGAACGTGAAGGTGAAATCGCGGGCGCAGATGATCGGGCAGGTGGTCCAGAGCAGCCCCGACCTGCAGACCGCCCCCGCCGATGCGCGTGCGGCCCAGGCGGAGGCGCAGTTCGCAAACCTGATCCTGCGAGCCGAGCAGCGCATGCAGGGCGCCCGGGACCGGCTCGCGCCATCCTTGCGTCAGGGGTACAGCGACATCGATTCCTACTCCGTGAAGATCCCGGCGGGGGTGAGCGCGGAGGTCGTGGCAGAGGCGCTCATGCTGACGGGCGACTACGAGTACGTGTCGATGGACTGGCTGTGCCACCCCGCCGACACCCTGCCCAACGACCCGAACCTGAACCTGCAGTGGTACCACGACGAGGACCGGATCAACACGCCCGCGGCGTGGGACTACACGCAGGGCGAGTCTTCCACGATTATCGCGGTTTGCGATTCGGGCGTTGATCTCGATCACCCGGACCTGCAGGCCGCCCTCGTGCCGGGGTACAACGCCACGAGCAACCTCGCGCAGGTCGATGGCGGCAACGTGAACGACGACGTGAACGGGCACGGCTCGCTCGTCGCCGGCTCCGCGGCCGCGATCGGGAACAACGGCATCGGTGTCAGCGGTGTGGGCTGGAACTTCGGGATCATGCCCGTGCGTGTGTCCGACCGGGCCGATGGCACGGCGCTGCTCAGCGAGATCCTCGAGGGTGCGCGTTGGGCGTCGGACAACGGCGCGTACGCGGTCAACTGCTCGTTCGGCGGTGCCGAGGATTCCGCGACGCGATCCAGCGGCGGGCACATCCGCCAAGAGGGGCACCTGCTGGTCTTTGCCGCGGGCAACGACGGGCTGGCCAACCAGACGAACGACTGGGCGGATGTGACGATCGTTGGTGGGAGCAACTCCAGCGACAGCTGGGTGAGCTGGTCGCACACCGGCGTGGGCATCGACTGCATCGCCCCGGCGGTGAGCATCCGCTCGACCAACCGCACGGGCGGGTACGGCTACACGACGGGCACGAGCTTCGCGGCGCCGATCACGGCTGGCGCGTTGGCGCTGGTCCACGACGCGAACCCGATGCTCAGCGCGGACGATGTGGAGTTCATGCTCCTGAACACCTGCGACGACAAGGAAACGCCGGGCGAGGACGACCGAACGGGGTGGGGACGCATCAACGTGGGGCGAGCCGTCTACGACGCGATCAACGGCCCCTCGATCACCAGCCTCCCGTTCGAGGACAGCTTTGCCGGCACGGAGCTCTCGTCTCAGTGGCGGAACCCGGTCGGGGACGTGGCGCACTCGGACGCCGGCGTTGACGAGCCGAGCGCGCCGTACGCGCTGAACCTGGACGACGCGGACTCGATCGAGACCATCGCGATGCGAGCGGGCGAGATCGGCGGGCAGACCGGCGAGGTCCGGTTCTGGACCCAGCACCGCGGCGTCGAGGCGGGCGAGTCGCTGGTTGTTGAGTATAACGATCTGCTGCTGGGCTGGAGCGTGCTCGACACGATCGAGTCCGACGGCAGCAACCAGGACGCGTTCGTGCTCCGCCGCTACGTGCTGCCGCCCTTCGGCGCGCACGACGAGCTGATGCTCCGCTTCAGCGCGCAGGGCTCGGACACGAGCGACGACTGGTATATCGACGACGTCGCGGTCCGCGCGTTCACCGCGAACGATCTCCCCTGGGAGGACGGTTTCGAGGACGGCATCACCGCGACCCTCGACTGGGCGAGCTCGGACGCGGTCGCGACGACCGACGCGAGCAACACCCCGGAGGGGACGATGAGCGCCAAGCTCGTGGGCGGGCAGTCCATGACGAGCGCGGACGTGGACGTCACCACCCCGCCGAGCACCGTGTGGATCCGCTACCGCGTTGAGCACCAGGGTGTCGAATCGGGCGAGTCGCTGCTGGTTGAGTACAAGGACTTCCTCGGCGCGTGGCGCGTCCTGGAAACGCTCGCGTCCGACGGCATCGACGAGACCAGCTTCGAGCTGCGTCAGCTGGCGCTGCCCATCTTCGGTTTCGGTGCCAACACCGCGCTTCGGTTCACCAACCAGGGCGACGATGGCGACGACGCGTGGTACATCGATGACGTCGCGATCACGACGGAGTTTGTTGAGGACACCGGGTGCCCGGCGGATCTCAACGGCGACGGGATGCTGAACTTCTTTGACGTGTCCGAGTTCCTGACCGCGTACAACGCGATGGACCCGGCCGCGGACTTCAACGACGACGGGGTTTTCAACTTCTTCGATGTGTCCGCGTTCCTGACGGACTTCAACGCCGGGTGCCCCTGATTCGGCATCCGATCCATACCTGAGCACGAAATCGCGATTCGAGGAGCCAATCGCATGCAACGCAGTACCACTACACTCGCACTCTCACTGATCCTGCTCGCCGGAGGCGGCGCGGAGACGGCGCTCGCCCAGAGCGGGCCGACCCCGGCGCGGGCGGCGGCGCAGTCGCTCAACCTGCAGCCGGGCGATGCCGAGCTCATCGCGGACGCGATCAGCAACCCGATCGACTTCCAGGCCGTCAAGGGCGAGCGCGAGTTCCGCGGCGAGCTGATCGTCCACGCGGTGCCCGGCAAGCGCCCCACCGCCGAGGCGCGCGTCGCCAACCTCACCCTCCGCGAGAGCGCGTTCGTCGCCGAGCGCGTCGTCAAGGTCCCCGACGGGATGAGCGAGGGGCAGCTGGCCGCGGTCCTGATGGCGACCGGCGACTACGAGTTCATCGAGCCGAACTGGACGCTCTACCCCGCGATCGTGCCCAACGACTCGCAGTATGGCAGCAGCTGGCAGCACACACGCCTGCAGTCCGCGGCGGCGTGGGACATCGAGACGGGCGACAGCAGCATCATCGTCGCGGTCTGCGACTCCGGCGTGGACCTCGATCACCCGGACCTCGAGGATGCGCTCATCCCCGGTTTCAACGCCGCGTCCGGCCAGGCGCAGGCGAACGGCGGCGACGTGGAAGATGTGAACGGGCACGGCACGTTCGTCGCGGGCTGCGCCGCGGCGCAGGGCAACAACAACCGCGGCGTGGTCGGTGTCGGCTGGGACTTCTCGATCATGCCGATCCGCGTGAGCAACAACTCCGACGGCACGGCCAGCGCGTTCGCGATCCTCGAGGGCGCACGCTGGGCCGCCGAGAACGGCGCTCACGTCGTGAACGCCAGCTTCACGGGCGGGACCTCGGCCTCGAACCAGTCCGCGGGCCGCTACCTCAAGGAGAACGGGGCCCTGCTGTTCTGGGCATCGGGCAACGCCGGGTCGTACATCGAGCCCAACCGCCCGGATTACGTCATCGTGGGTTCCACGACCAGCTCGGACAACCGATCCAGCTTCAGCAACTTCGGGCCCGCGGTCGACGTCACGGCGCCCGGCTCGAGCGTCCGCTCCACGCGGCGCTTCGGCTCGTACGGCAACGGCTCGGGGACCAGCTACGCGAGCCCGATCGCGGCGGGCGTGGGCGCGATGATCTTCTCGGTGAACCCGGACCTGAACCCCGACGACGTGCAGGACATCCTCTACAACTCGGTGGATGATCTCGGCGCGAGCGGGCGTGACGATTTCTATGGGCGTGGTCGGGTGAACACATTCAACGCGGTGCAGCTGGCGCAGAGCTACGAGCGTCCCACCGTGCTCCCGGTCAGCTCGGGCTTTGAGGACGCGGGCTGGAGCGATCTGTTCGAGGACGCCGCGGGCACGCCGGAGCTGGTCGATATGGCCGAGGCACCGGAGGGCACGTCGGTCATGCTTCTGAACAACAGCGACGCGATCACCACCGAGCGCCTCGCGGGGCGCACGCTCTACGACGACGCGATGTTCAGCTTCGCGATGTACGCGGAGGATCTGGAGGCGGGCGATGCGCTGCTCGTGCAGTACCTGGAGAACCCGGAGACCGCGGGCGCTGATTCGTGGGCCACGCTTGCGGAGATCGATGAGCGTGGACGGGTGAACGACGAGTTCGTGCGGTTCGAGTTCGACCTGCCCTCGGAGCTGCAGTGGCACGGCGTCCGGGTCCGCTTCCTCGCGCAGGGCGACGACAGCGCCGACGCGTGGCTGCTCGACGACTTCTCGATCGATCTCGTGACCGACTCGGTCGCGCCGCTGAACGACGACTTCGAGAGCGGCACCCTGAGCCCGGTGAGGTGGCACTCGACCGCGAACACCCGGGTCGTGTACGATAACGGCACCTTCGCCGCGGAGCTCAGCGACAACGCGTTCTTCCGCTCGCACGAGGTGCCGCTCTTCCAGTTCGGCTTCGTGCAGTCGTACCTGCGATTCGACGCGTGGAAGAACGGCGACGTCGCGAGCAGCGACACGCTCGAGGTCGAGATCTTCACGGTCAGCAACACGTGGGAGGTCATCGCGACCCTGACCGGTTCCGACCTACAGACCAGCCCCGAGCTGCTCCAGTTCGAACTGCCCATCTACGCGTGGGCGATCGACGACGCCCAGGTGCGTTTCACGGCCGACACCGACGGCTCGTTCTACATCGACGACGTGTACCTCGGCACCGACCCGCTCGCGGCGGGCTGCTCGGACGCCGACCTCGCGGAGCCCTACGGCGAGCTGAACTTCTTTGATGTCTCGGCGTTCCTCAGCGCGTATAACGCGCAGGACCCGGCCGCGGACTTCAACGGTGACGGCTCCTTCGACTTCTTCGACGTGAGCACGTTCCTGACCCAGTTCAACGCGGGCTGCCCGTAACGAGCACCTTCAAAGTAGCAAAGGCCGGCCCGCCTGGGTCGGCCTTTTTTGTGCGCTCAACGGACAGGCGGGGTCATGGGCAGCCGTCGCTGTACGCCGCGAGGAACGCGGAGACATCGAAGAAATCGAACATGCCGTCGCCCGTGAAATCGGCGTCGGGGTCCATCGCCGCGTAAGCGGCCAGGAACGCGGAGACGTCGAAGAAATCGAGCGATCCGTCGCCTGTGAGATCCGCCGCGCAGCCGAGCGCGATAGTCAGGATCGCGCCCGCGCGAACCCGGTCCTCGCCGAACACGAGTCCGTCGTTGAGATCGAGCCCGATGATGGAATCGTCGAGCATCACACAGCTGAGGAAGGCGCCGCCGCGGGTGGTGATGGTGGTCGGGGTGGTCGAGAGCGAGAGGGCGCCGCCGTCGATCGTGGCGGATTTCACGACGAGGTTCATGGTGACGCCCGAGCCGTCGCCCGTGGGCCGACCGAGGCGGAAGCCGTCGCCGATGAGGCCGCCCTCGATATTGAGCGTGCCGTCGTACGCGCGGAAGTCTGTTCCGAGCGCCCCCGAGGTCATGTTCATCACCGGGTCGATCCCGTCGAAGTTCAGCAGCGCCGAGTTGTCCCCCAACGCGCCGCCGCTGATGTTGATGGTGCCCTTGGCCACGACGAAGGCGTCGCCGGTGGTTCCGCCGGACATGTTGAATACGCAGGCCGTATCCGACATCAGCCCCCCATCGCCGATGGAGCCCGCGGTCATGGTCGCGATCGCGCTGTCGTTGAGCTGGATCCCGCCCGAGATCGTCCCGCCGTTCATCTCGAAGGTCGAGTCATCGTTGAAGAGGATGAACGTATCGATCGCGCCACCGTTCATGGTGAACGACGCGTCGTCCTCGGCGATGAGCGCCGCCTGCCCGCCGGCCACGAGCCCGATCGACCCCCCGTTCTGGGTCGCGGTGGTGTTGCCCATGAGCCAGAAGCCCCGCTGGCACGAGCCGGTGTTGAGCGTGAGCGTCGTGGTTCCGACCGAGCCGACGAGCTTGGTGCGGATGACGTCGCCGCCGTCGACCACGACATGGACGTCTTCGATGAACTGATCGGTCGTAAAGAAGCCGGCCTCAGAACCGCTGAGCACGTTGAGTGTGGCCCCGTTGAAGCCGAACGGGTTCGCGAAGTCCCCCGCGAGGATCCCGCCACCGGAGTTGAGGTTGACGGTCGCGCCCGGGTTGGCGTCGAAGAACGCTTCGCTGGGCAGGGTGGACGGCGGTATGTCGATGACCGGTCCGCCCGCGATTGCCAAGCCCGTGCTGATGAATAAACCCGATACGGTCATGCCCGTGCGCTGCATGGTGTTGCCCTCTCTTGCTGTATAGATGCCCTGTGCCGTGCCCTGTGCGGCACGACTCACAGCCTATTGCACCAGATCCCACGCACGCAAACAAGGCCTGAGCGGCAATGTTGCGGCCCAGCAGTCAATAGATGGCTCTGTAACACGTACAGCGTGCAACTATTGAGCGAACAAAGCCGGATACGGAACCATCGGGGCACGCCGGATCAGGGGCAGCCGGCGTTGAACGCGATCAGGAAGCCGGTGACATCGAAGAAATCGATCGCTCCATCGCCATTGTAATCGATCAGCGGTGATTCGATCGCGTACAGCTGCATGAAGCGGGCGACATCAAAGAAATCCACGATGCAGTCGTTGTTCAGATCTGCCGGGCATGGCGGCGGCGGGGTGCAGGTGTTTCGCAGCACCCCCACGGTGGCGCTGACGCGTCGGCCACCCGCGATCAGGTCAATGCCGGGGGTCGAGGCGAGGTCGGCGGCGAGGAGCGCGCTGCCGGCCGAGCCGACGACGGCGTCCGTGGACACGTTGACGAGCGCGCCAACCCCGTCGGAGAGCAGCAGCCCGATCGCTCCTGTGTTGATGTTGATCCCCGCGACGTCCGGCCACTGATCCCCGTTGAAATCCGCAACGACGAGGGGGCCGACGGCGGTCATCTGGTAACACGAGCTGAAGCCGGGGTTGTCGGAGCCGGGGCCCTTGGTGATGCAGATCAGGTCGGAGATCGCGTTCGAGGTGACATACTCGAACACGCCGTCCCGATCCATGTCAGCGATCGCGACGTCGTAGACGCGGCTGCTTGGCTCGTAGTCCGATCGCTGATCGAAACGCCCTGCGCCGTCGCCGTATGCGATGTTGATCTCGCCGGTGCCGATCGTGCCGGTTGCGATGTCGATGAATCCGTCGCCGTTGATGTCTTCAATATCCAGCGAGCTCGTCGGCTCGAAGACACTTGACAGTTGCGGCATCCCGAACTGCCCGTCCCCGCTCCCCAAGAGGGAAATGATCGTGCTCGTGTTATCCGTGGTCAGGATCGCATCGAGCATCCCATCGAGATCGATATCCGCCAGCCGCATCGCGGACGGCTCGTAGCTCGACGAGACCTGCGTGATGATGGGATCGCCGAACCCGCCCGCACCGTCGCTGAGCAGAACACTCACGCCCGGCTCCTCGCGCGAGGCGACGATGAGGTCCGCGTGCCCGTCGTTGTTGAAATCGCCGCTGCGCAGCGCGGTGATGCCCGTCACGGACGTCTCCGCCGATTGGCCGAGTTCGAACGCACCGGTGCCGTCACCGCGGAGGACCTGGATCATGCCACCGGATCCGTTGGCGGCGACCGCGAGGTCCTGGTGCGTGTCACCGTTGAGATCCGCGACCGCCATGCCGACCGGGTCGCCGGGGAGCCCGGTCTCGTAGAGACTCATCGACTGGTAGACATTCTGCCCTGCGCCACGGATCAGGTCGACCCGGTTGAGCGACGGCGTCGCCGCGCCCAGATCCAACACACCATCGCCATCGAGATCCTCGACAACCAACGCCGAGACGTCGTCGCTCATGACGAGCGTGACGAGCGGCTCAAACCCGTCCTCGTTCGCGTAATGGATCGTGAGATCGCCGAGGAACGCGCTGACGGAGATCAGGTCGTCTCGCCCATCACCGTTGAGATCGCGCAGCACGATGTCGTCGGCGTTGCCCACCGGGATCTGATCCTGCAGGCTGAACTGCCCTGTCCCATCGCCTGCGAAGATATAGACATCGTCGGCGACGGAGCAGCCCACCAGGATGTCGTTCCTGCCGTCCTGGTCCGTGTCCGTGATCCGCACCGTCACAGGGTCCTGACCCACGGCGAGTGTGCCCGCCTGCGTGTAGCTCCCATCTCCGTCACGGAGGAGCACGGTCGCGACGTCGTCCAGGAGGTTTGCAACAACGATGTCCAGGTCCGCGTCCTGATCGAGATCGCCGATCGCGATCGACACAGGCGCGTTTCCTGCCGAGAACCGCTGCGCCGCTCCAAACGTCCCATCGCCGAGGCCGTAGAGCACGGCGACATCATCAGAGAACGTGTTGGGCGTGAGCAGATCGAGGTGACCATCGAGATCCAGATCGATCACGATGACCTCTCTCGGGTTGTCGCCCGCAGGGTAGAACACGGGGCTCTGGAACTCGCCGCCCCCGACCCCGATGTGCACGCCGATATCGTCGGTGTTGCGGTGCGTGGCCACGATATCCATGTGTCCGTCCGCGTTGATGTCCGCGATCTCGACACCCTGACATCCCGATGCGCTCGTGATCGTGCGCACCTCGTACGCGCCGAATGTGCCGCTGGCGATCAGCAGCGTCAGCGTCCCCTGATTCCTGTTCGCCGTGACCAGATCGACCAGGCCGTCCCCGTTCAGATCCCCGGCGCTGAGATCCGTCGGTCGCGCGCCGACGACCACCGATCGCAACGGATCGAAAACCATCTCCTCGCAAGGGTTCGCGGCAACCGGCCCTGCCGCGATAACCATGCCCAACGCACAAAGACTGCTCGTTCGAGATCGCATACACATCGGGATGAAGCTCCTGGGGTAACGAATCACGGGCAGCCCGCGTTGTAGGCGTTCAGGAACGCGGACACATCGAAGAAGTCGTACAGGCCATCGCCCGTGAAGTCGGCGATCGGGTCCTGCGCGTTGTAGGCGTTGAGGAAGGCGGAGACGTCGAAGAAGTCAAGGATGCCGTCGCCCGTCAGGTCGGCGGGGCAGGCGTCCGCGCCGTCGTCGATGACCAGCGTCACCGCGTCCCACGTGGCGTCGGCCTGAACCACGCCCAGGTCATTCGCGGCTCCGGTCGCCGGATCGATGGTGTAGAGGTGGCTGGAGATCTCGACGAACTGGTCCGGCGCGACCTCGTCGAAGCCCTGGATGAGCCCGTAAAGCGTGCCGTCGGGCGCGAAGTCGAGCCCGGTCTCGAACTGGGCGTTGAAGCCGATCCCGGAAACGAACTGCGTGGACGCGATGGTGTTGGCGTTCAGGTCGATGCGCACGAGGCGGACCGATCCGCCCGCGGTGAGCGCGAGGCCGTAGAGATCGCCGGGCGTGAGCGACTTGTGCCCCTCGGGGACCACCGCGAGCGAGGAGATCGGGTTGGTGATGATGTTGTTCATGTCGATCATCGCGCCGGTGTCGGCATCGACGGTGAGGATGCGGACGAACGCGCCGACGGTCGTCGTGACGTAGGCCACGGAGCCGTCGTTGCTGTAGGCCATGCCCGCGACGCCCGAGTCCATGAAGCCGATGGAGTCGATGAGCGTGTTGCCGCCGCTGACCGCGTCGACGATGCGCAGGGCGTTGGTGGTGTTCTCGAACGCGACGAGCTCGCCCGTTCCGGGGCGCAGGTCCGCGCCGCCGAAGCGCAGGTTGATGCCGGCGGCGGGCAGGATGTCGACATTGGACGGGTCGCTGAGATCAACGCGCCCGAGCTGGGTCAGCTCGATGCCGGGAGCGCCGAAGAAGCCGGAGCCCTCGATGATGTAGGCGCTGGTCGGGGATCCCGCGAGCGCGGGCGACGCGGTCAGGGCCGTGATGAGTGCTGCTGCGGTGCGTTTCATGATTCGCCCCTCTCGTCCGCGAGGATCGTGGCCCGGTCGCGCGAGTCCGGCTCGGGCATGGGAAGTGTCTCGGTGTCAGCGGGCAGTGGTTCGGCCCGGCCCATCACGGGCATGCGGGTGATGTAGCGGAAGTCGCCGTCGGTCGCTTCGACGTCGACCACGACGCCGGCTCGGTTGACCTCGAACACGCCGGACGTGGTCGTGACGAGCAGGTTGCCGTTGTCGAGCTCCGCGATGCCGCGGTAGAGCTCGAGCGTGCCCGGGTCGTACTGGCCCACGAGGTTGGCCGCCGGGTCGAACTCGAGGATCACGCCGGCGCTGAAGGAGCAGACGAGCAGGTTGCCGTTGGAGGCGATGGCCATCTGCTGGGGGAAGTCGAGCTGGGGGACATCGAACGAGCTGGTGAAGCGCTCGTTGAACTTGCCGTCGAGCGTGTAGCGGACGATCTTGTCCTGCCCCTCGTCGGCGACGAGCACCTCGCCGTTGTACTCGATGACGTCGAACGGTCCGCGGATCCCGCCGTAGCGGTTGAAGGCGAAGTCGTCCTGCTCTGACCCGTCGTCGGCGTTGAAGCTCTTGACGTTCTTCTGCGAGATCACGAGGTCGTTGAGGCGGCCGTTGTTGGTGATCAGCACGTCGCCGGCGTTGGGACCCTGCGTGAGCACGTGCCCGCCGCGGATGTTGTCCATCACGTCCGTGTCGCGCACCCCGCCGAGCGAGAACACGCGGATGAACGAGCCGTCGGGCGCGAACTCGGAGACGACGTCGGCGAACTGATCGGAGATCAGCAGGTTGCCGTCGCTGCCCAGCAGGACCTCGAGTGGGCGGTTGAAGATGTCCACGCCGTCGGCGCTGCCGGGGTCCGTGATGAACGCATCATCGATGAGCTGGCCATCCGCGGCGCTGAAGGCCCAGACGCGGTCACCATCGGAATCGGGGATGAGCAGGACATCCTGCGCGGCGGCCGGCAATGCAGCGCTGGCGAGCAGCAGGAACGGAACATATCGGACTTTCATGTGCGGATCTCTCTTCTGGGTCTGTGGCCGCGCATGGTACCACGCGGGCGGGCTCACTCAAGCAAAAACCCGCCCGGAAAGGCGGGTTTCGGGTACCTGCCCCACTCTCTGGATTCAGGGACAACCGAGGTTGTACGCGTTGATGAACGCGGACACGTCAAAGAAGTCCCACACGCCGTCATCGTTCAGGTCCGCGGCGGGGTCCATCGCGTTGTAGGCGTTGATGAAGGCGGACACGTCGAAGAAGTCGAGCACGCCGTCGCCGGTGAAATCGGCAACGCACGTGGAGGCCGGGTCCCAGGCGACCACGTCGTTGGGGCTGATGCCCTGGGTCGCGAATGGCACGCCGCCGACCGGCGTGAGCACGCCGGTGGCCGCGTTGATCTCGAAGCTGTACGCGCCGGAGACGCCGTCGATGGCCGTCGAATCGTCCATGGCGAACAGTCGCCCTTCGAGCGTGTCCATGCCCTGCAGCGTGCCCTGCAGCCCGACGTCGAAGGACGCGCCCAGGCTGGTTGGGATGCCGGCACTGTCGACGGCGAACGAGCGGATGGTCGCGTCCGTGCCGTGGGAGACGAACATGATCGAGCCGTCGGGCGTGAAGGCGAAGCCCTTGGGCGACGCGCCGGGCGAAGTGAACGGGCTGCCCGGCAGCTCGGTGAGCATGCCCGAGGTGTCGTCGAAGCTGAAGCCGGCGAACGCGTTGCCGCCCGCGCTGATCCCGCCCGCGGCGTACGCGAAGTTCCCGTCCGGCGAGAACGCGAGCGCTACGCCGAACACGCCGAAGCCGATGGTCTGGTTCAGTGTGGCCTGGTCGGCGACTACCTCGTACACGCGGGCGGTGTTGGCAAAGGAATCGTTGCAGATGATCCAGCGCCCGCTGGGGTGCACGTCGAGCGAGGTCAGGAAGCTGCCCGACACATCCGAATCCGCGAGCGACAGCTCCATCGCGCCCGCGTCCCAGTTGTAGAGGCGCAGCTCGTTTGAGCCGCTCAGGTCGGTGATGCAGACCGCGAGCAGGTCGTCGCGCACCCACGCGAGGTCGAGCCCGCCCTGCGGGACCGTGATGGTGTCCGCGACCGAGAGCGACGCATCGGTCCCGACCTCGTAGACCGTGAAGTTCTCGGCCGCGCTCCCCGACGCGTGGCTGGTGGCGAGGAAGCGCCCGCTGGGCGTGATGTCGATGGCGAACGTGTTGCACCCGGCGCAGGGCTGGCTGGTGGACGTGCGCGAGCCGGTGATGACCCGATCGACAAAGGCCAGCGTCCCGTCGGTCTCGACGAGGAAGCTGGTGACGGAGCCCTCGAGGTTGCCCTCGTTGGCGACGAAGATCGCGGGCGTGCTGCTCTGGGCGTGCGCGGATGATGCGCCGGCTGCGACGGCAAGCACGGCGCGGACGACTGCTCTGTGTGTGTGCATGAGAGATCTCCCTTGCACACAGCATCGCAGATCGTTGCTCGCCGATCAAGGCCCTCGCAGAACGATCAGCTGCAGCCCGCGTTGTACGCGCTCAGGAAGGCGCTGATATCGAAGAAATCGAAAACCCCGTCGCCGGTGTAGTCCGCGATCTGATCCTGGGCGGTGAACGCGCCAAGGAACGCGGAGACGTCGAAGAAGTTCAGGTATCCGTTCTGGTCGAGGTCCGCGAAGTTGCAGAACGGCGTGTTGAGGCGGGCGGATGTCTCGATCATCAGGTCGGTCAGCGACGCGTTGAGCAGGTCGCTGTTCCAGACCTCCATATACCGCACGCCCGACTCGATCGCGAGATCGATCTCGCCCTGGTATCCCTCGTCGCTGAAGCGGTCGGGGGTGTTGGTGTAGCTGTTGGCGACCTGGACCTGCGAATGGCTCGCCAGCGAGGCGTCCTTGAGGATCTCGAACATACCCGGGTAAACATCCAGCGCGTTGTGCACCATCCACCACGCGGCCAGCACCCCCACCGCTTCGCCGTGCGTGTCGCGGGCGTGCTGATACACATCGTTGGCGACATCGTCGCTGCCCAGCACGGGGTGGACCTCGTGCGAGACCGGGTGGTTTGGGAAGGCGGCCACGAACGCGTCGATCGCGGTCTTCCACGAATCGGCGTAGAGCGCATCGGAATACCCCGCGGCCTGCCAGTTGATCTGATCGGCCGGCGAGAACGGCAGCTGCATCTCGAAGCCGTTCCGGCTTGAGTTGGTCGCGTAGACCAGCGAGATGGTGTCCTCGTTCGCGTATCGCGTACCCATTGCCGCGATGAACTGGGTCCATCGGCTCTGGAAGGTGCTGTCCCATGGGACGGGCATCTCCCGTGTTTCTGTTCCGAACTGGAAGCTGAACATCTCCACGCCCATCGAACTCAGCCAGGAGGGCGCGGCACTGCCGTTGACCACCGCCAGCGAGACCTTGATCCCGTACAGCTCGGCCCGGGCGATCTGCTCGTCGAGCAGCGACCAGTCATAGACGTCGGGCGTGGGTTCCAGTGTGCCCCATTCCATCCGCACGAGCACCCCATCAACATGGTCGAGCTGAGCGACCTCGGGGATCACTGAACCGCTGCCGTTGCCCGTGGTCGGAGGGCAGCTGCAGTACAGGCCAGCGGGCGGTGTGATCTCACCGGCGAACGCCAGCCCTGTACTGATCCCGGTCCCAAGACCGGCCCCCATGCAGATCGCGATTGTGGCTTTGTGTGTGTGCATGTCTGTGAAACGGCTTTCGCGGAGCTGGATTGCACGTGCATATAAAAATGCCTGATCGAAGGCGATCAGGCATGCGGATGATTGAGTTATCGGAACTCAGTCCCGCCGCTGGTACGCCGCCTCGAGCGCTCGCTCGATCCGCTCGTTCGCGTCACGCAGGTGGGCGGTGCTGTACGCGTCCATGCCCTTGGCCTTGGCGTAGAGCGTGGTCTTGGCCTGGATCTTCTGCAGCTCCTGACGCGCCAGCGCCTGGATCGTTTGCCCCGAAGCCCCGGGCCAGCGCATCCCCGTCGCCAGATCGATCATGCGGCTCAGGTGCGTACTCTGCAGGTTGCGGTCCAGCTGTGAGATGAGCGGTGCGCGGTTGGTGTACTCGCCGTCGATGTCCGGCAGGTCCCAGATGGCCTCGTGCAGCGTGTCGAAGATCTCGGGCACGGTGAGCGCATCCTCGCCCTCGGGCGTGCGGAGCTCGTTGTCCAACACCCAGTTGAGGCGGGTGGGGTTCATGATGCCGGTCAGGGCCGAGGACTGGATGCCCAGCACGCTCTGCGCGATCGGCCAGGCGTGGGCGGTGCTGTAGCCCTCGTCGTACCAGTTGTCGCTCTGGAGGTATGCGAGGGTCTTGGGATCGAGCCCGAAGGCATCGGAGTCGAAGGCGTGATCGGCGATGAACTCCAGCGCCCGGCGCTGCTGCTCTGCATCGACGGGTCGGATGGGCGCGACCGCGTCCGGGTCGCCCTTCATCGAGCGGGTAATGTGGGCGCCGCCGACCCAGTGCATCGCCATGTTGACGGCCCCGGACTGGATGCCCAGCAGCTGCTGGTGCACCTGGCGGGCCTTCTGCCAGCTCTCGCCGTCCTCGACCACGTTGTCGAGCAGCTCGGCGCGGGCCTTGTTGATGAAGCGGATGCGCTGCTCGGCGAAGTCGATCGAGTCGCGCCCAAGGTCCCAGGTCTTGGCCTGCGGGTCTGGGGAGAACGCGCCGTCCTCGGCCATGTAGGCGTGCTCGGGCATGGCCGCCTTCTTGGCGACCTCCTTGGGGTCGCCGAAGGTGTAGTTCCACTCGATGGCCCACATGTCGTAGGGGCCGATGTCCATGGGCACGTACGCCCCCTGCACCAGCCCGCTGTCCGGGTCGTCGACGATGATGTTGGTGAGCGCGTAGTCCATGACCGTGGACTGGATGGGCTCATCGAAGCCGGCGCTGTTCATCTCGGCGATCGAGTGGAGGGCCGAGCCCTTCCAGTTGTGGGTCATGCCCATGGTGTGCCCGACCTCGTGCATGACGACGTCACGCAGCAGCGGCCCGACGAACTCCTCGGGCAGCCCGTCGAGCAGGGTCACGTCGTCGCCCTTGGATTTGAGCATGGATCCGAGGTTGATGTCCATCGCCAGGCGGGCGGCGGCGATGTTGGCCGAGAGCCCGGGCAGCATCATGCACATCGCGTGCGAGCCGTCGGCGTGCTCGCCCTCGTCGTGGTGGACCGTGCGGTGCACGTCCCACACCATGGGCGAGAGTGTCTCGGGCGCATCGAGGAGAAGCTCTTCAAGGTTCTCGGGCTGCTCGACGAGCGCCCTGGTCAGCATCGCGACCCGCTCACGATCGCCCGGCTCGGCCAGGATGACCCGCGGATCCCACTCCGGATACTCGGCAAGCCACCCGGACAGCTCGGGCGAGATGACGCTCATCGCGTTGCTCGCCAGCTCGGTCTGGATGTACTGGTTGGCGTACGACCCGATGAACCCCTCGTCCATGACGATGTCGGCCTCGTAGATCTCGCCGGTGTCCGGGTGGGTATGGACCGGCCCGATGGCGAAGCCCATGCCCGCGTTGGTCCATCGGACGAACGAGTAGCGCATGTCCTCGGGATCGATGTCCATGTGCGCCCCCGAGCGTGCGTCCTGCTGGCGCACCTCGATGGCGTTGAGGATCCCGACCTGCTCGAAGGCCTTGTTCCAGGCGAGGATGCCGTCACGCACCCAGCGCCGGTAGCGCAGCGGGGTGGTGTGCTCGATGTAGTAGACGATGGGCTCACGCGGCGGGCTCATCTTCAGCGACGGGTCCGCCTTCTCGATGTGCCAGCGGTTGGCGTAGCGCACGATCTGCGAGTCGCCGTCGTTGATCGCCCGGTCCTCGTAGGACTCGAAGTAGATCCCGACGCGCCGGTCGGCCTCGCGCGGCTTGAAGCCCTTGGACTTCTCTGGCATGCCCAGCGAGTATCGCACCTGCGCGAACTGCCCGTTGGCACGCGGCAGCTCGAAGCCCAGCTCGATGTTGTTGGGGAACACCTTCGCCTTGGTCAGCTTGGTCAGGCCCTGGTTGGCGCGGTTGAGGAAGCCGCCGATGAACTGCCCGGAGTTGCCCAGCAGCGCCCGGTCCAGGTCGATCACCGGCCCGCCGCCCGGGCCCATGGCGACGATCGGCACCGAGAGCACCACGCGGTCGGTGTTGACCCGCTCCACACCGGCCTTGGATTCCTGATCGCCGCTCGAGCGGACCGCGATGTTGGGCTCGATGAGCATCAGCTGGTCGTTGCGCCGGGACCAGTAGACCGTCTTGGTCGGCGTGCGCACCGCGTCGTGCCAGATCGAGTACACGCCCGACTGCGGATGGCCCGCGGCCACGGTTGCCACGAGGTAGAACCGCTTGCCCTCAAACTTCTTGGGCAGCTCGGCGAGCACCTGGGCGTCCTTCTCGCGGGTATAGAGCGTGTAGAACTCGCTCTGGCCCGGCGCGACGGGGACCTTCTCGTAGCCCTTGACGGCGTCCTCGAACTTCCCCGGGGCCGCCCCGGCGCCCGAGACCAACGCGGCGATTGAAACCGCCCCTAACAGACTACCCATCTTGACGCGCATGCTCATCTCTGATTCCTCTTCGACCCGGTTGTCATCGGAAAACACGGGCCCAGAGCGGGCCCGTGCGTGTATACCGAACTGTTATCGTTCAGGATGCGGGCGGAATCAAACGAAAAAGCTGATTACGGGCAGCCTGCGCCGTACGCGCTGAGGAACACGCTGACATCGAAGAAGTTCAGCACGCCGTCGCCGTTGAGGTCTGCAACGCACGGCTGCTCGCAGACCGCCGTGGAACAATCGGTGCCGTCGCCGAGGTAGGTCCCGCCGACCGCCGCCGCGACCGCTTCGGTCAGCACCGCGCAGCTGCCGTCGGGGAGGCAGACCGCGCCGACCGGGTCGCCCACGATGCCGCAGCCGGAGAGGTCCGAGGCGATGAGCGAGCCGGTGTAGTTGAACTCATCGGGGGTGTTGTCGCAGAGGACCGATTCGGAGTACACCGCGACGCCGGCGCCCTGGATGTACAGGCCGCCGCCGACGGTCCCGGCGTGGTTCTCGTTCATGTCGCAGCGCTGGAGCACCGCGGTCTGCTCTTGGATGTGCGCCCCGCCGCCGGAGCCGGTGGCGGTGTTGTCGGTGAACGGGCAGTCGGTGAGCGTCGCGCCGTTGCCGCCGATCCATGCGCCGCCGCCGTTGCCGCCCGCGATGTTGCTGGTGAAGCCCGTGTTCTGGATGTCGATCGTCTGATCCGTCCAGAGCCCACCGCCGTCGCCCGCCGCGTCGTTGCCCTCGATCGTGCAGCCATCAACAAGACCGCCCATGCCCATCGCGACGCCGCCGCCGTTGCTCAGTGCTGTGTTGCCGGTGATGCTCGATCCGCTGATCGAGGAATCGGTGCCGATGAAGACCGCGCCACCGTCGCCGTCCGTGTGGTTGCCTGAGAAGGTCGAGTTGGTGATCGCGAGCCCTTTGATCGCGTTGATCGCGCCCGCGCCGCTCGTGGCCGTGTTCATGGTGAACACACAATCGTCGAGGACGGTGCCCTCGAAACTGTGCGTGATCGCGCCGCTTGTGACGCCCGAGTTATTCATAAATGTCGAGCTGATGATGCGGTGCGTGACATTGGTGTTCGAAGCGAAATACAGCAGCGCGCCAGCGCCTTCGCTCGATGTGTTGCCGTCGAACACGCAGTCGATGATATCGAGGCCGTCATCGCTGTTGAACAGGGCCCGTACGCTGATTGCCCCGGCATCGTCGCCGCTGTTGCCGACGAATGTGCACCGGATCATCGACGAATCCCGAACCGGCTGATGCGTCACGCCCGCGATGGTCCCGGTGTTGTTGACGAAGGTGCAGTCCACAAAGCTGAAGTCATCGTTCCCGATCCCGCTGTTAAAGACCCCGCTGGTTCCGGATCCATTGGCGAAGGTGAGCTGCTCATAGGTGACGAAGGTACTCCCCGACTGGTTGATGAGGACCTGCGAGCCGCCGCCGTCGATCGTGGTGACCGCCGCGCCGTCAACGCCTCGGATCGTCAGGTCTTTGCCCAGGATCGAAATCGGTGCGTAGGTCCCCGCCGAGACGAGGATGACATCGCCGTCCGACGACGCGTCGATCGCGGCTTGGATGGTCGGGTACTCGCCCGGGACCAGCCGGTCGGCGCCGAACGCCCCGCTGCTGGCGAGGAGCAGGGTCGACAAAAGGGTGAACCCACGGGTTCTCATATCGGGCATGGACATCGTTCAGACCTCTCCTTGGGATCAGATCTCATGGCGCCACGATCCCGGCGTGACGCCCCGCTCCAGTAGAAGCGACAACCGGTTACGCAGCGCCCAAAAAGCGGGAAAATCGTTGGAAAAACGGCGTAAATGCGAAGGAAACACGCTTCTCTCTTGCGTTGAAGTACCCATAAAAAAGACCCGCACAGCGGCGGGTCGGTTGAATGCGGATAATCGGCGTGATCACGGGCAGCCCGCGTTGTACGCCGCCAGGAACGCGGATACGTCGAAGAAGTTGTACTCCCCATCGCCCGTGAAGTCCGCGAGCGGGTCCATGCTGTTGTACGCGGTCAGGAACGCCGAGACGTCGAAGAAGTCGAGCAAGCCGTCGCCGTTGAGGTCCGCGTCGCACTGGGGCGGGGTGGTCCCCTGGAACTCGGCCGCGCCGATATCGACAACATCCAGCGCCCCGCCGCTCGTGCCGGTGTCGGGGGTTCCGGTGTCGTCCACGAAACGATCGCTGCCGTAGAAATCGAAAAACACATCGGGATGCACCGCCAGCGAGTTGCCCGCGTCGATCGCGGGCGATCCGGGCATGAGCATGACGTTGTCGTCGAGATCGCCAGCGTTTCCGTTGTTCCCGGCCGCGTTGACGAACAGCGGGTCGGCGTCAGAGAGATCGCTCCCGGACGGGGCCGGCGCGCTCATGCCGAGCTGCCCGATGATGGAGTTGTAGACCTCGAAATCCGCGCCCGGGCTGACGAAGAGGTTGTTGACCTGCCCGTTGCCCAACCCCGCGGCGTTGTCCCAGAAGATCGTGTTGTACACGCGGGCGAACCCGCCCAGGTCCTGATAGCCCGCGGTGATGCCGTCCTCCGAGGTGTTGTTCACCACGGTGCAGTTGGTCATGTACATCTCGGAGTTGAACGCGAGGTTGAAGATCGTGCTCGAGGTTCCCAGGCCGACATTCCCGCTGAAGAGGCAGGTGTCCATCACCAGTGTTGCTGTGCTGGAGCTGGTGGTGTAGAAGACCGCGGAAGAAGCATTCACAGAACCGTCCGGGTTGGCCACGTTGCCGTAGAACCCGCAGCCGAGCAGCTCGACCGTGCCCGATGTGCCAACAAACACCGCGCCGACTGCGCCCGCGACACTCTCGATGAAGTTGGTGTTGCTGATGCGTACGAATGAAGATGGCCCCGCGTCGGCGACGAAGATCGCCCCTCCGAGCCCGTTATCGATCGCGGCAACCTCAACCTCATTACCCGAGAACCGCGAGTCCTCCACGAATACGAAGCCGTCGGACGCGGTGTACAACGCCCCGCCGGAGGTTTCGCTCGCGTTGCCGATGAACTCACACGACAGGAAGTTGGTGTCCGAGTTCGTGTACACGGCGCCGCCGGTGCCGTCGGCCCTGTTGTCCTCGAACATACAGTCCTCGACCGTGAAGAAGTCGCCGGTGCCCGGCCCGCTGATGGAGAGCGCGCCACCGAAACTCTGCGCGAAGTTGTCTCTGAAGATCACGTTGCGGATCGTGCCCAGCGCGTTGTTCGTGCGGATCCCGCCGCCTCTGTTGTTGAGTCCGGTCGGCCCGTTCGCGATCCCGTCTCGGATCTCAAAGCCGTCGATCAGCGTGGCGATGCCCGTATCGATCAGCTCGACCACGTTGTACACATGGCTCCCGGGGCTCAACTCACCCGAAAGGATCGTCGGGAAGTCCTCAGGGTCATCGCGCTGAGCCAGGTTGGTCTCGGATCCCTCGAAGCCGCCGTAGAGCCGCACGCCGTCCGGGATGAGGAACGTCGCCTCAGGCCCGACCGGGACCTCGGGCACGTACACACCCTCGGCGACCCAGATCTCATCGCCCGAGACGGCGACATCCAGCGCGTCCTGGATTGAATCGAACGCGCGCCCCCAGCTCGACCCGTCGGCGGGCGTGGGCACGTCCGCATCAACAAAGATCGTGTCGGCAGAAACCCCACCCGCGAGAAGCGCGGGTAACAGCAAAGAAAACAACTTCATCTTGATCCCCTCTCAGAATCAGAGTTATGAATACGAGTCTCGAACGCACAGGCTTCTCCCCGGGCGCCAGACCACAGCTTACATGCGGGCCCGATCAGGGGCAGCCCGCGTTGTACGCGACGAGGAACGCGCTCACATCGAAGAAGTTGAGCATCCCGTCCCCGTTAAAATCGACGCTCAGGTCGCTCGCGTTGTAGCGGGCGAGGAACTCGGAGACGTCGAAGAAGTTCAGCTCCCCGTACGGCTCCGCGAGGTCCGCGTCGTTGCAGGAGCCGCCGAGCGAGAGGATGGCCATGCCGTCGCCGATCGGGGCGGCGACGACGAGCGTGTTGCCGTCGTCGCTGCTCGCCAGCGCGGAGGGCCCGACCCCGAGCACGTACGCGTCGAGGTTCGCGTAGGTGTCCGCGTCCATAACGAGGATGGTGCCGCTCTGTGACATCGAGAACCCGTCGGGGCCGCCGAGCGTCGTGCTGACGAGCCCGTGAGCGATCCGCACGGTGTTGGTCGCATCGTCGTAGCTCAGCCCGACCGGGGCGTTGCCGAAGTTGCGGGTGTTGAGCAGCGCGCCGCTCACGCTGTCGTAGGTCGCGACCTGGGTGTCGCCCCAGTTGTTGACCCAGAGCTTGCCGTTGCCGTCGTCCACGACCTGCCAGGGCGAATCGCCGACCGGCAGCGTCGCCAGCGGCGTCACGCTCAGCCCACTGACGGTGTAGAAGCTCACGGTGTCGTCGTTGCGGTTGCTCACGTACATGCGCGAGCCGTCGGGAGAAAAGCTGATCATCGTCGGGAAGTCGCCCGCGGGCACGCTGCCCACCAGCGTCCACGACGCGGTGTCGATGATGGACACGGCGTCATCGAAGCTCCCGGCGACGGCGAGGATCGAGCCGTCCGGGCTCAGGGTGATCCCGGAGTTCTGCGAGAAGCTGTAGCCCACGCCGCCCATGTTCCCGGTCAGGATCTTGGGCCCCTCGACGCTCATCGTGCTGAGGTTGATCCGCCACACGCCGTCGCCGCTGGCGACCACGCCGAGGTACGCGTAGTTGCCGTCCGGGCTGATCGCCACGGAGCCAGCCCGGCGCGAGATCGGGATGTTGGTGCTCGTGGCGGTCGCGAGATCAACGACCGTCGCGAAGTCCGAGTCCAGGTTGCCCACCACGGCCTTGCTGCCGTCGGGGGTGATTGCGACCGCGCTGGGTCGCTCGCCCAGCGGGGCGCTTCCGAGCAGCGTCCCGCTCGCGGTATCCACGATCGCCGCGGAGTCGGAGAAGATCGAAACCCCCACCGCCCGTGAGCCGTCCCGGGTGATCGCGATTGTGCGGCAGCGGTCGCCCTCAATCTCTGGCCCGGTCCGCATGATCCCGGTCAGCGACCCCATCGAGCCCTCAACGTCCGCCACGACCAGGTCGTCGCCGAAGGTCGTGGAGCACATGGCCGCCTGATACTCCGTCGGCGACAGCGCGCCGTGCTCGGTGGACACCACGTTGTTCACCTGACGGACGAGCAGGCCCGTCGTCATGTCGATGATGGCGCCGCGGAAGCCCACGCACACGGCGTAGCGCCCGTCGTGGGTCGTCAGCAGCTCGTTGATGCTCGCGGTGTCGCGCGAAGGGCCGAAGGTCCCGTTCACGACGTCCAGCACGCGTGCGGCGTTCTGGATCGCGACCACGGCGACCGAGCCGCTGTCGTTGAGGGTGACCGGGCCCCAGAGATCGAACCCCGGGGTGATCGTGCCCGTGACCGTGCCCGACACGGTGTCCACGACGGTGATCTCCCTGGCGCTGAAGCTGTGCGTGATCAGCGCCGTTGAGCCGTCGCCGGACACCGCCAGGCCCGCGGGCGAATCGGCGATCGGGGTTCGGTCGACGCTGCCCGTGCGCACATCGATGATCTGCATCTCGTCCGCGCCCACGTCCGCGTTGATCACGCGGTCGTCGTCGAGGAAGAAGAACTTGGAGTACTGCAGCGAACTCGCGGGCGGCTCGAACGAGAAGCTCAGGCGCACGCCGTAGCCGATGTCGCTGATGACCCGGTCGACGCTCGCGCTGGCGATATCGATCACCGCGAGCTGCGCGTCGAACCCGACCGCCACCGCCGCCACATCGCCCGCGGGCGAGATCGCGACGTAGCCCGGGTTCGCGCCGACGGGGATCACCGCCGTCTCGCTCATGGCGGCGAGATCAACGATCGAAACGGTGTCGTTGTCGATGTTCGCGACGACCGCGGTGGAGCCGTCGGGCGTGATGGCGACGGACTGGGCCGCGCCGGACACCGGGATCGCCCCGATAAAGGCGAGCGTGTCGGCATCCCACAGGATCAGGTTGCGGCTCTCGCGGTGCGCGATCACGATCGTGCTCCCGTCGGGCGTGTATGCGACGTCGCTTGGTGCGTCACCCTCGGGGTCGCTGCCCGTGAGCACGAACTGCGCATCGGGGGCGCCCTCGAACGAGTTCGTGTTCTTCTCCGCGAACACGGGCCCGACGGCGTGCCCGGTGAGGCGTGTCAGCTCGAGCGAGCGAGCCGGCAGCAGCTCATACCCCGTGACAACCTGATCGGCGTCGGGGTGGTCTGCGAGCGCAGGAGCAACAGCGAACGACAACGACGCGGCAATCAGCGCCACGCAACGCGGGTAACGAATATCAATCATGTGGGTCCCTTTCACGAAAACAGCAAGAACTTGCATCGACACACTAACTCATCCGATGCCGATCCCGCAAGCAAAAACCCGCCGCAAACGGGCGGGAAGTTGATAAGCACGGTGTTGAACCCGGAGCGCCGGGCCTGAACGCGAGTCAGTTCGCGTCACGGGGTGTCGGATCGATCAGCGTGGTCCGCAACGCGAGCACCGCGCGGCTGCCCGCTTCGCCGATGCCCGCGAGATCGAGCACCATCATCCCGCCCGGCGCCGAGGTATACGCCGTCGAGAACGTCATCTCGCGCGGCGTGGCCGAGGTATCCTCGTCGGTGCGCTGGATCTGCATCGCGACACGCAGCACATCGCCGTGCTTGGTTTCGATCACGCTCGGCGAGAAGACGGCATCGAAGGCGTGCTCACCGAGGGTGATCGTGACGCGCCCTGTTTCCGCGTGCTGCACCAGCAGTGCGGGTGTTCGCACTCGGGCCTCCCCGCTGACGCGCAGCCGATCGGCCTCCGCAACGAGTTCGCGGAACGAGCCATCGCTCAACGCCGCACCGGTCGGTGGCAGCGTCATCGGCGCCCCCTGGCCGGGGTGGGTCTCGATGAGCACCGCCTGAACCATGATCGATCTCGGATCCTTGTTGATGCCCTTGATCTCGTCGTACCCGCGTGAGATCCCCCCGCCCATCAGCGAGCCGATGATCAGCGAGAACCCGCCCGCGATGACCACGAACGCGAGGGTGAGCTTGGCGATATTGATAACCTTGGACATGCGTGCCTCCTGTGCGTTGGGCGCATCCCCCTGGGCGAGGAGCCGCTGGATGGGGGAACGCCCGGGAGACTGCGCGTGTTTGAATGACATACGCACGAGAGACCCGCTGGTTTGCGTGACCGTGCCTCCACGCCAAAACACACGTAAAAAACCGCCCGGCACAACGCCGGGCGGCTTGAGGAGTGGTATGCATTCGGGCAGGCCTTACGGGCAGCCGGCCGAGAACAGGGCGATGTACGCCGAGACGTCGAAGAAGTCGTACACGCCATCGCCGTTGATGTCCGCGTCGGGAGACTGCGCGTTGTAGGCGTTGATGAACGCCGAGACATCGAAGAAGTCCAGCACGCCGTCGCCGGTGAAGTCGGCCTGGCACGCGCTGCCGCACTCGATGCCGAAGACGCGGAAGGCGTCGACGCCCGACTCGGTGATCGAATCGTTGGGCGTGTCCTGCACGCTGAAGCGGAACACCATCTGATCGGTGATCGCGATGTGGTCCGACACGCGGAACTCAATGGTGTTCCACCCGCTGCTCGTGTTCACGGTCTCGATGGTCGTGTAGGACCCCCCGCCGTTATTGGAAACCTGGAAGACCAGCGGATCGCTGCCGTTGGATACGTGCCAGCGGGCGTACGAAACGCGCGGGTCGTTGAGGCCGGTCAGGTCGAAGACCGGCGTGGTCAGGATCGTGGGACCGCCGTCGACATCGTCGAGGTTCGCGTTGCCCGTGACGTAGCAACGCCCCGAGCCGTCCGCGTCCTCGGTCGGATCATCGCGTCCGAAGTCGCCCGGCACCGCGCGGACCCATGCCCCCGTCGTCAGCGAGACGTTCTGGACGCTCCACCCGCTGTCGGACTCGAAATCGTCGTCGAGCATGGAATCGATGCCCGTCGCGGCGAGGGTGATCCACGCGCCGCTCTCGCCCGCCGACGGCAACGACCATGTGCCGCCGTCCGTATCGTTCGCGGTGAAGTAGTACGAGTGGTTATCGCCGCAGTCGGCCGCCGGGAACGCACCCACGTACGTCCCGCCGCCGGCGTGATTCATCGCGATGGGCACGAAGCCCGACCCCGAGTCGACCCACATCGTCACATCGCCCGAAGGCTGCAGATCGTTGTCGGGGTTCACCGTGATGGAGATCGTGTCGCCGCCCGCCGGGTTGACAAAATCAGGACGCGCTTCGATCAGGTCCATGTCCAGCCCGAGAGGCACGGTGATGCCCATCGGGTTCGCCAGCGCGTTGCGGAACGCAGGGAGATCGAGGCTGGTGCCCTGGTTCGCCCCGCCGGTGGAGTTGCAGCCCGCGTGCGTGTGCACGCCGATCGCCGTATTCGTCGAATCGTCGTACACCGCGGAGCCGGAGTTGCCGCCGGTCGTGTCCGGGTTGTACTGCAGACTCGTGCCCGGCGCGGAAACGAAGGTGCCCACGTGGGTCTTCTGAACGAGGTACCAGCTCGGGGGCACCGGCGAGCTCGTGCTGCCGTAGCCCGTGACACGGATCGGACGCCCGTCCGGGGTGGGAACGGCGCCGGCGAGCACGTACGAGTCGCCCATCGCGTCGCGTGGGGCGAGCCCGGTGTTCGAGTTGGCGAACGCGCCGTAGAACGCCCAGTCGTTGCCGACCCCGCCGTTGGTGAGCTGCACCGACGAGCCGTCGATGGGGTACTGATCCTGCGGGGCCGGGTTCTGCGGCGTGCCGCTCGACGATGAGAGCGGCACATTGAACTGCATCACGTCGCCGGTGTCGGGCCCGCAGTGGCCCGCCGAGATGAACGAGTGCGGCTGGTCACCGAAGAGCCAGCCCGTGCAGCCGATCGGCATCATCCGCGCCGCACGCGGATCGTCCGAGAGCACGCGGTCGTCCGTGGGGCCGCAGATCGATCGCGGGAACTGTGTCGGTTCGGAGGCGGTGGCGTTGAGGATCTCCACGCGGTTCGAGGACAGATCGTTGCCGGGCGAGGCCATGATCTCGATCCTCAGGCGTCCGCCGTTGAAGTACGCCGAGGTGTGCGCCCACTCGCTGAGCGCCTGGCGATCGAGGTACTGCTCGTGCCCGTCGTAGAGCGAGGTGACGCGGATGTATGACTCACGCGCCGTCGCGGAACCCGGGGCCAGCTCGACCTCGCCGAAACGAAGGCGGACCCACGCGGCGTCGGGGATCTCCACCTCGGTGGACCACACCGGCACCTGGATCGGGCGGGCACCGTCGGCGGCCCGCGCAGGGGGCGCGATCACCGCCCCGGAATCGATCCCGATCTCCACGCCGCGACGCGCGATCGGCGTGACCTCGGGGTGCAGCTCACGCTCGTAGAGCTCCGGGCGTTCGGGGTCGTACACGATCGGGTCCGGGCTGGCGGCGGTGCCGGCGGCCACAAAGAGAAGCACTGCGAGCGGTGTGCGGGTCATCATCGGGGTTCTCCTCTAGAAATCAGCCTGCTGCAACCCCCCACACTGAGCGGGGCAGGTCGTCTGCACAGCAGTCATCGAGCAATCCACGAGCCGGTTCCGAGCGGAACCGTGAGGTTCCAACATAACGCCTCACGACCCGCGAAACAAGCCCGTTTTTCGGACCCTTCCCACCGACCACGCCAGCTCCCCGCGAAAGCCGCAACCCTCAGGGGCAGCCAAAGTTGTACGCGCTAAGGAAGACGCTAACGTCAAAGAAGTTGACCTCGCCGTCCCCATTGAGATCCGCATCGCAGAAGGGCTCTTGTGAGCCGCGGACCGCGAAGACCACAGCATCGCTAACCTGATGCTCACCCCCAGACGTCGTCACGGAGCAAGCATATGTGTCGGTATCGCTGGCGATTGCGTCATCGATCACAAGCTTATTCGTTGTCACGCCACTGACACGCCCATCCTCGAGCACCGGACTCCCGTTGCGGTACCACTGGAAAGTGGAGAGTGCGTCCGATGGCCCCACCTCCAGGACACCGGTGGTGCCCTGATCCACGATCAACCCAACCGGCTGGTGGATAATCGGATCGACATTGAAATCGATCGAGATCCCTGTGGTCACGGCAGGGGTAAGCACATCGACGATCTGGTTCGTTGTGGTGTTCAGGATCGTCAGTGTTTGTCCCTGGAGAATGCCCGTCATCGAAGCCGCGGCAAGCTGATTCCCGATCACCGCGATATCCTGATACTGCGGGATCAGGCCGATGAAGAGGTCTTCAGTTCCGAGCAAAAGATCCGCTGCTCCGAGCGGGTTCGTATGCGGGACCCGGTACACCGCCGAAGCAGCACCGTTGATCACGCCCGCGTCGTACACCTCGGTCCAGTAGATTTCGCCAGAGACCGGGTTGATCCCCACTCCGACCTGATTCCCACCCGACATCTGGTGCGGGATCAGATTCGGCGATGCTGAACCCACACCATCGAGGTCCCCAAGCATGACATCGCCCGAGGAAACGATCACGTAGAACCCACGATCAGCGTCGATATCCATATCGGCAGGTTCCGGAACATTGTCCGCTTCAACAACCGGAGCACCGGTTCCGTCCGAGCCGACACTGAGGATCTCGTCGTTCTCCCACCAGTACACGCGCCCGGTGTCCGGGTCTACATGGACCCTCTGGGCGCCCGGATCGAGCCCGATGCGCAGGTTGACGATCGAACCCGGATCGAGCGATGGGCTTACAGAGATCAAACGGGCGCTGCCCGTCTCTGCTGCGATCAGCACCACACGATTTCGAGGGCGGTCGAAGTCGAAGCCGGAGAATCCCAGAAAATCCGGCGCATCGATGGTCAATGGCGTGATCGTGCCATCAAAGTTCTGCGCATAGAAGAAGCCCGGCCATATATCTGCACCAAAGGCCCGGGTCACAGAATACGGATGCTGGGCTTGTGCTATGGATGAGCACAACGTCAGAATGACGGCAAGCACACACTGCTTCATCTTCCCCTCCCTCAGTTCTCGATTTGACCAATATAACGCGATATCAAACAGGAATGAAACCAGAAATCTGGATCTCAACGAAACAAGGGAAATGAGACACGAAGCCGATAAGTCCGCCAGTCGCGGGCTGCCAGCACCGTACAGGCTCATGAACATACTCACACCAAATGTTGCCGAGCACGCCGTCGCCGCCTCTCCCGCGCTCTCCGCAACTGTCTTCGGCTGCGGGCGCGCCTTGACCGGCGGGACGCAGGTCACCCCGATCGCCTGAAAGAAGACCTGCAAGACCGATAACCAAGATTTTCACGAGAAACCGACCCGCATTCGCGTTTTCTCCGAGCGCGTCGGGCGTGCTTGTCGCGTGCTCTAGACCCGGCGCGGGAAATGCCGCGCCCTTTATCCAGATTGCAGACCGCACACTCGACCGGAGCCCGCCATGCTCAACTCGCTTCATCAGCTCAGCCAGAACGCCTCACGCTGGGGCATGTTGATCCTGCTCCCCATCATGATCCTCAGCTCGATCGCACCAGCCGCGGATATCCCGGTCGAGACCGAGGGCGACTACCAGCGCCTGCTCGACGCCATCCGCGCCACCGAGTACACCCGCCAGGACTACCTCGAAGAGAACGCCAACCCCCGCATGGTCGCATCGGTCGCCGGGCTCTGGGCCTTCAGCAGCCGCAACCCGCTCGCGACCCCAGAGCAGCTCTCCGCGTTCGTCGCAGCTTACGACGACGCGCTCGCGCAGATCGTGCCAGGCGATGAGCGTCTCATCAGCCCCGGCTCACTTCTCACCGCGGTGAACGCGGCTCGCGTCGCGTCGGACGGCGTCCTCTCGGGAACTGACACCCGCGTGAACCGCGACGCGTTGGGCCTGCTCGGGCTGTCGCTCCCGGGGCTCGAGAGCTTCGAGCAGTCCCAGCAGCGGATGGCCCGCTTCGATGTCGGGTCCATCCAGCGTTGGATCAACCGCAGCCAGACCGCGGATATCCTGACCGCCCTGCTCGCGGGCGTCTCGCCGTCGGGCGAGCGTGTCGTCGGTCTCGAGACCACGACCGCTGATTACCTCGAATCGCTCGGCTTCACGCCCATGCTCGGGATGGTCGACCCCGACCAGCCCGAGGTCAACGCCGGGCTGACCGGACTGCCGGACTTCGCCGGCTTTATCGCCATCCGCGACGTCGCGGGCGCGCACGTCGGGCTCGAGACCGAGGTCTTCGGCCGCATCGAAGACATCCAGCTCGACGCCGAGGCCCGCCTCGACGCGATCGGCAACGCCGAGATCCCGGAGGACATGGGGCTCAACTCCATCGACCTCTTCGCCGCCGCCGCAGACCCCGACCACCCCGACCATGCGGACGCCGTCGCGCAGCTCGAGGCGCGCCGCCAGGCCGTCGTCGATTCCATCCGCGAAACCACGGACGACCGTGCCGCGGTCTTCGCACGCACCATGCTGCTCCAGCAGTCCAGCTACCCCGACGTGCAGTACGTCGCCGAGAACACGCGCTCGTTCGCCGGGCTCCAGCTCCAGGTGAACAACGACCTCGCGATCGCTCAGGAGTCGCTCGGCATCGTCGGCTCGCTCGCGGGGCTCGGCGGTTCGATTGCGACCGGCAACGTCTACGGCGGCGTCGCGTCCACCGCGAGCCTGATCTCTGGCGTGCTGGGGCTTGCGGACCTGCTCGGCGACGGCCCGCCCAGCGCCGATCAGCAGATCTTCGACCAGATCGCCGGGCTGCGCCAGCAGGTCGAGGACCTACGCGTGCAGATGAACGCCCGCTTCGACATCGTTGATGCCAAGCTCGACACCATCTTCGATACCATGGTCGCCGCGTTCGATCGACTTCAGGACGGCATCGACACGCTGATCGCCGACATCACCTCGGTCCGCAGCTCGCTCGATCGCATCGAGGCCGCGCTCTACGGCTTCGCACAGAACCTGCTGCTGGTCGACCTGACCACCCAGACTGATTCCATCCTCGACTACCGCACCAAGACCGGCTTCGACCTGTCGTACGCCGACCAGTCGCCCAGCTTCGTCGGCGGCGCGAGCGGGTTCACGACCTTCGCGACCTTCACGGCCCAGACGTCCTCCTTCGCCGGGCCGGAGAACAACCAGAGCATGATCCTCACGCTCGACAACGCCGCCGATGTGCTCTCGGGCCCGGACGACGTGGTCTCGCGCCTGCTCAACGATTTCCGGCGCGTCCCCCCCGGGCTCGTCACATTCGACGGCGTGCCCGTCACCGGCCCGATCATCACCGGGCGCGCCGCGGCCCCCGCGCCGTGGTCGCAGGCCGCGGCCGCGTACGCCCAGCTCGCACGCGAGAACCCGTGGTACTTCGCCTACATGCTCCGCAGCCAGCAGGACTCGATGGGCGGCGACTCGCCGCAGATCGACCAGATCATCGCGCAGGGCGATCGCATCCGCTCCCTCGCCAACGCGACGCGTGACCGCGACGACCTCTTCGACGCGCTGCTCACCCGTGCCGGCGACGGCATCATCCAGGTCCAGACCGCGATCGACGACGCGATCGACGCCGAGCTGGCCGCGAACGACCTCGACAACGGCAACACCCGCATCGACCCGTGGGGACCGATCGAGCAGACCGCAACCCCGCTCGTCAACCCGGTGGTCTTTGTGACCCTTGCGGGCGATGGGTGCTTCGACAGCCCGGTCCCGTTCAACCCCGCTCACATCACCACCAGCGGGAATGGCAGCGCCAGCTCGTTCCCGCACGATGGCTTCGAGGCCAGTATCAGCGACAACCGAACCGGTTCATCCGCGGCGTACACGCGTGCAGAACTCGCCGAGCGCAACGCGCTCGACTGGCGCCTGCGTACAAGCTCGACCCACCGCCCGCTCGTCGAGGTTGAGGAGATCGATTACCTCAGCTCGTTCAATGACAACGAGTTCGATGTCAAAGTCAGCTCGATCATGCAGGGCTCGCTTCGGAGCGTGAGAACCATCCGCGTCGTTGTCGAAGTTCAGCAGATCTTCAATGGTGGGGACTGGGGCCCGCCAAATCCCGAGTACAACGTCATCAACGGGGACATCTGCGAGATGGTCCTCGACCACTGGCTGGGCTTTGTCAATGGCAACGGGCTCACGCTCCTCTTCCCACCGCTTCAGGACGGGGATCTTGTGGGTGAAATCCTCCCCGCCGGCGAAGTGATACTGGAAGAGCCGTTCGGTTGGCCCGTTCCTCAGCGGTTCTACGTCGATGCCCGATTCCGCGTGATCTCGGATACCTCAACCTACACCCACGAGGGCACCGACTACCTGCCCATCCAGTCGGCCTACATCGCTGACCGGCTCGCGGATATCCGCGATGACATCCGCCAGTCAATCTTCGACGACATCAACGCCCCGCCCTCGCTCATCGACGACGCGTTCACGCAGCTCGACAACACCAGCGCCCTGCTCGACGGCTACCTGACGCTGGGCGTGCCGGACGCCCTCAACCGCGGTGAGGCCCTGCGATCCGCGTTCCGGGGTGTCCCCAGTAGCGACGGCATCGGCTTCCGCTCGGGCGATGTCATCTCCGTGCTCGCGGACGAAGCCGACGCGGACGATGGCTCAATCGGGGGCGCTCCCGGCCTGAACCTGCCCGACATCGAAGCACACTTCACCCAGCGCATCGGTGCGATCGCATCCGAGATCGACATCGCGCTCGACACACCCGCGCCGTCGTTCCCCTACGTCGAGTTCATGATCGCCGACCTGAGCGCCCTTGTGGAGAACGCCTTCGACCTCGCGGCCGACGACACCTACCTAGCCGAGGGAACCATCTCGCCCGACGCATCAGGCGGACTCATGGCCAACGACGTCGGCCAGCCCGGGCGCATCGACAACGAGGACCTGATGGTCGATCTCGACTACTTCGCCTCGCCGGACCACACCGCGCCGGCCAACGGCTCGGTCAGCGTCAACGCCGACGGCTCGTTCACCTACACCCCCGACCCGGGCTTCGAGGGCACCGACTCGTTCGACTACCGCCTCGTCGCCCAGGTGGGCGACCCGGACAACCCGGTGGGCGATCCCAACGTCTACAGCGAGACCGCCGAGGTGGTGCTCCGTGTCTCGGCGCCCGCTTGCGTCGCCGACTACAACGGGGACGGCGTGATCAACTTCTTCGACGTGTCGGCGTTCCTTGTGCTCTTCGGCGACGAAGACCCCGCCGCCGACCTCAACGCCGACAACATGTTCAACTTCTTCGACGTCGCCGCCTTCCTCGCGCTCTACAACCAGGGCTGCCCGTAAGCATCAACCCGGAGCAGTAAGACATACATAAGAAAACCCGCCAAACCGGCGGGTTTTCTGTTCAACTCTGTTTATACAGGGCTTACGAGTTGATCACTCGCCCCTCGCTCGCCAGCACCGCCTCGTGCACGGCTTCGTGCATCGTCGGGTGGGCGTGGACGGTCGCGATCAGCTCCTCAGTCGTCGCCTCGAGGCGGCGGGCCACCGTCAGCTCCGCGATCAGCTCCGTCGCCTGGTCGCCGAGGATGTGGGCGCCGAGGATCTCGCCACGCGGCAAGCCGCGGATGATCTTGACGAACCCGTGGGTATGACGCGTCGCGATCGCCTTGCCAAGCGCCATGTTGTTGAAGACGCCGACCTCGTAGTCCTCGCCCTTCTTGAGCCCCTGCTTCTTGAGCGCCTGCTCGGTGTAGCCCACCGACCCGACCTGCGGGTGGCAGTAGGTGCAGCCAGGGATGACGGTGTAGTCCATGGGGATCGGCTCGTGCTTCTCCTTGCCGTCCTTGAACGCGAAGCGCTCGACACACAGGATCGCCTCCTCGCCGGCCACGTGGGCCAGCGCGGGCGGACCGATCACGTCGCCGATCGCGTACACACCCTCGAGGTTCGTCGCGTACGTCAGCGCCTTGGGCTCGCTGGGCTTGTCGTCGCTCAGCGGCACGTAGTCCGTCTTGATGAACCCGCGCTCGGTCTCAAGCCCCAGCGACTCGTCGAACAGCCCGTCGAAGCGCCCGGCCACGCCGATCGCCAGCAGGACCTTGTCGCCCTCGATGACTTCCTTCTTGGACTCGTCGGGCTTGCCGTCCTTGCCCATCGGCGCGACGGTGACCTTCACGCCCTTGCCCTTGGTGTCGATATCGAGCACGCCGGTGCTGGTGCGGATATCAAAGCCCTGCTTCTTGTAGATCTTGCCCAGCTCCTTGCCGACCTGCTCGTCCTCGATCGGGACGACGCGGTCCAGCATCTCGATGATGGTGACCTCGGTGCCGAAGTTCTTGTAGACGTAGCCGAACTCCATCCCGATCGCGCCGGCGCCGACAACGATGAGCTTGCCCGGGCGCTCCTTGTTGTGCATGGCCTCTCGGGCACCCCAGACCTTGTCGCCGTCGAACTTGGCGAACGGCAGGTCCCGCGCCACGGAACCGGTCGCGACGATCACGCGGTCGCACGTGATCTTTTCGACCGCGTCCTTCACCTTGACCGGCGAGGGGGTGAACTCCTCGTTGAGGTCGCAGTCGCGGATCTCGATCTCGACCTTGGAGCCGGCCTTGACGATCTTCGCGTGCTTGTTGAAGAACTCGATTTTGTTCTTCTTCATCAGGAACTCGACGCCCTTGTTGAGCTTGTCGGCCACGTCGCGCGAACGCCCGATGACCTTGTCCCAGTTGAACTTGATCTCGCCGGTCTCGAGCCCCCACTCTTCCTTCTCAGCGAGCTGCTCCATCAGGGCCGCGTTGGAGATCAGCGCCTTGGACGGGATGCAGCCCCAGTTGAGGCACACGCCGCCGAGCTTCGCACGCTCGATGATGGCCGTCTTGTACCCGAGCTGGGCCGCCCGGATCGCGCCGACATACCCGCCGGGGCCGCCACCAATCACCACAACATCAAAGTGCTTGCTCGCCACGCTGAAACCTCGTTTCTCTACCGCCGGACCCGTTCCTCAGGGCAATGCCGGCGTGGATGGGACAAAGGTGTCAATTATAGCGCCCCTCGACCGCGCCGGAGCCCATCAGCACGCCGCCCCCACCCCTTCTGCCACATCAATCCGAATGAATCTCACACGCCCCCGATCCGGTCCACCGACCGCGCGGATCGCCCTGCCGAACTGGCAGATCGCCCGCCGACGCGTGCGTTTCTGTCGCGATCCATGCGTGCAAGTACCCGCCCCAACGGGTCTTGCCTCGATCTGAGCGGACTTTTGCCCTTGCACCACACTGGCACGCCCCGTGCAGCCGATACTACAGATAGAAACCGGGCGGAAGCGTCCTTCCTGTGGGGAGATCGCATCATTCCACCCCGCCCGTGCGAACAGAATGACATCGGGGAGCGTTCCTCCCTGAGGATTCACACTGATAGGCATCCGGAGGATGCCGGAAGCAACCCGGGAAACACCCGGGTGGCGGGAGAAAAGACATGTTTGAACGATTCACAGATCGTGCCCGCAAAGTGATGGCCCTGGCCAACCAGGAAGCCCAACGCTTCAACCACGAATACATCGGGACCGAGCACATCCTGCTCGGGCTCGTCAAAGAAGGCTCCGGCGTCGGCGCCAACGTGCTCAAGAACCTCGATGTCGACCTCCGCAAGGTCCGCCTCGAAGTCGAGAAGCTCGTCCGCGCTGGCCCAGAGATGGTCACCATGGGCAAGCTCCCTCAGACGCCTCGCGCCAAAAAGGTGATCGAGTACGCCATCGAGGAGGCACGCAACCTCAACCACAACTACGTCGGCACCGAGCACATCCTGCTCGGGCTCCTGCGTGAGCACGACGGCGTCGCCGCCCAGGTCCTCATGAACCTCGGGCTCAAGCTCGACGACGTCCGCGAGGAGGTCCTCAACCTCCTCGGCGCAGGCACCGAGAACGAGGCCGAGCTCTCATCCGCCGGCGGCCCCTCGGGCGAATCGGGACCCAAGGGCAAGGGCGGCAAGTCCAAGACCCCGGCTCTCGATTCCTTCGGACGCGATCTCACCCAGCTCGCGACCGAGAAGAACCTCGACCCCGTCATCGGGCGATCGCACGAGATCGAACGCCTGACGCAGGTCCTCTGCCGCCGCACCAAGAACAACCCCGTCCTCCTCGGCGAGGCCGGCGTCGGCAAGACCGCGATCATCGAGGGACTCGCCCAGCGCATCGTCTCGCAGGAAGTCCCCGACATCCTGCACGAGAAGCGCCTCGTGGTCCTCGACCTCGCCATGATGGTCGCCGGCACCAAGTACCGCGGCCAGTTCGAGGAGCGGATCAAGGCCGTGATGAACGAGGTCCGCCGCGCGGGCAACGTCATCCTCTTTATCGACGAGCTCCACACCCTCGTGGGCGCCGGCGGCGCGGAGGGCGCGATCGACGCGTCCAACGTGCTCAAGCCCGCCCTCGCCCGTGGTGAGATCCAGTGCATCGGCGCCACAACCTTCGACGAGTACCGCAAGTACATCGAGAAGGACGCGGCCCTCGCACGCCGATTCCAGGCCATCCCCGTCGATCCGCCCAGCGCGGACCAGGCGGTCGAGATCCTCAAGGGCATCCGCGACAAGTACGAGCAGCACCACCGCGTGCAGATCACCGACGACGCGCTCACCGCCGCCGTCGAGCTCTCCGGCCGCTACATCACCGGGCGCGTCCAGCCCGACAAGTCCATCGACGTCCTCGACGAGGCGGGCGCCCGCGTCCGCATCAAGTCGATGCGTAAGCCCCCGAACCTCGCCGACATCGAGGCGGAGATCGAACAGCTCTCCGTCGCCAAGGACGAGGCCGTCAAGGGCGCGGACTACGAGAAGGCCGCCGAGCTGCGCGACCAGGCCGAGCAGATGCGCAAGAAGAAGGAAGACATCCAGGCCGAGTGGCGCGCCAAGCAGCAGGAGTCCGCTGGCGTCGTCGACGAGGAGATCATCCGCGAGGTCGTCTCCAAGATGACCGGCGTCCCGCTGCAGAAGCTCGAGAAGGAAGAGGCCCAGCGCCTGCTCCGCCTCGAGGACGAGCTGCACAAGTCCGTCATCAGCCAGGACGACGCCATCAAGAGCATCGCCAAGGCCATCCGGCGCGCCCGCGCCGGCCTCAAGGACCCCAAGCGCCCCATGGGCAGCTTCATCTTCGTCGGCCCCTCGGGTGTCGGTAAGACGCTGCTCTCCAAGGCGCTCGCGGAGTTCATGTTCGGCGACAGCGACGCGCTCATCCACCTCGACATGTCCGAGTACATGGAGAAGCACACCGTCTCCCGCCTCGTCGGCGCGCCTCCCGGCTACGTCGGCTACGAGGAGGGCGGGCAGCTCACCGAGCAGATCCGTCGCCGCCCCTACGCGGTCGTCCTGCTCGACGAGGTCGAGAAGGCCCACCCTGACGTCTTCAACATGCTGCTCCAGATCATGGAAGAGGGTCGCCTCACCGACTCCTTCGGGCGTCACGTGGACTTCCGCAACACCATCATCATCATGACCAGCAACATCGGCGCGGACCTGATCAAGGGCGGCGGGGGCTTCGGCTTCGGCAAGCACGCCCCGGACAGCCAGTTCGACTCGATCAAGTCGGTCCTGATGAAGGAGATCGAACGCTTCTTCCGCCCCGAGTTCATCAACCGCCTCGACGACGTCATCGTCTTCAAGCCGCTGACGAAGGAAGACCTCGTCTCCATCGTCGAGTTCGAGGTCAGCAAGGTCGCCGAGCGTCTCACGCTCCAGGGCTTCAAGCTCGAGCTCGACCAGCCGGCGAAGGACTTCCTCATCGACAAGGGCTACAACCCCGACTTCGGTGCCCGCCCGCTCCGCAGAGCGATCGGCACCTACATCGAGGACCCGGTCTCAGAGATGCTCCTCTCGGGCGAACTGCACGATAAGAACGTGCTCCGCGCCACCCGCAAGGGCGAGGAAGAGCACCTCACCTTCGACAGCGATTACGTCGCACCGCCGGAGCCCGAGAAGAGCGAGGACGCCAAGGACGAAGAGCCCGAGGTCGAGTCCGCCGAGTCGCAGTCCACCTGACCCGCGACCACAACCAAACCCCTCTCAAGCCGCACGCCAAGCCGTGCGGCTTTTTCTATCTCCTCCCACGCGCTTGCGGGGGAGGTGCCGATCCGCCGAAGGCGGAGCGGCGGAGGGGGTGCTCCAAGCCTGAACGAGCGTGAGAACAGTGTCATGGGTCCATACATCACACCTCCCCAGCCCGAAGCCGCTGCGGAGCGGGATCTGGTACCATGGCCCGAGGCCGCCCACGCACCGTCTGTGCGATCTGCATGACACTCGGGAAATCGTGGCGCTCGTGAAGCTCGCTGGGGGGTGGGATATGGCGCTCGTTCGTTCATTTACGGTGATCTCTGGCACCGCGGTGATCATCGCCAACATCATCGGGACCGGCATCTTCGTCAAGACGCGGGTGATGACCGCGAATGTCGGCACACCCTCCATGGTGATCCTCGTCTGGGTCCTCGCCGGGCTGCTGTCGTTGGCGGGGGCGATGCTCTACGCCGAGCTGAGCACCATGATGCCCCGCGCGGGCGGGCAGTTCCATTTCATCGGAGCCGCGTACGGGCGACGCTGGGCTTTTCTCTACGGGTGGACCCGGATGCTCGTCGCGGGCGCGGGGAACGCGGCGGTCTCCATCCTGTTCGTTGTGTTCCTCAATGACCTGATGGGCGGGCGATTGACACCGCTCCAGCTCCGCGTGTTCCCCGTCGCGGTGCTGATGGTGGCGATCGCGCTCAACTTTGCGTCCGGGAAGGCGAACGGCAAGATCGCGACCATGCTCACCATCGGGAAGATCACGCTCGTCCTGGTGATCGCGCTGGGCGCCTTCATCTTCAGCGACGGCTCCTGGCTGAACTTCAGCACCACGGCAGACGGCGTGGTGAGCGAGGGCGTGCCCGAGAGCGCCCGCGGCGGCGTGGCCGGCTTCGGCGCCGCGATGCTCGGCGCGCTGTGGGGGTACAACGGCTGGAACCTGATCGTGGGCCTCGGCGGCGAGGTGCGGAACCCGTCGCGGACACTGCCGCGCGTGCTCATCGGCGGCACGGTGCTGGTCATCATCCTGTACACGCTGATCAATGTCGCGTACTTCTATGTTCTGCCCGCGCAGGAGATCGCAGGCATCCCGGCCTCGTCGTCGATCGCCTACGAGACCGCCGCGCGGTTCATGGGCGCGGGCGTCGCCGCCGTGCTCTCGGCGGGGCTGATGCTGTCGGCCTACGGCACCCTGCACGCGGGCATGCTCGCGGCCCCGCGGCTGCCATTCGCCCTCGCAGAGCGCGGGATGCTGCCCAGGTGGTTCATGCGGCTCTCGGGCCGGGCGGTCCCGTCAAACGCGGTGATGGTGATGGGCCTCTGGTCGGTCGTGCTGACGCTGTCCGGCACTTTCGATATCCTGACGGATATCTACATCTTCGTGCTCTGGGTGTTCTACGGCATGACCGCAGTCGGGCTCTTCGTGCTCCGCCACACCCACCCCAACGCCGATCGCCCGTACCGCGTGTGGGGCTACCCGGTCGTGCCCGGGATCTTCGTGCTCGTGACCGTGTTCCTGCTGATCAACACGATGGTCGCAACGCCCATGCGCGCCTTGTCCGGGATCGCGTTCATCGTCAGCGGGCTGCCGGTGTACGCCTACATCAAACGCCGCTCAGCCCATGACGAACCCCCCTTCCTTGACCGGGATTAAGGCTCTGAATCGCACGGACGAAGCGTTTCCGGTGGGGTGACAAGGTGCCCTGCTTACGCGTCGCTGAAGCAGGCGAACGGGTGCCATGCAGGTGACGCAGTCTCCTGCATGTTCTTGTAGTCCCTGATTGGTTCAATGAGCGTTGTGATGCGGCACACTCCTCGAAGAACATGCAGGAGCCGGGGACGGCACCTGCATGGCACCCGGCGGAGGGGTGCTCCGCATATCAACCACGCTGGGTGCCCTGCTTTGATCCGCGTAGCGGACAAAGCAGGAACGGAACCCCCCAACAACCTGCTTTGCCCTAGCGGGTCAAAGCAGGGCTCCCATCAACTGTTCAACTCATCAACCTCCGCACGTAGTCCCGCATCTGCCCGCTTGAGCAGCGACTCTCGCTCCGGCAACTGATCGATATAACGCGCTAACACACGCAGTTTCTCAGCATCACTCGGCACATGAGCGATCAACGTCTGAAGCATCCAGCTGTGCTCCGGGCTGGAGTGCACGACCTCCTCGAACGCACCGCTGTCATACTCCGGGCTCGCGTACCGGCGAAGGGCCAGCGTAAGCAGGGCCTCATCAACGTCCACGAGCTTCCAGAGATCCGCATCACGTAGTGGAAAGTGCCCGAGCAGCCCAACGTCTACATCCCGCGCGATCAGATCGTCAACGAGAAACGATGGAAGCACGCACGGAACGCTTGGCAGAACATACCGCCAGAACACCGCTTCCAAGGGCGACCCCGCAACGAGCGGCATCAGCGTGGCAATCAAGCCGTCGATCACCTCGCTACGCGGCGGCGGCATGCACGGACCAGCCTCAGCCCACGCCTCGCGTTCCATTGCTAGGGGCAAACCCAGCAACGCCTGAAAGGCCCGCTCGGTCTGATGCTCCGCATCGAGATCATCGGGAGCAGTTAGAAATCCATCAACCGCCGGCTCGCCACGCTGCAACCGTTCAATGATCACAGCCAGACCCGCGGCACAGCCTGCGACACGGTCTGTGTACAAACTGACGTTTCGCGGTTCGTGAGCCAAACTCAACCTCTACTTCCAAAGCAAGCGTACCAGAGATATTCACTCTCAACTTCCCTGCACCCATACTTCCTCATACTCGTATACCAGATGTGCCGGGTGCCCTGCTTTGAGCCGTCGGAGACGGACAAAGCAGGAACCGGAGCCACCCGACAACCTGCTTTGCCCTGGCGGGTCAAAGCAGGGCACCCCGTTCAGAAGACACAGAGCCTGTTTCCCATCTAAACTCCCCCCATGCCCGTATTCCTCCGCTGGTTATTACGACTCGGCCCCGCCAACCCCATCGCCGTGCGATTGGTCCAGAATGCATCGCGCCGGACCAAGCACCTCTACGTCCGCAGCGCCTACCTCGCGGTCCTCATCCTCGTGCTGCTCTGGGCCATGCTCGCCAACTCGCCGGGCACCAACGTCAGCTATCGCGAGCTCGCCTCCGCCGGAGCGACCAGCTTCGCCCTGATCGCCTACCTCCAGGTGGGGCTCATCTGCGTCATCGCACCCGTCTTCATGGCCGGGGCCATCGCCCAGGAGGCCAACCCCAAGACCTGGGACATCATCCTCACCACGCCCATGTCCAAGCTCGAGATCGTGCTGGGCAACCTCTTCGGGCGTCTCTTCTTCGTCCTCGCGCTGCTCTTCGCCTCGCTGCCGCTCTTCGCCCTCACCCAGTTCTTCGGCGGCGTCCCCGGCTCGTCCATCATCAACGCCTACATCGTCTCCGCGGGCGCCGCCACGCTCGTGGGCGCGATCGCCATCGCGCTCTCCGTGTCCCGCCTGGCCGGGCAGCGCGCGGTCTTCACCTTCTACGTCTCCGTCGTCACCTACATCGCCACCACCATCGCCATCGACGCGTGGCTCGGATCCAACGGCCTGGGCATGGGCAGCGGGGGCAACGGCGTCACGCTCGTCACCGCCCTCAACCCCTTCCTCGCCATCCGCGCCCAACTCTCACCCACCACCTACCCCAGCGCCGACCCCGGCGCGTACTCCGGGCTCGCCGGGTTCATGCTCTCCTCGCCCGCCGCGGCGTGGAGCACCTTCTCCCTCCTCCTCTCCGTGCTGCTCGCTGGCTTCTCGACACTCACCGTCCGCTCCGGCGGGCTCCGCCAAGTCACCGAGCGGGCCAGCAGCGCCCCCTGGTACCGCAAGATGTTCGGGCTCGCCGGCGCCGACGAGGAGCACCGCCCCCCGCGCACCGTCTGGAGCAACCCCATCGCCTGGCGCGAAGCCGCGGCCCGCAACGCCACACTCGGGCGCATGCTCGCCCGCTGGTCCTTCGTCTCGCTGGGCGCACTCACCGCAGTCGTCGTCGTCATCCTCTACCACACCTCCACGCTCGGCGCCAACGCCGCGACCAACATCAGCAACTTCCAGTTCATCATCAAGTCGCTCGTCTTCACCGAGGTGTTCCTGATCTCCCTCGTCGCCCTCAACATGGCCGCCACCGCCGTCGCTGGCGAGCGGGAGGACGGCACCCTCGACCTCATCCTCACCACACCCATCACACCCAAGATGTACCTCTCGGGCAAGATGCGCGGGCTCGTCGCCTACCTGCTCCCGCTCATCGCCGTGCCCGTCTTCACCCTGCTCGTCTCGGGCCTCTACACCCTCACGGGCGGGCTAGGCAAGAGCGAACTCGCGTCGTACACCCACACGCTCCCCGGCGGCGCGTCATTCGATGTCCCCGTCATCATCCCCGAGGCCGGCATCGTGCTCGCCGTCATGCTCGTCCCCTTCATCGCGTTCTGCGTCATGATCGGGCTGCACTGGTCGCTCAAGAGCAAGGGGACCCTCTCGGCCGTCGTCGGCACCGTCGCCGTCGTCTTCATCACCGCCGGCATCCTCGGGCTCTGCGGCTGGGCCAGCGCCGCCGACATGCCAGTCATCGGACCCGCCCTCGCCGCACTCTCCCCCGCGTCCCTCATCGACGCCATGATCTCACCCGTCCAGCGCCTCGACGAGACCGTCAACCAGCCCGGCTCCGAGGGCCTCCAGGTCGCCCGCATCGCCATGAGCGTCGGCGCCATCGTCAGCGCCGGCATCTACATCGCCATCGTCTACGGCGTGCTCACCGCGATGGTCCGCAACTTCGACTTCACGGTGCGGAAACTCGCGGGCACGAAGTAAATAAACCAAAGCAAGTCATTTTTTCCTTTGTTCTGCTGCGCGTATACATGATCATGAGGCTGTTGTTCCATCCCCTTTATTCTTGAGGATCTCATCATGATCAAGCCAGCAATCATCATCGCCGCCACATCCCTCGCCGCGCCCGCCCTCGCGCAGGACACCATCGACATATCCGGTCTCCAGTCGTGGAACGCCGACGGCGACCCGTCCAACGAATCCGCCAGCTACTTCCTCGGCACGCCCGACCAGGACCTCGGCTACATCATCCTCACCATCTCCTACGACATCACCATCCAGACCTTCGGCGAGTCCTGGCTCAGCGATCTGAACATCCGCTTCGGCAACACCGACGGCACGTTCCACGGCAACTGGCCCAACACCGTTGCCCCCGGGCTGGGCGACGACTTCGCCGGGACGCAGCGCTACACCGGCTCCTTCCAGACCGACATCCACCTCAACGACGACGGGCTCTTCCACCTCGAGCTCTTCGAGAGCTTCGACGACGATCCGTTCGCCGCAGACGCCATCCTCATGCCGGGCTCAACCATGACATTCGGCCGCTTCGTCCCCGCACCATCCGGCACGGCCATGCTCGCGCTGGGCACCGTCGCGGCGTGCAGGCGAAAACGCCAGTCCTGAGCCGCGCCACACGACCAGATAAACCAAAGTTCATCTCCGCCTCACGCTGCGCTCAGCACGGCCCGCCATGCTCTTGAAGAACCTCAAGAGATCGGATCCCATCATGAGCACAAAGCAACGCACACTGATCGCACAGCTGGCACTTGTACTCCTCGGCATCGCCATGATCATCATCGGCGCGATGGGCCCCATCGCCCCGCCCATCATCACCGGCGTCGGCTTCTTCGTCATCGCCTGGTGGATGGGTGCCGCCTCCCGAGCCAGCGGATCGTGAACATCTACCTGCTCACATCCGACCGACCGTTTGACTTGGATATCGGCGCGCAGTTCCCCGAGCACCACCTCGTCTGGGACCACGCCGTGCTCATCGAGTCCGAGCAGTCGCAGTCACGGGTCTACCACGCGATCAAGCACGCCCTGCCCACGGATACCCCGCTGATGATCGCGATCCTCGACCAGCAGCCAAAGTTCAAGGGCGCCAAGCCCGGCCTGCTCAAGTGGCTCCGAGAGCGATACGACGCGATGCCCGCCCGATACTGAAACCGAATCAATCCAGCCGCTTATCCCGCGACAGCTCCGCGTACGCGTTGTGCGAGTGGATCGACTCGAAGTTCTCACTGCTGATGTCGTACTGCACGATCCGGTCGTCCTCGTTGAGCAGCACCGCCAGGTCGCGGATGATGTCCTCGACGAACTTGGGGTTCTCGAACGCCTTCTCGGTCACGAACTTCTCGTCGGGGCGCTTGAGCACCGCGTACACCGGGTGCGACGCCGCCGCCTCTAGGTGCGTGACGAGGTCCTCGATCCACATCGTGTCCTTCACCCGCACCGCGGCTTCAATCCTGCAGCGCTGGTTGTGCGCCCCGTACTCGCTGATCTCCTTGGAGCACGGGCACAGGCTCGTCGCCGGCGCGGCCACGCGGATCACGAAGTCCTCGGCACAGTTGGCCGTGCACTCGAACGTCACCTCGTAGTTCATCAGCCCCTTCTGCCCCGTCACCGGCGCGGGCTTGGCGATGAAGTAGGTGAAGCTGGCCTCGAAGTGCGCCTCCTGAGCGGCCAGGCGCTCCTTGATCTTGCGGGTGATCTGAGGGATGTCGCCGGGCGAGAACGCCTGGTTGTCGTGCTCGTTGAGCACCTCCAGGAACCGCGACATGTGCGTGCCCTTCTTCTCCTTGGGCAGCGCGACGTACATGTTGATCGACGCCACGGTCGACTGCTCGCCGCCGTCCTTCGTCGCGAGCTTCATCGGGTACACCACGTCCTTGACACCGACCTTGTCGATGTGGACGTTGCGGTCGTCCTGCGACGCCTGAACGTCGGGCATGGCTTTCGGATTGATGGATTCTTTCTCGCTCATGGTGCTGCTCGCAAGTGCCTGTGGAGATTGGGGTTGCCCTCGTTCGCCGCGTCCTGCTGCATCACCGGCAAACGGAAGGAATCATAGGGCCCGCCGGAAGGCGAACCCGCCCGATGCAGGTTGTATTTCGTGTCTCGCACGATGAGCGATGCGGAATTGCTGCCCATGCAGATCGAATTGCGGTTTCCCGTCCCATGAGTCCGATTTCCCAACACGCCCCGATGTGGTACGCTCACAAGCCCATGACGCTCGCCGACGACATCGCCAGCTGGGACGCCAAAGACGCGACGCACATCAGACGCGTCTACGCCAAGCACCACGAGCAGCGGGGATTCCACGCCTCCCTGCTCGCCCTCTTCCCCAGCGCCGATCATCAGGACGGCGCCACCTGGCTCTTCAAGCACGCGATCGACGAGGGCGACCTCGTCGCCGAATCGATCGACCCCGAGCACACCGAGACCATGTGCGCCGCGCTCGATGACCTCGTGACCTGGCCCGCCCAGCTCCACGCCCTCCAGATCCTCTCCGTGGTCCCCATCCCCAAGCCGTGCGCCCCGCGGGCCGAGTCGTTCGCCCGCGCGTGCATGAGCAGCAGGAAAACCTTCGTCCGCGCCTGGTCCTACAGCGCCCTCTTCGCCGCCACCCGCCACGACCCGAAAAAGCGCAAGGCCACGATCAAACTGCTCGAGAGCACGCTGTGCGATGACAGCACGCCAGCATCCGTCAAGGCCCGCGTCCGCAACACGCTCAAGTCACGCGCGTGAGCTCAGCACACCACGCCGACATCGATCTTGGTGAGCTTCCGAAATGCCTTGAGATCAGCGGGCCGGAGGCAAACAAAGACAATGCCCTGACCGCCATCGCTGAAGCTGCCCATGTCCCGCGTAATCTTGTCAGGATGACGCTTGCGGATGTCATCCACAACCGATACCCAGAACCTGATCGCTTCCTCTGACAGCCAATCGTCCTCTTGCGGGAAGGCGTGCTCGAACGACTGTCCGTGCGTCGTGAGAGAAATACGCGCCTGACCCTACCCTATGTCGACCTGGTCTTCAAGCTCAGTCAGCGGCACCTCACCCTGAAACAACCGTTCGAGATCCCTGAACACGCGCACGTAATCCCCCCGGTCCTCAATGCACTCCGCATCAAGGGTGAACAGCTGATCCGTGTAGTGCGCACCGGCAGAGGGGCCGGCCTCGACTTCCAGCCCAAGGCCAACGACGAGATCAAAGTACGACCCCGTTTCGAGCTCCTCCCTCGACCAGGATTCGAGCAGCTCATCCACCGATCGTTCCGGCGCGAGGTGGATGCCAACCCCGGCGAGTTTTTCGAGCCTGGCTTCGAGCGTGTCCGCTTTCTTCCGTCCAAATATATTCATGCCACACATGGTAATTGGTTGAGCCGGGGTCTGCACCTACCCTTCCCCAAAGACGGATCTTTCCCCTCATCAGCAGCACGACGCGATGCCCACCATGCCCCTCGACGACCTCCCCGATTTCCTCGCCGACGACGATCTCCCGAGCAAGCTCGGGGACGATGCGCCCAAGGAAAACCCCATCCTCGCCGGTCTCACCGAGGCCCAGAAGTCCGCGGTCCTGCACACCGAGGGCCCGCTGCTGATCCTCGCCGCCGCCGGCTCGGGCAAGACGCGTGTAATCACGCGGCGCATCGCCCACCTCATCGAAAAACACACACCCCCGTGGTCCATCCTCGCCCTCACCTTCACCAACAAGGCCGCCGGCGAGATGCGCGAGCGTGTCATCACACAGATCTGTGGTGAGCAGGCACTCGAAGAGGGGGCCCCGCCCGACCCGCGTCTCCGCGGGCTCACCATCACCACCTTCCACTCGCTCTGCGCGCGCCTGCTCCGCCGCTATGCCGAGCGAGCCCAGCTCCCCGGGCTCAAGCCCGACTACACCATCTACGACAGCTCCGACCAGATGACCGCCATGAAGCGCGTGCTCAAGGAGATGAACCTCCAGAGCAGCAACTGGCCGCCCCGCACCGTGCTCAGCGCCATCTCCAACGCCAAGAACGAGCTGATGGACGCGCAGAAGTACGAGGCCAACGCCTTCGACTACTACGCCAAGCAGATCGCCAAGATCTATCTCCGCTACGAGCAGGTCCTCCGCCAGGCCGGCGCGATCGACTTCGACGACCTGCTCCTCTACACCGTCAAGCTCCTCGAAACCCACGAGGACATCCGCGCCGAGCTCACCAGCCGCTGGCGCTACCTCATGATCGACGAGTACCAGGACACCAACTCCGTCCAGTTCAAGATCACCTCGCTGCTCGCGGCCCCGCCCCCCCCGCTGCCCGGCATGGAGCACGAGAAGCCCGGGCAGCCCAACCTCTGCGTCGTCGGCGACCCCGACCAGGCGATCTACGGCTGGCGCGGCGCGGACATCTCCAACATCCTCGACTTCGAGGAGCACTTCCCCGGCGCCACCGCCATCCTGCTCGGCGAGAACTTCCGATCCACCGCCCCCATCCTCCAGGCCGCCGACACCCTCATCAAGAAGAACGAGCACCGGCGCGACAAGCCCCTCTACACCTCCAAGGAAGGCGGCGAGCCCATCACCGTCATCCGCTGCAACAACGAACGCCACGAGGGCGAGCTCGTCGCGGACTACTTCCGCAAGCTCCACGACGAGGACGGCATCGCCTGGCGCGATATGGCCGTCTTCTATCGCGTCAACTCATTCTCACGCGTCATGGAGGACGCCATGCGACAGCACGGCATCCCCTACAAGATCGCACGCGGCACCGCATTCTTCGAGCGCGAGGAGATCAAGAACGCGCTGGCCTACCTCCGCGTCGTCGCCAACCCCGACGACACCGTCTCGCTCCTGCGCATCGTCAACACCCCGACACGCGGCATCGGCAAGACCACCCTCGACACCATCCAGGGCGCAGCCGTCCGCGCCAACATCTCCATGTGGGAAGGGCTGACGCGCGCCAAAGAGCTCGGGCTCAACCAGCGCGCCCTCACCGCCATCGACAAGTTCGTCACCATGGTCAACGACTGGACCGGCGACGGCACCTTCATGGGCGCCTCCGTCGCCACCTCGCTCCACGAACTCGTCGAACGCGTCATCACCGAGTCCACACTCGAATCGCACTACACCAAGCAGGCCAAGGCCAGCGGCGCCGAGTCCGACGAGGAACGCCTCGACAACCTCTCCGAGCTCATCACCTCCGCGCGCGATTTCGAGCGCGAGTACGACCCAGCCGACGACCCGGCGTACTTCTCCATCGATTCAGAGTCATCGCCACCCGACCAACAAGAACCCGGCGGCACAGGCGTCCCGCCTGTGCAATCCCAAGGCATCCCAGAAGAACAGAGCACAGACGAGCGGATGCCACCAGCACAAGGCCAACCGGGCGAAGCACTCCCCGAACTCCTCGCCATGCTCCGCGCCTACCTCGAATCCATCGCCCTCGTCGCCGACGCGGACGCCGTCGATTCCTCCACCGGCACCGTCACGCTCATGACGCTCCACGCCTCCAAGGGCCTCGAGTTCCCCGCCGTCGCCATGATCGGGCTCGAGGAGGGCTCGCTCCCCCACTCGCGCGCCAACGAATCGCAAAGCGAACTCGAAGAAGAACGCCGCCTTGCGTTCGTGGGCATCACCCGCGCCATGAAGCACCTGCAGATCACCAACGCCAACCGGCGCACCATCCGAGGCATGTCCGAACGCATGATCCCCTCGCGATTCCTCGAAGAGATCGGCACCGAGAACATCATCACCTCCGACCAGTCCGACTCGTTCTACGAGGACGAGGGGATGGGCGAGTACGACGACGCCTTCTCATCCAAGCCCTCCCCATCGCGCGCCTTCCGCGCCGGCTCCTTCAAGGACTACAGCCAGGACCCCAAGCACAAGGCCGACCTGCAGCGCATCGAACGCGCCCGCGAGCAGCGCCTCGCCAACGTCCAGCCCCGGCGCTCCATGCCCAAGTCCGCCCCGCCACGCCCCAGCATCAACCCGGGCGGCTCATCCACATCCAAATCCTCCGCCGGCGACGCCAACGCCTACCCGCAGGGCTCCGTCGTGCGCCACCCGCAGTTCGGCGAGGGCGTGGTCATGAAAACGACCCCCGGCGCCAACGCGAGGGTCGTGGTCGAGTTCAAATCTGTCGGCCGCAAGACGCTCGTACTGGAGTACGCACGCCTCACACGTGTCCGCTGAGCATCTCCATCAGCGCGTCCATCGCGTGCCGGTAGCGCCACGCCCGCTCGCGGGCGTGCATGTGCCGACCCTCGCGCAGGGCGCCCTCGATGATCGATCGCCCGTGCCCGCCCAGCTCGTCGCCGCTCAGGTGCGCGATCGACACCAGCGTTATCTCATACACCGAGGCGCACGCCTCGTGCTGCCCGTGGTTGAACAGCGGCGCGCCACGGTCGATCGCCAGCGCACACAGCTCGATCACCCGAGCCGAGTAGGAGCTCGACGCCGCCGTCATGGTGCCCCGCGTGAGCTCGCGCTCCTCAAGCGCCGCTGCCAGGCGCTCAAGCCGCGACGCGTACACGCCGCCGAGATCCTCCGCGGGCTCGTCCGCCGCCTCATCCCGGCCGCTGAGCCCGAGCTGCTCACCGAGCTTCGCCAGTCGCTCGTCGTACACATCGCCCTCGGCGTACCCACGGATCGCGCGGATCTCCAGCTCGAAGCCGCCCGCCTTGTAGTCCGCAAGCGTCACGCCCAATGAATCGATCAGGTGCGCTTCCATCGCCTCCACGTTCTCCATCCGGCGACCGAAGTAGTGGAAACCGAAGTCCGCAAACGCCATTCGGATCGTGGTCCACTCGCCTGCTCGCGTATCAAACGTGTGCTGGTACGACCCCGCCATGACACGCATGTTGGCGGCCCGCGCATCGAAGATGTAGGTCCGCCCATCGCCCCGGACCTCGATCTCAAGGCCGTCCGCTCCCTCCAGCGAGCCCCGATCGATCGGCGTGCGGATCTGCGAGAAGCCGCCGTTGTTCTCCAGCGACAGCTCGCCGCGGAAGACGATCCCGCCCTCCGTCCGATCGATCCCGCCAGTGGAAAGCCCGCCCATGACCCCATCGACCACCACACGCCAGCGCGATTCCGACGAGTTGAACGGCATCGAGAACGGGTGCGCTGTCGCCACATACACAAGGGCAAACAACGAGAGGGCGCCGGCGACGAGCCCGGAGCGGAACGGTGGGTTGGTGTGTGCCATGCTGGATCTCCTGTAGTCGTGCCCCGCGGATGCCCGCGGGGATGAGGCGTGCGGGTTCGCCCCCACCCACGCCCCCGATGCACGCAATCCGGATCACGCCATTCCCAAGTACACTGATGCCATGCGACGACCCAGACTCCCACAACCCCGCCTCGCGATCCCCGAAAGCGTCATCAGCTGGGGCGCATCGCTGCTTACCGCCCTCTGGGGCGGTTTCTGGGTCTGGTTCGCCCTCATGCACGTCTTCGACGGCGAATCCACCGCCGCGGACCTGCTCCCGGTCGCACTGTTCACCCTGCCGGTCCTGATCCTCTCGATCCTCGCGCTGGCATTCCCCCGCATCGGGGGGCTGCTGATGCTCCCCGCCGCGGTGTTCGGCGCGTGGTTCTTCGACGACGCCGGCGCCCGCATGCTCCTCGCCACCCCCGCGCTCATCCTCGGCGCGACCCTCGTCTGGCTCGGCCCATGGCGACGACGATCCATCAAGATATCCCCACGCAGGTTCCGCCGGGTTCAAAAACCAAAGCGAGCCCCATCGCACACACACTGACGGGGCCCGGGATTCAGGATGAACAATCGGCCCGTCTAGCTGACGGGCTGAATGATGATGCTGACCGGCTGCGTCACCACAACGGTGTCGTTGCTATCAGTCGTATACGTATACGTGACACTCAGCTCCACCTCACCGGGCGTTGAGCCCGCCGTGAAATCAAGCTCGGGTCCGCTTGTGCCGATGTCGGTAAAGGCAATCAGAGAACCACCGGATACGACAGACCACGAGAACGTCCCACCGACCGCGTCGGGATGCGCCACGAGCTTCCCATCAATGCTGCCGGGATAGGTCATATTCCCGGTGAACATCAGCGTCGGCTGATCCACAATATCGACCGTCTGGTCTCCTGTGTAAAAACAACCGGTCACGTACGTGTTGCAACCGATGAAGATCGAGTCGCCGCCCTGGGCCGTGGACAGAACGTCGTACCCGAACGTGCGACCCTGATCATCTGTGACATTGACAATATCCTGTGGCATATTTACACCCGGCCGGCTTGGGATCGCGTCCCACGTTGGGTTGTGCCCCACAGGCAGGTTGGACGCAAACAACTCACCCTCGTCGCCAGGAAGCAGCGTCGTTTCACCGATCAAATCGATCATCACGTCACCGCCCACGCACGATGGGCCGCCCCCACCACCGATGTGATCGATCTGATCGATCGGGATCGGTGGGAAGTACTGGATATGCACCGTGACGCTGCACGGCACGACAAACGTAAAGATCTGACACGTCTCGCATGCGCTCTGAAACAGATCGTGGCGGAAGATGATCACAGAGATAAACGGACGCGGGCACGGTGGCAGTGACGCCGGCTGGGGATTATCACACGGAAGGTCCGCGATCGTGCAGTTCGGATCACCGTCACAGTTGCAGTTCGTACCCGGGACACCGATATTCGTCATCGCCTCGATCTTGTCGTACAGACTCTCGACAACCCAGCCGCCCGATTGATCAACACCAACCAGCGGCATCGCGTCGTAACGCTCCTCCAGCTGCGTGGTGACCATCGGGAAGAGGACCGCCAGGTCGTTCGAATCGAGCACCCCATCGGGCACCAGATCGCCCGCCGAACCGAATGGGACGGCCGTATCCAGGTTGTTCAGCACCTCCCACAGATCGTCGTAGTCCACATCGAGATCGCCGTCGAGATCACCGCTGGGCGCCGGCACACTGATCGAGCCCTGCCTGGCCGCGAACGCATCCCACGCGAACTGCGGATCCGTGCCGCTGGTCAGCACCTCCCCGGTCGCGCTGCTGTGCACGATCCACCCGTCAACAAGCGTCGGCCCGCCAACGCTCATCGCGCACAGCGAGATCAGATCCTTGAAGCCGTCGCCATCCCAGTCACGCGTCGAGCTCGTCACCCAACCCAGGATGCCCGGACCACCCATCTCGAGCGTCATGATCGGCTCACTGAAATCCGCGCTCGAGTAGATATAGCACGCCCCGATCCGGTTCGAACGGTGCCATCCCGTAAGCGGTGCCGAGACAGCGATCTCCTTCACGCCATCGCCGTCCAGATCATGGATCTCGCTCGCCGAAAGTCCGAAGAAATCCCACTGGTCCTCGACGTTGGGCGTGGTCAGCGTATCGACAAGCATGTGCGTCGCCGGGTCGTACACACGCACCTCGCCGCTGAGCATGTCAGACACATCATGCCCGTCCACCTCATGGATCAGGAGATGATCCGGCGATGCGGAAGACACGCAACCCATCAAACCCAGAAGAACGCCGCACAGGGTCCCCCGCAGACTCCCTATCCAAGGCAACCGACAACCCATACCCGCTTCATACATGATGCAGCTCCTCGATAACCGACACAATAAATCCTGTCCATACACACGATGGACGATTCGCATCCAGTGTGTACCCACTTGTGCACCAGAGCAGCAAGCATGAAAACAGATGTGTGTCATATCACGCAAAACACACGCACCCTGCACACAAAGCTGTGCGGCGCCGCACACCCAAACCGGGGTATGGCGATCTTCGCAGGTCACTCCGACTGACACGCCTCGTCAAACACTCCGCGCACCACGCCCATGAATGCGTTCGGGTCCCGCGCGATCCGATTATTCAGCGACACGACCGCGACACCGCGCCGACGATCAACCAGGACCAGGTTCATGAAGCCGGGCACCATCCCGGCGATCATCAGATCGTCGTCACCGCGCTCCGCACCGAAGCCATTGAACAGCAGATCACGTGTGCTCGCCTTCATGAATCCATCCCGCAGCATCCCCGACGCGATCGCGGCGTACTGACCGCTCGTTGCGCACAGCCCGCCCGAGCTGTAGCGCGTCGCGATATCGAACCGATCGACCACACCGTCGCCCTGGTGGCCCCGCGCGTGCACGCCCTCAAGCTTCTCCGCCGAGAACAACAAGCCCTCAACCCCCAACGGCTCGCACACCAGCGCGTTCACCGCGTCCACATACGTCTCACCGGTCACACCCTCGATCATCGTGCCCAGCAGCCAGTACCCCACGTTGCTGTAGCTTTCCCGCTCGCCGGGTGCCGATTCCAGCTCCACACGGCGCAGGCGCCGGTCCAGGTACGCCCCCGCCAGCCCATCGGTATCAAACTCCACGCCCCGCTCGGGCGTCCGATGCAGCTCACGCGGCAGCCCCGAACGCATCGACAGCAGGTCACGCACCGTCACCTCATCCGCCCATTCCGCCCACAGCCCCGGGCGGTACGTCGCGATGGGCTCGTCCAATCCCACCTCGCCCGCCTCAACCAGGCGCAGCACCGCGAGCTGCGTCAACAGCTTCGTCAGCGATGCGATCCGGTACCGCGTCTCCCCGTCGTTCTCGATCGGCTCAGCCGCCGACGCATCCCGAACGCCCGAATGTAGCGACACCGCCTCGAACTCGCCATCCGCCCACGCGATCGTCACCGACCCGTGCAGCACCCCCTCCTCCTGAGCCGCGATAACCGCCTCCGCCGGGCCCGCGAGCCCGACCGCCGCGCCGATCGACAGCACCAACGCTCCTACGGAGGCCGACCATCCTGAACTCACTCCACGCATGACCAGACGCTCCTTTCTGCCGTAAGCGTGTGTGGGATCGCCGCCTATTTATTTTCATTATTTTGCGTAATTATGACCAAAAACGCACCAAGCGCACCAAAAACCCGGCCGAAACTGACCGGCCGGGAATGAGAGGTCAGCGAGACCGCCGCTCAGCAATCGCCGAGATTGCTGATCAGCTCATTGAGATCGAAATAGTTCAGCGATCCGGAGCCGTCGAAGTCGATGATCATGTCACCGTCCTGCAGGTACTGCAGGAACATCATGACATCCACCACATCGATCGTCCCGTCGCCGCTCAGATCACACGGGCACTCGATCACATCGCTGTACACCGCCTCGAACATCAGCGAGTGGTCACCCGTGCCGCCTTCAACGAAGCCCGCACCCCAGATCTCTACAACGGGCTGCTCCGCCGGGTCGGCCAGGAAGCGGAAACCGAGCCCATCAGAGAGCAGCTCGGTCTTGTACCCCATATCCCCGAAGTACTCCATGAGCACGTCCGACACCTTCTCAGGCGTGCCGGCGGGCGTCTCGATGAAGTGGGCAAACTCGTCCTGCTCAAACTGCATCATGTACACACCCGCATCGAGATCGGACCCAAGGCCGACGCTCAGATTCGCCGGCTCATGCCACTCGACCAGCTCTTTCTGCTCGATCTCCCACGCCATCGCGCGGACGTTCTGGGTGTAGCAGTCGCACCCGCACAGGACCGTCGCGAAGCCCGTCACCTTGCAGTCGGTCAGCATGCCGTTCACATCAAGCTGGCTGTTCACGTGGGTGGGCGGACCGCCCGGGGGGAATGCCGCGATCCCCGCGCCGCCGCCCGCGCCGGGCGCGAATACCGGCTTGCCCGCATCGGGGCTCGATCCCGGCGCGCCGGGGATCTTCAGCTTGCGCAGCGCATCGGTCAGCGCCTGCACCGCCTTGCGCACACCCTTGCCGTCACCCGTGTCGCAGGGAACCGTCACCTTCCCCGTCGTCAGCGTCGGCGGAAGACCGGGCGTGTTGCAGCTGATAAACACCCGCACCTCGATATCGCACGTCTGGTTCGACAGCCCCTGCACGCAAAGACCGAAGCGGATCGACGCCAGGGGCGTGCAACCGGGAGGCCCACCGGTCCCGCCGGGAGGGGGAATGATCGGCCCACCAGGCGTACCGGGAGCCCCGGGCGTCGAGAACCCACCCGTGAACGGCGTCCCGAGCGGATGATCCGCCGTCACCGCCATCGAAGGAAGATCGAGCGCATCAACCTCATCGCGATCATCCAGCCCGAGACCCCACTGCCCGTCATCCATGATCAGCGAGTTCTGCCCGTACCCGATCGACGAGTAGATATCCCCGCCCACCGGCGGATCGATCGTCGCCTCCGTGTTCACGCTCGTGCCGGACAAACCAGCCGACGCGTTCGAAACCGAGAACACGACATACGGGAAGTTGTCGCCGGGATCGTTGAAGTCGCCATCACCGTTGACGTCCTCGCCCTCAAACATGATGAGCCCGTCGATATCGTCCCCGTCCTGCAGCCCGAGCTGCGCACCGGTCACGCTCACCACCGGCGAACCCCCCAGCTGCGCCGCGAGGATATCCCCGGCCGACGCACCCAACGCCGCCAGCGTCGGCGAGCCCGGGGTCAGCGAGAAGTACACCCAACGACCCGCATCCACCACGCTCGCGGGCGTCAGGAACACCCCGTCAACGTCGACACGGATCCCGGGCGCTAAACCGATCTGATTCTCGTTCACATCGTTCACGTTGTAGCCGAACCCGTTCGACTCGTACAGGTCCGCGGCGTTGTTCGGCACCTGCGCACGCACCGCCGTCCCGGGGAGCCCCCGCCCCCCCGCGTCAACACTGAACACGTACGCGGGGAACTCGTCGTACGAGAGACCCAAGTCGCGCAGCTCGTGATGGATCGCGTCGATGTTGTCCCCCGGCAGCAGCCCGAGCTGCGCCGGGTTGTCCACCACGAGCACGTTCCCCAGATTCGGGCCCGGGGCCGTGCGGATGAACGCCCCCGAGAAAAAGATATCCTGCACATCCGCCATCGCAAAGACCGCGTTCGCCGGACCGGGCGGCAACGCGAGCACGTTGACATCGTGCGTGAACCAAACATCCGCCTGAGCCGCCGTGAGCGACATGCCCACGAGCGCACCCAACGCGCTGAATCGTTGTAGCGTCTTCATCTCATTTCCCAACTTGTTGACTGAACCCCCGGCTGCGTACGCAACCGGTCATGAGCGGAATGAATCCGGACTCCCTCGATACCACTGATAACATCGACGAAGCCCGACTGTCAAGAGCCACGCACACAAATGCATAGATGTAAACGAAAACATCACGTTTCGGCGCAACCAATGCGCAATTATATTACATAATCAACAAAACTGATGTAAAACCACTGCCCAGCACTCAGCTCTGAGTTCACTAGAACTGCTTCCGCATCCGAGCGGTCGGCAGCCCCAGCTGGTCGCGGTATTTGGCCACCGTACGCCTGGCGATCTCGATCCCGCGCTCCTTGAGCTGCTTCACGATCGCCTCGTCACTCAGCGGCTTGGCCTTGTCCTCGCCCTCGATGATCTCGCCGATCGTCGCCTTCACCGAGTTCGCGCTCACGTCCTCGCCACTCTCCGTGCTCAGCCCGCCGCTGAAGAAGCTCCGCAGCGGCACGATCCCACGCGGCGTCATCAGGTACTTCTCGCTCACCGCCCGCGATACCGTCGCCACGTGGATCCCCAGCCGGTCCGCGATCGTCTTCATCGGCAGCGGCCGCAGCGCCTCGGGCCCGTAATCAAAGAACTCACGCTGCTCATCGAGCACCGCGTTGATCACCCGCAAAAGCGTGTGCTGACGCTGGGCCACCGCGTCCATCAGCCACTGCGCGTTCGACAGGTTCTTCTTCAGGAACGTGCGATCATTGGTCGGCACGCCCTTGTCCGCGCTCATCTTCGCGTACTCCTGATTGATCCGAACGTCCGGCAGACGCCCGTCCGTCAGGTACGCGAAGTACCGGTCCTCGTCCTCGTCGTACTCCACGATCCCATCGGGCACGATCGTCTCGGGCGCGTCGTTCACCAGCCGGCGCGCGGGCGACAGGCTCAGGCGGCGGAGCAGCTCCAGACCCACGTTGATCTCGTCGAGCGACAACCCCGAACGCGCCGCGACCTTCGGCAGCCGGTTCTTCATCAGCTCCTCGAAATACTCCGCAACCAGCTTCCGCGCCACGCCAAGCGCGTCCGCGTCCACGCTCATGCGATCGTCACGCTCCTCGCCCGCGCGGTCGCCCAGCGCATCGATCTGAAGCAGCAGGCACTCCCGCGCGTCCCGCGCCGCCACGCCCGCCGGCTCGAGCAGCAGCTGCACCGCCTGCAGCGCCAGCTCCCAGTCCGCCTCGCTCGGATCCATCGCGCGCAGCTCCTGGTCCGCACGCTGCTCGATCTCCTCGAACTCGCTCCGCAGGTACCCGTCCTCATCCAGGTTCGCGATGATCACCGCACCCAGCGCCTTGATCCGATCGCTCACGTCCGTCAGCGACCACTGATCGCCCAGCTGCTCGCTCAGCGACGCCCCCCGCGCCGGCGCGGCCGCCATCGCCTCGAACTTCGCGTCCCGGTCGCCGCCGCTCGAGCGGGTGCGCGGCAGGTCGTCGTAGTCCCGGCGGGCCTTGGAGTCATCCGAGTACGTGTTCTCCGCCGCGTCCGGGTTGTTCTCGGTGTACTCGTCCAGACGCGCGAAATCGTCCGCGCTCTCGGGCTCGATGCTCAGCTCACGCTCGTTCGCCGTCTGCGCGTCACGCTCCAGGTCGCCCTCGATCTCCACGACCTCCAGCGTCGGGTTCGACTCCAGCTCCTGCTCGATCCGCTCGCGCAGCTCCGCCAGCGGCATCTGCAGGATCTCCATCGACTGGATCATCCGCGGCGCCAGCTTCATCTGCTGGCCGAGCTTCATCTGTTGTGACGTCTGGAAACGCATACAGATCACACCAGCCCGTTACGAGCCGCCTCCGAGGGATTGACGACCGAGGATCGCGTCCGCGAGCACCGCCTTGTTCGCAAACTCCAGCGAACCACCGCTGGGCAGCCCACGCGCCAGTCGGCTCACCGCGACACCCGCCTCGCCCAGCTTCTGGGCCAGGTACAACCCCGTCCCGTCGCCCTCGACGGTCGGGTTCAGCCCCAGCACGACCTCCTCGATCCGCCCCTCCGAAGCGCGGATCCGATCGAGCAGCGCCGAGATCGTCAGGTCCTCGGGCTCCACGCCGTCCAGCGCCGAGAGCCGACCCATAAGCACGTGGTACAGCCCGCGATACATCCCCGTCTGCTCGAGCGCGATCAGGTCCTTGGGCTGCTCAACAACCAGAACCCGCGAGCGATCCCGCGACGCGTCCGAGCAGATCGAGCACACGTCCGCGTCGCTCAGGTTGAAGCACACCCGGCAATGACGGACGCTCTTCTTGACCGCCTCGATCGCCCCCGCCAGCGCCAACGCCGACTCCTCGTCGCTCTTGAGCACATGAAACGCCAGACGCTCCGCCGAACGCACCCCGATCCCCGGGAGCTCCGCGAACCGCTCGATCAGCGCACGGACCGGCGCGGGGTACGCGGCTGACCCGCTCCCCGATCCCTTCCCGTGCTGACGTCCGTTCGCGCTCATATGACTCCACAATATCCGTTCCAAGACGCCGGCAGTCGCACCAATGCCCAACGCTTATGCACAATCCGCTTCACCGAGGCGTGAACATCCGTTTACGCAACTGTTGCAGAGACGACCGCTACAGATTACCTATCTTACCAGCAGGCGTGCTTCCCATGACCCAATTGTCATCGTCGCGTGAACACGGCTTCATCTTGATGATTTTCCATCGCTGAGCCGCGTGTTCGGGTTGCACGGATCATCCGAATTCTGTACGCTCGCCGAGCACAGCGATGGCAGCTTTGGGGCTCTTTTGTGGAGAGAGGTAGGTCCCAGAGCTGCTGTCATTTTTGCAGCCGGCCCCATCATCGCGCCACGATCTCGATCGGGATGATCGTCTCCGCGATCTTGTCACCGATCAGATCGCGCATCACGATCTTCAGGTTGTATCGCCCCACACCGAGCGTGCCGGGCAGCCACACCCGGTTCGTCAGGTAGTAATCACGCAGCCGGTTCCGTGACTCGTCACGCACCGTCTCCGCCGCCCGGTTCCACGTGTTCAGATCGTCCGCCACCAGGTACAGCTCCAGACGCTGCGACAGCTCGATCCCGTACCGCGCGTGCCCGTCCGGCCCGACCGTCTCTTCCTGCGCGAAGCTGTCCAACTCCGTGTACACGATGATCTCATGCTCGCGACCCGCCAGGAACCGGTAGCTCGGGAACGTCTCGTACCGACCGAACCCGTCCACACGCGTGCACAACGCTGCCCGCGTGATCGACATGCCCGACCACGCCGCCAGCTGCATCTGGATCTCCTCGAGACGCGACGCCAGCTGATGCGGAGAGACCAGGCTCCCCTCGCTCGTCATCGAGGACAGCAGCGAACGCACCGCGTCGATCGTCGCAAGCTCCGGCTCCGACAGCACCCCCGTGTCCACGAGCGTGCTCGTGTCCTCGGGCAGCAGCGTCTCCAGCGAGGCCAATGCCAATGCCGAAGCGCCGGGGTCGTCGCCCAGCGTCACCATCTCGCTCAGGATCGAGGCGAGCTCGTTCGCCAACGCATCCCGACGCGCCCCGGGGTCCATCTCCTCCCGGGGCTGATCCTCTGTCTCCCGGGTCACCTCGGGCTGATCCGCCACGGGCTCAGGCGTCTGCTCGATGCCGTCCCCCGCCTTCTCGCCCGCTCCCGCTCCCTCCACGTCTTCCGGCGCGTCGGCCTCGTCGCTTCCGCCCGCGAGATCGCGCAGCGAGACCCGCACGCCGCCATCGTCACCACCAGAGACCACCGGGTTGGGCTGCGTGGGCTGGCGGTGCGTGACCGCCGGGCTCGATCCACCGCCCGACGCCAGCTCCTCGGCCTGCGCGGCGATCGTCTCCCGCATCGTCTCATCGTCCGCGGGCAGGTCGGCGGGCCCATCGATCTCAACATTCGTGAAGTAGAACTCGAGCTGGCGGGCGGATTCCGCGATGCGTTCCTGCATCGACGCCTCTTCCACGCTCAGCTCCATCAGCTCCTCATCGGAGGGCAGCGCCAGCCCCGGGCGGTTCTTCAGGCTCGAAAGCCCCGCGTTCACCGGCGTGCTCGTATCACCCGCACGCACGGACCCGCCGCTCCCCTTGCCGCCGCAGCCGCCCAGCACACCGACCGCGCCAAGCGTGCCCGCGAGCACGACAACGCCGAGCGTGCGATTCCGGTTCGAGAGCGTCCTGCTCATAGGGTGGTTGCCTCCTGCACCGGGCGTCACAACGCGCCCAGACCCATCACGAAGATCGTCGGATCATGCCCGAACTGTCCAGAAAATCGAAGAAAACCGCCTCAACGCGCCGCAGACGCGAATCGCAGCGCCAGCACCTCGAGCGTACGCACCGGGTCTGCCGAACGCTTGATATCCATATCCGCCCGCACGCTCGCGTCGAGCAGCTCCCGCGCCCGAGACACCGAGATCTTCCGAGAGAGGCGCATGATCGCGTCCCGGCTCGGGCCCCAGAGCTTGAGCTCCTTGGCCACCGTGTTCAGGTTCTCGCCGTTCGCCGCACCCTCGCTCACGCCAACCAGCTTCCGCGCAAGGTCGATGCACGCGTACGAGACCGGCACCGCCGTCGACTTGCCCGAGTTCTCCAGCACGATCCGCAGCTGCCGCAGCGTGTACTCCGGGTCCCCGCTCAGCAGCGGCTCCTGGATCACCCACGGGTTGTCCACCTCACGCGTAAGCGGCACCATCTCCATGATGATCTCGGCGCTGATCGGGTTGCCCTCGCCCGACGCCGTCGCCAGCTTCCCGAGCTCCGCGTCGATCTTCCCCAGGTCCACGCCCAGACGCTCCACCAGCATCGCCGCCTCGCGCTGCCCGATCGAGGACCCGTAGGCCCGCTGGACCCGCGCCATCGTCCACTTGAGCGCCATCGACGCGTCCACCTGATCGCACTTGGTCACCACCCCGACCTTCGCGATCGCCTTGTCCAGGTTCCCGGGCCGCCACGTGCCCGCACGCAGCAGCAGCGTCGCCTGCTCGCACGGGTCCTCCGCGTACCGCGTCAGCATCGGACGCGTGTGCTCGTTCACCAGCGATTCCGCGTCATCCACGATCACCAGCTTGTGCGTGCTCATCAGCCCGAACGAGCGGCACTCGTCGAGCACCTCCGCGATCTCGACCTCGTTCCCCGAAAACTTGAACGTCTCGATCTCGCCGTGCTTCTCCTGCAACGCCGTGCGGAGCATCCCCGTGTACTGGCTGCGCAGGAACAGCTCCTTGCCCGCCAGGACAACCACGAGATCGTCCGCGCCGGGCGCCCGCGACGCCGCCTTCGATGAACCACGCTTGGCCATGCCAACACGATAGCCGATCCGCCCCCGGGCGGCTGGCCCATAGGTCTGGGTGACCCGATGGAACCCGGTCGCCTGGGTGGCTCGATGGAACCCGAAGGGTTCCTTCGGGAACGCACGCCGAGTTCCTAAAACTCAGAAGCGTGGGGCAATCAGGACCGTGGGGTGCCCGTCCTCGCCGCGAGACGACGCAATGCGGCCTCCCCCGCACATGCGGGGGAGGTGTCTCCGGCACAGCCGGAGACGGAGGGGGCTCTTTCTCCTCCCCAGTCCTGACGGCGGAGGGGGCCTCTGCGCTCCTTCCCCATTGCCCATTGCCCATTGCCTATTGCCTATTGCCCATCCCCAGTGCCTCACCCCACCACCCCCTCACCTCCCCCAACACGGTACGATGAACCAGCCATGCTCAAGCTCACCGTCATCGAGGGCCCCGACGAGGGCAAAAGCTACCAGCTCCCCACCGATCAGCCCCAGCTCATCGGGCGCTCCACCGAGGCCATCCCCCTCAGCGACAACACCGTCTCACGCCGACACGCCGAGCTCACGCCCGACGGCGACACCTGGTACCTCCGCGACCTCCACTCGCACAACGGCACCATGGTCAACGGCGTCCCCATCAAGGACCGCATCCGCCTCGAGCCCGGCGACGAGATCCGCGTCGGCGCCACCGTCTTCCTCTTCGGCCAGCCCGTGAACCTCTCCAAGAAGCCATCCGTGCTCATCACCGACGAGCTCGACATGGAGACCGAGGTCGAGGAACGCATCGTCACCCAGGCCGACTCGTACATCGGTACCGACGCCTCCGAGGACCCCGACACCCCCAGCGTCGCCATCGACCACCTCCGCGTCATCTACACCCTCACCGCGCTCACCGCGCGCATCATGAACAACCGCGAGCTCCTCGAGGCCGTCATGGACCTCGTCTTCAACGAGTTCAAGCCCGAGCGAGGCGTCATCATGATCCAGGGCGTCTCCGACGACGAGCCGCTCGTGCCCGGCGTTGTCCGCTACGCCAACGCGCCCAAGCCCGACGAGGAATCCACCATCCACGTCTCCCGCACCATCCTCAACATGGCCACGCTCGGCGAGGGCGTCCTCACCACCAACGCCATGACCGACCCACGCTTCGTCTCGGGCGACTCGGTCCAGCAGTACCAGATCCGATCCGCCATCTGCTCGCCCATCCTCTTCGGCGACCACGTCTTCGGCGCCATCTACATCGACTCCTCCACCCAGAACCACGCCTTCAAGAAGGAACAGCTCGAGCTGCTCAACGCCATCGGGCAGCACACCGGGCTCGCGCTGGCCAACGCCGAGGAGCACCTCAAACGCGTCAACTCCGAACGCATGGCCGCCATCGGCGAGACCGTCGCCTCACTCTCCCACTCCATCAAGAACATCCTCCAGGGCCTGCGCGGCGGCGCGGACGTCGTCGAGATCGGGCTCCACAAGAACGACCTCGCCATCACCAAGAACGGCTGGGGCATCCTGCGACGCAACCTCGACCGCATCGCCTCGCTCACCATGAACATGCTCGCCTTCGGGCGAAAGCTGCAGCTCGAGCTCGAGCTCACCCCCATCAACAAGGTCGTCGAGGAGTGCGCCCTGCTCCTCGAAAAACCATGCCAGGAGAAGAACGTCGCCCTGATCGTGGACGCCGACCCAGAGATGCCCCCGATCATGATCGACCCGAGTCTCATCCACCAGGCCCTGATGAACCTGCTCACCAACGCCCTCGAGGCCGTCCCCAACGACACCGGCGCCATCACCGTCCGCGTCTCATTCAACGAGACCCGACCCGACCCCGCCAAGCCAGGCGCCATGCTCCGCCCCGCCGTCACCATCAACGTCCTCGACAACGGCCCCGGCGTCGAGCAGGACAAGCTCGCCTGGATCTTCGAGCCCTTCAACACCACCAAGGGCCTCAAGGGCACCGGCCTCGGCCTCGCCGTGACCAAGCGCATCGTCTACGAGCACAAGGGACGCATCCGCCTCGAATCCACGCCCGGCCGCGGCGCCAGCTTCAAGATGATCCTCCCCGCCGACCTCGATTCCATGATCGACCCCAGCGCCACCAGCAACCGAGCTGGCCACCAGATGAGCGACTCGCTGGGGATCCTCTGATTATCAGAGCAAGATCACGCCGCCTTGCGCGAGCCGCGCGACTTCAGCCACGCACCCAGCACCACCACAACCAGCAGCCCCACCACCAGCACGATTACCAGCGTCAACGCCAAACGAAACGCCCTGTCCATGATCCGGTTCGCCGACTGTTCCGCATTGACCAGTCGCTGCTCGATCATCACCAGGCGCTCCTCGAGCGCCGCCGGGTCCGTCGTCCCCTTGATCGACTCGCTCAAACGCACCAGCTCCTCGGCCGCCCGGGTCGTCTCGCGCAGCGCCTCGGTCACGTCCCGGATGTCCGTGGACTCCGCGTCCGGGTCGCTCTCACCCGGCTCGTCGAGGCGCAGCAGCTTCGCCAGCTCCTCGAACTGCTCGGTCGTCGATCGCACCGAGTCGCTCAGCGCCGTCGCCGAGTCCACCGTCTGGCGCAGGTCCGTCACCAGCGGGCGCAGCTGCTCCTCCTGATCGGAAAGCTGATCGATCAGCGCCCGGCGCTCCGCGCTGATCCCCGCCAGCGCCTGGTCGATCGACTTCTGGCGCTGCTCGTCGATCGTCTGATCGAGCTGCTCGAGGATCGCCCGACGCTCGGCGCTGATCAGCTCCGGGAACCGCGCGTTGAGCTCGTCCACGTCCTGCGAAATCTGCTCGACCGACGCCGTCAGCGACTCCACGCTCGAGAGCACCGTGCGCGATTCGGGCTCGCTCACCGTGTCCATCACCAGCAGCTCCGCCTGCCAGCTGATGAGCATCGGCATCCGCTGCATATAAAAGAATGCACGCTCGGCCAGCAATCGTGCCTGCTCGATCTCACGCGTCGTCGGGTCCAGCCCGGCCAGCGGGTCGATGAACAGGAACCCGAGCACGTTGGACGCACGCCCCTTCTGCGCCTGCGCGGTCGCCACCTGGCGAGCCGCGGAAAACTCCGAGAAGCGCACGTAGCCCGCGTACACGCGGTCCGGGTTGTTCTCCAGCCACTGCGCGATCAGGCGGTCGATCTCCGCGATCTGCTCCGCCGTCAGCGCCTTGCTCGCCAGCCCCTTGATCTCCTGCTCGCTCGTCTGGAACGTCTGCACGAGCCGATCCGCCTCGCTCCCGAAGTACGTATCAACGATGCTCCGCTCCAGCAGCGCCCGCTGCAGCGAGATCATCACGTACATATCCACCAGCGCGATGCGCGGGTTCTGGGCCGCCGCGATGATCGTCGCGCCGTGCGCCACCGTGTACTTGAGCCGATGCGCCACCGTGCGCCCCTCGATGCTCTGCGACCGCCCCTCGATCTGATCGATCGCCTCGGCCAGACGCAGCATCATCTCGTCGGCGAAGTCCATCACCTGCGCCTGCACCTGCCGCGCGTCCGCCAGCGACGTCACCGCGCTCGCCTGCTGCGCCGCATCCGTGGCGATCTGATCCTGCACCACCTTCGCCTGCTGCTCCTCGGGCGTCGCCCCGCCCGCCTGCTCACCGCTCACGGGCTTGGGCTGCTCGACCCGAGGCGTCGGCGCCGAGCAGGAAACCAACGCACCACCAGCAGCCAAGCCGCACACCGTCCGCAGGAATATCGCTCGCTTCATCATGGTGCAAATTGTCCACGCCCCCACCCCCAGATCAACCCAACAAAAACATTGTCTCGCCGCAACCCCGCGCAGGCACCCCACAAACCCCGTCGGGCCAGAAACCTAAACTCATATTCATGCCCCCTTCACCCCGCGCCATCCTGCACGTCGACATGGACGCCTTCTTCGCCTCCGTCGAGCAACGCGACAACCCCGACCTGCGCGGCAAGCCCGTCCTCGTCGGCGGCAGCGGGCCACGCGGCGTCGTCGCCGCCGCCTCCTACGAAGCCCGAACCTTCGGCTGCCACTCCGCACAGCCCACCGCCGTCGCGCTCCGCCTCTGCCCCAACGCCATCATCGTCTCCGGACGCCACAGCGACTACAAGGCCATCTCCCGCCAGGTCTTCGCCATCCTCGAACGCTTCTCACCCGCCATCCAGCCCGTCTCCATCGACGAGGCCTACCTCGACGTCACCGGCTCAACCCAGCTCTTCGGCCCGCCCGTCGAGATCGCAAAGCAGATCCGCCGCCTCGTCTACGAGGAAACCCAACTCACCTGCTCCGTCGGCGTCGCCCCCAACAAGTTCCTCGCCAAGCTCGCCTCCGACATGGACAAGCCCGACGGGCTCACGCACATCCCCCACGACCGCGTCCAGGGCATCATCGACCCGCTCCCCGTCACCAAGCTCGCCGGCGTCGGCCCCAGCGCCGAGCGATCACTCGCACGCCTCGGCGTCCGCACCATCCGCGACCTCCGCGGCATCCCACTCGAAACACTCCGCGCACGCATGGGCGAGCAGGGACAACACCTCCACAACCTCGCACGCGGCATCGACGACCGACCCGTCCGCATCGACCGCGAGGCCAAGTCCATCTCCCACGAGCACACCTTCCCCGCCGACCTCGACAACCCCGACGAGGTCCGCGCCATCATCGCGCGCCAGGCACAGGACGTCGCCATGCGCCTCCGCAAGCACAACCGCTTCGCCCGCACCGTCTCCATCAAGGTCCGCTACGGCAACTTCGAGACCATCACCCGCGCCCACACCCTCGACAGCCAGACCGACGAGACCCGCGCCATCCACAACGCCGCACGCGAACTCTTCGACACATGGGCACGCTCGTTCAGGCCCGTCCGCCTCATCGGCGTCGGCCTCTCCCAGCTCACCGACGCCCCCGCCGCCCCCGGCCTCTTCGACACCACCGACCACGAGAAGGACCGCGCCGTCGACCGACTCAGCGACACCATCGCCGACAAGTTCGGCAAGGACGCCATCACCCGCGCCTCATCGCTCAAAGCCAAGCCCCGCCACGGCGCCCACGGCCCCGGCTCCGACACCCCCCTCGACCAACCCCCCGAATAAATCCAATCGCCTCCCCCGCGAGTCGAAGATCCGCCTCTGGCGGACGAGGGGAGGTGCCGAGCGCAGCGAGACGGAGGGGGTCTCTTGCGCTCCTTCCCCGCCCCGGCGGGGAAGGTGGATTCGGCGCAGCCGAAGACGGATGGGGTCTTCTCTCAACTCCGACGGGTGACCCTCGGAACCCGTAGCAGACCCCGTCTCCATCGACCCACCCGGAACTAGTATCATCACCCCATGACACCCATCACCTTCATCTCCACCAACAACCAGTGGGAACAACGCTTCGGCTACGCCCGCCTCGCACGCGCCGGCGACCTCGTCCTCATCGGAGGCACGCTCGCCATCACACCCGACGGCCAGCCCCACGCGCCCGCCGACGCCGGCGCGCAGACCACACGCTGCTATGAGATCATCGAGTGCGCGCTCAAACAAGCCGGCCTCGACCGATTCGCCATCATGCGATCACGCGTGTTCACCACCGACATCGCGCAGGCCGAGGCCGTCGGCCGCGCACACCACGCCTTCTTTGCCGCCCACAACCCATCACACACCCCCGCGCTCACGCAGGTCGGCACCAGCGAACTCATGGCGCCAGAGTACGTCGTCGAGATCGAGTGCGAGGCGTGGGGCGGCCGATCGCAAAAATAAAGAAGGCCCGGCGCCGCACACACAAAGCACGCCGGGCCCTGAGAGGGGGCTTGTTGAGTTGTCGTCGGCGACCAACGGATTAGCCGTGGTAGAAACGCTCGGAGAAGATCTTGCCATCCCGCCAGCGCTGGACGGCCGCCTGAATATATACGACCGTTTCACCCTCCGAGTTCACAAACTCGAAGCTGTACTCAACGATTGAGATATTCTCCCTATCGTTTACCGCGGTCGCGTGCCACTCCGTCCAGTTCCACGCCTTCACGCCCGAGAGAAACGCCTTTTCACGCTCGATATTCGCCGCCAGCCCGCGCGTCGGCTCCTCCGCGTTTTCACGCATCTCCACGTCGTCTGCGTAGAACTCCTCCATCGCCTCAATGATCCACCCAGCGCTGATGTAATCCTTCAGCTGCTCGACGCGTTCCTGAATGCTTCCTGTTGCCGTGCTCATCCGCATCTCCTTGGGCATCGCCCAGCCGCTCTTTCATTCCGTTGCGCTCACGCGAGCTCGAACACCAGGATCTCGCTCTGCTCATCAAACTCCAGCTCCAGCGCATCGACCGCGCTAAGCCCCAGCCCGTCACCCGCGCTCAGTCCCGCGCCGTTCACACGCAGCGCGCCGCGCACGACCTGCACCCACGCGTGCTCAAACCCGCGCAGCCCGTGCCCGAGCCGCTCGCCCGCGTCGAACACGCCCGCAGAGACCCGCGCATCCGCCTGGATCTTGAGCGACTCGCCCCCGCCGTCGTGCGACGCGAGCAGGTGCAGCTCGTTGTGACGGTCGTGCACCGGGAACGCCCGCGACTGATGCCCCGCCACGAGCCCCTTCTCACGCGGCTCGATCCAGACCTGCAGCAGGTGCGTCCTCTCGCTCAGCGGGTTCGATTCGCTGTGGCGGATACCAGACCCCGCGCTCATGTGCTGGATCATGCCGGGCGTGATGTCTTCCTCATGACCCAACGAGTCGCGGTGCCTCACCGCGCCCGAGATCGGGTACGTGATGATCTCCATGTCACGGTGCGGGTGCTCACCGAAGCCCATACGCGGCCCGATCACGTCCTCGTTGATCACCCGCAGCCCGCGGAAACCCATCCAGTCCGGGTCCATGTACCGACCAAAGCTGAACGTGTGGCGCGCATCGAGCCAGCCATGGTCGATGTGCCCGCGATCCTCACTCCTGCGAATCTTCTGTTGCTGTGCTGCCTGTGTCATCATGTTCCCCCTTTCAGGAACAAGTGCGTTTCAAAGACCTACGCCGCGAGCACGGGCGACGGCGAACCGAACCGCCCGCGAAGCTTGCCGAAGACCACGCGATCGAGGGCGAACCGCCCGGGCCCGGTCAGCGCGATCGCCATAGCGACCATCGCCAGCGTGAGCGGGTATTCCATCCCGCCGTTCTGCGCGCCGAACGCGCCGCCGTGCACCGCGAAGCTCGCGACGAGCATCGTGAACGCGAAGTTCGCACCCGCGAAGCGTGTTAGCAGCCCCACGATCAGCGCGATCCCGCCGAAGAACTCCGCCGAGCCCGCCGCAAACGCGCTCAGCGTCGGCAGCGGCATCCCCATCGAGCCCATCGCCTCCACCGTCGACGAGAACCCCCCGCCGCCGAAGAGACCGAAGAGCTTCTGGCCGCCGTGGTAGACCCCCACCACGCCAACCATCGAGCGGGCGATCAACAGCCCGGTGTCCGTGAGTGTGTCTTGAATGGTTCGTGTTCCTGCCATGTCGTGCCCCTTTCGGCTGTTAATCGTTACAACAAATAAATACCGCCAATCCCCGCCCTATTCCAGTCCTCGCCGAATAATATTTGTTGAAACAAATGAATTGGCCCCACAAACGCCCCCCATCCGCACAAAGCCGCGATTCAGTGTCTCAGAACCTCAAGATTCAGTATCGCGACCACGCACCCACCGCCGCGCAGCGAGCCCCACACGCTCGCCAAACGCCACCGCCGTCGCGTGGTCCTCGGGCGGGGGTGTCTGCTCCGCGGGCGCGTTGCCCGCCTGGCTCATCAGCCCCAGCGACGAGGACAGGCGGTCCAGCTCGGGCTCACGCACACCCACCCCCATCGACACCCAGATCATCCCGTGCTGACACGCGAACACGTGCATCGCCTGCAGCGCGCTCTGCTTGTCGCCGCTCAGCCCGCCGCCGACCGTGAACCCAGCCGCCAGCTTGTCCATCCACACCCGATCGAACCAGCGCGAGCCGCTCTGATCCATAAAACGCTTGAAGTCCGCGGCCACACCGCCCATATACGTCGGCGAGCCCAGCACGATCACATCCGCACGATCGAGCCGCCCCCACGCCTCGTCGCCCTCCACCTCGTCCACGCGCAGCAGCCCCGCCTCCACACCGTCAACGGACGCCAGCCCGTCGCGGACAGACCGGGCGATCACCTCAGTGTGCCCCATCGCGCTGAAATACACAATCTCCGCTCGGGCCATCAGGAATCCCCCTCCGCCCGCTCGTCGCGTGCCTTCTCCATCAGCCGCGAGATCGAACGCAGCTCCCGCTCGCTCAGGTGACCGAGCACCTCATGCCCCAGCGTCAGGATCTCCGGGTCGATCCGCTCGAGCAGACGCATCCCCTTGTCCGTGATCGTCACGAACTTCACCCGCTTGTCCTCGCTGCACGTGCCCCGATCCACCAGCCCGCGCGACTCCAGGCGATCGACGAGCCGCGTGACATCGGGCATCCGAACGATCATCTGGCAGCCGATCTCCGAAGCGCGCACACCCCCGCCCCGCCCCTTCCGCCGGTGACCACGCAGGATCCGCAGCAGGTTGTACGCGGGCGCGGACAGGTCGAAACGACGGAAAAACGCACGCTCCGCGCCGCCGATCATCGCCGCCGTGCGCGCGATGTTCAGCATCGCCTCCTCCTCGGGGGAGGCGAAGTCACCCTCTTTCTTGATCTGATCACGCAACGACTGAGGCATGCACCATCATACGCACGCCAAGTCCATTATTTGTTGCCACAAACGTGTATCACGCCGCGTCACGCCCACGACCCGCGCCAAAGTCGTCGAGCGTCTTATAGAGGTACGCCCGGTCGATCGGCTTGGACACGTACTCGTCGCACCCCGCCTCGAGACACTCGTTGCGAGAGCCCTGCAACGCGTGCGCCGTCAACGCGATGATCGGCAACCCGCACCCGAGCTCACGCAGCTGACGCGTCGCGGAATACCCGTCGAGGACCGGCATCTGCATGTCCATCAGGATCAGCTCGAACCGCTCCCTGTTCGCAAGGTAGCGATCGATCGCCTCCTGACCGTTCGACACGATCTCGATCTCGTAGCCCACCTTCCGCAGCAGGTGCGCGATCAGCCGCTGGTTGTCCGCGCCGTCCTCCGCGAGCAGCACGACGCCACGCCGGCGGACCTCGACCTCGGGCGGACCCGCGTCCTCGGGCTGCGACCCGTCGGACTCGATCGAGTCACGCATCCGCACGCCCGCCGGGCACTCCCTCGGGAGCACCAGCGTGAACTCCGATCCCTCTCCGGGCAGAGACTCAACGACGATCTCGCCGCCGAGCAGGTGCGCGAGATGCTGGCTGATCGTCAGCCCCAGCCCGGTCCCCTCGTGCGAACGCGTCGACGAGTTGTCGAGCTGCTGGAACGGATCGAACAGCTGGTCGGTCTGCTCATCGCTGATCCCGACGCCGGTATCGATCACCGAGAAGCGCACCCGATCCCCGTCGTCACGCAGGCGGATCTCGACCGACCCCTCCTCCGTGAACTTGATCGCGTTACCGACCAGGTTGATCAGGATCTGACGCAGGCGGTACGCGTCGCTGACCAGCAGATCCGGGAAGCCCGTCTCGAACTCCACAGAGAAACCCAGCCCCTTGCGCATCGCGTTCATGCGCATCGTCGTGTAGACCTCACGCACGGTATCGATCACCTCGCACGGCCCGCGATCGATCGTGAACTTGCCAGACTCGATCTTCGACAGGTCCAGCACGTCGTTGATGATCATCATCAGGTGCTTGCCGCTCCGCTGGATCGAGTACACCGCCTCGCTGTACTCCTCGTCGTGGTCGTCGACCTGGACAAGGTCCCCGAGCACGTCCGCGTAGCCCAGGATCGCCGTCATCGGCGTCCGGATCTCGTGGCTCATGTTCGCCAGGAAGTCGCTCTTCGCCTTGCTCGCGCTCGTCGCCTGCAACGCCAGCACCCGCTGACGCTGCTCGCTCTGGCGGATCGACTTCGTCATCTCGCCGGCGAGCTCAACCGCCTTGCGACGCGTCCGCGTCAGCGACCACGTGATCGTCGTGAACAACGCGGACAGCAGGCCGCCCGCGATCAGCACCGCGATCGAAGCGCGAGAAGAGATCCACGCGTTCGGCGACACACGAGGCACCACCGTCAGCACGAACTCGTTATCGATAAACTTCGTCCGCAGCATCGCACGCATGCCCGACTCGTCGCCCGGCTCCATCGAGCTGTACAGCACAGAGTCGTGCTCGCCGTTCGCCTTCAGCTCACGGATCTGGAACCGGAAGTTGTCGCCGAGCGCACCCAGCTCAGCGCCGAAGAGCTCGCTGAGATCAATCGGCACCGCGATCCAGCCGTGAAGAGCAGCACGACGCTCCTCAACCGTATCCGTCGCCATGCCCCCCTCGAAGATCGGCAACGCGATGATCACCGACCGCTCGCCCTCTGGCTGCTGGAGCAGCCTGATCGGCTTGGATGAACTCAGCGTGCCCGTCTCCATCGCGTTGTCGTACACCGCACGGTTCGTGCGGTTCCCACCCACATCAATCCCGATCAATCCCTGATTCGGATCACGCAGACTGTGGTACCGGATCAGGTAACGGTCGGCATGCTCATCAAGGAGATCCTGATCCCGATGATCACGCACAGTGAACCCAACGTGACCAATATCGTTCATGTACTCAACAAACGAATCGATCTCGTTTCGTGGCACGCGCTGAACATAGCTGAACCCCCAGATGCCCGGGTAGTTCTCTTCGATCTCCGACGCCGCGTAGAAGTTCGCCCACTCGTCAGGCGTGATCAGCTCGCTCGCGCTGATAAAACCACGCAACAGATCCATGCACGTCGAGTAATCACCGAGACGGTCCTCGATCCGGTTCCGCACATCAACCGCGTGCGCCTCGAGCTGCTCGAGCTGCCTCGCCCTCGTCGTGCTCCCCACGATGATCATCGCAACAAGCCACGTCGCGATCGAGATCGTCAGCACCAGCACCATCGGCAGGTAGCCGTCGACCAGACGGCTCCACCTCGAGCCGTTGTCCGTCGCATCACCGTTCGAGTTGTGTCCACGAGCCGTGTTCATGAGATCAAAGCAATGCTTCTGGCGCCCCGGATCTGATCCGCGGCATCATCCCTCCAATCCAGAAATCGACCTTCTCACGCCTGAAATGAACCGAACTACGCATCGATTGACGATTCCGTGCAAGATAACACGCACCCGGACCAAAGCCCGATTTCCGCCGATCAAGGTCCGTCTTCACTTAACCCATAGCACAGCCCGTCTTAGGGGATCCCACCCGCACCCTGACCGTTACTCCCCCAGTTCAGGGCCCCCCGCGTTCTCGGACCCACCCCGCAATGTGGTATCCTCAAACACCCCACCAAACCCGCTTTCGAGAGAGGCCAGGCACATGCGACCAACACGTTCATTCCTCACCATACTCCTCATCATCACCGCACTCACCCGCCCCGCGCTCGCCGCCGAAACCACCATCATCCACTGCGGCCACCTCATCGCCGTCCCGGGCGAGCCCACACAATCAACCATGACCATCGTCGTCACCGATGGACGCATCAACCGCGTCGAGGACGGCTACGCCACCCCCGCAGACCTCAACCTCGACAGCGAAACTCAGACCGTCGACCTCAGAGACCACTGGGTCGTCCCAGGCCTCATCGACTGCCACACCCACCTCACCGGGCAGTATGTCCCCGCGCTCGAGCGCATGCGCCGGCGGATGCAGGAGACAAACGCCCACGCCGCCATCGACGGCGTCGCCAACGCACACAAAACGATCCTCGCCGGCTTCACCACCGTGCGAAACGTCGGCTCACCCGCCGGCACCGCACTCGCGCTCCGCGACCGCATCAACCAGGGCGTCGTCCCCGGGCCGCGCATCTACGCCGCCGGCGCAAGCATCTCAGTCACCGGCGGCCACGCCGACGCCACCAACTCCCTCTCCCCCGTCCTCCGCCCCGACCAGCCCGACCACACCATGACCGCCGATGGCCCAGCCGAAGCGCGAAAGGCCGTGCGAGCACGCGTCCGCGAGGGCGTCGACCTCATCAAAATCACCGCCACCGGGGGCGTGCTCTCCATGACCGCCGCCGGTGTCGAGCAGCAGTTCTTCATGGACGAGCTCGAATCCATCGTCGAAGCAGCACGCATGATGGGCCGCAAGGTCGCCGCCCACGCCCACGGCGCCGAGGGCATCAACGCCGCACTCCGCGCCGGCGTCCACTCCATCGAGCACGGCACATACCTCAACGACGAATCCATCGACCTCTTCCTCAAAACCGGCGCCTACCTCGTCCCCACCATCCACGCCGGAAAGTTCGTCGAGGAGAAAGCCAAAATCGACGGCTACTTCCCGCCCGCCGTCCGTGAGAAGGCCGCCGCCGTCGGCCCGCTCATCCAGGACGCCTTCGGACGAGCCCACAAGGCCGGCGTCAACATCGCATTCGGCACCGACGTCGGTGTCGGCGCCCACGGCACCAACGCCCTCGAGTTCATCTACATGCACGAGGCCGGCATGTCGCCAGAAGACTGCCTCCGCTCCGCCACCATCAACGCCGCAACACTCATCGGCGCACAGGACCACCTCGGCACCCTCGAGCAAGGCAAATACGCCGACCTCATCGCCCTCCCCATGGACCCCATGCAGGACGTCGGGGCCTACCAGTTCGTCGACTTCGTCATGAAGGACGGCCAGGTCTACTTCAACAACACCGGAGCACAGGACTGATGCGCATCGGCAGGTACTGGGCTCGGGCCCAAATGCACGCGATCGACCCGCACGGCGAGCCGCATCACCGCTCGTTTCTCCGCGCATCCTTCGAGAGCCAGGCCGACGCGCAGCGCATCGCCGACGAGGCCGCCGAGCAGCTCAAGACCCAGATCGAGCGCGGCTCCGAGCCAAAGGACTGGTACCTCTACGCCGACCGCACCCGTGCAGAGCCACTCGTCGAGGAGATCTTCTCCGAGCACAACCACCGCATCGGCGCGCTCACCATCAACGCCTACGGCGCATGCATCCTCAACACCGACCGCGTCGTCTTCATCGACATCGACACGCCACAACCCAGCAACAAGCCGCCGGGCCTGCTCAAGCGCCTGTTCACCAGACCCGAGCCGATCCAACCCGAGGACCCCGCGGAGCACGTGCTCACCAAGCTCGAGGCCTACTGCCAGACCGCCCCAACACGCGGCGCCCGCGTCTACAAAACCGCCGCCGGGCTCCGCGTGCTGCTCACGGGCGAGCAGCTCGATCCGTGCGACGATCAGACACACGCCCTCTTCGACGAGCTCGGCGCCGACCCGCAGTACACCACCCTCTGCAGGGTCCAGTCGTGCTTCCGAGCCCGCCTCACGCCCAAGCCCTCACGCATGCGCGTCGGATGGCCGCCGGACAGGGTCCGCGCCGACCGCGAACCCTCGGGCGCACTCCGCCAATGGGAGCAGGCCTACCACGACGAGTGCCCCGCCTTCGCCGTATGCAGACTCATTGTCCAGATCGGACCCGATACAAGCGACCCCGACATCGCGCTCACGCAGTCGATCCACGACGAATACTGCGCCGTGTCCGCACCGCTCCCACTCGCCTGAACGGCATGTAGGTATTTTCTCTTAGTTATTTTTGCCCCCCTTGTGCCGGGGGGCGTTTTGCCCCTGCGGAACTGTATTTTTGAATCGCCCCCCAACTTCCGCAAAATCGAACCGCAATTCCAATGTTTTATCATTTGGTAGTTTGACCTAGTGTCGATGGATGATGAAGATCCGTTCACATTTGGGGAGCCCTCGCCCGTAGCACACACCTCCCCGCACCCCCTACACATGCATCCGTACAGGAGCCCGTATGTTGTCAGTCCCCCTCATCAAGCAGGAATGCCTGCAACTCCTCGAATCCTTCGAAATCTCCGCCTGCGTCCTCCGCGACGAACACTTCACACTCCTCTGGTGCAACGAGGCCTACGCACGCCTCTGCAAAAAGAGCAAGCAGGAGCTCGTCGGCACACGCCTGAGCGACCTCGTCTCCGACGAGTGCGCCGCCGAACGCGAGCACGCCATGCAGAAGGTCCTCGACAGCAACCAGATGCTCACCGCCATCCAGTTCGGCTCCGGCGAACGCCAGCTCTGCGCCTTCTTCCCAATCGATGAGCAGGAGTTCGGGCACCGCGGCACCCTCGCCATGATCCAGCCCACACCCTCCTCAGAAGCACTCCAGCCACGCAACATCGACATGCTGCTGCAGACCCCGTGCCTCTCAAACCTCTCAAACCTCTCCACCGCCGAGATGCGCGTCCTCCACCACATCGCACGCGGCCTCTCCACCAAGGACATCGCCAACGAGCTCCACCGCTCCGAGCGCACCATCGAGAACCACATCGGCTCCATCCACAACAAGCTCAACACCAACTCACGCGCCCAGCTCGTCAAGTACGCCGTCGACCGTGGCCTCCACGGCTTCCCCGCCGACCACTGGGAACACATCATCACCGGCAAGGCCGCCCGCAGCACCCTCAGCGCCACCGCCTGAGCCGCACGCCGCGAACAACCAACCACACCGGCCGCCGAGCCACAAACCGGCGGCCTTTTTCATGCCCGGTTCACAGCGATTCCCGCGCATACGCCACGAGCTGATCCAGCGCCGTCCCCCACCCGCTCTCAAAGCCCATCTCCTCGTGCTGTTTGCGCTGCTCGCTGTCCGCGTGCTTGGCGATCGCGACATACCGCGTCCCCTCGCCCTCCGCCTCAAGCAGAACAAACGCCGTCATGAACCCGCCCGCCTTCGGGCGATACCCCGGCCCAAGCCCATCAGTAAACACCAGTCGCTTGTTTTCCACGACCTCCAGATAGCACCCCGCGCTCGCCGGCATCACCTCGCCCTCAGGCGACTTCATCGTCGTGCTGAACACACCGCCAGGGCGCAGATCGATCTCGCACGCCACCGTCTCCCACGGCCTGGGCGTGAACCACTTCATCAAGTGCTCGGGCTCCGTCCACGCCCTCCACACCTGCGCCGGCTTCACCGCCACCACACGCTCGAGCACCAGATCCAACTCCGGGTTGATCTCAGGCCGTTCCATCATCCGCTTCCCTTCTCCATCTTGTTCAGATAGTCATCCAACTGATCCAGCCGCCGTTCCCACAGCCGCTGCTGCTTCTCCAACCACCGCCCCGCCCGCTTGAGCTGCGCCCGCCGGACCTCCACAGTCCGCACCCGCCCACGCTTGTACGAGCGCACCAGCCCACACTCCTCCAGCACCTCCAGGTGCTGCATAAACGACGGCAACGCCATATCAAACGGCTCCGCCAGCTCACTCACCGAGCACGCACCCCGCCCCAAACGCTCCACCACCGCCCGACGAGTCGGGTTCGAGAGCGCCTGAAAGGTCCGGTCGAGTGCCTCGGTCGATTGCATGAACAAACCATACCAGCAAATTCACTTAGGTCAACACCTAAGTGTTGGCAAACTCAAAATGCCACCGAAGCGGAATGCCATGCAGACAACTCTGTCACCCACACGCCGCCCGGCCGCTTTGAGTGCCGCCCGAATCCGCCTCTCGCATCACCCGCAACGCATGAAACAGCGATCGATCTGAAACCACGACGTACTTCCTGCCTTCTGCCCGGATCGTCAATCGAACGAGACCAAATGCGATATCTTCCGCCTGCACAACGATCTTGTGAAGCGCGTGCCGCTTCTCCCGAGAGAAAGCGTGCTTACATAGCAGAACACCCTGCTTCGAGGCCGAAGCGCAAGACATGGTGTCCAGCCAGCATGTCCCAAAGATCAGCAACGACAGCAACATATCAACAAGCAACGCCGCAAGAACTACGGAAAAGCTCGCCGGAATATACACCGCGCCCCCAAACGCCAATACGAGCACAACAAGGACACCGCCAGCAACCGCGGCATAACACAATACCCCGCCACGACTCAGCTTCCCTCTTAAGAGCACAGTCTCATTGCCGCACACTTCGCCCCGCCGTGTCTGCCGCGGGCAAAGCCATGCCATCCCATGACCAGCCGTCAGCCGCCCGGAACCGAGCCGATTGTTCTCGACCATCGCTCAACGTGAACGCCCTGCGAAGCCCAGAAACCCAATCCACCTGGGCAGCCAGAACCGTCAAAGCTAGAGCCATAGCAAACAACACAACACTCTCAAGAGGCAGAATCGAGCGATCAATAAACAGCCAAACTGCAAACGCAAACATGTAAAAACCAGTTCGTGTATGAACTGGTTCCAAAGCTGCGTGCTGACTGCCAAATGAAATCAAACTCGCAAATCCCGTCTATTGATGACCGGAATCGCCGGTCGTGATGGAGTCGCCACTTATGGCTCTCACATGTCCTTCAAGAGTCTACCACACCACACCCCGTGCACGGAACCGCGAACGACAACCCAAACTCGCCATCTCTGTCGAACACATAAAAGCCTTCACCTTCGGAACGATACCACAAAAAAACACCCCGCTCCCGCGGGGTGTCGTCATACTCACTTCAACCGATCAGCTCACGCCGTCACCGCCGCAAGCCCCATCGCTTTCGCCATCGCCTGCCCCATCTCGCTCGGGTTCAGCGCGATCTCCGCGCCCGCTTCACGCAGCGCTTCGATCTTGCTGTCTGCGGTCCCGGTCGGCTTGCCGCCCGCGCCGCTGCTGATGATCGCGCCCGCGTGCCCCATCCGCTTGCCGGGGGGCGCCGTGCGACCCGCAATAAAAGCAGCCACCGGCTTGGTCACGTGGTTCTTGATGTACTCGGCCGCCGCCTCCTCGTCCTCGCCGCCGATCTCGCCGATCATCAGGATCCCGTGCGTGTCCGGGTCCTCCTCGAACATGCGGATGCAGTCGATGTGGTTCAGCCCACGGACCGGGTCGCCGCCGATGCCCACACACGTCGACTGCGCGATGCCCAGCTGCGACGTCTGCCACACCGCCTCATAAGTCAGTGTGCCCGAGCGCGAAACAATACCCACGGCCTTGCCCGTGCTCGCCTCGCTCACGTGCGTGTGGATGTAGCCCGGCATGATGCCGATCTTGCACCCCGCGTTGGTGTAGTGCGACTCGCCCGTGTCCTCGCCCGTCTTGGGGCCGGGGGTGATCACACCCGGGCAGTTGGGACCGATCAGCGTGAACAGCTCACGGTTGTGCGCCGAGTCAGCCCCACGCGCCGCCGCGTTGCGATCGTCCATCACCCGCCGCACCATGATCATGTCGTTGACCGGCACGCCCTCGGTAATGCAGCAGATCAACCGGATCCCGGCGTCCATCGCCTCCAGGATCGCATCGCTGCAGAACGCCGGGGGCACAAAGATCATCGTCGCGTCCGCGCCGGTCGCGTCCACCGCGTCACGCACCGTATTAAAGATCGGCAGCCCGTTGGCATCCTTCTGACCGCCCTTGCCGGGGGTCACGCCGCCCACCATCCTGGTCCCGTAGTTGAAGCACCCCTTGGTATGGAGCGCCCCGAAGCTGCCGGTGATGCCCTGACAGATGACTTTGGTGTCCTGATCAACGAGAATGGCCATGCGCCGCTCCAATCTGTGTGTTTCGCTCGGATTCGCAAGATCCTAGGCCCAGACCGCCCCCGCTCCCACCACGCTAGAGTTCACCATGCCCAGAAACACCGCCACACGCCGACCCCGCGCCCTCCTCCTTCCCACCCTGATCGCCTCCCTGCTCGCCCCATTGGCCACGCTCGGCTGCGCCCCCTCCCAGCTCCGAGAGGTCGCCTCCTCCAACGACCTCCAGTGGACCGGCGTCGCCCACGCCCCCGACGGACGCCTCTTCGTCAACTACCCACGCTGGGCAGGGCCGTACCAGTTCGCCGTCGCCCGCGTCCTCGACTCCGCGACCCCCTCCACCGTCCGCCCCTACCCCAGCGCCACCATCAACAACTGGTCACCCGAGGGCCCCGGCGCCGGAGACTGGCGCGAACGCTTCGTCGCCGTCCAGTCCGTCCACATCGACCGCCAGGGACGCATGTGGGCGCTCGACACCGGCCAGGTCAGCCAAGACGCCGACCGCCAGGCCGTCGTCTACGAGATCGACCTGCAGCGCGACCGCATCGCGCGCTCCATCCCCCTCCCCTTCGACATCGCCCCCGAGGGCAGCTACATCAACGACATCCGCCTGACCCCCGACGGACGCTGGGCCTTCATCTCCGACTCCGGGCTCGGCGCGATCATCGTCCTGAACACCAAAACCGGCGACGCCCGGCGCGTCCTCGCCGACCACCCCAGCACCAAGGGCAACAGCGAACGCATCATCGAGATCGACGGGCGACCCCTCCTCGTCAACGAGACCGGCCAGCCACCCGTCATCCACTGCGACGGCATCGACGTCTCCCCCGACGGCCAGTGGGTCTACTACAAGGCCATCAGCGCCGACCCGCTCTTCCGCGTCCCCGTCGCCACGCTCACCGACGACCGCGTCCCCCCCAGCCAGCTCGCCAACGCCGTCGAATACCTGGGCACCGCACCCATCACCGACGCCATCATCTTCGACGACGCGGGCAACCTCTACTTCTCCGCACTCGAGCAGAACGCCATCGTCTACCGCACCCCCGAAGGCGACTACAAGGACCTCGTCCGCCACAGGACCATCAGCTGGCCCGACAGCTTCGCCATCGACCGCGAGAACGACCTGCTCGTCTTCACCACCGCACTCATCCACCGCACCCCCCGCTTCAGCGAGGGTGAAACATGGCCCGACGAGCCCTACCGCGTCTTCACCCACCCGCTCGCGCCAAACAGCCGATAACACGATCTCAACCCTCAGCAGAGCACGCCCAAGCGCTTGGAATACATACGCTTGGCGTGCACTGCTATCATTCCCTCCCTATTTCCGGAGGCACACCATGCGCGCAATCATCACAGGTCAGGTCGGGATGGACAAAAAGGCGTACCTCAAAGAGGTCGCCGACTTCGCAGCCACGCAGGGCGAGCCCATCGAGATGTACCACGTCGGCAACATGATGTACGGCGAAGCCCCAGACATCCGCCCCGGCCGCATCCTCGACCTCCCCATCTCACGCCTCAACTCACTCCGCCGCGCCGCCTTCAAGGACATCATCTCCGACGCACCCAACCACAACCACGCCCTCGTCAACACACACGCCACCTTCCGCTGGCGACACGGGCTCTTCTCCGCCTTCGACTTCGACCAGATCACCAAGCTCGCGCCCGATCTCTTCATCTGCCTCGTCGACAACATCGAGGTCGTCCACCAGCGCCTCCACGCCGAGCACGACATCGACGCAACACTCAAGGACTGCATGGTCTGGCGCGAAGAAGAAATCCTCGCAACAGAGCTCATGTCACAGGCCATTCCCGGCTCCAAGTTCTGCATCGTCTCACGCGGACGATTCTCACAGACATCCCGCACCCTCTTCCAGCTCATGTGCCGCCCGCAGATGAAGAAGGTCTACCCCTCCTTCCCAATGTCCCATGTCATCGACATGCCCGATGTCATGGCCGAGATCGACGCATTCCGCAACAAACTCGCAGAGCACTTCATCTGCTTCGACCCGGGCGATGTCGACGAAAAACTCCTCCTCGACCGCGCCGTTGAAGCCGTCAAGGAAGGCAAGGACTTCTTCGACCACAAGCCCATCCAGCTCGGCGGCCTCGACAAGGGCGCCGAACCAATCAAGATGCGCACACGCGAGGTCCTCGACATCGCCGGCGACATCGACGGCCAGATCTACATGCGCGACTTCAAGCTCATCGACCAGGCCGACATGATCGTCTCCTACGTCCCCGAGCTCAAGTCCGAGACCGGCAAGGTCATCCCCGCCCTCTCCTCCGGCGTCGAACGCGAACTCCAGCACGCCTGGGAGCACGCCAAAGAGGTCTACGTCGTCTGGAAGCCCTCCAAGAACCCCTC
>CAXREY010000032.1:0-4883 GCA_964229845.1 Phycisphaerales bacterium UBA1924
CGGGGGAGGTGCCGATCCGCCAACGGCGGAGCGGCGGAGGGGGTCTTCGTGCACCACGCCTGTCGAAGATTCGCCAACTGCGGAGTGACGGGGGGCATGTCAGAGCCCCCCCCGCGATCCGCCTCGGGCGGAGCGCGGGGAGGGACAGAAACTCACCTTCGGTTGATATCAGGCGGTCGCGGTGTTGAGCTTGGTCTGCTTCTCGCCCGTTTCCCGCGTCATCCGCAGGAGCACGCTCGCGGAGACCTTGGAGATCACAATCAGCAGGACCACGATCGCGACGATGCCGGCGACGATGAGCCAGCGGGGCTTGTCGATGCCGCCGTTCCAGCCGGTGAAGCTCTGCCCGATCATGACGGCGGCGAGCGTGCGGGGCAGCATGCCCATCAGCGTGCCGAAGAAGAACACCCCGCGCCGGACCCCCAGGGAGGCGAACAGCAGGTTCGTCAGCGCGAACGGCGAGCTGGGTGAGATGCGAACAAGCGTGACGATCAGCAGCGCCCGCCCGGTGCTGGCACGCAGCAGGGCGTCGCGGAGCATCTTTGTTTTGGGCTTGCTGACAAGCTCCTGCTCGACACGGGATCGGGCGATTTTGGAGACGACCTCGTAGCCGACCAGCGACGCGCCACCAAACCCCAGCAGGGCGAGCAGCGTGCCCATCGGGACGCCGAAGGCGTAGCCCGCGAGCAGCGCCTGCGAGACGGTCGGCAGGCACCCGAAGCCGGCCAGGATCACGAACCCGGCCAGGTAGATCGACATGCCCGTCGCCAGGTGCAGCGTGCTCGAGCCGTCGCCCACCAGCAGCACCCGCAGGGGTTCCATGTTCAGGATCAGCAGGACCCCCGCGAAGGAGGGGAGCGTGGACCAGGCGACGCCGAGGATGGCGGCCGGGCCCAGACGCTTGAGCATGGCGCACCCTCCAAGCACGCGCTCACGCCCCAGGCGCGAAACGAAGCCGACGGCGAAGAGGCCCGACGCGAACAGGCACGCGCTCCAGGCGACCCAGTTGTTCGGGGTGCTCAGGATGTAGGCGTTGATCCACTCGCGGGTGGGCTCGCTGACGGTCGGGATCAGGAACGGGATCGAGAAGAGGACCCCGACAAAGAGAACGCCCCAGTGCAACGCTTGCGCACCGAGGCGTGTCCGGGCTGATTTCTCGCTGGCGTGGGCGCTGGCGCCGACCATGACGCACGCGGCGGCCCCGAAGAGCGAGCCCGATTCCTTGCCGCACTCGGCGCAGCAGCAGTCCACGCTGCCGTCGCACGCCGAAGCTTCCTCTTCCTTGGGCGGGTAGAGGTCGAGGTTCACGGTCCGCGATGGGCGGACGGCATCCTTCTGCAACTGAGACTCGTTTTCAATTGCGGCTGGCATCGGGGGATGGTAGCCCCCTCAGAGGCAGTTTCCAGCCCATTTGTCCATCCCCGCGATCCGCCTCTGGCGGACGAGGGAGGTGGGTCCGCCGTAGGCGGTGTCGGAGGGGTCTTCTCGAAGTTCGCAGATATCCAAGACCCCTCCGCCTCGAAGACTCGGCACCTCCCCGCGAGGGCGCGGGGAGGGACGGATACTGCTCAGCCGATCTCGGGCGGCTCGGCGGGCGGGTGGGGCTCATCGTCGGGGATCTCGCCGCGCTTCATGGCCTGCTCGATGGCTTTGTTGGCCAGCTTGCCGAGGATGCCCAGGATGAGCAGCACGAGCACGATGCCGGTGATGAAGATCCACTTGGGGGTTTCCCGGTCGTCCCAGCTCTCGATGCCCGAGCCGATCCAGACGGCCGCGAGCGTCCGCGGGGCCATGCCCACGATCGTGGCGATGAGGAAGGGCACCAGCTTCACGCCCGAGACGCTCATGACGTAGTTCATCAGGGCGAAGGGCGAGTTGGGCGGCACGCGGAGCAGGGTGAGGATGAGCAGGGCCCGGGCGTAGCCGTGGCGGATAAAGGCATCGCGGACGATCTCGGCCTTGGGGTGGTTGTGGATTTCCTGTTCCACGCGCTTGCGTGCCACGCGGTTGGCGATGAAGTAGCCGATGACCGACGCGCCGGCGAAGCCCAGCAGGGCGGCCGGGAACCCCCAGGCGATGCCGAAGGCGAAGCCGGCGAGGATGGCCTGCGAGTAGGTGGGCAGCAGCCCGAGCCCTGCGGTGACCACGAAAATCCCGATGTACATCAGCAGATTCTGTGGGAAGCCGAGCGTGTCGAGCTTCTCCGCGACCGGGTCCATGTTGGTGAGCAGGAGGATGCCCATGACGCCGGGCATGATGGTCCACGCGATCCCGAGCCAGGCGGCCGGGCCGAGGCGTTTGATGATGTCGCCGATGGACTCGTCGCTGTTTGGATGGGTCTCGGTCTTCTGCTCGGGTGGGGTCGGGGCTTCGCTCATGGGGCGATGATAGGGGATCAGGGTGTTTACCGCTTCTTCTTCATGCGAGATGTGACGATCGATACCACGACAATCAGAACTGCACACACAAGTAGTTCTGAGAGGATGTTAAATTATTTTGGAGCACTTAATGGAGGATGACCGTCACTGCATCACCGCGTAGCTCGTCATGAGGTTGCGGTACTCAGGGAGGTGGTTTGAGAGCAGTGCGCCGAGACCTTCGATGTCGTTTCGCCAGTCGCGGTGGAGTTCGCCGGCCATGGCGAACCAGTTCATCAACTGCACGCCGGCCTGCTGCATGCGCAGCCACGCCGACTCGCGTGTGGCGAGGTTGAATGTTCCCGAAGCGTCGGTGATGACGAAGACATCGAAGCCCTCCTCGATAGCCGAGAGGGCGGGGAAGGCGACGCAGACCTCGGTCACAACGCCGGCGATGATGAGCTGCTTTCTGCCCGTATCCTTGACCGCCTGAACGAAGTCCTCGTTGTCCCACGCGTTGATCTGGCCGGGTCGGGCGATGTAGGGCGCATCGGGAAACTTTTCCTTGAGCTCGGAGACGAGCGGGCCGTTGGGGCCGTCCTCGAAGCTGGTGGTGAGGATAGTCGGGAGCTCGAAATACTCGGCGGCGTCGGCGAGGGCGAGGACATTGTTCTTAAACTCCTCGGGCGAGAAATCCCGCACAAGGTTGCAGAGGCCGGACTGGTGATCGACGAGCAGGACCGCGGCATCGTCTTTGGATAAGCGCTTGTACTGGAAACCGTTCGACATGTGTAACTCCCTCCAATCAGGTGGTGCGGTGGGCGTCGTTGGGACACTGAGTGCAATGTACAACAGGAACGAGACGACGCAAAGAATATTTCATTCATCGAAGCTCGCTACAACGGTCAGCATTCCTTCGCCATGGTGGATGAAACCCGATACAAACAAGATGATCGATGATCTTCTTGTATGCTGAGGGCCATGCGTGCTCCAGCGGGCCACCCGGCTCGGAGCGCCTAAGATTCATCGTCCGCGTGCGTTCGGGCGTACCGCCCCTTGACCTTTGCAGCGAGAAACCGCTGCGATCGGAGTTTCCCCATGATTCCCAAACCACCGCCCCGCGACGGGGCTCTCGGCTTCCTGTACCTGCCACCGGTCCGCGTGCAGGGCTATTCCGTGGCCGGCGAGGCCACCACGCTCTATGTCCCCGAGATGGATGTCTGCTTCGATATGGGCTTCTCGCCGAGATCCGCCCTGGCGGCCAAGTACTGCGCCCTCTCGCACGGGCACATGGACCATGTCGGCGGCTTGGCGTACTGGTGCTCGCAGCGCAACTTCCAGGGCATGGGGCCCGGGACCATCGTGTGCGACAAGCGCATCGAGGACGACGTGCGCGGCATGATGGCGGGGTTCCGCAACCTCGAGCGCCAGGTCACGCCCTACGAGCTGATCACGCTGGATCACGAGGAAGAGATCCAGCTCAAGAACAACATCATGCTCCGCGCCTTCCACACGGAGCACACCTGCCCGTCGATGGGGTACGTGATCGTTGAGAAGCGCACCAAGCTCAAGGAGCACCTGCAGGGGCTGCCGCAGGAGAAGCTCAAGGAGATGAAGCTGCGGGGCGAGGAGATCGTCAACCACCTCGAGGTGCCGCTGATGGCTTACACGGGCGACACGCTGCCCGGGGCGCACCTGCTTCGTGACGACGTGCGCAGGGCACAGGTCATCGTGACCGAGTGCACGTTCTTCGACCCCGGGCACCAGGAGCGGGCCAAGGTCGGCATGCACCTGCACGTGGACGACCTGGTCGAGTGGCTCAAGGTCGCCGAGTGCGAGCACATGGTGGTGGTGCACATCTCCCGGCGCACGCACCTGGGGCAGGCGCGCAAGCAGCTCAACCAGCTGGCGGGCAGGGAGCTGGCGAGCAAGGTGCACTTCCTGATGGACCACCGGACCAACCGGGCCCGCTACGACGAGCAGGCCGAGGAAGCGCGGCGGCTCGAAGAAGAGCTGGCGAACAGGGACTGATGTCGATTTCCAACGAGCCGCGACCGTGAGGGAGCGGTTTTCTTTGCGCTATCCCCGAACACCGCAACTCAAGACCGCTCCCTCACGGTCGCGGCTCGTCGAGTTGCTCGCCCCTATTGTTCAACCATGCTCTGGACGCTGTGGCGCTCCATATCGGTTGAGTTCTGGCGCCTGCTGCTGCTGACGACGGCGGTGCTCGTCGCGACGATCGCGTTCGCGATCACGATCAAGCCGCTGGCGGACGGGAAGCTCTCGCCCGACCAGGCGCTGCGGTTCATGTTCTACGCCATCCCGCCGATGCTCGCGTACGCCACGCCGTTCGCGGCCGGGTTCGCGGCCACCATCGCGATCCATCGGATGTCCAGCGAGAACGAGGTGACGGCGGTCTACGCGTCGGGCGTCTCGCACAAGAAGTTCCTCGTGCCCTCGCTGGTGGCGGGGATCATCCTCGGCGGGGCGGTCTTCGCCCTCAACGACCAGGTCATCCCCCGCTTC
>CAXREY010000033.1:0-20558 GCA_964229845.1 Phycisphaerales bacterium UBA1924
TGAACATGCCCGCTCGGGTGTGAACGCGTTGGAGAAGCAACGACATGGCCAAGATGTTCTACACGCTCGAGGAAGCCGCCTCAAAGCTCGGCATGAGCACCAGCGACGTCCAGTCGCTCGCAGAATCCGGACAGCTCCAGGAGTTCCGCGACCGCGATAAGCTCATGTTCAAGGTCGAGCAGGTCGATCTGCTCGCCGGCGACGAGGAAGGCGGCGACGAGGAGATCACGCTCGCCGACACCGGGACAGGCATCGAGCCAATCTCCCTCAGCTCCTCAGGCAGCGCAACCTCCATCTCGCTCGAAAGCTCCGGCGAGGGCACAGGCATCTCCATCTTCGAGCCAGAAGACGGCGACACCGCAGACGCGAACGCGGACACGCTCGTCTCAGGCGGCGGACTCGGCGGCTCCGGCTTCAACATGGACGCTGGCGCATCCGGCTCCGGTCTCGCCCAACTCGCGTTCGAACCAGACGACACATCGCTCGGAGGCAACCTCCTCGACGACCTCGCCGGCGACTCACAGGCCGGAGGCACATTCACCGGGGGCACCGGGCTCGGCGACACCGCGATGAGCGGCTCCGTCTCCGGCGCACTCTTCGAGGGCTCGGGCGAGACCGAAACCGACTTCACCCCCGCAGCGCCCGCGGCCATCCCCATGGCCGGCGGCGAGGCATACGACGGCGCCGCCTCAGGGCTCTTCGGTGGCGTGGCGCTGGGCATGATCCTCATGCTCATGGCCGCACTCGCCGTCATGGTCCTCGGCATGACCGGCGGCTCGCAGTCCATGCTCGCCAGCGTCGATCAGAACATGCTCTACATCATCGCGGGCGGCGGCATCGGCCTCGTCCTGATCTTCGGCGGCATCGGGTGGGCCATCCTCCGTCGCAGCTGAGCACGCCAACAATCAACGAACGACGCACCCGCCAATAAACGGCGGGTGTTTTTTATGGAGCCGTCCGCAGGCGGACTTCCTGCGGCTGATAGCGTCCGCCGCCAACTCGCAGCGACGCAAAGATCGGCGTCCGCGCGTACAGCAGCTCCGGGCGATCGTGCTCGCTGGAGATGAACGCATAGATCGTCGCAGAGTGCACGTGCACGCACCCGCCGGAGCTGCGGATCTCGGGCACCGACGCCCCGGCGGCGCCAGCGGGCACCACAGGCACGCTCGCCCCGGAGCCAGGGTCGATCAGCTCCCAGCGCTCCTCCGCGCCGACATCACCCCGGTACCGCAGCGTCAAGAGCGCCGAGTCACCCGCCGGGGCACGCTCGCCCAACGCCCGGCGCGACACGCCCCACTCGATCTCCACACGCCGCAGCGCCGCAGCGCTGCGCACCCGCAGCGCGCCCGATCGTGATGTGGGCTGCGCGCTCATGCGTCACCCGCCTTCTTGGCCCGCCCGCTCGCGTGCGACTTCTTCCGACCAACCGGCGCCCTGGCGAGCAGCTTGGCCGCCGTCTGCAGCCCGGCTCCACGAGGGCCCGCGAACTTGTGCGCCAGCGTCGTGATCAGCCCGAACCCGTCGCGGATCTCGTCGAGACGCGTGTGCAGATCGTCGACCTCCTCCTGCGACTGCCCCGCGACACGCGGCGCCAGCTCCCCGATCTCATCGAGCGCATCGAGCAGCGGGTCAACCTCACGCTTGATCCGCTCACGCGCGATCGCACGCAGCATCGACCACACGTCCTGCTCCGCCTGGAAGTACTCCTTGCGATCGCCCGGGTGACGCACCTTCTCGATCACGCCCCACTCCAGCAGCGAACGCACCGACATCGACACATTGCCCCGCGACACCCCCAGCCGCTCCATGATCTCGTCCGTGCACATCGGCTGACCCGTGATGTACAGCAGCGCGTGGACCTCGGCCATCGTCCGGCTGATCCCCCACACCGAGCCCATCCGACCCCACGACGCGATGAACCGGTCCTGCGCTTCAAGCAGCTGCGCCCGCGCCTGGGCCGCGTTCCGGGGTGGTTTGCCCGCAGAGGTCATACCCAAGTATCCCATGCCGGCGCGGGCTTGTCGAGCGGTTTTCAATGAAATCTGAAAATCAAAAAACTACGCCAACGCGATCTCAACGCACCCCGCCGCGCCCAGCACCACCGAGACCACCCCGTTGAGGGTGAAGAACGCCATCGGGATCCCCGCCCTGCCGCGACGGATCAGCAGCGCGTGCTCCCAGATCAGCAGCGCCGCCGTCGCGCCGATCGCCAACGCGAACAGCACCCCGAGCATCCCGTTGGTCCGCAGCGCCATCAGCAGGCACGCCACCGCCCCGATGTGCAGCACCCGCGAGATCCACAACGCCCCGCGCCAGCCGAAACGCGCCGGCATCGAGCGCAGCCCGACCGAGCGGTCATAGTCCAGATCCTGCAGCGCATAGATCACATCGAACCCCGCCACCCAGCACAGCACCATCCCCGCGACCCACAAAACGCTCGGCGTCTGCTCCAGCAGCGGCGGGTTCACCGCCACCGCCGCCGCGATCGGCGACGCCGCCAACGCACCACCCAGGAACACGTGACACAGCCACGTGAACCGCTTCGTCAGCGAATAGAACGCGATCCACACCAGCACCGGCAGCGCGTGCACGCTCGGCCACCAGTTCCCGAAAATAAACCCGAACAGCGAGCACGCGACGAGAAACCCCGCCGCGTTCAGCGCCAGCAGCAGATGCCCGTCCCGCGCGCTCAGCGCCCCGGACGCGAACGCCCGCCGCGCCGTCCGCGGGTTCCCCGCATCGATCCGCGCATCCGCCACCCGGTTGAAAAGCATCGCCCAGTTGCGCGCAAACACCATGCACACCACCACCAGCGCCAGCATCCCGCCCAGCGCCCCCCACTCGATCCGCCCCGCATCCCGGGGCGCCACAAGGAACGCCCCCAGAATCGCGAACGGCAACGCAAACACCGAGTGCGCGAGCTTGATATCACCCATCGCGATCAGGAGTTTGTGCCTCGGAAGCACAGACGCTGAGCTGGAACTATTCGATTCACACACGACCAAAACTGTAGGCCGATACACCCATTCAGGGGCACCCACCCGTGAACGTGTTCAGGAACGCCGACACATCAAAGAAGTCGAACACCCCGTCCGCGTTCTGATCCGCCGCCGGCTCCCGCCCCGCGAACCGCGCCAAAAACGCGGAAACATCGAAGAAATCAAGGCGCCCATCGGGCAGCAGGTCCGCCCCGTTGCAGGGCTCCGGGCCCAGGATCCCCAGCGAGTTGATCCGCATCGCCACCAGCTCGTCCTCCAGCGTGCCGGGCACATCGACCTGCCACGCGACCACGCTCCCCCCGCCCGAGGGCGCGATCTTCGCGAAGCTCGAAGGCATCTCGTCCGCCACGGCGATCGCCGATCCCACCGCGGCCCCGTCGCGATCGAAGCGCGAGACCCTGATGCCGTCGCTGCCGCCGATCACCACCCGCAGCAGCCCGCCCGACCAGACCGCATCGAAGCTCCCCGCGGCCTGATCGATCGCCCCGATATCGATCCCCTCGTCGCCCCACCGGCGCTGCCCATCGATCCCGATCCGCTGCGCACGGACGCGCTGCCCCTGCAGCAGCCCGTCCCGCCAGACCACCACCGCATCGCCGCTCACCTCATCGAGAAACGCGATCGGGTCGAACTGGCGATCACTCCCCAGCGACACCCGCGCGGCATCCAGCGAGAAACCGAGCGACCCGTCCGCACCGATCCGCTGCATCAGCAGCGGGGCGGGCGTGGTCCCTGACTCAAACCCCCGCGCAAAGAACACCAGCGCCCCGCCCGTGCCGTCCGGGATCACGCTCGGGCGCGTGTGGCGCGAGCTCGTCGTGTTCGGGTTCACGTCCGTCATCCGCACCGGCGCCGCCCACGCTGGCGTTCCGTCCGCGTTGATCCGCATCGCGCGGATCAGCTTCGTGTACGACAGGTGCGCATCCCACACCAGCACCGCGCCCCCGTCGGGCTGGGGCGCGATGTCCAGCACCCTGAAGTTCGATCCCGCCTCGGACGCGATGATGCCCGGCGCATCCCACACGCGGACGCCCTCGGGCGTGAGACGCTCGACGTGCAGGTCCCACCCGGCATGCGCCACGATCAGCACATCGCCGTTGCTCAGCAGCGACCCCGCGCCCAGCCACTCGGTCCCGCTCGTGCTGTACGCCGGCGACCACAGCGGCGCACCGCTCGCATCGAACCGCTGGACCGGCGTCGCCTGCAGCGAGGAGCTCGCACGCGACGCGACCGCGCTCTCGCCAATCGGGATCAGCAGCGGAGGCAGATGGAACCCGCACGTCGGGTCCTCCTGGATCGCGAGCCCATCCGGCGACAGCAGCCCCCCGTCCGTCCCGACCCGCTGGAGCAGCACATCCCCGACACAGTAGTTGTTCTGCCACGCGAGCCAGACCGACCCGTCCCCCGCCCCGGCGATCGCCGCCCGCTCATCGAACGCGTTGTTCAGCTCACCGACATACAGCGGATCGCCCGTGCCGGTCGGCCAATCCGCGAGCGCCATCGCCGCGCCGCCGCCGAGCGCATACAGGATCGTGATCGTGCGAGCATCCATGGGCAACCTCCTTCTTTGGGTTCACCCACAGCGTACCACACGCATGCAGATTCAAACCCCACTCAATGGTGGGGGGGCGATTCAGCATGATGCGGCGGATAGGTCACAAGCGGTATGATCTGTGCATGTCCTCGATGGATCAGAACGTACTCTGGCAAGGTTAATCACGGTTGAACATGATCAGACTCCTCGCTGCAACCGCCTGCGTTCTCGTCGGCTGCAGCACAACCAGGCAGCACCTTGTGGACCACGGCGGTCGCCCGGAGGCACCCGCCGTGGTTCCATTGATACACGACGCCAGAGAAGGCGAGCACCCTCGCATCATCGGCAGCGGCGTCCCGGCCGGCGGGCAGCGAATCATCACCGCCCTGCACGTCATCCAACGCGCATTCCCCGTCCGCACCCCGGAGGAGTGCGGACGCGTGCACACGATCGGCGGATTCGATGCCAGCCGGGTATCACATCACGAGCCAGACGCGGACGACATCGCCTGGATCGAGACCGACTGCGAACGCGAACAAACCGACACCCTCAGCGGCAAGATCCCGCCAGTCGGCACTCCGGTCACGATCAGCGGATACCCCGTCGAGCGATTCGACGAACAGGACTTCACCGCCTCCGGCACGCCCCACCCGGTCACGCTCCGGGGCCGCATCGTCGAACCGCCATCAGATCTGACCGACCTCGACAGCAGGTGCACCTGGGTCGAGGTGCCCGATGTCGACGCGAGCCTGATGCACGGCTTCTCCGGTGGGCCCTGCGCCTACCGGGACCAGCACAATAACTGGATCGTCTTCGGGATCGCCCAGTACCGCCTCGGACAAGAGACCTGGTCACTCCTCGGCTTCGACCTGCCCATCCGGGCCGGCAGCAAGCGCGTCATCATCGCAGTAGCGCCGATCCCCGCGCAATGGCTCGTCGATCACCCCTGATTCACGGGCAACCCGCATTAAACGCACTCAGGAACGCCGACACGTCAAAGAAGTTGAACAGCCCGTCGTCGTTGAAGTCCGCCGCCGCGTCCTGCGCGTTGTACGCCGTCAGGAAGGCCGAGACATCGAAGAAGTCCAGGTTCCCATCGCCGTTGAGGTCCGCCGGGCAGCCCGCCGAGACCTCGCTCACCGCGCCGCTCACCACCAGCGCGTAACCCTGCGGGCCCTGGTTCACGCCCGTGCCCTTCACGCGGATCGTGTACTCGCCAGTCAACGCCGCCGGCAGCATCACCATCTCGACGTTGTTGATCTCGTCCGTCGCCGTGTCGAAGGTGCTCTGCCCGTTCACGATGTTGTTCCCGAGGATCGTCTGGCCTGTCGGGATATCAACCTCAAGATCGAGGTTGTTCACCGGCGTGAACGAAGCGTTCGGCGTCGCCGGCGCATCGTGCCACACCAGCGTCACCTTCAGCGGCACCGTGATGTCGTCGTGGCTCACCACGATCTCGTGCGTCTCGCCCGTGCCCAGCGCATCGCCCGCGCTGTTCCGCACGTCGCGGATCAGCACCGTCGCGTCGTCGCCCGGAAAGTAGAGCGCGTTGTCCAGCAGCACACGCCCCCAGCCCTCCTGGTTGCTGGGAAAACCGCCGATGCCAGTCATGTTCACCGCCGAGTTGAGCAGCGTCGCCTTGATCAGCGTGCCAGAGGGCGTGAAGCCGTCATCAAACGTCGGCACCCCGCTCGGGTAGTACCCGTCCTCGAAGTACTGGCGCGTCAACGCCGCGCACCCCGCGATCGCAGGCGCCGCCATCGACGTCCCGGTCAGACTGAACGTCCCGCACGACGTGTCCCACTGCGCCGACTGCGAGTTGCACCCCGGCGCGAAGATCTCCGGCTTGCGCCGCCCGTCCGCCGTCGGGCCCGTCCCGCCAGAGCAGAAGCTGCCCTGGCTGTTGGCGTCCTGAGAAGCGCCCACCGCCAGCACGTTCTTCGCGTTCTCGGGGTTGCGCAGCGAGCTCAGGTTCGTCACCGCGAAGATCACCAGGTTGTCGTCGTTCGCGTGCGAGAACGTGTCGATCGCACGCGGCATGCCGTTGTACGCCGTCGTCCCGTCGTCTCCCCACGAGTTGGTGTGGATCGATGCCCCCTGGCTGTAATGCGTCTCCAGGTGCGAGTTCAGCGAGCTGAACGAGAAGCTCGGCGTGCGATCGAAGATCATCCGCGCCTCGTACGCCACCCCGCGGTTGTTGTCGTCCGCGTAGTTGTCGCCCAGCACCGTCCCCGCCACGTGCGTGCCGTGGAAGTCCGACCCGGTCGACGTGTTGTACGCCTGGATCTTGCGGTGGTCCGCCCCGAACGGGTCGCCCTCGGGGTCGCTGAACGCGCAGTGATCGACATCGACGCGCCCGTCCATGATCGCAACGAGCTGGTTCTCGCCCCGGATGCCGTTGTCGTAGATCGGGAAGAACCCGCTGGTGTTCGACTGCACGACCCACCGCGTCGTGCTGTTGCGGTACGTGACCTCCGGCGCCGACTCGATCCACTGCACGTCGTCGATCGACGCCAGGGCACGCACGCCGTCCGCCGTGCCCAGAACCGCGACCATGAACCGATCGCCCACCAGCTCGTGGTTCACGATCTCCACGCCGCCCATCCGCTCGATCGCCTTGCGGGCATCGACGATCGATGCGCCCGCGAACAGGTACACGTGCGACGCGACCTTGCCCTGCTGCGCGATCGCCCGGCGCTCCGCGGTCTGGAAATCCCGCTTCCCGATCTGCGGGTCCACCTTCCACGCGTCGTCGAACTCGATGAGCGACTCGACAAACCCCAGCGCCCGGACCGCGCCGATGCGCGCATCGCGCGTCTCGACAACAAACGCGTTGGTCGGCATGTAATCACGAACGACCACGCCCGCCGCCTCGATCCGCGCCCGCCGATCGGCGGTCATCGGGCCGTCGAGCACCAGCACCATCCGCTCGGGCAGACGCTGCGCGCGGGCCTGGCTCCAACGCAGCGCGTTCTCCGCTTGCTCCACGCGGACATCGCCCGCCTTGAGCCGCAGCATGCCGGGCGCGGACGCATCGGCCGTGCCGGCCAATGATGCAAGAACGAGTACAAAGATCGGGGCAGAATGTCGCATGTGGCGGTCCTTGGTGCAGGGGAACAAACGCGTTTGCACGCGATATCGGGCGATTCCTGTGCGAACACAACCAAACCCATCGGTTCGCTCGCAAGCACGCCGGACTATCCGATATCACCGTCCGCCCGAACGGGCGTCGGTCCCATATACGACGACCGCGCCGGGCCGGATGCACACGAACACGCTGATTCGCTGAGTTAGGCCGCGTCCGTGCGCCGCAGGAACCCGCCCTTGTGGGCGATGCCCTTGGCCTTCTTCTTCGCCGCGTTGCAGTCCCGGGCCGTGTGGATCAGGCGGTCCAAGCGCGTCTTGCGGAGCACCCGCGAGACCTCCCTGGGCACCTTGTACAGCACCAGCACGCCGCCCACCCGCTCGAGGTCCGCGCTCAGCTGGGCCAACGCACCTAGCACGCTCGAGGCCAGCGTCTCCGTGTTCCGCATCGAGAGCACGATCAGACGCGAGTTGTGCGATCGGCACAGCACCGCGATCTCCGCCCGGAGCTTCCCCGTATCCAGCGAACGCAGCGAACGGTCGTGCAGCGCCGCACGCAGCACGCCGTCCTCTTCCCGGACCCGCAGGAGCTCCGTCGTCGCCTTGCGAGATGATGATGATGTGGGCCCCGAACGTGACTGTTCCGGGGCGTGCTCGTCGAGCTCGATCCGCATGATGTATCCCCCTTTGTGCCCGAACGGGCGGCAAAGATGGGCTCAACATGCCTAACCAACGCACACCCGGCAAGCGTTCGGCGCAATCACCGCCCGCGCACGTTCGCTCTGCGTGGTCTGCTCCACTATCGGGCCTTCAGCCCTGCACCGCGGGAGAGACATCGAACCCCAGCGCGTCCGAGATCCGCCCCGGTTCCACACCGCGGACCTCCAAGAGCTTCTCCGGGCTGGTCTTTCCGCTCACAAGGGCCACCTGCGCGGGCCTGCACCCGATCGCGCCCGCCAGCACGCGGACGATCGCCTTGTTCGCCCGGCCCCCCTCGGGAGCCGCGCTCACGCGCACCTTCACACGATCACCCAGAAGGCCGCCCACCGCGTCGCGCGAAGCGCCCGGCACCGCCTTCACGCGGATCAGCGTCCCGCCTGCGTGCTGGCCCGGTCCGCTGCTCACTCGCAGGGGCTGCTGTAGCGTTCGATGAACTCCATCATGTCCATGATGTCGATCGTGCCGTCATCGTTGAAGTCCGCGTCGCTGTCCTGCGCGATGAACGCCGTCAGCATCCGCGAAACATCGAAGAACGTGAACCGGCCGTCCCGGTCCATGTCCACCGGGTGATACGCGTGCACCGTGGTCTGCTGATCGATGGTCGGGTCCTCGATGATCGTGACCGAGCCGTCCGCCCACTCGATGCGCACCTGCTCGACCTGCTCCAGGTTCTCCAGCCCGAAGTGGACCGTCAGCTCCGACTGCCCGAGGTAGCTGCTCGCCCCGTCGACCACACGCAGGTGGTCGCGCCCGCCATACGTCGCGATGACCCGCGTCCCATAACCCATCGGCGCCAGGCACGGGTGCAGGTCCGTGTTCAGGTCGAGACGAAGGAAGTGCGTGAACGGGCGACCCTCAAGACCAAGGTTGTTGCGGTACAGGCGGAACGGGCCGCCGTTGTCCACGAACGCCAGGTCGAGATCCCCGTCGCGGTCGTAGTCCAGCTGCACCAGCCCGCGCCCGTCGATGTGGAAGCTCAAGCCCGTGATGAACGAGATGTCGTTGAAGTTCCCCGCGCCGTCGTTGTTCCAGTAGCGGGTGGGCTCGTTGGGCCACTGCGGCCAGCCGTTGGTCGCGATGATGTCCACGTCCCCGTCGTTGTTGTAGTCGCCCGAGACCACGCCCCAGCCCCAGCCGTTATCCCCAACGCCACGAACGCGCGCCTGATCGAGGAAGATCGGTGTCCCCGCCTCGTTCACCTCGATGCCCATGTACAGCGTGTTGTAGTAGTTCGCGCTCGACACGTGGATGTTGGTCATGAACCAGTCCAGCATCCCGTCGCCGTTGAAGTCGTTGAGCGTCGAGCCCATCCCGTTGTTGTCGAACGTGATGCCCGCGGTCTCCGTCTCATCGCGGTAGGTGATCCGCCCGTCGTCGCCGGGCCCGTTGTTCACGTACAGGCGCGACGTCGCGAAGTCGCACGTCAGCAGCAGGTCCGGGTAGCGATCGCCCGTCACGTCCACGACCTTGGGAGTGAACCCACGCAGCACGAACGGCGCAGCCGGCAGCGCCTCGTCGCTGATGTCCGTGAAGTACCCGGTCCCGTCGTTCTCGAACAGGCGGTTCCCGTCCGCGCCCGGCGTGAACTGCCACGTCGCCGCGAACAGGTCCAGGTCCCCGTCCAGATCGATATCCCCGAACGCCGCGCCCTTGCCGCCCACGATCGTCATGACGCTGTTCACGCCACGCTCGGTCGCCTCCTCGCTGAACGACCAGTTGCCCATGGCGTCCGCGCCCTGATTGATGTACAGCAGCGCCCTGCCCGGCTGCGCCTGCGCGTCCGCCGGGCCGAACGAGAGCACGTACAGGTCCGGCAGCCCGTCCCTGTTCACATCGCCCACCGCGCTGCCCTGACCCATGTGCACCCGGTCAACGCCCCACAGCGCCGCCTGCTCCTCGAACGTCCCGTCCTGCTGATTGATAAACAGCATGTCCGGCACACTCCCCAGCCCAGGGAGGTAGATGTCCGGCCAGCCATCAACATTGAAGTCGCCGACGCTCACGCCGCCCGCCATGATGTCGTGCTGACCCGTGTACTCCTCGATCGGCACCGTGATCGCATTCACGTTCGCGATCGTGTTCACCAGCGTGTAGTCCGGGTCCGTGGCGTACGCCCCCCCAGCGATCGCGCCCACCGCGAGCATCGCGACCGATGAGTGGAGACAGGTACAGCGTGTATGCGTCATAGTCTGCTTTCTAGTGGGTGCTCCCCCGAGCACCCGCGATATGTGTTCCTGCACAGCTTTGGCCGAGTCGGCCAACACGAGGATGCCACAAAAGCGGGCTCAGATCAAGCTGAATACCCACCAAACACCCATTCAAGGGGCAACAACGCCCCTCAGGTCCGATACGGGTTCGCCCTCAGCCCCCCGCGGATGCACCCGCGTCGGTGGTCGCTCTGGGTTTACGCGGCTTCGCACGCTTCTCAAAGATCGCCGTTGATCCGCCCCCCAGCGACTCCAGGTCCCGCACCGGACCGCTCACCACACGCTCGAACGCCATCTCCGCGTTTGCCTTGCTGTATTCCGTCCCGATGAAGTGCCGCCCCATCGCGTGCGCCACCACACCCGTCGTCCCCGACCCCAGGAACGGGTCCAGCACCAGGTCCCCCGGGTTCGAGCTGCACGCGATCACCCGGTGCAGGTACACCTCGGGCAGCTGGTTGTCGTGCTTCTGGCGGCGCTCCTTGTTGTTCCCCTGAATCCGTCCCCAGTACTGCCCGTACCACACATCCATCGGCACCCGCATCCCCGCCGGCATCCCGTCCTTCTTATTCTCCGTCCGCGGGTCCCCATAGATCGCCCGCCGGTCCGAAACCTCAAGAACCGCCTCCGGGTTCCACGTCCGCCGGTACGGATCCTTGCTGAAGTACAACGCGTGCACCTTCGAGTTGATGAACTTCCCCCTCGTGTTCTGACCGAAGCGGTAGTGCCACACGCACCAGTTCACCATGTGCATCCCGATCTTCTTCAGGTGCACCACGATCTCCGCGGCCGAATCGTCGGGGATGTTCACCCACATCGACCCGGTCTCTTTAAGCGACCCCGCGCAGATCTCCAGCCACTCCTCCGTAAACGACAGGTACTGCTCACGCGACATCTTCGCGTCGTCCCACGCGTCGCCCGTCCGGTGCCGGTCGTAATCCCGCGCCCAGTTGAACGGCGGGTCCGCGAACACCAGATCCACCTCCGAGTTCTTCACCGCCTCAAACTCGAGCAGCCTCTCCCGGCAATCCCCGATCCGCACCGACGCCACAACCCCCGTCTCGGGGTGCGTGTGCGTGAGATCCGGTTCACTGGGCTTGCTTGGCATGATTGGAGTGTACGCCTCACCCCCTCCTCGCGCCACCACGAATGAGTTCAATCACCGTGATCCTGCCACGACGACTTCCACTCTGGGTGCCACTACTCGACGCGCAGCGGCGCAGTAGTGTCTTCAGATGCTGAATAAGAGCACGACTGCGCGAATTCATCGCGAGTAGTGGCACCCAGATCACCCCATTTCCCCATTTCTCTGCGCCTCTGCGTGATCTTCGCGCCCTCTGCGTTCAGTCCTCTCTTCTCCGGCTTCCCCTCTTACTCTTCTATATCTGATTCTTCATCCGGAATCTCGAACCACAGCTTCTCAATCATCTCGAACCCCGCCGGATCAAACACCCGCAGATCCTCACGCGTGAACGGCGAGAAATCGTTCTTCCCGAAGTACGACTCCGTCAGCTCCGCGAAGTACTCCCGCTCATTGCTCATCGCGTAGTGCCGCCGAGTCTCGCCCGACACGTGCTCCACCCCGTCATACGCCCCGCTCTTCTTCGCCGCCGCGTAGCAATCCCGGACCAGCGCATGGTCAAACCCAAGCACCAGGTCGTGATACGCGTGCGCCAGCTCGTGCAGCACCATCAGCGGCTGCGCCTCCCGCGTCCACGCCACAAAGTTCCGGGTGTTCGCGATCTCGATCCCCTTCTCCTTGTCCGCGTTGAACCCGTTCTCCACCAGCCACCGCTTCCCGGGGTGATAGCACGCGCACGGATGATCCGGCGCCTCATGCTCCACCCAGAAAACGACCTTCCGCAGATGCTCGTGCGTGTGCGCGGGCGTCAGCTCGATCACCTCCGCCAGCTTCTCCCCGAGCAACTTCAGCGCCGGCTCCGTCGTCTCAGCCCGCGCCATCGCCGCCGCCGACACCCGAACCGTAAACCCGTGCATCGTGTGCTCGGTGTACGACCCCGTCGCCTCATGCACAAAGGCAACGCCCTCGCCCCCCGGCTCAAACGCACCCGCTCCAGCACACGCAAACAACAAACAGCTTGTGATCAATACAAGTTTCATCGCGCAGCCCCCATCATACAACAATCCCACCCACCGCGCCACCCCAAACCAATCATCTCCACATACACTCCCCGCCTATTGCCTATTGCCTATTGCCTATTGCCTATTGCCTATTGCCTATTGCCTATTGCCTATTGCCTATTGCCTATTGCCTATTGCCTACCGAAGGTCCGCCTCTGGCGGATTGCCTCTCTCCCCCTCTTCCTCTTCCCCCATGTCCCCCTCTTCTCTGCGCCCTCCGCGCTCTCTGCCACCTCTGCGTACCTTCCCCCCTTCGAGCCCTTCGCGATCTTCGCGTTCAACCTCCCCCTCAATCCACCGCCGCGCACACCAGAATCCGCACCGGCGTCCCCATGTGCCTCGCCCCCAGCAGCGCCAGCGGCCGCCCCGCCCCCGCGATCGTCTTCCTGCACCGCTTCGGGCTCCGGAACAGCCCGTCCGTCCGCGTCCGACCCAGCCGCCCCCGCAGCCGGTCCCCGAACGTATCCAGGATCTCCACATGCAGGATCACATCGATCACCCGCTTCTTCGTGATCTGCACCCCGATCCGCCAGGTGTCCCCATCGCCGATCGCGTGCGGGATCTCCACCGTCTCAAACGCACGCAGCCACTCGATCGCCGCGTACCCGCCATCGGGCGAATACCGGATCACACGCACCGATCTGATGTTCGTATTGCTCACCACGCGTCCTCAACCGCTATTCTACAGGCAATGCCCGACCAGTCCCCGCCATCCCATACGCCCACCCTCAGCGTCATGATCCCGTGCCGCAATAACGAAGGCACCATGAGGCGTGTCCTCGACTCCATCCGCGATCTCGCGGACCAGCTCGTCGTCGTCGATTCGGGCTCCACCGATGCCACCCTCGGCCTCGTCAACGCCTGCCGCCAGTGGGGCACCTGCGAGGTCCTGCTCATCGAGACCCACTGGCGCGGCTTCGTCAAAACCAAGCAGCTCGCCCTCAGCGCCTGCGCCTCCGACTACGCCCTCTGGCTCGACTCCGACGAGCCCGTCTCCCCCCAGCTCGCTGAGTCCATCAAGGCCGCCATGGCCAAAGGCCAAGACGCCGCCACCGTCAACCGCATCGTCGAGTACAAGGGCAAGCTCCTCAACCACTGCTGGCAGCCCGAGCACCGCCTCCGCCTCGTGAAGACATCCCTCGTCCACAACAACAAAGCCCGATTCGCCGGCATCGACCCCCACGACTACCTCGAGCTCGATCCCCCGCACTCGGCGCCCCTGATCGAAGGCCCCCTCATCCACGAATCCTTCGAATCCTTCGCCCAGCACATCGACAACGCCCGCCGCCTCTCCCTCGTCAGCGCCCAGTCCATGCACGCCATGGGCAAACGCACCAGCCCCCTGCGCCTCATGACCTCCCCCCCGGGCGCCTTCCTCAAACAGCTCATCCTCAAAGGCGCCTGGCGCGACGGCCCCGCCGGCTGGCTCTGCGCCTCCACCTCCGCCGCCGCCGCCCTCATGAAGCACATGATGCTGTATGAGATGCAACAGGACCGTGATTGAACGCGAAAATCGCGAAGGGCTCGAAGAGAAGACTGAATGCAGAGGCGCAGAAGTGTTCAGCGCTTGCTTGGAGAAGCGGTGGGGGAGTTTCTTGCCCCTCCCCGCGCCTCGCGGGGAGTTGTCACGCGTTCACGCGTGACGGAGGGGTCTTCAAAAGTCCATCAACCCCGGGTGCCCCGCTTTGACCCGCCAGGGCAAAGCTGGAACCAGCGACACCAAACAACCTGCCCCTCTTGGGTGCCACGACTCGCCGTACAGCGGCGCAGTCGTGCTCTCGAGAAACGAATAAGGGCACTACTGCGCGACCTCGTCGCGAATAGCGCCACCCAGATCCCCCTCTTCTCTGCGTCCTCCGCGCCCTCTGCCACCTCTGCGTACCCATCCCATCTCCTCCCTCTTCGAGCCCGTCGCGATCTTCGCGATCTTCGCGTTCAACCAAAATCTCACCCGCATCTCACGATCTGTGCGCTGTTTTGTGTACATGCGCTCATCCCCTCTTGAACTTCCCGGCCGCGTCCGTACATTCAAACCCATGACGCACGCACAGATCACCAACGAGCTCCTGCACGACCTCATCGCCGAGCCCATCTCCGTCATCGAGCTCTGCACCCGCCACGCCCTCACCGTCGACGAGCTCCACGCCATCATCACCTCGCCCGCCTTCACACGCCTCGCCGAGATGATCCGCGCCATCCAACGCGCACGCGAAGCCTTCACCCGCGCCCGCCTCGCACAGGTCCTCGAACGCATCGCCCTCACCGAGCCCACATCCCCATCCCACACCGAAACCATCCGCAAAGCCGCGGCTCACCTCGACCGCCAGCTCCACAAATCCACCACCGAAACCCAAGACCAACCCCCGCCAGACCCAGGACTGGAACCAGACCCAGAACCAGAACCAGATCCAGATTCCGACCCAGACCCCATTCAGGATGATTCAGGCTCCCAAGCTCCTCAGCGCGCACCAGATCCAGCGCCAAGCGCACAGCACACAAAGCAACACGAGTCCCCACCCACAGCAACGCACGCTCAACACCCAACCCCCGCCCACCCCAACGCAAACGCCCCTCCCTGACCGCCATAAGGACGGGTATACCTCTGGGTGCCACGACTCGCGACGAAGTCGCGCAGTCGTGCTCTTGAGAGTCCGCCCGGTGCCCTGCTTTGACCCGCCAGGGCAAAGCAGGAACCAGCGACACCCAAACACGAACACCAATCCGGGTGCCCGTACTCGCGGCGCAGCCGCGCAGTGCGGCCGAAACAACAACGCTCCCGCAAAACCTCAACGGCCAGGCGAACGAACAGTGAGACAACCGCATCGAGTTACGGTATGAAAAAGCGCCTTCTCTACATCCTTCTGTTCCTGATCGCGTCCGCCCTGGTCTGGTTCGGCATGATGTTCAAGCAAGCGGTCAACCACGCGCTCGATGCTTCAAACCGCGGTCACATGTACCGCAACTTCTTCGGCGCGCTCGAAATGTACACCGCTCAAACAGGCGCGTTCCCACCCTCGCTCGATGACATGCTGATCATCGAAACAGAGCTCGGGTACGAAGGCGTGCGTTGGCCTGAAGACGCAGAACTGATTGCGGATCTCATTCAGCCGAACTTCGACATCACACCCTCATCAGACAACCTGAATGCCTTTATCCCTGATTATGAGTTGAAAGCGGATTGGGGGGCACCGCATTGCGAGTTCTATTGGGCATTGATCATCGAGAATCTCAATCAAGAGGATTGAGTGTGGGTGCCCTGCTTTGACCCGCCAGGGCAAAGCAGGAACCAGCGGCATCCAAACACAAACCCCCTCTTGGGTGCCACGACTCGCCGCGCAGCGGCGCAGTAGTGCTCTTGAGAAACGAATAAAGACACGACTGCGCGACTTCGTCGCGAGTAGTGCCACCCAGATTCCCCTCTCCACCTCTTCTCAGCGCCCTCAGCGCCCTCTGCCACCTCTGCGTACCCTCCCATCTTCTCACCCTCCCTCTTCGAGCCCTTCGCGATCTTCGCGTTCAATCCAATCCCCCCAAACCCCTGCCACCACACCGCCTATGATCAAACTCACAACCCCCAGCGTCGGGGGCGATTGACGGTGCCGAGGAACACGAGGATCGTGATCCGGTTCGGCAAGGGCCCTGCACGGGGCACATCACCAGGAAGCACAATGAGCGACAAATATCGCGATTCGGACGCGCCAAACGCGTCAACAGGCGGCGGCAAGAGAAGATCACGGGGCGGCAGCAAGGGCGGAGGCGGACGACGACGCGGAAAACGCGACGCCGGAGCCGACCGCGAGCCAGAACGCAAACGCACCATCAGCGAGCCAAAGGGCGGCTGGAACCCCGAAACATTCGAAGTCGACAAGACCTTCGCCGACCTCGGGCTCAAGGACTCCATCGTCCAGGCCATGGACGAACGCGGGTTCAAGCACCCCACCAACATCCAGGCCGCCCTCGTCCCCCTCGCCATGACCGGCGTCGACATCCTCGGGCAGGCAAAGACCGGCACAGGCAAGACCGCCGCATTCGCCCTCCCCCTGCTCAACATGATCGAGCCCGGCGACGCGATGATCTCCATCATCCTCGCGCCAACACGCGAGCTCGCCATACAGATCAAGCAGGACATCGAAGAGCTCGCACCACACACCGGCCTCAAGGTCTGCGCCATCTACGGCGGCCAGTCCATCAACGTACAGGCCAAGCAGCTCGAGCACGGCCCCGAGATCATCGTCGGCACGCCCGGCCGCGTCCTCGACATGATCGAACGCGGCTACCTCCACCTCTACGACATCGAGTTCGCCGTCCTCGACGAGGTCGACCGCATGCTCGACATCGGCTTCCGCGACGACATCAAGAAGATCCTCAAGAAGTGCCCCAAGGACCGCCAGACCATCTTCGTCTCCGCGACCTTCACCGACGAGATCGAACGACTCGCACGCACATTCATGCAGGACCCCGAGAAGCTCGAGGTCTCCGCCGGCGCGCTCACCGTCGACCTCGTCAAGCAGCAGTACGTCACCGTCGAGCCGTGGGACAAGCGCCGCATGCTCGCCCACCTGCTCACCCACGAGGAGCCCGCGCTCACCGTCGTCTTCTGCCGCATGAAGCGCACCGTGGACTCCGTCGTCCGCTACCTCGACCGCAAGGGCATCCCCGCCCACGCCATCCACGGCGACCTCTCGCAGTCCAAGCGCAACCAGGTCATGACCAAGTTCCGCGGCGGCGACCTCAACGTCCTCGTCGCCTCCGACCTCGCGTCACGCGGCATCGACGTCGAGGGCATCACCCACGTCATCAACTACGACCTCCCAGAAGACCCGGACCTCTACGTCCACCGCATCGGCCGCACCGCCCGCGCCGGACGCGACGGGCACGCCTGGTCGCTGGTCACACCCGCCCAGGGCTCCCTGCTCACCGAGATCGAGCTGCTGGTCAACGCGGAGATCCCCGCCCAGCAGTACGACGACTTCGAGCCCCGCCCACGACCCGACGACTGGAAGGACGAGCCCACCGGCGGGCGTCCGACCTACGAGGTCAAGGGCGCGCCCAGCGAGCCCAAGAAGAACCGCTTCCAGCAGAACGAGGCCCCGGAGGTCGAGAAGATGTCGGAGAAGGAAATGGCCGCCAAGTTCCCCGGCGGCATCGTCCCCTCGAAGCGGCCCGGCAAGATGATGGGCGGCAAGGCCAAGCGCCGCGGGCGCTGATCGCTCACGCCGCCATCTGCACGGCCCCCGCCCCCGGGAGCTCCTGCTTCCCGTTGAGCAGCGCCGTGCACGCCTGCTCGAACTGCGTCACGCCGAACGGCGTCCGCAGGTTCATGCACATGTGGCGCGTCATCACGTCCTCGCTCAGGTTGTAACGCCCGTTCGGCGACAGGATCAGCATCGGGATCGCCTCGCCCAGGCCACGCCCAGTCAGCTCCTGGTGCAGCTGCGTGAGCCGATCGCTCAGCTCGGTGCGGTCCTTGGCGTGACGCCCGTGCACCACGATCAGGTTGGGCAGCTCGTGCTCGTCACCGGCGCCGAACTCCTCGGCGAGCCAGCACCCGATCACGTCGTGGCCCGGGTCCGCGCTCACGAACACCGGACGCATCGGCAGGTCGGGCATCGCGTGCACGACGCCGTCCGTCAGCAGCGCCGGGTCCATCCCGGTCCGCTCGATGGCCGCGTCGATCCGCTCGCGGATCCCGTCCATGACCTGATCGAGCCCGAACTCCTCGAGCTCGAGGTTGCCGATCAGGGCCTCCGTGGGCTCGATCACCGTCGACCCGGAGTGGGCGTAGCCCAGCGCGTGCGCGAGCTTGTCCGCGATCGCGACCGTGCTGACCAGCTTGGCGGCGTTGCTGCAGACCGATGAGATCCGGGCCGCGTCCTCGTGGTGGTACCCGATCGCCTGGATCACGTCCTTGGGCAGGTTCCAGTCCGAGCAGGTCTGCATGCCGAGCTTGTCGTGCTCGCTCAGGATCAGGCGTTTCTCGCCCGCCAGCAGCGGGACCCCAAGCCCGTGACAGGCCGCGCCGGTCTCCACGATCTGATCGCCCAGCGCCCCCAGCATCCGCAGGCGCCCGCAGTCGTGCAGCAGCCCGGCGGTCCGCGCCGTCTTCTCGTCAACGTCGGGGCACAGCGACGCGATCCGCTCGGCGATTACGCTGACGGCGATCCCGTGGACCCGCTGCTGATCCAGCGACATCGCGAAGCCGCCCTGATGCGTGAACCGTTCGTTGTCCAGGTGCGTCGCCTCGTCGAGGATCTCCCGCAGGCGGTCGAGCCCGATCCGCAGGAGCGCATCGAACACCGAGCCCGCGGGCTCCTCGCACTCGATCTCGTTGCCCTCCTCGCCGGAGCTTGCCGCGGATTCGAACACGCGGGCGTAGAGCCCGGGGTCGCCGGCGATGGCGTCGGCGAGCGCTTCCATCTCGCAGGTGTCGGAGCCGAGGATGCCCTGCACGTGGGCGACGACGGCCTGCGAGCAGGCGGGGTGCGGGTGCTCCTCGAGTCTGGATTCCAGGTCCGGGCGGGTGATGATGGGCTTGAAGCGGCGGAGCTCGAGCGCCGGGTCCGGCGCGGGGATGGGCAGCGGGTAGCTCCTGGCCGCGACCGGCTGGGTGCTCTCGGTGTCGGCGTTCTTCTGGGTGGCCATCAGGTCGTCGAGCTGCTTGACGAGCCCGCGGAAGGTGAAGCGGGCCTTGAGCATGACGGCGTTGACGCCGGCCTCGACGGCCTGTGTGAGCGGCTTTTTGGCCGCGACGTTGGTCAGGACACAGACGCGGATGGAGCCGGTGTTGGCCTGCTCGCGGATCCACCGGAGCACGCCGAGCACGCTGCCGTCGGGCACGACGAGCTCGCAGACCAGCAGGTCCGGGACGCGTTTGGCGATGATTTCCTTGGCCGCGGCGGCGCTGTTGGCGGTCAGAACCTTGTAGCCCTCCTCACGCAGGAGCAGGGAGAGGCATTCGCGTGTGAGCGGGCAGCCGTCGAGGATGAGTACGGAGCGCATGGGCGTCCCTCCAGTCGTAGAAAAGTGTCCTACGTCTGGATTCGGTTGTTGCCGGGGACGGCATGATAGCGAGAGTTCCTCAATTGGGCGGGTGGCACAGGGTTGTGTGGAGCCGGGGTGCTCTGGTCCGGATCTGTGCGTGGATATTACCGGGCGCCGGCGGTCTCGGGAGTGCGTTCGTGGTGCTGGGTGCCGATGGTGGCGACGACTTCGCGTTCGTGGTCTTCGCGGGCGGTCTTGGAGGGGGCGTCCTTCACCTCGACGCTGGCGTTGGGGGTGGCCTGGTCCTGGGTTTCGGTGGTTTCCATGGCTTCGCGCATGCGGCGTCCGACCTTGAACTTGACGGTCCTCTTGGCGGGGACGGGGACGCGTTCGAGGGTTTTGGGGTTCTGTGCCATGCGTGGTGCGCGCTGCTTGACCTCGAAGACGCCGAAGTCGCGGAACTCGAGTCGGTTTCCTTCTCCGAGTTCAACAATCACCTGATCGAGAAACTCCTGAACCACCTGCTTGACGGCCACGCGCTTCATGCCTGTGGAGTCCGCGATTCGGTCGATCAGGATTTTCTTGGTGATTGTGTCGCTCATTATGTCTCATCCTTCCCTCACGCGTGTGCGTGCGGCCGGTCTGGTCGTTGTCTGCTCCCCTACGATCAGGGAGCAACCCCTTTGTGTGGATCATGCCACCGTTGTGCCCCTCGACTCCTCAGACCCCGCAGCAGGCAATAGATGATCCGACAACCCTGAGTATGGCAGACACACCCCGCCGGGTCAATGGGGGGCGCCATGACTTTTCACGCGCAAGACGGAGCGAACAAAGCACTTGCAATTCTGATAGACCCGTGCTATGCACCCCGGTATGAGCGAGCGAGAACCCCAT
>CAXREY010000034.1:0-9212 GCA_964229845.1 Phycisphaerales bacterium UBA1924
GTTCACAGGCACAGACTTGTGTTCAATGCGGTCACCATTGCTCCCCGCGAGGGGCGTGTGATGCAATGGTGGTCCTGGGTTCTGTTCGCATGACTCCATGCAAGGGTTCCAGCGTGTCCCCAGACCTTTGAATCTTCCTGCATGCCAGTAGCTGGCACACCCCGATTTAGGCACGGCCAGAGCGTTCGCACACCACGAACGCGAGACCAAGGGCTCCTTTATACGACTTTTGCGCCCACTTCGCAACCCTCGGCGGGGTTCTGCGGCACAAAATGGTGCAAATTGCGGCGACCCTTCATCAACCATTCACCCGGCTTGTTCATATGGCGTTCGGGTGAACGAAGCCACGAACCACGGTCATAAACAGGATCCGAAGATCGAACCACAGCGACCAGTTGCGAATGTAGAACAAATCGTACTGCAAACGCTTCCGCAGACTGGTGTCACCGCGGAGCCCATTCACCTGCGCCCAGCCCGTGATGCCCGCCTTGACCTGCTGCCTGAGCATGTATCCACGCCAGTCCTCCCTGAACCGGTCGATCAGCTCCGGGCGTTCCGGACGGGGGCCGACCAGGGCCATGTCCCCTCGGATGACGTTGAACAACTGCGGGAGCTCGTCGAGGCTTGTTTTTCGCAGCCAGCGTCCGATCCGGGTGATCCGCGGATCATCGCGCGTCGTCCATCCCTGATCGCGCCCGGCATGGCCCGCATCGCCTTGGCGCATGGTCCTGAACTTCCAGATCCAGAACACATCGCCGCCGAGACTCACGCGTTGCTGTTTGAAGAGCACAGGGCCGGGGCTTTCAAGACGGATGAGCAGCCCGATCGCGAGCATCAGCGGCGAAAACACGATGACGCCGAGCACCGCGCCGACCAGATCGAGCGTCCGCTTGAGCACGCCACCGATCCCGGCCATCGGGCTCTCACGGTAACTCAGTATGGGCATGCCTTCAAGCTCGGAAACGGTCATGTTCTGCGGGAGGTATCTCGGGTGCACGTCGGGCACGATGCGGACATCGACCGCGTATCGCTCCAGCCGCTTGAGGATCTGAGGCAGCTGCGCGGACATGGCGCTGGGGACCGCGAGATAGACCGCGTCGATCCGGTTCTCCTCCAGCGTGCGCTCGAGGTCTCGGATCCCGCCGTGCACGGGCAGCTGCATGCACGACCCTCGTGCGGTCTGATCGTGGTGCGAGATGAAGTACGCCACCCGAATCCCGGTCCATGAGTTCCGCGCGAGCGTGCGGGCGGTGATCTGACCCAGGCGGCCGACACCCACGATCGCGACGTGGCGCATGTTCCACCCGCGTCGGCGCATGAACCGCAGTGCGAGCCGAACAATGACACGCTGCCCCCCCACTATGAGTGGCAGCAGCGCCGTGAACATGGTGATCTGGAATCGGAACGGATCCGTCGCAAGACGCCACCCGAGGGTTCGCTGCGCTTCCGGTATCGGTCCGCTCATGCCCAGCTGGCTCGAGCCGACCGCCCAGAGCGCCACGATAATGAGCATCGAGGACATGAACGCGACCTTCATCACCTGCCCGGCTTCGCCCAAGAGCGCCCGATCGCGACGCGGCTTGTACAGGCGGAAGAGCACCATGTTGAAGATCACGATCGGCACGGCAAACAGCACGAGCGAGTCTTTGAAATAGGACTCCCACTCCCCGGGCCAAGGCTGCCCGAATCGACGCACACGCAACGCCCACGCACCGAACGAAGCCGCGCAGACAGCACCGATGTCGAGCAATGCGAAGAGTGTGACGAACAAGTTGTGACGTTGCTTGAGCAATCAACCCCCCGCCGAAACCGGCTTGATTGAGTGTACCAAGTACGTTCAGCGAAGACCCTCAGGTTCGCTCAAGTCGTGGGACTTCCTTCAAAGCGTCCCGCAGCGCGTCCGAGACATCCGCCCCCGACGGGGGGATGATCCTGACCTTGGCGTACAGGTCCCCTCGCTCGCCGCCCTGGCCCTGAAGCCCATGCCCACCGATACGGAACCTCGATTCTGAGGCGGTCCCTTCCGGCACAGACAGGGTCACGACCTTGCCATCGATTGTCCGCACGTCCACCTTCGCGCCGAGCGTCGCTTCAGCGATGCTCAGCGGGAGATCCGAGATCAGGTCCAGCCCCTGGTCGATCCGCTTGAAGCGCCCGTCGTTGTCGATCCGCAGCCGAACGAAGAGGTCCCCGCTCGGCCCGCCCTGCATCGGGCTGGGGAGCCCCTGCCCCTGTAGGCGGAGCTTTGCATCGTTCTTGACTCCTCTGGGCACGGTTACCTCGATGCTCTGGAACCGGTCTCCCCTGGGCACGCTGATGGCCTTGGTCGCGCCCACGTGGACATCGTGCAGCGAGACCCGCAGCCCGAGCTGTATGTCCTTGCCCTTGACCGGTGCTCGGCGGGGCCCGCCGCCAACACTCCCGGGGCCGCCAAACCCACCGAAACCACCGCCCATGCCCCCGCGACCCGCGCCGCCGAACATGGCATCGATGATGGATCCCAGGTCCCCGAAGTCTACATCGTGGGCACGCACGTGCTGATCGGACATGCCGGAGACGAAGCGTTCATGGCCGAGGCGGTCGTACTTTGCTCGCTTGTCGGGGTCAGACAGGACTTCATACGCCTCGTTGAGTGCGGAGAACTTCTTGCCAGCGTCCGGGTCCTTGGAGACGTCCGGGTGCAACAGGCGTGCCTTCGCCCGGAATGCCTTCTTGATGGCATCCGCGTCCGCGTCCTTGCTGACACCCAGCATCTGGTAGTAATCACCGGTGCTCATTCTCTTATCGACTCCTTTGAGCGAATCATAGAAAACGGGCTGCACCAAGTGCAGCCCGCCTTGTCTTTGAAATGATGGTCAGCGCCGCTGATCAGTCGTGGCCGTGATCCTGTGCCGAGCCGGGATGGACCGTGCCGTCCTCATGGGTATGGGTCTGGGCATCGGAGGCCTGCGCTGGCTCGATGTGGGCCATCCACACGTTGAAGACCAGCGTCGCGTTGCCGGGGATGTTGGCGCGGGGGTTGCCTCGCTCGCCGTAGCCGAGGTAGCCCGGGATGATCAGCTTGCGGTGGCTGCCGCTGCTGAACCCGTCCATGCCGATGCCCCAGCCCGTGATCGCGCGGGTGCCCGGCGGGTACTGGAACACGAACGGGAGATCGCGTGTGTAGCTTGAGTCGAAACGGGTGCCGTCGGTGAGGTAGCCGTCGTAGTGAACGTGCAGCTCGTCACCGTCCTGCGGCACGGTGTCGCCCTGCGGGCCGTAGTCGACGATGATCATGCCGTCGGGTCGACGGTCGACCTGGGCGATGGGCTCGGAACGCTCGTACTCAACGGCGCTGTCCGATTCCGCACCCCAGACCACGCTCCCGTCGGGGCCGTAGCCACGATCGGCAACCCGCATCGTGTCGCCATCGAGCGTGATGCTGCTGGTCATCTCGACCGCACCGGCGACACCGGTCGGGTAGGGGTAGGGTGTCGAGCCCGCGAAGCCGTTGTTCGTCATCTCGATATCGACATCGAGCGTTGCGATCAGATCGTCGCGCGAGATGCTCGGGAAATATTCTGTTGCGGCCCAGATGCCATCGAAGAGCCCCTCGGTCGTCGAACCGACCGCGAGCTCGTAGGTCCTGAGGCGGAGCTCGCCCTTGTAGCGGTAGAGCTGGAAGATCGCCCGGCGGAACGGATCCCACGGGGTCTCGGCGCGAACGCTCTCGACGTACATGGTGTCGCTCATGCCCTCGATTGGGGCCGGCACGACGGTCATTGCGAGCACACTGCCGCCGACCTCTCCGGTCGTACGCCAGGTGCCGCTGAGCATATCAACCGCCTCAGCGATCCCCTCATCGGACCAATCCGGGGCGTACTGCGCCGGCGGATCGAATGCGGGCTGCTCCGGCTGCGCCGGGGTGTCCTGTGCGGTGGCGAAGCCGCACGCCATGGCGGCACACATCGCGGTGCTGAGTAAACGAATATTGAGCATGCTGCTGTCTCCTGAGTGAAGTACCGTATCAGTTGGGTGATTCTAGACGCCCTCCGGCGGGTCTCCAGCGGGATTATCAGACAGATTCAAGGCCTTCATACCCCCGTAATGACGCAGATCCGGGGCGAAAATTGCATCTCAACCGGATCTAAGCCGACAAGTTTTCGTATTCTCTATACGGATCTGCGGATCCACGCCGCCTAGCAAGATCGGGGGAAGTATGTTCGAACACGACCCACAGCACCATGACGCCAACGACGACACACGGTCGTTTCAGCCCGACCAGTCGCTCGGATCTCCGCACGCGCAGAAGACCGAGCGGGGTGAGTCGCTGTTCGAGACGTACGACCGGCGGTCGCTGCGATCCATCATCGATGGTCAGCGTGCGTATCAGGAATCGCAGGCGGCGCAGGCGGCCCGGGCCATCCTGGACGGTGCCGAGATCCCGGAGTTCGTAGACCTTGAGCAGGACACCGCTGAATATGCCGATTTCGAGAGCGAAGCGACCCAGAGCCCACGGGTACGTCGGCTGCGCGTCCAGCGGTCCACGCCGATCGGACGCCTCGCAAGCCCGGGTGCGCAGATCATCTATGTGCTCCTCACGATCGGCCTTCTCGCGGGTACGCTCGCGCTGGCCCTGAGCACCGACTCGCCGCATCTGCTGCTGATCGGTGGCGTCGCCACCCCCATGCTGCTGCCGATCTGTGTCTGGCGATGGTTCTGCTGGCTCGACTCGTCGCCCTACTACTACAGGCTGCTCACGACCCTCGGCGAAGATGCCAGAAACCTGCTTGAGTATCGGCTGCTGTGGAAGAAAAGCATGCCCATGCAAGCAGTCCCCTCTGCGAGTACCCGAAATCACTAGTTCACGAAATCGCTAGTTCACGGAAAAGCCCCCACCAGTCTGATGGGGGCCTTCTTTATGATTGCAGTCCATGACGAACACAGCGTTGCTTAGGCGAGCTCGGGGAATCGTTCCTTGACGATCTTCACGAGATCCTCGACGTGCGAAGCGGACTCGTCGAAGAGCTTCTGCTCTTCGTCGGTCAGCTTGAACTCGACGATCTTCTCGACGCCGTCCTTGCCCAGCAGGGCGGGGACGCCGACAAACATGCCCTTGTGGCCGAACTGCCCGTCGAGGTAGGCGGCGGAGGGAATGATCCGCTTTTTGTCCTTGATGATGGCCTCGGCCATCTGGATGGTGCCCAGCGCCGGGGCGTAGTACGCGCTTGTTCCCATGAGCTTGACGATCTCGCCGCCGCCGACCTTGGCACGCTCGACGCACGCGGTGATCTTCTCTTCGCTGAGCATGTCCGAGACGGGGATGCCGTGCACTGAGGTGAGGCGAGGGAAGGGGACCATGTCGTCGCCGTGCCCGCCCAGGAGCATGGCCTGGACGTCTTCGACGCTCACGCCGAGTTCCCACGCGATGAACGCACGGTAGCGGGCACAGTCGAGGGCACCGGCCTGGCCCATGATGCGGTTGGTCGGGAAGCCCGTCGCCTTCCACGCGGTGTAGACCATCGCGTCCAGCGGGTTGGAGACAAGGATCACGATCGAGTCGGGCGCGTGCTTCTTGATGTTCTCGGAGACGGACTTCACGATCTTGACATTGGTCTCGATCAGGTCATCCCGGCTCATGCCCGGCTTGCGGGGCAGGCCCGCCGTCACGATCACGACATCGCTATCGGCGATGTCCTCGTAATCGAAGGTACCCGTGAGGGTCGAATCGAACCCGTCGATCGGGGCGCAGCAGCCCAGGTCGATCATCTTGCCCTTGGGCATGTGCTGGTCGGGCGCATCGGGGCGCGGGATGTCGAGCAGCACGATGTCGCCTAGTTCCTTCTGAGCGGCCCAGTGCGCACAGGTCGCACCCACATTACCGGCTCCGATGATCGAGATCTTTGCACGCTTTGGCATCTGATTCGTCCTTTCCCATCCGGGGTTGGTCGTCAAAAATCCTCTGGAATCCGCCAGAACTTCCCCGGCGGGAGGGTTTGAATCCTAGTCATCACAAACCCAGATCACGAACGCAAATCCGGGTTTCAGTGCGATTCGGTCCCCGAATCCGCGTGCTCTTCGCCCAACCACTCGACCGGAACCTGATCCAATGGCTTGCTCGCCTTGGGCGGCAGAGGGACCGCGCAGCTGGCCCCGCCGCTCACCACCGGGATCAGCAGCGGCTGCCCGGCTTGCAGGTCCCCCGTGACGGGTGCCACGAGGTCCTTCTGCGCCCCGCCGGCGAGGAAATCGAACTGCCTGTACACCTGGCACACCGGGCGGATCACGTGCGGATGATCCACATCGCCATCGCACGCCTTGAGGTACGCATCCACCATCGTGATCACATCGTCGTCGGGCTGCCCGCCGAAGTTCTCACGGCAGATCGCGACGGGTACCCCGCGGAACATCTCCACGCCGGGCGAGGCCACGAGCACCTCGCCGATGAACCCCGCGTCCAGGAGCATCTCCGCGAGATCGCCCGGGTGAAAGGTCTTGAAACGCTCGCTCGTCACAACCCAGGTGACGCCCTCGTGCAGCGCTTCTTCCCACGCCTCCTTCGCGTCTTCGATGAGTTCGATGACCGAATCGGGCATCGGTTCGGACCGCCAGATCTCGTTGAGAGTCGCCGCGTGCTCCTTGATCCCCAGCTCCGCCTTGTCCATCGCCAGCGGGCGTTCATCCGGGTCGAGCTTCTCGATCTCTCCCAGCGCCATCGCGTGCGCGTGCAGCGCGATCGTTGGTGCTACCGAATCCTTCCAACGCTGGCCCTGCTCCGTGTTGGGCAGCGAGACGGCGCTCTGGGCGTAGTGCACCCACCCCGCGAGAAGAACGGCCCAGGTCGAGTTGTCAGGCGTATCAGGTCGTTGTGTCATGACCGATCGTAGGGTTCTTTCGCGGCTCCAAGGCACGAAGCCCGAAGACGAACAGCACCACCAGCCCCACGCACGCGATCCGCGAGAGCGTCGCGCCAAAGCCGCCCAGCGGGGAGCTCGACAGATCGAACATGCCCCACCACAGGTTCATGCCGATGTGCAGCGCGATCACAACCCAGAGGTTCAAACGCGATTCGTAGTACAACCACGCGTACATGAAGCCGCCCAGTGCAATGATGGCGATCCACATGTTGAGCTGCCCCACGATCGTCTGGCCTGGTGCGGGTGTGATATCGACGTGTGCCAGCCCGAAGACAATCCCGGTCACGATCGCGGTCGTCCACATCTGTGTTCTGGCGCATTGGACCAGCACACCGAACATCAGCGCGCGGTAGAAGATTTCTTCGGTGATCCCGGGCGCGATCGCGCCGTACATCACTTCATACCTGTTCGTGCCGGAATACTCGCTGACGAGCCCGAGCGCGAGCATCGGGAGCGTGCACATGAACCCAAGCACGAACGCCTTGATCCCCGGCCCCCAGCCGACCAGAAGCCCCATGCTCAAGTGTTCATCCTCGCCGCGCAGGACATACAGGTATCCAACGGCAATTAGCACCAGCAGCATTCGGAAGGCGGGGTGGATCAGGAAGTGCGCATCGATCGGGAGTTGAAGCACGAACGCGCGGTAGCCCTCCACCATCCAGAGGGCTTTGGGCAAGAGCACCCCCACAATGGTGATCATGGCGACAAAGGAAACGATCCCCCATTGAATCCCGGTCTCGTGATCAGTGTCTGATTCATGCACCATAGAGTGGCCCTCAAGATAAACCGGTATCGTTGTGGTTTGGATCTGCCAGATTTCATGGCGCACAAAAATCCCCCGGGCCGTGGTGGGCGTGCCCGGGGGCGGGAGGCGTGAGACCGAGGTTGAGTGGCCGGGATGTAGCCCCTCGATCTCCGCTGGGTGGGATCATCAGGATCCGCAGATGTCACGCATCGTCCGCGGCCAACAGCGCCCGAGTGGGCGGTCCCTGCTTCCGGTCTCGGTGCCCCGCTGCGCCCATCGCTCCTTAGCGTTTGCACGCCGTGGATGAGTCAGTTCGGGGCCGGCTGCACGATCGGGATCATTCCGTAACCCCTGCTCGCGATGAACCATCCGTTCTTCATCGACCGTTCGAGACCTGCTTGTCGCACGCGCCGAGTCGACCGCTGCGTGCCGCGGGTGAGATGCGTGTTCCTTCCTCCTAATTCATCAATAAACCGAAACGGAACTCAGTCAGTTAGCTGCATCCGAGCGAGTTGCCGCAGTTGAGGCACTTGTAGCACGTGCCGCTGCGAACGGTGATGGTGCCGCAGACATCGCACGGCGGGGCATCGCCCGACGATTCGAGTGCCGTGCTCAGGGTCGCGCTGGCCGAGGCCTGGGTATCGCTCACGACCACGCGGGTGTTCTTGCCCGTCTCGATCGCGGTCTCGGAGACGTGCACCTCGCTGTGACGCTCATCGCGGATGACCATCCGGTCGCCGGTCTTGGGCTCGGGCTTGGCCTCGATCTCGCCGGAGCTGATGCGGCGAGTCACGACATTGGTGCTGCTCGATGAGTCCTTGCTCTCGGGGCGCTTGGGCGCGTTGGCCTCGCGGTAGCCCTCGATGAACTCCATGCCCAGCCAGCGGAAGATGTAGTCCACCAGCGACTTGGCGAACGGGATGTCCCGGTTCGTCGTCATGCCCGAGGGCTCGAAACGCTGGTGGGTAAACTTCTTGACCAGGCTCTCGAGCGGGACGCCGTACTGCAGCGCCACCGAGGTCGAGGTGCCCAGCGAGTCCATGAGCCCGCCGATGGTCGAGCCTTCCTTCGCCATGGTGATGAAGAGCTCGCCGGGCATACCGTCGTCGTAGATGCCGCAGGTGAGGTAGCCCTCGTGGCCAGCGACGTTGAACTTGTGCGTGATCGAGCGGCGCGTGTCGGCCAGGCGGCGGCGCATCGGGCGGTGCACGATCTCGACTTCCTTCTTGACGACAATACGCACGTTCTCATCACTCACAGCTTCCGCCAGCTCCGCGACATCCGAGGAAATCGCCTCGATCATCGCCTCGGTCTCCAACTCGTCGGAGAGCTCCCCCGCGTCGGCGAGTTCCTCTTCGTCCGCATCACTCTTGGAGTTCAGCGGCTGGCTGAGCTTGCAGCCGTCGCGGTACAGGGCGTTCGCCTTGAGGCCCAGCTCCCAGCTCAGGCGGTAGGCGTCCTGGATGTCCTCAACCGACGCGTCGTGCGGTAGGTTGATTGTCTTGGAGATCGCACCCGAGATGAACGGCTGGGCCGCGGCCATCATGCGGATGTGCCCGCCCGCCTCGATG
>CAXREY010000035.1:0-6772 GCA_964229845.1 Phycisphaerales bacterium UBA1924
AGCAGCGGGGTGGTGAGCGGCGGGAACCTGCCGCCCTGGGCGCGAAGGCTGCACCGCGTACGCTGCTGGATCGACGCAAAGGTCATCATCAACGCCGCAAGGGTCGTCAGGAATCAGAGCATTCGTGCATAAAGCTCCGCATGAGCGGGGGAGGCCGCACTGCGCCGCTGTGCGGCGAGTACGGGCACCCGGGACCAGGTCAGCGTGCAACAGTGACGAAGACCCCTCCGACTCCGCTTTCGGCGGACCCACCTCCCCGCGGGGCGCGGGGAGGGACAAGAGTCAGGTGAGGGCGGTGTAGCTGAGGTAGATGACTCCGGCGGAGACGAGCAGCGCGGCGATCATGAGGGCGCCGTCTCGGGCGATGAGGGCGAGGCCGGAGAGGGTGAGGGCGGCGCCGGGGACCATGGCGGCGAAGGGGATGAGGCCGACGATCGGGACGGATGCGCCGAGGAGCAGGGCGAGGAGTGCGACGGCGTATTCGGCGGGGCCGGTGGTGAGGGCGGTGAGGCGGGGTTTGATGAGCTTGTCGATGCGCTTGGTCCAGGGGCGGGCCTTGTCGAAGGCGTTGGTCATCTTCTCGCGTGCGACGGAGCGGTCGCGGAGTTTGCGTGGGACCCAGGGCTTGGACATGCCGAGGATGCGCTGGGCGGCGATGAGGGCGACGAGCGCGCCCATGACGGCGGGGAGGAGGGGGACGGCGCCCAGGGGGGTGAGGAGGATGAGGCCGGGGATGATGATGAGGGGGCCAAAGAGACGACCGGCGAAGGCGTCGAGGATGTCGTCGACCTTGACGGCGTCGTGGTCTTCGGTCGTGTCTTCGAGGGTGTCGAGGACCTGGGTGAGGTTGTGCGGGTTGTCGGTGCTCATTGGGAGAAGGGTATGGGCGTTGCGGGGCGGCTGGCTTGGGACGTGTCGCTGTGCGGAAGGGCGCGGGATATTGGTTTGCGATCTGGCAAAAGCCGGTACACTGCGGGCATGGAACGAGAAGATAGATTGAACGGGTTGGTTCGTGGTGGCAGCTGGCGGGTTGATGACGGGACGGAGTTTGTGTGCCGCATCGAGGATGCGGGGGAGGTGACGCTGCCGAGCGGTCGGGTGTGCGTTGGCGATCCGTACATGATCGACGCGGAGGAGCAGACGATCGGGCAGGCGCTTGCGCCGGGTCGGTATCGTGTGCGGCTGTGCATCGCGGACGAAGGCGCGGGGAACGTGCGTGTCGCGGGGGCGGCGCTGATGATCGGCGCGGGTGACGTGGTGTCGTGGGAGCGGGCCGCGTACGGCGGTGTGGAGCCGCTGGACGAGGACGAGCTTGAGGATGATGAAGAGGACGAGGGGTACGGGTACGGCGTTGATCTGGCGTCGTCGTGCTTTGCGCCTGCGGAGATGATCGAGCCGCTCAGTGAGATGGACGAGGATGCGCTGGATGACTGGAGCGACCTGTTGACGGAGTCGATCGAGGCCGCGGAGCAGGGCGGGCAGATGTACTGCGAGGTCTCGGCGCCCGGGGGGAGCCTGATCATGTTCCCGAGCGGCTGGGGTGATGGGTTCTATTACAACTGGTGGGGCCTGAATGAAGACGGCGAGCGGGTGGTGCTGCTGACGGCGTTTGACGTGCTGGACGCGATGGAGCGGGTGGACTGATGTGGCTTTGGGCCTGGTCTCAGTCTGGCGCCCGCTCAGCGGTGAGGGCCCAGCGTTCGTGGTCTTCCCATTTGCCCTGGATTTTGAGGTACTTCTCGGAGTAGCCCTCTTTGATGAAGCCGGCGCGTTTGAGAAGGTTTCGTGAGCGGGTGTTGGTGGGCATGATGTTGGCGCAGAGGCGGTGGAGGCCGAGGCCGCCGTCTTCGGATGGGCGGAAGCAGTGCCCCACTGCCAGCTTGAGGGCTTCGGACATGAGGCCCTTGCGCTGGAAGGGTTGGCCGAGCCAGTAGCTGAGGCGTCCGTTCAGGAAGACGCCTCGTTCGATGTTGGTGAGTGCGATGCGCCCGGCGATGTTGTTTGAAACGCGCTCGATGATGAGCCAGCGTTGTTCGCGGTCGGTGTTGTGGGATTCGAGCTCGCGATCGAAGGCCTCGGAGGAGTAGAGATCGAGGCCGGAGGGTGGGATGGGGTCCCAGGGCTCGAGGTGGGCGCGGGAGGACTGGCGGAGGGCGACGAAGGCGGCGCGGTCGGACTCGGTGGGGTAGCGAAGAACGACGCGGTCGGACTGGGCGATGATGGTGGCTTGCTGTGGCTGGTTGTTCATCGGTGAGCGGCGATTGCGGACGCTGAGGACCTATAAACGGCGTGGTGGTTTGAAGATAGGGCATCGGGTTGAAAATACCAATGAGTTCCTGTCATTTCGGAACAGAAGACTCGACACCCCCCTGAACTCGGGATAGATTAGAAGGCAGCCCTTACGGGCAGTGGTCCGGCGTGTGGAGACGCCTGGCTCGGCAATATGTACCAGCTGAAGAAATGAACCGCCCGGGAAATCGGGTTGAGAGAGGTCAAGATCATGAACACCGGCACGCTTTGCGTTCTTGCTGCAACCCTCGCCGCGACTGCGGGCGTTGCGTCTGCGGATACCGTGGACTTTATGTCCGATTCGAGCAGCACCACGAACAGCTCCTGGACCGGCGCTGAGGTGACTGGTTCGATCGAGTACAGCTACACCAGCGGCAGCAACGGTGTGCTGACCTTCTCGGTCACGAACACGTCGGACAGCTCGGTGGGCGGCTTCCTGACCGGGCTTGTGTTCAACATCGACAGCGCGGACAGCGGCGCCTCGGCCACGCTCTCGTCAACGACGGATTCTGACTTCCAGAACACGGGCACCGAAGCGGCGAACCCGTTCGGCACGTTCGATGCGGGCGCGGCGCTGAACGCGAACTGGACCGGCGGCGGGAACCCCTCGCGTGGTCTGGGCATCGGCTCGAGCTTGACGCTTGTGTTCAATGTGATGGCGAGCGATGCCTCGTCGCTGACGGCGATGAGCTTCCTCGGCGATGGCGATGACATCGCGCTGCGATTCCGCGGGCTCAACAACGATGCCTCCGACAAGCTGCTGGGCATGGAAGACCCGGAACTAAACGTGGTTCCGCTCCCCGCGCCGGTGCTCGCCGGTGGCGCGATGCTCGGGCTTGGGCTCGGTGTCCGTCGTCTCCGCGGCGGCAAGTAAACACCGCTGATCTTCGAACTTGAGAGAGGGCACGCCGCGTTTGCGGCGTGTTTTTTCATTCGAGCGAGTTGTAGTAGTCCTCGAGTGATTCGTCGTCGCCGGATTCGGCGTCCGTGTCGTTGGTGGGCCAGGCGTCGAGCTGGGGGCCCATGGCGAAGAGCACGGCGGTGCCCCCCACCGCCGCGATCAGGACCACGCGGGCGATGAGGCGCTTGATGCGTGAGGGGGTGTGCAGCGGGATGAGGGTGATGAGGGGGAGGATGGTGATGAGGAGGACCCTTGGGAGGTTGTCGGCGCCGACCTGGACGAGCGAGCCGGTGAGCATCATCATGATGAAGCCGGCGAGGACGGTGATGCCGCCTCGGGTGAGTGAGAATGCGCGGAAGATGAGCCCGACGATGGTGGCGCTGGAGAGGACGGCGATGATGCCGCCCGGGACCATGGCGCCAGCGGCGTAGTGGTTGGCGAAGAGGACGGGCATCATGGCGGCGAGGATGAGGATCCAGGTGATGGCGTCGAGCCAGCCGAGGGTGCGGTCGTGGTGGTTGCGCTGCGCGTTTCGATCGGCGCCGGTGGCGACGAGGGCGGTGGCGAGTGCGGCGAAGAGGGTGTAGGCGACGAGGTTGGTTGAGCCGCCCAGGACGGTGTCGGTGAAGCCCTCGGAGAGCATCCAGAACGCGCCGGCGTAGGCGAGCAGGCGCATCGCGAACGCGGCGAAGAGGGGGAGCACGACGAGGCCCTCGGCGAGGGCCATGAGGGTGATGAGGACGATCGCGTGGGTGTAGCGGTAGGTGTTGTCGTCCGGCCAGAAGTGGAGGGTTGAGTTGATGGCGTAGTCCGCGCCGGCGACGCCCGCGGCGAGGAGGATGGGGAGGAGCCAGCGCGGGCCGGGCGATGGTGCGCGGGGTTCGTCGGCGTCGTCGAGGTCGGTGCGGGACTCGCGGAAGGCGTGGATGTACCAGGCGACGAGGAGCGCGGCGAAGGCGATGCCGCCGGGGATGAGGCCGGCGAAGAGCATGAGGCGTTGTTGGAGCTGTGGGTCCATGGGCGCTGATTCCTTGCGTGCGTGGGGAAGCTCATGCTACGGGGGCGGGATGAAAAAAACGCAGCGCCGTTTCGGGCGCTGCGTCTGCGGAGTGGGTGCGAACGTCAGTTGCTGATGGCTTCGCAGCTGACGGTGATCTGCACGGTGTCTCCGAGGCCGCCGTTCTCGGGGTTGTTGGCGTCGACGTACTTGGTGATGCCGTAGTCGGAGCGCTTGATCGAGAAGACGGCGTGGAAGCCCATGGCGTCGTTGCCGCGCTGCTCGCCGAAGGTGACGTCGGTCAGCTTGGCGGTGACGGGGAGGGTCTTGCCGTGGAATGAGAACTTGCCCTTGAGGTCGTAGACGCCGTCGGAGACCTGCTCGATGGCGGTGGACTCGAAGGTCGCCTTGGGGTATTGGCGTGAGTTGAAGAAATCGGCGCTCTTGACGTGCTCGTCGCGCTTCACGTTGCTGGTGTCGACGGACTCGACGTCAACGGTGATGCTGAACTTGGCGTCCTCGATGTTCTCAGGGTCGATGTCGATGGTGCCTGAGAAGGAGTCGAAGTGGCCGTAGAAGTAGGCGAGCCCGCCGTGGCGGATCCTGAAGAGGACGGAGGAGTGGACCTGATCGACGGCGTACGAGCTGGCGTCGCGGGATTCGGTTGAGGCCGCGTTTGCGATGGCGGATTCGGTGCTGGAAAGCCCGAAGCCGATGAGGGGGGCGCTCATGAGCGTGAGTGCGGATGCGGCGATCGCGGCCTTGGCGGTGCGTTTCATGTCTTCATCTCCTGTCGTGTGCCCGGTCTGGGCGGGTCTGTGTTTGTGTTGCGTTGTGTGTGAACGGCGCGGACAAAGAGTCTATTCCCGGGGTGTTGGCGGTTATTTGTTCTGACAAATGTTTCTGAACACGCGCGGCCGCTCTGGGGGTGTGCGTCTGGGCGTATTGTTGCGTATGCGAACGATCAGTGCATTGGCGATGGGGTGTGCGGTACTTGTGGGTTGCTCGGAGCGGGGCACGCCGATGGGGCAGTCGGCTCCGGAGCGAACCACGCCGGACAGGGCAGGGGTATCGGGGGGCGAGAAGCGCCTCGATGGGTCGTTTGGCGACTGGGCGGATGGCGAGCAGGGGTTTGCCGACGGGCGCTGGGTGTGGCTGCGTTTTGCGCCCGAGACCCGCCCGACGCAGGCGATCCAGGCGGCGCCGTACACCACGCGGATCCGGATCGATGCGGACGCGGATGCGTCGACGGGGATGGCGATGGACATCCCGCGGGCCGGCGATGAGGCGATTCAGGAAGCCCCGCAGGGCGTGGACGTGCTGATCGCGTTCTCGCCGGTGAATGATGAGGGCGGGATCGGGATCGGGACCGGCGTGACGCGGTTCGACGGGGAAGGTGTCGGTGAGGACATCGGGCACGCCGCGTTGGGCGTGGCGTGCCTGCCTACGTACGCGAGCGAGCAGTACGAGCTGCGGATCGATCGGCTGTCGGCGCGGGGCGATGCGCTGCCCGCATCGGGTCCGATCGAGGTGATCGTGGATCAGGTGGACGCGGAGGGTGCGACGCTGTGGTCGGACCGGTTTGTGGTGGAGCTGCCCGAGCGGGACGCGGCGAAGGCGGTGATCGATGCGGCGATGCCAGAGCGTCCGGCGGATGGTGTGCGCGTGATGAGCGCGAACGTGCTGTTCTCGTCGCCGCTGACGGAGCCGATGGCGTTCAAGCGGGTGTTCGACGCGATCGGCCCGGATGTGATCCTGTATCAGGAGTGGTTCCGCACGGAACGCGCCAAGGTTGAGGGATGGATCGAGGAGCACGCTGGGGCGGACTGGGCCCTGCATTTCCCGGATGAGCGTTCGGGGGTGGCGATCGCGACGCGGCATCCGATCGTGGCGCGGTATGACGAGGCGCTGCCGCCCTCGGGTGCCGGGCGTCCGGCGCGGGCGTGCGCGGCGCTCATCGACACGGACGCGGGCGAGCTGCTGGCGATCAGCGTGCACCTCAAGTGCTGCGGCTCGGCGGGTTCGGAAGAGGATCTGACGCGGATCGATCAGGCGAGGGCGATCAACGCGTTCGTGGATCATGTGCACGCGCAGCACCCGGACGCGATGGTGATCATCGGCGGGGATTACAACCTTGTGGGTTCGCGGACGCCGCTGGAGGTGATGGCGCGGGGGCTCGGGTTGAACGGCGATGACTTGGACCCGGCGCTGACACCGGTGCTTGGGGATCCGTCCGTGGTGACGTGGGTGGACGAGAAGAGCCGCTTCGGGCCGGGGCGGCTGGACTGGCTGCTGTACGACGATTCACGCAGCGAGCTGGTCAACGCGCTGATGCTGGACACGCGGGTGCTGACGGATGGGTCGCTGGGGGCGATGGGTCTGGAGCGCGGGGATACGACGGCTTCGGATCACCTGCCGATGGTTGTGGATCTGGTGGGGAAGTAGGCAATCCGCCAGAGGCGGACCTTCGGTAGGCAATAGGCAATAGGCAATAGGCAATAGGCAATAGGCAATAGGCAATAGGCAATAGGCCGGATTGTGGGTGGGAGACCATGGTGCGGTGCGGCGTGATCGTGGTTCTGTCT
>CAXREY010000036.1:0-72319 GCA_964229845.1 Phycisphaerales bacterium UBA1924
CCGTCGTAAACCCCTAAAAAACAAGACCCTGCAAATGCAGGGTCTTATCGAAGCGGAGAGGGGGGGATTCGAACCCCCGAGGGTGTTGCCACCCCACACGAATTCCAATCGTGCGCCTTAAACCGCTCAGCCACCTCTCCATTGGGTGTGTGCAAAAGCACAGCGGGTGAGAAGTCTAGGGCCGGGTTCGGCGTGAGAAAAGCAGGGCGAGTGACTTCCCCGTTCCTCCCGCCAAGGGCTCAGTTCCTCGGTGCTCGCTTGATGATTTCGAGGGCCATTTCCTTGGCTCGCCTGGCGGGGCCGCCGGGGTTTTCGCCGTTATTGGCGACTTGACCAACGACACGGGCGGCGACGAGCGCGCCCTCGAGCAGGATGTTGAGCTGCTCGGCCATCTCGATGGGGTCGCGGAACCCTTCCTGCTCGCACAGGTCGCGGATGTAGCGGACGATTTCCTGCTTGTGCTCTGAGGCGAGGCGGCGTGGGGCGGAGTCTGCGGATGAGAACTCGGCTGCCGCGTTGATGAACATGCAGCCGCAGAACTCGTTGCCGGTGAACCAATCCTCGTGAAAGTCGAAGACGGCGGTGATCCGCTCCCGCGGGGTCTTTGCCCTTGAATCCACAAACTTCATGAGCTTGTTTCGGAAGATCTCATCTCTCCGGCGCATGGCCGCGAGGATGAGCTCGTCCTTGGACTTGAAGTGGTTGTAGAGGGTCATGCGGCTGATGCCGCCCTCGTTGAGGACGTCGTCCAGGCTTGAGGCGTGGAAGCCGTACTTGTAGAAGACGCGCATGGCGGCGTCGATCAGTTCGTTGCGTCTGCTTGGGGGCACGGGGGTCTCCGGGGTTCTGCGTCAGGTGAGTATACTCATATATACGTATGATTCATGCATTCAGCAGAGATTTCCCTCAAGAATATTGCCCGGATTCATACGGCGTAGCCCCAATAAAGCAGATTTAACACGATTGGGCACAGAAATTCTGCTCGGAGGATGAATAGGCATTGACACATACTGATTAGTCAGTATAGTACAGCTCATCGAGTTCGTGTCTCCGGCACCGCCGGGGGGCGGGCTGGGTGAGGCAGACCGAAACCGCGCAGCAGCGCACACAACCCGCATCCGAGTTCGCCGGCGAGTCGCTTCGCCGGGGGGTATCGCATGCCCTGACTGAAGGAGAAACGTCATGACCAGCTTCCAGATCCACACCGCGGACACCGCCCCCGATGCCAAGGGGCTCATCGAGGGTGCCCAGCAGGCATTCGGCTTCCTGCCCAACCTGCTCGGCATCATGGCCGAGGCCCCGGCGCTGCTCGAGGGGTACATCACCCTCGCGGGCATCTTCGATAAGTCCGACCTCTCGGCGACCGAGCGTCAGATCGTGCTCATGGTGAACAACCGCCTCAACGGCTGCACCTACTGCATGGCCGCGCACACGGGGATCTCCAAGGCCCAGGGCGTGTCGGATGATGTGATCGAGTCGCTCCGGCGGGGCACGCAGATCGCAGACCCGAAGCTGGAGGCCCTGCGTGTGTTCGCCGTGAAGGTGAATGAGAGCCGCGGCTGGCCCGAGCAGGACGACATCGACGCGTTGCTCGCTGCTGGATACACCAAGCGGACCGTGCTTGAGGTGATCCTCGGGACGGCGGTCAAGGTGATGTCCAACTACACCAACCACATCGCAAGCACGCCCCTCGACGACGCCTTCTCGGCGGTCGAGTGGACGCCGTCGGAGCTGGCCGGATCGGTCGGCTGAGCACACACACTGATGCCCATATCGCCCGGCACGCGTGGTGCCGGGCGTGGGGCATCGCAACACAGGAAATGGGGCCGCACAGTGGTACAGGCAGTCGAACAACAAGAAACGAAGTGGAGCACCTGTTTCAGCGGAGATGTGTTCGATTCGCTCGAGCAGGATCTGAACGAGGTTCCCGAAGTCGCCCGCGTGCTGATGGAGCTGACGAAACTGGATGGGTCGTGGTCCTGGTCGCGTTATGCGATCGGCGAGTTGGGGCAGCCGTACCGCATGATCGAGATTGCGGTGCAGCTGATCGGTGAGCAGCGCGGTTTCTCGCGTATGGCTGCGATGAAGGCCGTCGTCAGCAGCCTTGCGGCGTTCGAGACACGCAGCCATGAAGATGCGCGGAACTCGCCATTCGTGAGGTGCGTGATCGACGTGTGCGGGACGTTCGATGAATCGGAGGTTGAGCGACTGCACAAGCGGGGGTTCAGCCAATCGGAGATCGCCGAGATCGCTGGCGGGGCTGCGCTCACCCTGTTCACGAGCTATGTCACGCACCCGTCTGAGCTTGAGGACGAGCGTACGCGCGTCGGCTCGATGGCCTTCGCGGGTTAACACACACTCAGACGCGGGAAGCATCCAGGAGTATCGACATGAACGTATCGACGACACCCAACACACCGAGCAAGCTCGTGCCCCCTTTCACGATGGAGACAGCGCTCGCCAAGGTCCGCGCGGCGGAGGACGCGTGGAACTCGCGAGACCCGGACCGGGTGGCGCTGGCCTACTCCGCGGACAGCCAGTGGCGGAACCGCGACACCTTTGTCACGGGGCGCGAGGAGATCCGGGCGTTCCTCCGGGGCAAGTGGGACCGAGAGCTGGACTATCGCCTAACCAAGGCCCTGTGGGGCTTCCGTGAGAACCGGATCGCGGTGCGGTTCCAGTACGAGTGGCGCAACGCCGGCGGGCAGTGGTTCCGCAGCTACGGCAACGAGCTGTGGGAGTTCGACGACGCGGGGCTGATGCGCCGGCGTGAGGCGAGCATCAACGACGTCGAGATCACGGCGGGCGAGCGCCGGTTCCACTGGGATGCGCCTGGGCCGCGCCCGCTCGATGACGCGGGGATCCCGAGCGTGCAATGAACCAGACCAACGCAGCACGCCCGGATGGGTCCGGGTGTGAAACCAGATCAGTTTGAAACCAGATTCACATTCACAAGGAGACGACAATGACAACGCACACAACGACAATCACCATGATCGCAACACTGGCCGCGTTTGCCGCGGGCACGGTGGGGTGCGCGACGGCCCAGCCGATGGACGAGAAGCACGACGAGATGCACGGGCACGGGACGAGCTACGTCCACTACATCGATGGCCCGCGGGAGGACGCCCCGATCCCCCGCCCGGGCGTGGAGCTCTCGCGTGGCAGCTTCGCGGTCGTGGTGATCGACCCGCAGAACGACTTCCTGAGCCCCGACGGGGTGACCTGGGGCGTGGTGGGCGAGAGCGTCACGGAGAACGGCACGGTCGACAACATCGGGCGTCTGTTCGAGGTCGCCAAGGATGTCGACGCGCAGGTCGTCGTGAGCCCGCACTACTACTACCCGCACGACCATGACTGGGCGTTCGAGGGCGCACTCGAAACCCTGATGCACGACATCGGGATGTTCAACCGCAAGGGCCCGCTGGATGTCGATGGGCTCGAGGGGTCGGGCGCGGACTGGCTGGAGCAGTACAAGCCGTACATTGAGGATGGCGAGACCATCATCGTCGGGCCGCACAAGGTGTACGGTCCGGAATCGAACGACCTGGCGCTGCAGCTGCGCAAGCGGGGGATCAACCAGATCGTGCTCGCGGGGATGTCCGCGAACCTGTGCGTGGAATCGCACATGCGTGACCTGATCGAGGACGGCTTCGAGGTGGTTGTGGTGTCCGACGCGACCGCGGCGGCGAAGCTCCCGGGGTACGACGGGTTCGAAGCGGCGTTCGTGAACTACCGCATGATCGCGAGCGACGTCTGGAGCACCGACGAGGCGGTCGAGAAGATCGCGGCGGCTCGGGGCGAGCTGGTCAATGTGTCCGGGGCGAGCGATATCGGGCTCGCCGGGTTCGACCCCGTTTCGTTCTTCAAGGGTGGAGCGCCGAAGAACGGGTCGCCGATGATCCGGGCTTCGCACGGCGGTGCAACCTACCTCTTCGCGGACGAGCAGAGCAAGGCGCAGTTCGAGGCCAACCCAGAGCGGTACGCGCCGCAGTACGGCGGGTTCTGTGCCTACGGCGTGTCGCTGGGGATCCTGCTGCCGGTGGACATTACCACGGCCCAGGTCCGCAATGGGAAGCTGTACCTGAACGTGAACTCCGAGATCCTCAAGAAGTTCAACGCGGACTTCAACGGGAGCGTCGAGCGTGCGAACGGGAACTGGCCCGGGCTCTTCGCGGAGCACGCCGAATAAAGGGCTGATCCTCTTCTCTCTACTCACCCGGCTGACGCGGTGGAGACGCCCCGTCGGCTGATTCGCAGACGCACACACTGTCCCCGAGCACAAAGGAGATCCATCATGACTGTCCTGCTGCGTGTAGACGCGAGCGCACGACTCGATGGCTCGATCACCCGCGAGATGGCCGACCGGTTCATCGATGGCTGGCGAGCGAGCGAAACAGATGTTCAGGTCGTGCCCCGAGACGTTGGTCGTCAGCCGCCCTCCATCGTGAGTCAGGCAAGCATCCGTGCCGGGTTCACGCCGACCGAGCAGCGTACCCCTGAGATGGAGGACATGCTCGCAGAATCCAAGGCCCTCATCGACGAGGTCCGTCGAGCCGATGTGCTCGTGGTCGGTGCGCCGCTCTACAACTACGGGCTCCCCGCATCCCTGAAGGCCTGGATCGATCAGATCGTCCGCCCCGGCGAGACGTTCTCGTTCGACCTGCAGCGGGGGGACTTCCCGATCCGGAGCACACTCAGCGGAAAGTCGCTTGTCGTGCTCTCTTCCAGGGGCGAGTTCGGCTTCGGGCCTGGCGGCATACGCGATGGCTGGAACCACCTGAACCCGCACCTGCGGACGATTGCGACGCGCCTGCTGGGTATCGCCGAGGAGGACATCTACGAGATCGCGTCGGAGTACCAGGAGTTCAACGACGCACGGCACCAACGATCGCGAGCGCAGGCGCTGCGTGATGCGGTGGGGCTCGGGTCCCGACTCGCGGCCGCGCGGCGGGCTCCGTGCCGCAACGAGGGGGTCCCCGCTTAGATGTCCTGCTGATGCACAGGCGCAGCCCCGAGTCATCCGTCATCTTCATCTGTGGGCACCGTTTTACTCTCTCTTTTCGATGCCCCTCTTGTCGTCGCCCGGGTGGTGCCTTGCTCGCCCGGGCGACGCTTTGTAGTCAGTGTTCAGCTCAACGGCACGAACCGGAACTCGATCGATTGCAACGGCGACGCGAGGAACCGGGACATGGGCTGATCAGAAGAAGACGGCGCATCCTGGACAATCCGCGCGGGCATCGAGACGACGAGCCCCTCGGTATCGAACGGGTACGGGTCGAGGCCGATCGTGCGTTCGTCGAGTCGCTTCCAGGTGAGGGTCACCCGATCGTTCCAGCCCCCGCGGGGGATATGCGGGAGCTCGTGCGTGTCCGTGTCGTTGAGCGCGAGGTAGAGCGACATCGAGTCGAAGAGCTGCAGCAGGCGAGCGTGGCTGTCGAGGTGCTCGGGCTCGAGCGCCCGCGCCATGGTCGGGTCCTTCGCGATCCGCCCGATCAGCCGGGCTTGCACATTCGAGAGTTCCGCGAGGAATGCGCGTGCCTTTAGCTCGTCGCTAACGAGTCCCTGCGCGACATCGGGCGGGCCGAAGACGAAGTGACGGCGCAGATCGGTGTCCTCTGTGTGCAGGTCCTCGAACACGACGGCGTACAACCAGTACGCGTGCATGCTCGTGAGCAGCGCGGCGTACGGGTGGTTCGTCGCGAGCCGATCGATCCCAATGAGCCAGCGCTCAAAGCCCCCAGCGTGCCACGCGCCAAACTCGTTCTCTTCCGTCGGCGGCGCGGCCTCGCCCACGCCGACAGGGAGCCCGTCGATTTCGGAGAACCGGGGCATGGCTTCTGTTTCCCACCAGCCGTTGTCGTGCTCTGCGATCCCCAGCACGATCTCGTCGCGCCATTTCGAGGGGTGCGTCGCGTTCTTCTCGAACCCGGGGCGGACGAACCCGTTGGGCCCGCCCCAATGGGCGGCGAGGAAGCCGCTGACCTGGGCGTGGTGGGGCTGCTGGATCATCCATGTCTCGTTGTTGACGCGTGCTTTGAGCATGTTGTGCTCCTTTCGTGTGTGTGTGCGGTTAGTGAGTGGGTCAGTACGCAGCCGTAAAGTGCCGGCCCGTGTGCTTGGGTGTTTCGATCTCGTCGAACATCGCGACGGCGTAGTCCTCCATCGAGATCTGTGAGTTGGCGTCCGAGTCAACGACGAGCGTGTCGTGGTGGGTGCGGTAGGTGCCGGTCCGATCGCCGGGCACGAGCATCGCCGGCGGGCAGAAGTAGGTGCCCAGCGACCCGAGCCTGGGAAGCGCGGCTTCGAACTGCGCCTGTGAGGCGTGCGCGATCGCGACGGATGACTCGGGGAGGTATCCCGGCTTGGTGAGCACGGTGTGCTCGGGCGTGTCCGGCGTAATGAGCGGCGCCGCGCCGCCGACGATGATGAAACGCGTCCCAGAGCGGCTCGATGCGTTAATGATCCGGTTCGTCATCTCCACCATCCGTGGCTCCAACCCCGCGGGCGGACGCAGGGCGCTGAGGACGATGTCGTGATGGGCGATGATCGCGTCCAGGTCCGAGGCGCTGAGCACATCGCGGCTCAGGTGATCGACCCCTTCTGGGTGGATCCCGGGCGCGGGCGTGCTGCGGGCGATCGCGGTGATGTTGTGCCCGCGACGGACGCCCTCGGCGACGAGGCGCTGCCCGACCTGGCCCGATGAACCGAAGATTGCGATGGAGAGTGTGTCTGTGCAGGTCTGTGTAGTTGTCATGGGTACTCCTTTGGCTTGTCTTGAAGTCAAGATAAAAGGCGAATGTCTTGAAGTCAAGATATATTTCTTGATTTCAAGATAAATTGCCGATACCATGCCTCTATGAGCCATGTGGACCTGATTTTGGAGCAGTGGGGGCGTGTTCGCCCGGATCTTGATGTCACCCCGATGGGGCTGACAGGGCGGCTGAAGCGGATCGCCCGCATCATCGAGCGGGAGATGGAGCCGGTGTTTGCCAAGCATGGGCTCAATCTGGCGAGCTTTGATGTGCTCGCGACACTGCTGCGATCGGGCGAGCCGTTCCAGCTCTCGCCGGGCGAGCTGATCGAGAACACCATGGTCACATCCGGGACCATGACCAACCGCATCGACCAGCTCGTCAAGGGCGGGCTCGTCGAGCGTGTCCCCAACCCGCAAGACGGTAGGAGCGTCCATATCGCCCTCACGAAGAAGGGGAAGCGGGTCATCGATCGCGCGATCGAGGACCATGTGAAGAACCTGCACCGCCTGACCGGCGGGCTCGATGAGAACGCGTTCGCAAAGCTCGATCGGATGCTCGATCAGTATCTGGCCACGCTCGAAACGGACGATTGACCCATGAACCTATCATCCCAGCAACACAATGCACCAAGGAACGGAACGGGAGATTGATCAACCATGAGACCAACGAAGGCCTACGCGGCACAATCCGAAACCTCCGGCATGGCACCCTGGTCCCTCGAGCGGCGCGACCCGCGACCCGACGATGTGGCCATCGACATCATGTACTGCGGCGTCTGCCACTCGGACCTGCACTTCGTCGAGAACGACTGGGGCTGGACCATCTACCCCGTCGTGCCCGGCCACGAGATCGTCGGGCGCGTGACCAGCGTCGGGTCCGATGTGACGAAGTTCAAAGAGGGTGACATCGTCGGCGTCGGGTGCATGGTGGACTCCTGCCGCGAATGCGAATCCTGCAACAATGGTCTCGAGCAGTACTGCACCGGCGGGAACGTCTTTACATACAACGGCGAGGACAAGCACGACGGATCCATTACCTACGGCGGGTACTCCGACCACGTCGTCGTCTCCGATCGGTTCGTCGTCAAGGTCCCCGATGGGATGGACCCGGCGAACGCGGCCCCGATGCTGTGCGCCGGGATCACGACCTTCTCGCCGCTCAGGCACGTGGGCGTGAAGAAGGGCGATCGGGTCGGCGTCGTCGGCATGGGCGGGCTCGGTCACCTGGGCATCAAGTTTGCGCGTGCGATGGGGGCCGAGGTCATCGTCTTCACCCGATCCGAGAACAAGGTCGAGGAAGCCAAGTCCCACGGCGCCTGCGAGGTCGTCGTGACGGGCAAGGACGGCGCGTTCGACGCCGTCGCGGGCTCGCTCGACTATGTGCTCGATACCGTCCCCGTGAATCACGATTACAACCCGTACATCTCGACATTGAAGATCGACGGCACATACATCATCGTGGGGCAGCTCACGCCGCTGGAAACCCCGATCGAACCGGCCCAGCTCATTTTGGGACGACGCTCGATCATTGGCTCGGCATTCGGCGGCATGCCCGAGACGCAGGAGGTCCTCGACTTCGCGGCAGAGCACGGCGTGACCTGCGACATCGAGATGCTCGACATCAAGAACATCAACGAGGCCTACGAGCGGATGAAGCGGAGCGACGTGCGCTACCGGTTCGTGATCGATATGGAGACGATCAAGGGCTGATCACCGGATCAATGGTTGCGTTCCCGGGCCGATATTGTATAATGTTGGCCTGTTTTTATGTTATGAAGGAGTGCGATGATGGCAACCATAACGATCCGAGATGAGTCGACCGGGCTGGGGTACGAGGACCATGTGTTCACGCTGGAGATGCCAAGTGAATCCATGACAGTTCGTGAGCTGATCCGCGAGCGGGTGTACCAGGAAGTTGACGATTACAACCGGGCCGTGCGAGAGCAGCCCGAGGTGCCGAGGTTTTACGGGCTGGTGCAGCCGGAGTCACTCGAGACCGATTTGAACGAGCTGCTGAAAAGCCCGCGTAGAACGCGCGAACTGGACTGGAAGAAGCAGTACGGGGTCGCGGTCGACGCGTACGAGCACAACCGGTTCATTGTCATTGTTGGCGAGGAGCAGACAACCTCGCTCGATCAGACGATCGAGCTGACGCCCTCGACGGAGGTGGTGTTCCTGCGGCTGGTCATGCTGGTGGGTGGGTGAGTCGTGGGAAAACGGACTTGGAGTGACGACGAGCTGCGTAGGTACCTGCAAGATCTCATAAAGAACACACACTGGTGTGATACGCTTTCAACGGCCGAGAAACTCACAGATTTTCGAGAGCCCTTGAAGGAAATGGACGAGAAGAGCTCCGTCCGTCTCCTTCACATGGTATTCGAGGTATCGGGCGACTTCTGCACGATAGGAAAGCCCATGAGCGAGACCGAGTACCTCGCCTTGCGGAACTATCACTGGATCGTTCCCCACGCCCTGTGTGTTGCTGACCTCGGGTATCGTATGCTTCGCCGCGAGCTCAACCTGTCAAACGAGGATATTGACCGACTGCTCGTTCAGACGATTCGGCACAGGGCCTTCATCTGTGACTCGATGATTCATCTGGTTCACCTGATGCGATACATCGAGCAGCGATGGGATAGATTTGAAACCGATGCACAGATCCGTGAGAAACTCGAGCAAGTGTGCGGCATGCTTGAGCATGAGGTCATGGCACCCGAAGTCAAGATGCGTAACCGCCTGAAGCGAATGCTCTCCCCTAGCAATGCATACCCCGTGACCAAGGGCGAAGCATGGACGGACTGTGTGATCGAGAATCTTGGGAACATGGATGACGCACGACGCGCTCATTGGATTTCACTCCTCGAGCATTGCCAGGAAGCAAGTGGCGCAAGGCCGACAAAGAAGTGGACTCGCATCAGCCTAGAGCGTCTCGAACCGATTGGCATGGATGCAATCGCTTCATGCCTGGTTAACTGGTTCTCTCTTGTTGATGAACCGCGTACATTGCCGGGGCCGCGGGGGGACTGGCGCACTGGGACTCATGGGGACCATCTCATTCTCGACCACCACGGTGACGTTCTCAAAGGGCTCTGCTGGGTTGCGAGTGGCGAAGAGGACGAGGAGATCGCTCGAGCTTTGGGTGCACTCGCGATCTCGTGCTATCGCAAGCTCCCCGGTGTGGGGCCTCGGGCCGTCAAGATCGGCAACGCCGCGGTCTATGCCTTGGGCGCGATGCCCGGGAAAGCCGCGATCGGTCAGCTCGCGATCCTCCGGATCAAGCTCAAGTTCGCCAGCGCGCAGAAGCTGATCCTCAAGGCGCTCGACCGGGTCGCGGAGCGCGAGGGCATCCCGCGTGATCAGATCGAGGAGATGGCGGTGCCGGGCTACGGGCTCGATGCGGTCGGGTTCGCCGAGGAACGGCTGGGCGACTATACCGCCCGCGTCGCGGAGTCGGGCAAAGGGAATACGTCGCCGTGCAAACTGACGTGGGTGAACCCGAAGGGCAAGGAGATCAAGTCGGTCCCCGCAGCGGTCAAGGAGCAGTTCCCAGACGAGCTCAAGGAACTGCGGGCCAGCGTCAAGGACATCAACAAGATGCTCCCGGTCCAGCGGGACCGCATCGATGGGCTGTTCCTGCAGCGCCGCAGCTGGCCCCTGGCGCAGTGGCGCCAGCGGTACCTCGATCACCCGCTGGTGGGGACCATCGCACGCCGGATGATATGGGTGTTCACCGAAGGCGACGAGCGGGTAGCCGCGGCCTGGCTCTGCGACAACCCCGAAGGACCGGCCCACGACGAGGGAACGCTCGCGCGTGCCGATGGCCAAGCGTACGAGCCCGGCGAGGATGCTACTGTCTCGCTGTGGCACCCGATCCGCGAGGACGCCGAGCCCGGGGCGGACCCGGTGCGGGGCGATGTGCTCGAATGGAGACGGTTCTATGAGGAGCGGGGCATCGTCCAGCCCTTCAAGCAGGCCCACCGCGAGGTCTACCTGCTGACCGACGCGGAGCGGAACACGGAGGTGTACTCCAACCGATTCGCGGCCCACGTGCTCCGACAGCACCAGTTCAACGCGCTGGCGACGGGGCGGTTCTGGAAGAACCAGCTGCGGATCATGGCGGACATGGAGTGCCACGCCCCGCGCCGAGACCTGGAGGCGTGGGGAATCCGCGCGGAGTTCTGGATCGAGGGCATCGGGGACGATTACGACGAGGAGTACGTCAGCCCGGCGGGCGCGTTCCTGTACATCGCGACCGACCAGGTCCGCTACTACGCGATCGAGGCGGCCCAGAACATGGGGCACGCCTGGAGCGGCCCGTATCAGAACCGCGGCGCGGATGAGTACATCAACCACCCGATCCCGCTGGAGCAGATCCCGCCGATCGTGCTCAGCGAGACCCTCCGGGATGTGGACCTGTTCGTCGGCGTGGCGAGCGTCGGCAACAACCCCGAGTGGGCCGACGGCGGGCCCGAGGGGCGGTTCCGAGACTACTGGCAGTCATACTCCTTCGGAACGCTCACCGGCACGGCGCAGACCCGCAAGGAGCTGCTCGAACGCCTTGTGCCGCGCCTCAAAATCGCCTCGCAGTGCGAGATCAGGGACAAGTTCCTCATCGTGCGCGGCAACGTACGGACCTACAAGATCCACCTGGGCAGCGGCAACATCCTCATGGAGCCCAACGATCAGTACCTGTGCATTGTGCCGACGAGCGCCATGAGCAAAGGGCCCGGCAGCGGCAAGGTGCACCTCCCGTTCGAGGGTGACCGCGTGCTCGCGATCATCCTGAGCAAGGCGTTCATGCTGGCCGACGATCACAAGATCAAGGACAAGACGATCCTGACGCAGATCAATCGCTGAGTTTCGGGCTCAGCCCAGCGTCTCGCAGATCGCCCGGCAGATGTCCTCCGGCTCGCTCATGCGACCGGTGCCGGTGTGGCGGCAGGCCTGCCAGCCGACGCCCGGGCCGACCTGCTTGAAGCCGTCCTGCTTGGCGAGCTCGACGTTGCGCAGGTTGCTGGGCTGGTTCCACATCTGGTCGTTCATCGCTGGGGCGAGGACGACCGGCGTGTTGCTGCGGTTGATGGCGCTGAGGATCAGGGTGACCACGTCGTCGGTGCGTCCGTGGACGAGCTTGGAGAGCATGTCCATGGTGCACGGGGCGATCAGCGCGAGGTCGCAGCGGTCGGCCAGCGAGATGTGCTGCGGGTCCTTGGACTCGATGTGCTCCCACGAGCTGGTGTAGACCGCGTTGCCCGAGAGCGCCTGGAAGGTGATGGGGGCGACGAACTTGGTCGCTGCGGGGGTCATGGCGACGGTCACCTGCGCGCCGGCCTGGGCGAGGCGGGAAACAACGGTGCAGACCTTGTAGACCGCGATGCCGCCGCTGATCCCGACGAGGATGGACTTGCCCTCCACGTGTGGGCGCAGGGCATCGGGCGCGAGCCAGTTCTTCGCGTTATCTGATGATGATGTCATGCTGATTCACCCCCTTTGGGGTGTGGGGGTCAGAGCAGGGGCTCTTCGGCCGCGGCTTCTTCGGGGGCCTGATCGATGAACTCGAGGGTGATCTTGTCCTGCATGATCTCCTCGACCACGATCTCAAGGTCGGTTTTGCCGTCTCGTGCGACGAGCGGGCGGGCGCCTTCCATGAGCTGGCCCAAGCGGCGCTGGATCAGGGCCGTGAGCTTGAACTTCCCGCCGACCTTTTCGACGATTTCGTCACTTTTCAGGGCTTCGATCATCTGCTATCCTTATGGAGCTTCGTGCGTTCCCGCCGGGTTCGATCCCGTTCGGGCGATATGGCTGACAAGCAGCCGCGCGGGGGCAAGTATAGACACGCAACGGGTTTGGGACCAGTGGGAATCTGGTCCCGGTGATCTCCCGCAGCAGGGAGATACGGGCGATCCTGACCCGGGGCGGCCAGTGTGCGAGAGGGCTTGTATGACGATGTCCGCGATGCCGGGTATGAACCCGGGTTCTGATGCTATGTTCAAAATCGGTGATCAGGTTGTTCACGCCTCCAAACCCGAATGGGGCAAGGGGACGGTCGTGAGCGCTGGGGCGACAACCCACGAGGGGAAGAAGTGCCAGCGCCTGAGCGTTCGGTTCTCCCGCGCGGGTCTGAAAACGGTCATGACGGGTGTGGCCCCGATCGAGCCCGCCGGGCAGATCGCGGAGGTGCTCAAGCCCAAGGATGACGCGCACCACGACCCGCTGCCCATCGCGTCCGCCGGGCATAAGGAGCTGCTCGGGATCATGACCGGGATCCCCGAGCGTGCCCGCGACCCGTTCGCGACCCCGGCTCAGCGACTCCGCGCAACCCTGGATCTCTACAAGTACGATTCGGACGGTGGGGGGCTGATCGATTGGGCGGCTTCCCAGTCCGGTCTCGCGGACCCGCTTTCGCGGTTCAACCGCCACGAGCTCGAAGAGTATTATCGGATGTTCGAAAAGAATCTGCGCAAGCACCTTTCTCAGGTGGTGCGAGATGCGAACAATGTCCCAGCCGCGGAACTGGTTTCGATCGCGAAATCGGCCCCCCCGGCCGCGCAACGCGCGTTGCAGAAGCTGCACCGCCCGCGTTGACGAAACGCAACACCCGGCACAGCCGGACGCGTCCCGGAAGGATCCGGGGCGACTCAGAAATCACACGGATGCTCAAAATGGACTGTCTGGACCCCACGGAGGGGATCTTCCCGGACCCGGCGATTTCGTGCGCCTCTGGCACGGCGTCTGGCCCAATGCGTGCAAGTGGAGTGGTGTCGGCGGCAACGCGTCGGCAGACAACCATTTCAGAAGGGAATCAGACAATGAAAGAGAACGAGTTCCAGAGCCGTCTTCAGAATCTCCTCGAGCAGATCGACACCCTCCCCGAGTCCGAGCGTCCCAAGCTCGCCAAGCTCGCGGAAGAGACGCAGCAGCGCCACACACGCATGAAGAAGACCATCGGCGAGCTCCAGGAATCGCTCGATCACCTCCGCCTCTCGGTGAAGTACCTCGTGTTCGATCTCGAGGCCACTCGCCGTGAGAACAAGTACCTCCGCAACATGCTCGAGAACAGCAACGGTGCAGAGGGCGCCGATTGAGCGTCGACGCGCTGCCACGATCCAACGCACGAAGAATGGACCGACACGACGCCGGGTGGGTAGGACGAGCCCGGCCAGCTCAGACCGACGACTCCTGAGCTTCAGCACAGATCCCGGGTGGTTTTAGTCTCCCGCCCGGGCCGCGTGCTCCCTCCACATCAGTTCATTCCTCCAGCGGGGCCCACCGGGCCCCGCGTGCAATTGATGGGAGAGGATTGAAGCGGGGCGACGATGCCCCTATCCTCTCTGCCCTGCTAGAATGCGGGAACGCCCGGCGACGGGCGTGGACTGGAGCGGTGCCCGAGAGGCTGAAGGGGCCGGATTGCTAATCCGGTGTACAGGGTAAACCTGTACCGAGGGTTCGAATCCCTCTCGCTCCGTTGATGAGAAAAGCCGCCTGAACAGGCGGCTTTTTTCGTGCCTGCAAAGATTGGGTCAATCGCGTGAACAGCATTGACTCGCGTTCTCCTTAATGATAACGTGTTCTCAGTTACCATGAAGGTCCTGAGCATCACATGCTGGCTCATGATCGCCGTCCTGCTCCTGAACGGGAGCGGGGTGGTCTCGTCTGTGCACAAGATCATGCACCACGCTGGGGATGAGGCCGCCTTCTCGCACTGCGATCATGACGGTGGCCACCACGAGCCGCCCAGTGACGAGGAAGATCAGCCGCAGCCCGAGGACGAGGACTGTGAGATCTGCCTTGGACTCGCGGGTCTGAACCTCGTGCCGGCCGAGGAACTTCCCCGCGTGCAGAGCTTCGGCATTGTCTCGCCCGAGTGCGTGCCTGAGCCCCGTGCTTTCCTGACGCGTGATCCGGCTGGTGATCACCCCGCCCGCGCGCCCCCCGCCTGCTGAACCTGATCGGAACACCAAATCCATCGAGGTTCGTCGTGCGCGCTTTGTTGCGCCATGACGCAGGACAGGGACATACCCAATGCACCCACATACGGATCGTGGACGCCGCGACGCGTTCACGCTGATCGAGCTCTTGGTCGTGATCGCGATTATCGCGCTGCTCATCGGGATTTTGCTCCCATCGCTGAGCAGTGCGCGTGCCAGCGCGCAGCGTGTGGTGTGCCAGTCGAACATGCGCCAGCTCGAGCTCGCCCACCAGCTCTACATCGAAGATTACAAGGGTCGGTTTATCGACGCCGCGCTCCCGCACGGGTCGCTGGCGGGCGATATCCGTTCGACGTGGCTGATCGCGTTGCAGGAGTACGGCGCGGCACCGGAGGCGCTGTACTCGCCGGTCGACCGGTCCATCTGGCGGAGCGTGGAGGACGGGGGAAGCGATGAGGGTGCTTCTCTCGTCCAGCTCCGCTCCTGGTTCGAGCAGAACGAGGATCTGCTCACCGACAACGACTTCGGCAACGACCCCGAGCAGCCCGACATCGTGCGCCTGACCAGCTACGGGCTCAACGGCTACACGGCCCAGAGCGTCGCCCCGTTCCTGAACCCCGATCCCGTCACAGGGCGTCGCCTGGATCAGGGCAACGCCTACACCCGGGCCACGCGCATCCCGCGGACCTCCCAGACGGTCCACTTCGTCATGATGACCCCGATCGCTCGTCAGTTCGGCGAGCCGATCGACTCCGAGCCCGACTTCGCCAAGTCGGATCACGTCCACCCGAACGAGTGGGATTTCTCGTTCGTGTCCGAGACCGCGAGCGCGACGTACGCGAGCTCACAGCTCTGGCTCAATGCGCACGGGGGCGAGCCCACGAGCCCGAGCGCCAAGAGCAACGTCGCCTTCTTCGACGGTTCCGTTCGGACCCTGACCTTCGACGAGATGTACCTCGATACCAAGCACAACCTCTTCCACCCCGAGGCGAGCCCCCCGAGCTCCGCCCGGCCCTGATCGGAGATAGCGATGTTGAACAGAACGATTTCCTACGTGACCCTCGCCGCATCCGCCACGCTGTGCGCCGCCAGCGGGCTGCACGACGCGGACTTCATCCTCGCGGTTCAGGACAACCAGATCGTCGCCGGCGCTGTCGATCCCGACACGGGCGACGCGGTGTACCCCTCACGGATCAAGTCCGCGCTGATGGGCGCAGAGGGCTTCCCGAACTTCACCAACGACCCCGGGTTCAACGCGGAACTCGGGCAGCTCATCCCGGGCATGACCGTCGGCTTCTCGTTCCTGCGGGCCCCGCGGGTCTGGGACGAGGTCGACATGAACTTCGAGACCATCGCGACCGAGCAGCTGACCGTCCGGGCAGCGGCCCAGGACCTCGCGGCGCCCAGCACGGACATGCGTGTCGATGGCATCGTCTTCGGGCAGGCCTCGAACACGCCCAGCGCGACGTTCCATCACCACATGCAGTACCTGCTCAACGGGGCGCTCCCGCCCGTGTTCCAGGGCGTCTGGCTGCTTGAGATCGAGCTCTGGACCGAGGCCTCGGGCATCGATGCTTCGGATCCGCTGTACATCGTGTTCGCCCAGGGCGACGGCGAGGACCAGCTCGACGACGCGATCACCTGGATCGAGGACAACCTGATCGGCTCGCCCTGCCTCGCGGACCTGACGGGCGACGGCGTGCTCGACTTCTTCGATGTCAGCGCCTTCCTTGTCGCGTTCAACGCGCAGGACCCGGTCGCGGACTTCAACGGCGACGCGCAGTTCAACTTCTTCGATGTCAGCGCCTTCCTGACGGCATACACGGGCGGATGCCCATAACACAGATCACGGCTTTTCTTGGGTTTGGAGACCCTTTGTGAGGAGAATCGATATGAAACTTGCAGCAATCATCGCCTGCGGCGCAGCCGCATCGCTCGCGCTCGGGCACGGCGAGGACGCCGACTACGGTCTCGCGATCATCGACGGCATCACGTCCGTCGGGCTGGGCGACCACGACACCGGCACCATCACCGAGTTCGGCGAGCGCGTCTTTGCGGCAGAGATGTCAATCAGCGGCTCAAACTGGTTCGCCGACGAGCCGGGCATCTTTATCGCGGAGAACTCCCTCCCCGACAACACCCAGGTGAGCTTCACCCTGACCTCGGCGCTGCTCTTCTGGGACGGTGCTGGCGCTGTGGACTTCGTCCAGTCCGCGAACGCGATGAACCTGACCTTCGGGCCCGCCAGCGTGTCCACAGCCTTCGACGACAACCCCGTTGCCGGGTTCTCGATCAACTACGACGCGGACCAGGCGGGCGGCTTCGACGAGCACTTCGACTACACCATCGACACGAGCGCGCCCGCGGGGATCTACGTCCTTGCGAACTCGTTCTCGCTCTCCGGTGCCGCCGATTCGGACGTCATCTTCACCGTGTTCAACGCGGGGCTCGGGGAGGACCTCCACGAGGAGGCCATCGAATATGTCGAGCACGTCCTGGTGCCCGCGCCCGGCGCGACCGGTGTGCTCGCGATCGCCGGCCTGGGTGTGATGTCCCGCCGTCGCCGGTCCTGACACGAACTCCAAACCCGGGGTCCGTGGGTGTGTGACCCTCGGGCTCTGATTTGTCTGCGAAGCTCCCGATACCGTTCCAATCGGAAGATCGCAATGTGTTTGCCGCCCCTCCCGCGTGGGAGGGGCGGTTTTTTGGTGGAATCCCAGTGAAGCGGTTGACAATTGTTAGTGTTTACTATATTCTGGGTCGAGATCGGAGTACCCATGCACCAAGATGCCCATGCCCGGATTGATGAGTTGCAGCACACGCTCGACTTGCTCTCGCGACGTGTACAGGAGCTGGCCCAGCGGGTCACCCAGCTCGAACCGGGGGCGGCCGCTGATGCGCAGCAGCCGTCATCACCGCTGGCGCCGCTCTTGGAACAGAAGCGTGCGGCAAAGACGACCGCGATTGAGGAAGCTGCTCAGTCGGGATCGGGGCTGGGTGACACCGATCCGACGCCAGCCCCGAAACCAGCCCCGCCGGTCCCCGCGACCCCGGCACCGACACACCCGCCGCACGCCGACTCGCACCGTGAGCGCGATGACCGGGCATTCAAGCCCATGCCACCGCCAAAGCGGGCACGCGAGTTTGAGCTCGATCTCAGCAAGCTCGAGTGGGTGCTCGGCATCCGCGGGCTGATGCTGCTCGGGGTCGTGATCGTCATCGTCGGTGTAGGGATGTTCCTCAAGCTCGCGCACGATGAGGGGTGGATCGCCGCGATGTCGCCCGTCGCCAAGTGTGGCGGGGCCGGCATCTTCGGGCTCGTGCTCATTGGCGTCGGTGAGCTGCTCCGCAAGAAACTCAGCCCACTCGCGTCGTCGGGCTTCACCGCAGCGGGCATCGCGACCGTCTTTGCGAGCGTGTACGCCGCGAGCCGGGTGTACAACCTGTTCGGGGTCGAGGTCGCGTTCGCGATGCTGCTCGTCACGACGCTGGGCGGCATCCTGCTGGGCGCGATCGGGCAGCGGGTGATGCTCTCGCTCCTGTCGCTGATCGGCGCATTCGCTGTCCCGATGCTGCTCTCGACGGGCGAGCCGTCTTACTTCGTCTTCCCGGCGTACTTGCTCCTACTGCTCTCGATGGGTGCCGTGCTTTCTGGCTGGAAGGGCGGGCACTACGCCTACGCGCGTCAGCTCGCGTGGTGGGGGACCGGGCTTCTTGGCACGGCGTGGCTGGTGGACATGCACGATCGGTCCATCGCCTCGGCGCTGATCTTTGTCGTCCTGGCGTGGCTGATGACGGTGACCGAGCTCGCCTTCTCGGCGCGGTTCTTTACGCGGCTGCGCGACCGGATCGAGTGGGACAACGAGGCGATCGCGGGGATCCGCATCGATGCCGATGGGAATCGGTCGCTGAATCCCGCGGCCCTCCTGACGCGTGAGTCACGCTGGATCAATGCGCTGTTCGGGGCCACGATCTGGGCCGTGATCAGTGCCGGGGCGACGCTGCGTGCGCACGATCCGGATCTGGAGTTTCTTTCGCCCCTGGGCTTCGCGGCGATGGGGGTGGGGGTCGGGTTGGTGGCGATGCGCGTCGGGCGCGTGCGCCGCATCAGCGCGGAAGCCGGTGAGGCATCGCCCCTGTCGCTGTTCCTGTCGGCCGTAGCCGTGAACAGCGCCCTGCTGCTCGTGGCCACGATCGCCACCGGGCTCGGTGGGTGGTTGGAGGTGCTGGCGTGGCTGTGCGTTGGCGTGGGCGCGATCGAAACCGGACGCCGCCTGCGGTTCCGCGCGGTCGGGCTCTTCGGCGGCGCGATGCTCGCGTTCGCGGTTGCACGTCTCTTCAGCTTCGACCTGCGCAACGCCTCTGCGGACGCGCCGAATCTCGACATCCTCGGGGTCGCGGTCGGCGCGTGGGGTGTGCAGGTGCTGGCCGCGGCACTCGCGTTCGGGGCCGCGTACTGGAGATCTCGCTACCGCCCCGAGCAGCTCGTCGCGGGCTCGATCGCGCTCTGGCTGGTCGCCCTGTGCGTGGTCAACGCGCCGAGCGATCACGGGCGAATGGGGCTGTACTGGGCGCTGCTCGGCGCGGGTGCGATGTGGGCGCTGCGTGCCAACATCTTCGGGCACCTGCGGTTCGTGCTGCGGATCAACGCGATCGCAATGCTCGGGCTGGGCACGTGCATCGGCGTCGCCTCACAGTTCACCGGTTCCGGCGGGGTCATCAGCCCGACCGAGGTCGCCGTGTTGCTGGGCGCGTGGCTCGCGTTCGCGTCGTTGCCATGCGCGGGGTACGTCCATCGGACCATCGGCGCAGCCGTCGCCGTGGCCCTGGTCCTGCTCGCGATGGGGCGGATCGGTCAGGAACACAGTGCTGACCGGATGCTGCTCTGGCAGACGGTCGCGATCGGGGTGGTGTCCCTCGCGGGCGTGCGGCTCTGGCGGTGGTCACTGATGGAGCTCGCCGGTGTGCTGAGCATGCTCTTCGCCTTCGCGTGGGGGCTCGATGAGCTCCGTCATTGGGACGGTGTGCTCACGCGTGTACCGATCATCGGATACGGCTCGATCACGTCGTTCATTATTCTCACAACCATGCTCGCGGTCGGGCTGGTGATCTCGCGTATCAGGGTCGCCGCCGACGCGATCGGAGACGTTCGCGGGTTCCGCATCGCACTCCGCAGCGCCCTGCTGTGCGGCTCGTGGCTGCTCGCGCTCATCGTGAGCACATTGGAGATCGTCCGGCTGATGCACCAGTGGTTCGATTCGAGCTCGGCCCAGGGCGCCGGTGTCTCGATCTGGTGGAGCGTGTTCGCGGTTGCGTCCGTGGCGATGGGCTTCCGGATCGCGCGGGGGCTGCGCTGGGCGGGGCTGGCACTGTTGTGCATCGTCGCAGGCAAGGTACTCCTGCTCGATACCATGACCCTCGCGCCGACGGGGAGGATCATCGCATCGATCACGGTGGGGCTGATCATCATCGCGACGGGCGTGCTGTACACCTGGCTGGTGAAGCGGCTGGAAATGGCGGATGCGAACGAGGATTCGCCCGAATCTGCGCCAGCGGACGGCGGTGCCTGAGGCACGCGGACTATGCTCCGGGTTCAGATGTCTTCGATCGATCCGAGCAAAAAGCGCCTCACCCGCATCTCGTGCGCCGAGCACGTCGTGCCCTACCTCCGCGCAGAGGTGGAGGCCCTGGGGCACGAGATCCAGGGCGAGGACAAGGTCTCGGTCGGCATCGGGGCGGATCTGGTCGAGGCGCTGCGTCTGACGCTGCACCTCCGGACCGCCCAGCAGGTCTACTGGCAGCTCGATAAGACCCGCTGCACCTCGCTCAAGATGCTGGAGAAGTGGGCACGCTCGTTCCCGTGGGAGGAGCTGATCCCCAACGACGCGTACCTGAGCATCAGCTCGAACGTGTCGCACCCCAGCGTCACCAACACGATGTACCCCAACCTGCTGCTCAAGGACGCGATCGTCGATCGCATCAAGGAGAAGACCGGCGAGCGCCCCGACTCGGGGCCGGACCGCTCAGGCGTGGTGATCCAGCTCGTCTGGAAGGGCGATCGGGCGTGGCTGTACCTCAATGTGAATGGCACGCGCCTGAGCGACCGGGGCTACCGCAAGCTCCCACACCACGCGCCGATGAGTGAGACGCTGGCGGCGGCGGTGCTGATGGGGATGGGCTACGACGGGACGCAGGCGCTGGTCAACCCGATGTGCGGCTCGGGCACCCTCGCGATCGAGGCGGCGTTGATGATGGCCGGCCGGGCCCCGGGGCTGCAACGCAACGACGCGAGCGTGCTGCACACGCTGCTGGACCTTGACGACGCGTACCTGGAGATGCGCCGGGAAGCGCGCAAATCCAAGCCGCCGATCGCCGAGCCGATGCCGATCATCGCGAGTGATTATGATCCGGAGGCCATCGACGCCGCCCGGCGGAACGCGAAGACGGCCGGCGTCGAGCACCTGATCGAGTTCGAGCTCTGCGATTTCCGCGATACACCTGTGCCGCACCTCGAAGAGGGTGAGCACGGGCACGTGATCTTCAACCCCGAGTACGGCATCCGCCTGGGCGAGACCGAGGAGCTGCGCCAGGTCTACCGGGACATCGGGTTCTTCTTCAAGGACCGCTGCCGGGGCTACACCGGGCACGTCTTCACGGGGAGCAAGTCGCTCTCCACGCAGGTCCGCCTGCGGGCGAGTGGCAAGCTGCCTTTCAACAACGGCAGCATCCCCTGCCGCCTGCTGAGCTACGAGTTATACCGCGAGGCACCGAACCAGGAATAGGCCCGCCTCGTACCATCCGCTCACACTGAGAGCGGACGGGTGTCAGGGAGCACCAGATGAGTACCAGACCACGCCACGAGATCCTCATCGGCATGCGTGTCGACGATGACCACGGCTACGCCCAATACCGCGCGGGCATGACCCCCATCCTCGAATCCATGGGCGGTTTCTTCCGCTACGACATGCGGGTGAGCGAGCTGATCAGGGGAGACGCACCGGACCCGTTCAATCGCCTGTTCCTCATGTCATTCCCCGATGAGGCGACCAGCGAGCGGTTCTTTGCGGACCCGGACTACCTGAAGGTGCGGGAAACGCACTTCGATGGAGCCGTCCGTTCCTACGCCCTGATCGCACAGTTTTCGTATACCGTGCCCTGATCTGCATCGGGCGGGCTTGACCCGACGAACTGAGCGGGAGTAGGATCGGCCCGATGAAAAATCTTTTCACCCATCTGCATCATCATCACAGCCATATCCATGGCCGGCGATGATCGTGCAGATACGCGTGCTTGAGCACCTGAACTGACACACCACAACGCCGGCCTCGGGTCGGCGTTGTTCGTTGTCGTGCTGTGCACATCGATACAACCCGCCCGGGGTCGGCTCCACGGAACACCAAGGAACCGACACGATGGCACCCCAGACCAACGACAACACGATCAGGCTCGCGATCCCCAAGGGACGCATGTACGACGGCGTTTCCAAGCTCATGAGCGACGCGGGCATCCGTATCCGCACGTCCTCGCGGGACTACCGACCCACGCTCTCGCTCCCCGGCTACGACGTCAAAATCCTCAAGCCACGCGCCGTGATCGAGATGCTCGACCTCGGCGCCCGAGACCTGGGCTTCGCGGGCGAGGACTGGGTTCGCGAGGACGACGCGGACCTGGTCGAGCTGCTCGATACCGGGCTCGACCGGGTGCGCCTCGTCGCAGCGGTCCCCGAGCGGAGCGAGGAGAACGAGCTGCTCAACCGCGAGGGGGCGATCGTTGCCTCGGAGTATGTCAATATCACCCAGCGATGGATCGACGCCAAGGGGTACAACGCCAAGCTCATCCGCAGTTACGGCGCCACGGAGGTGCTCCCGCCCGAGGATGCGGACTGCATCATCGACAACACCGCGACGGGCGCGACGCTGGAGGCGAACAACCTGCGGATCATCGACGAGCTGATGGTCTCCACGACCCGACTGTACGCCTCGAAGAAGGCGATGGAGAACCCCGTCAAGCGCGAGCAGATCGAGCGGTTCACGCTGCTGATCCGCTCGGTGCTGGAAGCGCGTGTTCGGGTTATGCTGGAACTCAACGTGTCCAGCGAGAACCTGAGCGCCGTGATCGAGGTGCTGCCCTGCATGCGGACGCCGACCGTGGCGCCGATGCACAACGACGAGGGGTTCGCGGTCAAGGCGGCGGTGCCCCGCGAGCAGCTCACGCAGGTCATCCCCCTCATCAAGCAGCGCGGCGGCACGGACATCATCGTCACCAACCCCGGGCAGATCGTCCCATGAGCGCCCGAGCGACACAACCCGCCGATCGCGTTGGGGATCTGAGGCCCTACTCGCCCCCGCCACGCGATCCGCGCATCACGCTGACCCTCGACAACAACGAGGGCGCGCCGGTCGACGCGTCGATCCTGAGGGCCCTGCAGGGGCTCGATCCAGAGGATCTGGCGCGGTACCCGGATCAATCCGCGCTGGAGGCCCAGATCGCGTCTGCACTGGGGATCGATGCGGGGCGGGTCGTCATCACCAACGGCGGCGACGACGCGATCGACCGGGTCTGCCGGGCGGTGCTCAACCCGGGCGACATCATGCTGACCCACGCGCCGGGCTTCGTGATGATCCCCCGCTGGGCCCAGCTCGCGGGGGCCGAGAACAGGTCTGTCGATTGGCTCGACGGACCGTTCCCGTGTGAAGCTTTTCTCGATGGCATCGATGAGCGTACCCGGCTCGTCTCGCTGATCTCGCCGTGCAACCCGACCGGCTCGGTGATTGCGCAGGAAGACATCGTCGAGATTGCGAAGCGGGCGAGCGATGTGGGGGCGGTGCTGATGCTCGATCAGGCGTACGTCGAGTACGCCGACGAGGACCCGATCGACGCGATGCTCGGGCTGAAGAACGTCGTGATCGTGCGGACGTTCTCCAAGGCGATGGGCGGCGCGGGCCTGCGGGTTGGCTACGCGATCGCTCCGGAGCGCATCGCGACGTGGCTTCGGACGGTGGGCGGGCCCTACCCGGTCTCAACGCCCTCGCTGCTGCTCGCGGGCGCGATCTACGAGCGTCGGGCGGAGCGGATGCCCGTCTTCGCGCAGACCAGAACGAACCGAGAAACATTCACCCGCGCCCTGCGATCGCAGGGGGTCCAAGTCCTCGATTCGCAGGCCAACTTCATCCTCGCCCGGTTCGATGATGCGGCAACGATGCACGCACGCTTGCTGGGCGAGGGCATCAGCGTCCGTCGATTCCGCGCCGGGGCTGATATCGACTCGTATCTCCGCATCAGTGTGCCCGCCGATCGGTCACAGCTGCAACAACTCCTCGACGCGCTCAGCGCGATCGGAGCACCGTTATGAAACCACGCACAGCGACCACATCACGCATCACCGGCGAGACCCAAATCGAGTGCTCAATCAACCTCGACGGCTCCGGCGAGTCCACGATCTCGACCGGCATCGGGTTCCTCGACCACATGCTCGATGCGCTCTCGCGTCACAGCGGGATCGAGATCAGACTCACCTGCACCGGTGATCTCAGGGTCGACGATCACCACTCGGTCGAGGACTGCGCCCTCGTGCTCGGCAGGTGCATCGATGAGGCGCTCGCCGATCGCGTCGGCATCGAACGATTCGCCAGCGCCTACGCACCCCTCGACGAGTCGCTGGCGCGCTGCGTGATCGATTTCTCGGGCAGGCCTTTCTCCGCCGTTGAGCTCGGGTTTGTCCGTGAATCGCTCGGCGATGTCGCGACAGAGAACATCACGCACTTCTTTGAATCCCTGGCCGTATCCATGCGTGCGACGCTCCACATCGATCTCATCCGAGGCAAGAACGATCACCACAAGGCCGAAGCGGCGTTCAAGGCCCTCGCACTCGCGCTGCGTGACGCGACACGAATCACCCGAGGCGACGACATGCCCTCAACGAAGGGGACGCTGTCATGACCGGAGTCACCATCATCGATACCGGGATCGCGAACACCGCGTCCGTGACGGCCGCGTTCGAGCGTCTGGGGTGCACCGTCAGTCTCACTCACGATGCGCGGCGTGTCGCGGAATCGCCGCTGGTCGTGCTGCCGGGTGTCGGGAGCTTCGGCGCGGGGATGCGTGTCCTGCGAGCGAACGCCCTCGATCAGGTCATCATCGATCGGGTGAGCGATGATCGCCCGTTGCTGGGCATCTGCCTCGGCTTGCAGCTCCTCTGCGATGCCTCGGAAGAATCGCCTGGCATCGAGGGGCTCGGGGTGATCAACGCGATGGTGACCCGCTTCCCCAGCGCCGTCCGCACGCCCCAGCACGGCTGGAACCGCGTCGGCGACGGGTACGCCTACTACTCCAACACCTACCGCATCGAGACCATCCCGAGGGGGTGGGAGGGACAAACCAGCACGCACGGCTCGCCATTCGTCGCATACCTGCGACGCGGCACCACCCTCGCCTGCCAGTTCCACCCGGAGCTCTCGGGCGCGTGGGGCGCGAACCTGCTGCGCTCATGGATCGAGAACGCCAAGGAGGCGACGCCATGCTGACACGACGCATCATCCCATGCCTGGACATCGATAACGGTCGCGTCGTCAAGGGCGTGAAGTTCGCGAACCTGCGTGACGCGGGCGATCCCGTCGAGCAGGCGAAGCGATACGAGCGAGACGGCGCCGACGAGCTGGTGATGCTCGATGTGAGCGCCACCATCGGCGGGCGCGAGACGGCGCTCGAGACCGTCCGCGATGTGCGGCGCGAGCTCTCCATCCCGCTCAGCGTGGGTGGGGGGGTCCGCACCGTCGAGCACGCGCTGGCCCTGCTCCGCGCCGGCGCGGACAAGGTGGGCGTGAACAGCGCCGCCGTCGAGAACCCGTTGCTGCTGCGTGAGCTCGCGGACCGTGTCGGCGCGCAGTGCGTCGTCCTGTCCATCGACGCCGCCGCCCGCCTCGATGACCGCGGCTGGGACGTCGTCACCCGTGCGGGAACCAACCGCACGGGCATCGACGCGATCGAATGGGCCGCTGAGGCCGAGTCGATGGGCGCGGGCGAGATCCTGCTCACCAGCTTCGATCAGGACGGCACCCGCTCCGGGTACGACACGGCGCTGCTCAGAGCCGTCCGAGAGGTTACAACGCTGCCCGTCATCGCCTCGGGTGGCGCGGACAGCGCGACGCACATGCTCGACGCGCTCAACGCCGGCGCGGACGCGGTGCTGGCCGCGTCGATCTTCCACGACCAGGACACCACGCCCAACGCGCTTAAGCAGGAACTGCGAGCATCAGGAATCGAGGTGCGCATATGATGATCCCATCCATCGACATCCAGAACGGCCAAGCCGTCCAGCTGATCGGCGGCGAGAAGAAGGCCATCGACGCCGGCGACCCACGCCCCATCGCCGAGAAGTTCGCGCGGGTGGGCGAGATCGCCCTGATCGACCTCGACGCCGCCATGGGCACCGGGTCCAACAAAGACCTGCTCAAGGAGATCTGCGCCCAACACCCCTGCCGCGTCGGCGGCGGGATACGCGATGTGGACACCGCGATCGAATGGCTCGATGCCGGCGCTCAGAAAGTGATCCTCGGCACCGCTGCGACGCCGGAGATTCTGCGCGAGCTGCCCCGCGAACGCGTCATCGCGGCCCTCGACGCACGCAACGACAAGATCGTGGTCGAGGGATGGAAAAAGGAGACCAACGACACGATCGAGGAGCGGATGGCCGAGCTCAGGCAGTACGTCTCCGGGTTCCTCGTCACGTTTGTCGAGTGCGAAGGGCGCATGGGCGGGCTGCCGTTCGAGCGTGTCGAGCGGCTGGTCGAATGTGCCGGCGACGCGAAGCTCACCGCCGCGGGGGGTGTACGCAACGCGGAAGACATCGCAACGATCGATGCCCTCGGCGCGGACGCGCAGGTCGGCATGGCCCTCTACTCGGGCGCGATCGACCTGGCCGACGGCTTCAGCGCCCCGCTGCGATCCGATCGCCCGGACGGGCTCTGGCCGACCGTCGTGTGCGACGAGCGTGGAACCTCGCTCGGGCTGGTGTACTCGAACCTAGAGAGCGTCCGCGAATCCATCGAGACCGGCACGGGCGTCTACTACTCCCGCTCTCGCCGGTCGCTGTGGCGCAAGGGCGAGTCCTCGGGCAACACCCAGCGGCTCCTCCGGATCGACACCGATTGCGATCGCGACGCCCTGCGCTTCACCGTCAGGCAGTCCGGCCCTGGCTTCTGCCACCTCGGGACGGCGACCTGCTTCGGTGAGTCCGATGGGCTCGATCGGCTGACGACCACCATCGCGGACCGCATCGAGAACGCGCCCGCCGGCTCGTACACCCGCCGGCTGCTCGACGATCCGGCGATGCTCAGCGCGAAGCTGCGTGAGGAAGTGGACGAGCTCATGGTCGCAGAAAACAAGCCCGAGGCGGTGCATGAAGCTGCCGACGTCCTGTTTTTCGCCCTCACTCGCGCCGCCCAGATGGGGGTCTCCCTCGCGGATATCGAGCGTGAGCTCGATCGGCGATCACTCATGGTCACAAGACGCCCGGGCAACACCAAGCCCGCGTACACCGGAGAACAGCAATGAGCCTGCTGCGAGTCGTACAAGCCCAAGACGTCTCCCGTGAGATCCAGCCCGTGGTGCGCGATGAGGTCCTCACACAAGCACGCGAGATCGTCGATCGTGTGCGTGCGGAAGGGGTGCAAGCGATCCGGGCGTATGCCGAGCGATTCGGTGAACGAAAAGCCGATGAGCCGCTGGTATTCGATCGCTCAGCAATGCGCGGAGCGTACGACGAGCTCGATCCGGACGACCGGGCGGCGCTGGAGCGGGCGGCGGACCGCATCAAGCGATTTGCCGAGGCCCAGCGCAACGCCATCCAGCCCCTGACGATGGATGTCCCCGGCGGGCAGGCGGGGCACACGATCGAGCCGGTCCGATCCGCCGGGTGCTACGCGCCCGCGGGTCGCTATCCGCTCCCCAGCTCGGTGCTGATGACCGGGATCACGGCCCGGGCGGCCGGGTGCGAGCGGGTGGTCGTTGCCTCGCCCGGCGCCAATCCGGTCACGCTGGCCGCCGCCCACATCGCGGGCGCGGACGAGTTTTTGTGCGTCGGGGGCGCCCACGCCATCGCGGCGATGGCCTACGGGTTTGAGGGCTTCGAGCGCTGCGACGTCATCGCCGGCCCCGGCAACGCGTGGGTGACGGCCGCCAAGCAGCTCGTCTCGGGCGTGGTCGGCATCGACATGCTCGCGGGCCCGTCGGAGCTCCTCATCCTCGCCGACGACAGCGCGGACTTGAAAACCCTGGCCGCCGACCTGCTGGCCCAGGCCGAGCACGACACCGACGCGGTCCCGATGCTCGTCACCACGTGCGCCGAGCACGCGGGGTCCATCCAGGGCGAGCTCGAACAACAGCTGGGCACGCTTCCCACTTCCGAGACCGCGCGTCGGGCGCTCGGGAACGGGTTCGTGGTGGTCTGCGAGACCATCGACGAGGCCATCGACATCGCTGACACCCTCGCCCCGGAGCACCTGGAGATCATCACCCACGACGCGGACGAGATTTCAGCTAGGGTTCGGAACGCAGGCGGGGTCTTCATCGGCCCGCGGACCGCGGAGGTGCTCGGCGACTACGGCATCGGCCCGAACCACACCCTCCCGACCGGCGGCACCGCACGCTTCCAGGCGGGGCTGAGCGTCTCGAACTTCCTGCGTCTGCGGACCTGGATCCGCATCGAAGTCCCGCACGGCTGCGAACCCGTGCTCGCTGATACCATGCGCATCGCGCGGCTGGAGGGCCTCATCGCCCACGAGCGCTCCGCGGGCGTGAGATCCTCAGGCGAATAGGAACCCCATGGGCAAGACCATCGGCCTCATCCTCGGCGACCAGCTCGACGCGTCCTACCCCGACGCGATGGGGCTCGACAAGGACACCCACCGCCTGCTCATGCTCGAGGTCGGGGAGGAATCCAAGGCCCCCGCGAGCCACATCCAGCGCACCGTGCTCTTCCTGTCCGCGATGCGCCACCACGCCGAACAGCTCCGGAGCGACGGCTGGGATGTCGAGTACATCGACCTCAGCCACCGCGGCAACACCCAGCGCTTTGACGACGAGATCGCCCGCCAGCTCTCGATGAAGAAGCTCAGGGCGGAGCGGCTGGTCTGCATCGAGCCCGGCGACCACCGCGTGCGCGGGCAGATCGAGGCCGCGTGCGAGCGGGCGGAGATCGAACTGGAGTTCATCGATGACCCGCACTTCCTCACGCCGATCGCGGAGTTCGAGGCGTGGGCCCGCGACCGCAAAGAGATGCTCATGGAGCACTTCTACCGCTGGCAGCGCAAGCGCCTCGGAATCCTCATGGACGCCAAGGACCCCGTCGGCGGCGAATGGAACTACGACAAGGAGAACCGCAAGGCGTTCAAGTCCGCCCCGGACACGCCTGACATCCCCGAATACGCGATGGACGCCATCACCGAGCAGGTGATCGAGGACGTGAAGAAGCATCTGCCCGACCTGCCGGGCAAGCTCGACGGCTTCAACTGGCCCGTCACCCGCCGCCAAGCCACCCACGCGCTCAACGACTTCATCAAGCACCGCCTGCCACGCTTCGGCGACCATCAGGACGCCATGTGGACCGGCGAGCACACCCTCAATCACTCGCTCCTGTCCGCGGCGCTCAATCTCAAGCTGCTCAACCCGCGCCAGGTCATCGACAAGGCGGTCGAGGCCTACGAATCGGGCGATGCGCCGATCAACAGCGTGGAGGGCTTCGTGAGGCAGATCATCGGCTGGCGCGAGTTCGTCCGCGGTGTTTACTCCACGCAGGGGCCCGAGTACGCCGAGTCCAACGCCCTCGACACGCACGGCGACCTCCCCGAGTTCTACTGGACCGGCGACACCGACATGGAGTGCATGTCTCAGGCCATCGGCTCGGTGCTCGATCACGCCTACGGGCATCACATCGAGCGTTTGATGGTCACGGGCAACTTCGCGCTGCTCGCCGGGATCGAACCCCGCCAGGTCAACGACTGGTACCGCGGCATGTACGTGGACGCGGTGGATTGGGTCACGACGCCCAACACCATCGGCATGGCGCTCTACGCCGACGGCGGGGTCGTTGGCACCAAGCCGTACGCCTCAAGCGGCAAGTACATCCACCGGATGAGCAACTACTGCAAGCACTGCCCCTACGACGTCAATAAAAAAACCGGCGACGATGCCTGCCCGTTCAACGCCATGTACTGGGCCTTCCTCCGCCGGAACCGATCCCGCTTGGAGGGCAACCGACGCATGGGCCTGGTGCTCAAAAACCTCGACCGGATGTCCAAAAACGAGCTTGTGGAGCTCACGAACTCCGTCAACGCGAACCGCGAAAAGTGGGGTGTCGGAGCGATCGGCGAGTGACGCCCTTGCCCCGATCCAAACACACGCTTGATGCACAATATGGAAAAAATGCTCGACCGGCATTTGACGAGCCGCCGATGACGGGTAGTGTTGAACCAGCCATGAACCACCTCTCGACCAAAAAAGCGAAACAGGTCAAAGCCAAAGGCGCCGCGAGCGTTTGGGCTGTGACTGTCGCGAGGGTCGATGAGCTGCTTGGCTAAGAGCATCTCCATCGAACTCAGACCGACCGCACCCCCGACGCTCACGCCCGGGGGTGTTTTTCTTTGTATCCACAGTTCCAGAACCCGTATTGAAACGACAGGAGTCCAAGCCATGTCCACCGCAACCATCACCGCCACCTGCCCCGAATGCGACGCCACCGTCACCTTCGACCGCGCCCCGCTCAACGGTGAGATCGCCCGCTGCACCGACTGCTCCGCGGAGCTCGAGGTCGTCAGCACCGACCCGATCACGCTCGAGCTGGCCCCCGAGGTCGAAGAAGACTGGGGCGAGTAAGCACGATCCTCAGCCCACGCAACGCACACCCAACGGAGCCATACCCCATGCGGATCGCGATGACCTACACCAGACTGCGTGTCGAGGAGCGGATGCTCATCGACGCGTTCGAGGACCTCGGGGCGGACGTGACCCCCGTCGATCTTCGCCATGTCGTGTTCAACCCCACGACACTCGGGGATTGGGCCCGGTACGACGCCGTCTTCGACCGCTCGCTGAGTCTCACCAACACGCTCACGAGTGTCCGCATCCTCGAATCGCTGGGCGTGCGTTGCATCAACCCGCTGCGGGCCATCGAGACCTGCGCCGACAAGCTCGCAACGACCCTCGCGCTCATCCGCGCCGGCGTCGCGACCCCGGAGGTCCGGGTCGCCGTCGAGTCCGAGCCGGGCCTGGAGGCCATCGAGCAGCTCGGCTACCCCTGCGTGCTCAAGCCCACCGTTGGCTCGTGGGGTCGCCTCGTCTCCCGCGTCAACGACCGTGACGCCGCCGAGTCCATCCTCGAGCACCGAGAGGTCCTCGGCTCCGTTAGCCACAGCGTCGTCTACGCTCAGGAGCACATCAACAAGCCCGACCGCGACATCCGCGTCTTCGTCGTGGGTGGCAATGCCATCGCGGCGATCGAGCGCCGGAGCGAGCACTGGCTCACCAACACCGCCCGCGGCGCCGTCGCGGCCGGGATGGAAGTCACGCCCGAGCTGGCGGACCTCTCGCAGCGGGCGGTCGCGGCCGTCGGCGCCGACATCGCCGCCGTCGATCTGCTCGAGTGCCCGAGGCGCGGGCTGCTCGTCAACGAGATCAACCACTCGATGGAGTTCCGCAACTCCACCACAACCACCGGCGTCGAGATCCATCGCATCGTCGCCCAGCACACACTCAACATCGCACAAGCACACGCATCGCAGGCCGCGAGCGACGGGGACATCCATCCCGTTCAACGCGCCTGCGATGCACCGGTCTCTGGAGAGAGAGCGGGGGCTGCGGGCGCGCCCAGCGGGGAGGGCGCGCTCGCATGAACCCCGTCCGAGTTTCCATCGTCGGCGGCTCCGGGTACACGGGCGGCGAGCTCATGCGCCTGATCCTGTCGCACCCCAACGCCGAGATCGCCCAGGTCACCTCGCGCAAGCTCAAGGGCCTGCCCGTCTTCCGCTCGCACCCGAACCTCCGCGGCCACCTCGACGTCAGCTTCTGCACACCCGACGAGGTCGAGCCCTGCGACGTGCTCTTCCTGTGCATGCCGCACGGCAAGGCGTCGGGCGAGATCGACCGCTGGCGCGACGTCGCGCCGCTGATCATCGATCTCTCCGCGGACTTCCGCCTCCGCGACCCGGAGCGCTACCAACACTGGTACAACGAGGCCCACCCGAACCCCGACGCGCTCGCGACCGCCCAGTACGGGCTGCCCGAAGTCAACCGCGAGAACCTCGCCGGCGCATCGCTGATCTCCGGCGTCGGGTGCAACGCGACCGCCATGACCCTCGCGCTCAAGCCCCTCGCGGACGCCGGGCTGATCCGCCGGGCCATCTGCGACGTCAAGGTCGGATCGTCCGAAGCCGGCGCTGATCCCAGCGCCGGCTCGCACCACCCCGTCCGCGCACGCACCGCCCGCACCTACAGCGCCTCCGGGCACCGCCACCTCGCCGAGGTCGAGCAGAACCTGGGTGCCGATCTCGACGTCGACGCGACCATCACCGCCATCGACATGGTGCGTGGCGTGCTCTGTACGGCCCATATCGAGACAAACGAGCGGCTGGAAACCAAGAACCTCTGGAAGCTCTTCCGCGGCGCGTACAACGACGAGCCCTTCGTCCGCATCGTCGCCGACCGACAGGGCCCGCACAAGTTCCCCGACCCCCGCATCCTCGTCGGCTCCAACCACGCCGACGTCGGCTTCGCCATCGACGAGCGCTCCGGGCGCGTGATCACCTTCTGCGCCATCGACAACCTCGTGAAGGGCGCCGCGGGTTCCGCCGTCCAATCCATGAACATCGCCCTGGGGCTGCCCGAGACAACCGGGCTCACCTTCCCCGGGCTGCACCCCGCATGACCAGAGACAGAGAGACCACCATGAGCAACACACCACACACCATCGTCATCAAGGTCGGAGGCGGCGAGGGCATCGACCCCACCAACCTCACCAGCGAGATCGCCGAGCTCACCCGCTCGGGCATCCGCGTCATCCTCGTGCACGGCGGCTCCCACGAGACCAACGTGCTCGCCGAAGCACTCGGCCACCCCACCCAGACCATCACCAGCCCCAGCGGTCACCAGTCGCGCCGCACCGATCGACAGACCCTCGAGATCTTCGAGATGGTCTACTGCGGCAAGGTCAACAAGGCCGTCGTCGAGTCCCTCCGCGCCGCGGGTGTGGACGCGGTCGGCTTCAGCGGCATCGACGCGGGCATCTGGACCGGATCACGCAAGAGCGCCATCCGCGCCGTCGACGACGAGGGACGCACGATCATCATCCGCGACGACCTCTCCGGGCGCGTCGAGTCCGTGGACGCCGAGTTCCTTCAAACCATCATGTCACTCGGACGCGTGCCCGTGCTCACCCCGCCCGCGATCACGCCCGAGGGCATCGCGATCAACGTGGACGCGGACCGCGCCGCCGCCGCGACCGCCGCGGCGCTCGGCGCAGACGAGCTGCTCCTGCTCTCCAACGTCCCGGGCCTGCTCCGCGACCACACCGACGCGGGCTCGCTCATCGAATCCGTGGACGCGGACGGGATCGAGATCGCCCGCGAAGCCGCGAAGGGACGCATGAAGAACAAGGTCCTCGCCGCGGAGGAGGCGCTCACAGGGGGCGTCGACCGCGTCGTCATCGCCAGCGCCGGGGGGGATACCCCCATCGCCAGCGCCCGCGCCGGGAGAGGAACCACATTTACACAAGCCGCCAGCACGCCAAGCCCACAACAGGTGAACGCATGAGTACCAACCCCGACCGTGACCGACTTTCGCCCGAAGCCCAGATCCTGTACGATGTGGTCTCCACGCCGAGCGTCTCAGGGGACGAGGTAGACGCGGCCGGGGTATTCGTGCGCCACGCGTCGGCGCTGGGTCTGGATGCACACGTCGACGAAGCGGGCAACGCGATCGCCCTCCGTTCCACGGTCAACAACGACGCGCCATCCGGCCGCGCCGTTCAGATCGCCCTCCTTGGTCATATCGACACGGTTTCGGGGTATATCCGTGTGAGGACCGAGGAGGGCGATCTCTACGGGCGCGGCAGCGTCGACGCCAAGGGACCGCTCTGCGCCATGCTCATCGCCGCCTCGCGCGCCAACCTCCCCGAAGGGGTGGACCTGCGCGTCGCGGGCGCGGTGGGGGAGGAGACCGCCGGCTCGATCGGTGCACGCCACCTCGCGCCCCAGTGGCGACCAGACGCCTGCATCATCGGCGAGCCCTCGGGCTTCGACGGCGTCACCCTCGGCTACAAGGGACGCCTGCTCATGACCGCCCGCGCCACCTGCCCCAACACCCACACCGCCGGGCAGCAACGCTCCGCGTGCGACCAGATCCACGTGCTCTGGCAGCGCATCCTCGCGCGTGCCGAGTCGTTCAACGAGGGCATCAACGGCGCGTTCTACCAGATCCAGGCCACCCTCCGCGAGCTCGCGTCAACAAGCAACGGGCTCGAACAGCACGCCCGACTCGAAGCCGGGTTCCGACTCCCGCCCGGAGTGTCGCCCAAGCAGCTCATCGAAATCCTCCACAACCTCCGCAACGAGCAGCAGGAGACCCACCCCGAGCTCCGCATCGATCTCACATTCGAAGGCCCCGAGGTCGCGCACGCCACAGACCGATCCGATCCCGTCGTGCGTGCCCTGAGCAGCGCCATCCGCGCCGAGGGCTACCGCCCGAGGCCCAAGCTCAAGACCGGCACCGCCGACCTCAATGTCGTCGCGCCGATCTGGAAGTGCCCGATCGCCGCCTACGGCCCGGGAGACAGCGCCCTCGATCACACGCCAAACGAGCACATCAACCTCGAAGAATACCAGCGGTCCATCGACATCCTCACCCGAGCAATCGAATCGCTCGCCCGGGAACTGAGCTCGACGAAGGCTGACGCGGGGCTGGCTGCGGTTTAATCCTCTGCGGGCTGCGGAACGAGCGGCAGCGTGATCGTGATCGAGGTGCCGACGCCCGGTGACGAGTCGATGTCCAGCTCGCCGTCCGCGTCGCGCACAAGGCCAGAGACCACCGCGAGCCCCAGCCCGGTTCCCTTGCCGCGTGGTTTGGTCGTGAAGAACGGATCGAAGATCCGGTTCATGACCTCATCGGGGATGCCCGACCCGTGGTCCGCGATGACCAGCCGCGCATGATTGTCCTTGCGGAAGACCTTCACCACGATGTGCTGCCCAGGCTCCGAGGCATCGAACGAGTTGATGATCAGGTTCCCGAGCATGCGGCGAAGATCGTTCTTCGATATGCCCACCCAGAGCGGGTCTTCCGGCAGCCGCACAACGATCTCGTACCGCTCCTTGTAGATCGGATTGATCGACGTCACCGCGGCGCGCACGCTGTCACACAGCTCCGAGACCTTGGGCTCGTCCTCTATCTCCCGCGTCTCGTCCCGCGCGAACGTCATCAACGCGCCGGTCAGCGATTGCGCACCGTCCGCGATCTCCTCAATCCCCATGATCGCCTCCCGCACCCGCTCGCTCTCATTCTTCATGTTCGATCGCAGGATCGACTGGTAGGCGCGCAACGCGATGGCCAGGTTCCCAAAGTCATGCGCGACACCGCTCGCCATGGTCCCCAGCGACTGGATCCGATCGACCCGCCGCAGGTGCTTCTCGGTCTCGATCTGCTTCGCGTACTGCATGCGGATACTCTCAAGAAGCGCTGTAATAAACAACAGTGTCAGCAAGCCAGGAACCATCACGCCCTGAGCCACCAGCACGTCCGTCTCCGCGGCGCGACCGTCCACATGGAACGGCCCCTTCCCGAAGCTCATCCCCACCATGATGATCGTCATGAGCACACACGCGGAAACCGTCAGCAGCACCGGCCCAAACCGGGAGACCACCCACGCGAACAGCGGCAGCAGCACCACGAACTGGTACGGCTGCAGCAGCAGCTCGCCACGCTGATACGCGAAGAGATACACCGACGTTCCGACAAAGACCAGCCCATAACAGATCGCTTCCCAAGGCCGCGGAATCAGCTCCAGTCGCTCGTCCAGACGGTTCGCGATCACGATAATCGGTGTCGCGTACGCGAGCATCCCCGAGATCCCGGAATAACTCCACTGCTGCCAGCGTGTGATGACATTCAGATCTTCAATAAACAAGCCAACCACGGACCAGCACAGGAGTGCGAAGATGAGCATGTTCGCGAACACCGCGATCAGGATGTAGATCGCCAGCGCACGAAGCGAACCAAGCGGGCGGCGTTCGGGCACATACCTCTGAACAATCAGGGCAAACACCACCCCGATCGTGGGGTTGTACACAAGTTTGACGCCCATCGTGAACTGGCCAAGACGACCGGGATACGACTCGCGAAGCAGAAGGTACATCGTCTGATCGATCGCGATCATGATCAACGTCATTGGTATCCAGTGCTTACGATGACTGATCACAAGCGATGCGCCGAACACACCCGCGCAAGGCCAGAGCACGCTCGCGGAGGTCACACCATAAAACGTTGTGTATCCGATCAGTTGTGCCACAAGAATGGCGCACGAGTACATCAAGTAGAAGCGGACTTTGGAGAGCGTTTCCTTTGGATCGAGTGTGACCATGGCGTATGACCGGAATTAATAGTGAAACAACCGAATTTTATAGGTAAAATCTACTACCGATTAGTAGAATCTCCCTAAGCCAAGAACTGGCACACACAGGGTAGCGGAGAACGCAGCACGCTGCGTGCAGTGATGATGGAAATGACAAACACCGACAACATCCGAGTCCTCATTATTGATGATCACAAGATCGTGGCCGATGCGTTGAGCGCCGTCCTCGAAGACAGCGGCGACATCCAGGTCGTCGCGCGCGTCAGCAAGCCCGACGATATCGTATCAGCCATCACGGAGCACCAGCCGGACGTGGTCATCTGCGACCTCGAGATGCCCGGCGGGGACCCGCTCGATCGCGCGGCAGAGGGGATCGCGCAGTCGAACGGGTCCAAGCTCCTGGTGCTGACGGCCTACCCGACGGACACGCACATCGCGCGCGCCATCCAGATGCGCGTGGGCGGATTCCTGACCAAGCACGAGCCCGCCGAGGCCGTGGTCGATGGCATCCGAGCCGTGCACTCCGGCCACGCCATCTACTCCGACGAGGTCCGCGATCGCATGACCGCCGACAAGTCGTCATCGCAGGCAGAGCTCAAGGTGCTGACGCTCACGCCCCGTGAGCTCAGCGTCGTCCGCCTCGTTGCGCAGGGGATGACCACCGTCCAGATCGCGGAAGCCATCCACCGATCACCGAAGACAATCGATAATCAGATCAGCTCCGCGCTGACCAAGACCAACAGCACCAACCGCGTGGAGCTCTCACGCTGGGCCATCCGCGAGGGCCTGGTCAAGGCCTGATCTCACCTGTTCACGCATCCCCACGCATCGGCAGCGGGTGCTTGATCTCGAGCGCCGTCGGGAACGCCGGGTACGCGATCTTGATCCGGAACGCGTGGAAATCCTCGTACGCATACCCCGTCCGGTCCATCAGCCAGTCGATCATCGCGCGGTACCGCGCGAACTGCGGCGTCGGGGGCGGCGTCCTGCTCACGCCCAGGTCCATCAGCTGCTCGCTCAGGTGCAGCTTCGTGCGGACGTGCGTGCTCGTCATGCCCGCAACATCGGAATACAGCTCCACGATGGGATCCATCGCGAAGGCCAGATCACGATGGAACAGCATGTCCACGATCATCAGCTCGCTTGGGACCTCGCAGCGCGCGATGTGCGTGCCCCAGCTGTTCTCTGGGGTGCCATACATCGGCAGTTCACGGTGCATCGTCCCGGCGGTGCACGTCAGCGCGCCCGTGTTGCCCGCGGGGCCTTCCGTCAGCTCGTAGCTCTCCGCGTCGCGGTCCTTGACCCGCCGGAGCTCGGGCATCGGGTCCGAGCAGAACTCGGGCATGAGCGGCGCAACGTGTTCCCCCTGCGCGTATGTCCGATCCAACGCCTCCAGCGCGTACGCGTTCCCGCTGCGCTGCGCATCGTCCGAGCTTGAACGACGGGACATGATCCATGACACATCCGGGCGGATCCGCCGGAAGTCGATGAACGAGTTCACGTTCGCCAGATCCACGCACCCCTCGCGGTCAGAAGGCATCATCATGCCGATCTTCAGCAGTGTCCGTGCCTGTGCGCCCCACACATAGCTCGACCCCTGGAACAGCAGCTTGCGGTGCTGCTCGTCGCGCGACTGACGACCCTTCGTTGCCAGGTTGCTGCCCATCATGTCCAGCGTCGCGCGATCCCCGGTATGCACCTCGATGAGGCGCTCGTAATCGCTGATCGCGTCCCGCGCCGTCTGCACGAGCGGCGGCTCCGCCTTCGTCTTCTCGATCCCCTTGAGCAGGATCCGGATACCGGGCGGGCCGGGCATCTGCTCGAGTGCCGCGGCCGGGTCCTCGGCCCCGATGATCTTCGTCAGCTTCCATGCCAGGTTCTTGTTCAGCCCCAGGTGCTCGCTGATCGAGCCCGGCGTGCTCGGGTCCGCCCCGATCGACATCAGCAGCTCAGAAAACGCGACCCGGAGCCCACGCACCACCTCGTGCGCGTCGTTCGAGAAGTTCTGCTGACCGGGCTGGGGGGTGGTGGTTGGGGGCATGATCGTTGAGCGTAGCGGTTTTGGGGCTTCTCAGGGGCGGTAGAGGGTCAGAAAACGAGTTTGGCGTCGCCCTGAGCACCATGATACCACGAAAAATCCAGTTCGCAGAGATATTTCTGCGAACAGTCGCAAAAACACTTGCACCCGCCTCCCCCCACCGGTACGCTGGCATTTCTGGCACCGGCCGCGTGCCCCGGGTCTGCGATCGTCTCGCGTTCCAGGTGCGGCACGGCCTACACACAACCCGCTCGTGGAGAGAAGAGGATCCAATCATGAAACAGTTCATCGCATGCAGCATCATCGCTGGGCTCGCGCTGCCCGCGGCCGCAGACATCACCACAATCGACCCGTTCTTCGGCGATCAGTTCGAGACCTTCGAGCTCATCGGCCCCCCCGGATCCGTGTTCGGTGATGTCCCCATCTTCAACGGGCACGCCACGATCACCGACGAGCTCGCCAACCAGGTCATCGCCGCGATCAACCTCACCAGCTTCCTGACCGACGAAACCATCTTCGCCTACAACGGCAACTTCATGGGCGGCTTCCCCACCGGGTGGGCAGTCATCGAGTTCGACCAGGGCGCGACCGATTTCGGCGGATACTTCGGCACCGTCGACATTCACAGCGGTGGCAGCATCAGCTTCTTCGATGAGGACAACCAGCTCATCCAATCCCTCTCGCTCGACATCCCGCTCAACGATTGGACATGGTTCGGCTTCCACTCCGACGTCGCGTTCCACAGCGTGGTCATCCACGGCAGCTCGAGCCCCAGCGCTCCGATCGTGCTCGATGATCTCCAGGTGAACTTCATCCCGACGCCGTCGTCGATCGCCCTGCTCGGCCTAGGCGGGCTCGCGGCCGCACGCCGCCGTCGATGACCCACGTTCCGCGAACACTCGCCAACGAAAGGAACACAACGCCATGAAAAACATCAGCACCGTGCTGGGATGCCTCGCCGGGTGCGCCGCGCTCGCACTCGCCGGCGGCCCACTCGCCTACGCACCGAACAGCCAGAACAACAACGCCGACGACTCCGACAACCTGATCATGTTCGACCCCGCCAACCCGAGCGGTTACACCGTGATCGGTTCAATGGGCGTGGGCAACATCGGGTTCGGCGGCATGGACTTCGACGCCGACGGAAACCTGTGGGCCTACGCGTCCTTCTACAAGTCCACCGGCGGCGCTGCCTCCGGCCTCTACAGCGTCGACATGACGACCGGCGTCGCCTCGCCCGTCGGAATCAACCTGCAGACGCTCCAGGACATCGCGTTCAACCCGGCGGACGGGAAGATGTACGGCATCAACACCCGCCAGGCATCCATGACCCGACTCTACGAGATCCATCTCGACACCGGGCTCGTCACCGACCTCGGGCTCTTCTCCGGGCTGGCCGCGCCGCACGTCATCAACGGCTTCGCCTTCGATTCGCAGGGGCGGATGTACCTGCAGGATCAGAACTCCGACGCGATCTATGTCACGGAAGACGTCTCGGTCGCCGTCACGCCGCTCATCGCGCTCCCCCAGGACAACAACTTCAGTCAGGGCATGACGATCGACTGGTCCCGGGGTGATGTCGGCTACCACGCCGCCGTCGGCTACGGCACATTCCCAGACTTCTTCAGCCAGATCAACACGTTCTCCACCGACGGAACCACCTACACCCTCGGTGACAGCTTCGGGCCCAACGATCAGGACGGCATCCCGCCGGTTCAGCCGGGCGATATCGCGTTCCCGCCTGCTGCGGCGTGCGCTGCCGACCTCAACGGCGACGGCAGTCTGGATTTCTTTGATGTCAGCGCGTTCCTCAGCGCGTTCAACGCGATGGACGACATCGCGGACTTCACGGGCGACGGCTCCTTCGATTTTTTCGATGTCAGTGCGTTCCTGAGCGCTTTCAACGCAGGGTGCCCATAACGCGTCAGGGCACCCCTCGCCCTGATCAGATGATTCAGTTCATGATGGCACAGGCGTAAAAAAAGCCCCGACGGGTTCCGTCGGGGCTTTTGATCTGATTGCTGCCGGGGTCCTTACGGGCAGCCCGCGTTGTACGCGTCGAGGAAATCGCTGACATCAAAGAAATCGAACACGCCGTCGTGCCCGGCGTAGTCCGCACGCGGGTCTTCCGCGGAGAACAGGCCGATGTAGGCGCTGACATCAAAGTAGTCGATCACGCCGTCGTTGTTCACGTCCGCCGGGCAGGGCTCGGCCGCCATGAACACGTTGTCGCTCAGCTCCGCGCCGATGCCGGTGTTCCGCTGAATGATCACCGAGAGCGTCTGCGCCTCGACCAGCGCGATCATGTCCGCCGGCAGGTACGACTCGTACCAGAACCGATCGGCCGTACGCAGGCGCTGGAACTGATCCCCGAGGATCATCGCCAGGGTCGGGCCGACCATCGCGCCAGGCGCGTGGTCCTCCGCGAGCAGGCCGACCCACGGGTCGATCGAATCGACATCCGCGTAGACACTCGCGAGGCCGGCGACGACGTCCGGGTCCGAGGAGATCTCGGAGAAGTCGCTCACCGGTGTGAGCCCCGCCATGCCACGCAGCGCGTTGTAGTGGGGGATCCCGTGGTCTCGGCCACGCTGGATGTTCAGGCTCGCCAGATCAAACCCGCCCGAGCCGGGAGGCCCGAAGAGGAAGTTGCGGATGTCATCGACCACGTACGCATCGATCTCCTGCGCCTTCTGCGACGCGAGACCACGCAGGATCGTATCGATGCCGTGATCCTCGATGTTCGCCGGCGTAAAGAACGCGTCGCGGAGCGGGAGATCACCCTCGGTCGCGATCTGGTCCGTGGCCTCGAGCCGACGAAGATTCGGCGAGAGCATCGTGTGTCCCACCCGGTACGCCGCGGCCGCGAACTCATTGGCGATCATCGGCTTCATCGTGTCGTCGTAGCCGCCGTACGTGCCCATGGCGTCCGCGCCGAGCAGGACCGGCAGGAACTCGTTGAAGGTGATGGCCTGCATCTCCGCCGCCACGATCGCGCGGGCACGCTCATAGAGCTCGTCGCCGTCCGCGTCGGGGAACTGCGCCGCCATCTGCTGCGCCCAGTAGTTGTGCTCACGCACGAACAGGGTGTGCATGGCCGTCAGCGCGGACTGCTCGTTGGCGCGGATGTCGCCACCCACGAACAGCGTCGGGTCATCGCTCGTCGGGGCGTTGGGAAGCCCCGCCGTGTTGTACGGCAGCAGGTCCCCGTCGCTCGTTTTGAGCATCCCGGTCCCGTCGTTCGTCCGCAGCCAGTGCGCCACCTCGTCCTCAGAGCCGTACACGTTGGACGCGTCGATGAAGGCCGTGATGTTGTTGAGCTGCTGGCGCTTGCCGTTCACGTCAATCGCGTACTCGGAACGGTGCATACCGATGATCTGAGTGCCCGTGTTCATCGGATCAAACCAGGGATCGCCCGCGGGGACACCGATGTCAAAGGTGTCCGTGCCGATCGGTGATTCGGTGATGTCGTGATCGAGGAACTGACCCCACTGCCAGAGGTAGTCCGATGCGCCGTTGGCGTTTGGAACATCGCCGGGGCTCGCGTGCACCGCGTTGCTCACCGCGCGGGCGCTGGGCCCATCGATCCGCGCCGGAACCGACCCGTCGTTGAGCGAATACTCCGCGCCCATCATCCGCATCATCTCGGTGCCCGCGGCACCCCACTCGATGTGCGTCAGGTTGTTGCTGCTGCCGTCGATCGTCCGGAACTCGTCCGGGTACACCGCCGGGCCCATGCCCCGCGGCACCCGGGGCCCGTCCCCATCGAAGGGCACGAACCCACGCTGCTGCACGGATCGACGCACACCATCGTCCGGATCGCCAGGGCGAGCGATCGGCTCGGCCGCAAGAGACAAGCCGCACGACAGTGCGGCACCGGATAAGCACACCAATAACTGGGTTCGACGCATCTGGACCTCCTGAAGGTATATCAGATCCTACTGATCAAGGTCGGGAAACACAAGCACTCAGTGAAACCCAAACATGAGTTTTCCGAGTAAACATGCGTTTCCCACACGGTCCCAATCGCGTCACGAAAGCTGTTCGCAGCTTTTCCTCAGGGGTTCCGGTATCATCAAGAACCATTCCAAAGACGGAGCAGCCATGCGAAAGTTTGTACAGCGATGCATCACCCCGATTCTCTCCTGCGTGCTCATCACGCCCGCCCTCGCGTCGGAGCCCTACACACGCGTGAGTGAACACCCTGACGGCAACATCATCCTCGAGATGTGCACCCGCACCTTCGCAGCCCCAGACAAGGACGCGCCCCGCGTGCACCTCGTGTCCGCGATCCACATCGCCGACAAACCCTACTACGCCGCGATGCAGGAGCTGCTCAACAGTTACGACACCGTCCTCTTCGAGGGCGTCAAGCCCGCCGGGCTCGATCCGATCGACCCCGATCTGGATAACGAGTCCAAGGCCGAAGCAACGAAGAAGCGCCTGGACCTGCTCGTCAGCATCGCCCAGATGTACCGCGCATCGCACGGGCACTACCCCTCCGGCTACGGTGACCTGGCCAAGAGCGAGGACCGCCGCATCGCCTCGATCGTCAACTCGGTCCGCACCGACGCCTGGGGCAACGCCATCGTCACACGCAACAGCTTCCGCATCGTGGACGACGTGAAGTCCGTTCAGATCGAGTACGTCTCCTACGGGGCCGACGGCGAAGAAGGCGGCGAGGGCATCAACGCCGACATCACCAGCGCCTCCGAGCCTGTCAACCCCGACGAAGCGCCCGCCGAGTCCCCCGAGGGCATCCAGACCCAGCTCGCCAACGCACTCCGCGTCTCCTTCCAGCTCGACGAGATGGACACGACCAACCCCGACTGGGTCAACGCGGACATGGACGTCAACCAGCTCCAGCACGCGCTGAGCGAATACGGCGAGGACTCAACCGAGCTGCTCAAGATGCTCGACGGCGAGTCCCTTGGCGCCAAGGTCGCCGGCTTCGTTCTCAACTTCGTCGCCCGCTCGCCCCAGCTCTCCTCCATGATGAAGCTCGTCATGATGGACCTGCTCGCCTTCGCCGAGGAGTCCGACCTGCTCGCCGATCAGGGCGAGGCCATGCACCAGGTCATCGTCGAGGGGCGCAACCAGGTCGTCATCGAGTACCTCATCGACACCATCGAGCAGCAGCCGCAGCACGACGAGATCGCCATCTTCTACGGCGCCGGCCACATGGCCGGGCTCGAGGCCTCGCTGATCGAGATGGGCTACACCCCCGCCGGCGACCACTGGGCCCCGGCCATGGTCGTCAACCCCAAGGACACCGGCCTGAGCGAGATGCAGGTCAAGATGATGCGCAACATGATCAAGAGCTCGTTGCAGCAGCAGATGGGACGCTGATCAAACCTTCTTCTTCTCCCGCCCCAGTCTCGCGATCCCGATCGTCCCCACAAACCCCGCGATGATCAGACCCTGCGCACCGAGTATCTGCCCGACGCTCGGCTTGAACGCCTTCTGCGCCCAGTCCTTCGCGTTGTCCGGGGCCCGCATCTCCTCGAGGTTCTCCGCCGTCACCAGTTCGCCCTTGATCTCGTCGCCCGCCTCCGGCGGCACACCCACGCGGAAGGGGTAGAGCCCCGCCGGGGCCGCGATGATCAGCCCCAGCAGCACGCCCAGTGTCACCCGCTCGTAGTGGTGCAGCACCCAACGCAGCAGGTTGCTCACGATCGCCACACCCAGCAGCACCCCGATGCCCACCGGGATCACCACGCCCATCTGGGACATCAGCGCCCCGAAGTCGCCGTCCTTGAGCGCACCCACCGAGTCCTTGATCGCCCCGATGATCGGCTCATACTGCCCGAGCAGCAGCAGCAGAAACGCCCCGGACACGCCCGGCAGGATCATCGCGCTCGCCGCCGCCGCGCCACCGAGCGCCAGCCCGAACGGCCCGCTGAGCCCGGCACCTTCGCCCGCGCCGCTCTCCTGCAGCACCACCAGCCCACCCATGAGCACGATCCCCACGATGAACCCCGCCCACGTGTCGCGCTTGATCGGTCGCGCCATCGACCAGATGATCGGCGCGCCGCCCAGCGTCAGCCCAATGAAGATGCTGAACATCACCCAGCGGTGATTCACCAGCGACCAGTGGATCACCGAGGCAAGCCCACCGATCGCGACCGCCGCGCCCAGCACCACGCACCCCAGCGTCAGCAGCGTCCGTCGGCTGAACCGCAGGCGTGTCGCGTCCGAGATCGCGTCGATGAACAGCGTGTAGATCCCGCAGGCCACGAGCATCGTCCCACCTGAGATGCCCGGCACCAGGTTCGCCAGCCCCATCAGCACGCCCCCGAGCCCGCAGCGGACGACGGGCACGGGCGATTGCTGGGAATCAGTCGAAGATGTCGATTGTTGACTCAATGGGAACCTCGCTGCTTTCCGTCCGGATCGCTCAGTGTAGGGTTCAAGCCCGGGTCGGCATCCACTATGATCGACCCATGAACCGCCCGGAGTTGATTTCGATGATGAAACCCGCAACCAGATCCGTGTTCCTGTGTGCGATCATGGTGCTCGTCGCCGGCTGCCGCGCCGTGCACGCACCCGCGATGGGGGCCCAGAGCTACGCGGGCGATACCGCGATCGCCCCCAAGCACCACGTCAGGAACAGCTCAGAATCCATCTGGCCAAGCCGATGGGGTGAGGACCCCGAAGTCCGCGGCGTCATCATCGAGATGGACCCCGCCAAGCGTCTCCGGGCCGTCCACTACGGACGACATCATCAGGGACGCACCGCGCCCTCCGACTACGAGGACGCCGCCAAGCTCGCGGCCGCGGTCGGCATCGAATCCGCGTTCAACTTCAAGGTCGAGGGGCCGGGCTCGTTCATCTTCTCGGAGAACACCCTCTCCGATCAGCCTCTCATCGACCCGCCCGACCTCGCGTTCCGCTACGTCTCCGCCCAGCAGGCCCAGCCCGAGACCGCATCCATCGACGCCGACAAGGACCACATCGAGCTCGAACGCACATGGTTCACCTACCGCGACCCACGCCCCGACCGCGAAGTACGCGGCACGCTCGTGCTCCTGCCCGGCATGTTCGGCACCCCCGAACCCATCGTGGACGCCACAGAGCGTTACTTCACCAGCAAGGGCTACGCCGTCCTCCGCATGCTCTCGCACCCCTCGCGATACACGCAGCACCTCATGCTCCAGTATCTCGACGGCAAGGGCGACGACGTCGCGGCGCAGGCCGCGGAGGTCGCCGACCAACGCGTCGCCGAGTGCGCCTACGCGACCGACGCCGCCCTCGAACACGTCATGGGCCAGCGTGACGACATGCGAGACAAGCCGGTCGTCCTGCTGGGCATGTCCGGCGGCGCCATGGCGCTTCCGAGTGTGTACGCCTACGCCCCCGAGCAGTACGACGCGGCGGTGCTCATCGCGGGCGGTGCCAACTTCCTCAAGATCATGATCGAGTCCAACTACAAGTCATGGATCGACGCGATCCTCGTGGACTTCGACCCGTCCAGCGACCAGCTCGGCAAGCCCGAGCCCGGCGTGGTCGACACGCTCACCTCGCTCTACCTCGAGCACGCCAAGCTCGACGCCTACCACAGCGCCCCGGGCATGCGTGACTTCCCGGTCCTCGTCCTGCACGCCACAAACGACAAGGCCGTACCCGCCAGCACCGGCGACCTGCTCTACGAACGCCTCGGCAAGCCCGAGCGATGGACCTACCCCTTCGGCCACGAGATCATCTTCGCCAGTCTCCCCACCCAGATCCCCAAGATCGAGGCATGGGCCCGCGAGCAGATCGGTGATCAGTCGGATGATGACGAGAACAACAACGCCGACTGAGGGTGCCACTACTCGACGCGCAGCGGCGCAGTAGTGCTCTTCTGAACCACGCAAGACACTACTGCGCGTCTTCGACGCGAGTAGTGGCACCCAAGAGCATCACTCCATCCGCAGCCGCTCAACCAGCTCCCCGCCGCCCACAAGCTCGCCCCCTTCGACCCGCACGTGCGCCAACTCCCCTGTCCGGTGCGCACCGGGCATGGTCATCAGCCCGTTGCACAGCGTGCTCACGATCCGGGCGCAGTTCGGGTTGTGGCTCACGATCGCGACGCACCCGCTCCCCTTCGCATCATTGAGCACGTCCATCATGTCGCTCAGCGAGCGCTCCGCGCCCAGGCGATCGTCGATCTGCGCTTCCATCCCCAGCGCCTCCCAGATCGGCTCGGCCGTCTCGCGCGCACGCGGGTAGGGCGACGACAGCACAAGATCCGGCCTTACATCGCGCCTGGCGATCGTCTCGGCGAGCCACTGGGCCTGTCGGTGCCCCTTCGGGCGCAGCACCCGATCACGGTCGAGCCCCGAGTTCGAATCCTCTTCCGCCTTGCCGTGGCGGATCACGTAGATATCCATCGTCTCGCTCCCATCTCAGTTACGAACCAGCGCTCAGGCTCAGCCCCAGGGCGTGCCCAGCCCAGGCGCACAGCAGCCCGATACCCACGCTCAAAGCCGCGTACACGATGGCCGTCGTCGCCCGCCCGTCCTGCATCAGATCCAGCATCTCCCACCCGAACGAAGAGAACGTGGTAAACCCGCCCAGCACGCCCACCACCAGCGCGAGGCGGAGCGCCTCGTCGCCCTCCTTGGGCTCGCCCAGCAGCCCCCACGCCAGCCCGATCAGCGCACACCCGAGCAGGTTCACGCCGAACGTCGCGACCGGGTACATGCTCAGCCAGTGTGGGGTGTCCGCGTCGGCGGGCGTCATGCGCGCAACCAGCACCCCCGCCCCATACCGCAGCGACGCACCGCACCCACCGCCCAGGAAGACCAGAAAAAGCTTGAGCATGCGATGACATTAGCCGAAATCGCCGGGCTTTTCAGGCCCAATCACCGCCCGGGCACGATCGGCCCGTCCTCGCTCGCGTGGCGGAACGCGCTGAGCACGCCCAGCACCACCAGCACGACGCTCGACGTCCCGCTCAGCGCCTGCCACACATTCCGCCAGTTGTGGTACCACCACGCATCAAACCCGTCGTCCTTCGCCCAGTTCCAGATCACCACACTGATCGGGAACAGCACCGTCACGACCACCGCCAGCGTCAGAAACCCGCTCCAGACCCCCAGCGCCCGCGATCCACGCCCGCCGGCGGCTTTCTTCGCCGCAATCCCGACCACCGCACCCACCGGCCACACCAGCGCCACCAGACGCATCTGCGCCCCCGTCGCCGTCAGGCCCGCAACCAGCCCGAGCCACGCGCACCAGCACACCGCCGCCATCGCCACCGCCGCCAGAGCCCCCCGCGCCGCCCGAGCATCGCCGCGCGGGACATACTCGATCGGCTTCCCCGACGCAGCCGGCGTGCTCAGCCCGTAGCGCGCGTTCATGGCCGCGCACACATCGCGCTCACGCTCCGAAACCTCGCCGAGATCGATCGCCGCCCGCTCGCTCGTGTAGGAACCCAGCGAACCGAGATACGCCCCAACCCGTGCCCGTGCCGAGTCGTCAAGCGTGAGCCCCAGCCCCGTGTAGACTCTTCCCAGCGTGCCCATGGGGTCGCTGCGCAGGTCCTTGAACCGCACCCGGACCCACCGCGACGCGTCGATGCCCGCCAGCTCATCGCTGCACTTACGCTCGGTCGCGTCATACTCCTCGACGACCCCGTCGCGGATCGCCTGCACGCCCGGTAGCTCCTGCAGCGCATGGTTCCGCAGCGCGTGGAACATCCGCACGTTCGAGTCGATCACCGAGCCGGGCTCGCGCACGAGGTGCACGAAGCGCACACGCCCGCCAAACAACCGGTCCAGCTCGCCGACCCGCGCCGTGTGGCTCGGGCTCTTGAGCACCACGACCCGGTCCCGCTTCCCGCGTGTGATCTTGTAAACAAAGCGCCGCGTCAGCGATCGCCACTGCCCGAGCTGCCTGTCGTCGAGCCCATCCAGCCCGTGCCAGCTCTGCCAGCGGTCCCGGTTCCGTGGGAACACATGCCGACCCGCGATCGAAGAGCACCCGCCCCACGTCGCCATCGCAAAGTCGTCCTCCCCGGGCCAGGCGGGCCCAAAGCCGACCCGGTCCTGCGGCCGTGTCCGCCCGAGGAACGGCACCAGCAGCACCCGCACAATCGACCACGCCAGCACGTACCCCTGCCCCGCGAGGCACTGATACCAACGAGGCGTCACAAACCCCTCGTCGCACGCCAGCAGGTTCTGCAGGTGCGTCGTCCCCGATCGGTAATACCCAAGCATCACAATCACCTGCGGCGTGTGCTCGGCGAGCAGCCGCCGATTCTGCGGCAGCAACGACCACATCCACCACAGCACCCGCTCGTGCACCGAGATCGCCGTCCCGACGAAGCTGGTAAACAAAACGAACGCCAGGCGGGGCCAGTACCGCGGACGCACACCGTCCGCGCGCCCGAGCATCCCGAGCCAGACATCCAGCGGTGCCAGCGCAAGCAGATGCGCCACCGGCAACGCGATGCCAACCCTGCCCCATCCGTGCCGTTGTTCCTGCTCTGAGCGCACAGGCACACCATATCCCATCGCTCGCCCCCACGCGCCGCCCACCCCCGGATTCCGCACGTCCCGATCCGTTGGCGGTGCGGACTACCATCCCTGCGGAAACGGACTGCATACCAAGGAAGGATTGATCCCGTGCCATTCTTGCTCCCTCGCATAGCTTCATTCGCACTCGCCGCCGCATCATCGCTGATCCTCGCGGCCTGCTCCAGTCCCCAGCAGACCAATCAGCAGCGCACCCAGCCCGAGCCGGCACGCGAAAGCGCCGACCTCACCCCGGCGTCCTACGACGCACGACTGACCGGTGTGGCCTACCCGTTCCCCGTCGAAACCTACCGCTTCGAGGCCCAGCAGCAGGAGCTGGAGATGGCCTACATGGATCTCCACCCAGAGCACGCCAACGGCCGCGCCGTCCTGCTCATGCACGGCAAGAACTTCTCGGGCAGCTCGTGGGAACGCACCGCCAACGACCTGCTCGACATCGGCTACCGCGTCGTCATCCCCGATCAGATCGGCTTCGGGAAGTCATCCAAGCCCCAGCACTACCAGTTCACGTTCCACGCGCTCGCAACCAACACACGCAACCTGCTCGACGAGATCGGCGTCGACAACGTCGCGGTGGTGGGGCACTCCATGGGCGGGATGCTGGCCTCACGATTCGCGCTCATGTTCCCCGATCGCACCGAGAAGCTCATCCTCGTCAACCCCATCGGGCTCGAGGACTGGCAGCACCACGTCCCCTACCTCACCATCGAGCAGTGGTACGCCAACGAACTCAAGAAAACGCCCGAGGGTGTCCGCAACTACATGCGCGAAAGCTACTACGACGGCAACTGGGCACCCGAGTATGAAGAACTCGCCAAGCTCCAGATGAACTGGACCCGGAGCCCCGACAAGCAGCGCCTCGCCTGGGTCTCCGCGCTCACCTACGACATGATCTTCACCCAGCCCGTCATCCACGACTTCGACCGCATCCAGCCCTCGACCCTGCTCATCATCGGCACCCGCGACCGCACCGCGCTGGGAAAGAATCTGGTTTCGCCCGCGGTCCGCGCCACCCTCGGACGCTACGAGAAGCTCGGCAAGAACGCGCAGTCGCTCATCCCCAACGCCCAGCTCGTCGAGCTGGACGGCATCGGGCACATCCCGCAGGTCGAGGATTACGAAACATACATCAGCGCGATGACGCGATTCCTCGCCGACTGAGCCCGCCGACCCGAAATCCACCATCGCCGACCGGCGATCTTCCCTGTCCACGCATATGGTTGTTCAATGACCCACGCACTGCTTACCAAACTCGGCCTCGACAACCACCCACGCGTCATCACCGATGTCCGCGGCGACGAGACTCCCGAGAACGATAACGTCATCCTCTCCATGAACCCCGCCACCGGCAAGCCCATCGCCGGCGTGACGCTCGACTCCAAGGAGGACTACGAGCGCATCACCGCACAGGCAGCCGAGGCATTCAAAGAGTTCCGCAAGATCCCCGCCCCCAAGCGCGGCGAGCTCGTGCGGCGCATCGGCAACGCGTACCGCGACGTGCTCGAAGAACTCGGCTCGCTCGAAACCCTCGAGATGGGCAAGATCAAGGCCGAGGGCATCGGCGAGGTCCAGGAGACAATCGACATCGCCGACTTCGCCGTCGGCCAATCCCGCCAGCTCTACGGCAAGACCATGCCCTCCGAGCGCCCGGAACACGCCATGAAGGAGCAGTGGCTCCCCATGGGCCCCGTCGGCATCATCACCGCCTTCAACTTCCCCAACGCCGTATGGGGCTGGAACGCCATGCTCGCCGCGGTCTGCGGCGACACCTGCGTCTGGAAGCCCTCGCTCATGGCGCCGCTCACATGCATCGCCACCAACGAGATCGCCCAGCGCGTCGCCTCCGAGATGGGGTACGAGAACATCTTCCAGTACGTCATCGGCACCGACGACATCGTCGGCGAGTCCATGATCAACGACAAGCGCTACCCGCTGATCTCGGCCACCGGCTCCTGCCGCATGGGCCGCCACGTCGGCGCCACCGTCGCCAAGCGCCTCGGCAAGTGCCTGCTCGAGCTCGGCGGCAACAACGCCGTCATCATCACCGAGGACGCGAACCTCGACCTCGCGCTCAAGTCCACCGTCTTCGGCTCCGTCGGCACCGCCGGGCAGCGCTGCACCACTTCGCGCCGCCTGATCATCCACGAATCCATCGCCGACGATTTCTGCGATAAGCTCGTCAAGGCCTACGAGACCGTCAAGATCGGCGACCCGCTCGAGGACGGCGTCCTCATGGGCCCGCTCATCAACGAGCAGTCCGTCGTCGCCTACGAGCACGCCGTGAAGGCCGCCAAGGACCAGGGCGCCACCGTCCTCACCGGCGGCGAGCGCATCACCGACATGCCCGGCGACCTCGCCGGCGGCCACTTCGTCAAGCCCACAATCATCCGCGTCCCGGATTCCAACGAACTCCCGATCGCACACGAAGAGACCTTCGCCCCCATCCTCTACGTCTTCACATTCAAGACCCTCGAGGAAGCCATCGACATGCAGAACTCGGTCGATCAGGGCCTGAGCTCCGCAATCTTCACCGGCGCGTCCAACAGCGCCCAGCGATTCCTCGACCCCTCCGGCGCGGGCTCAGACTGCGGGCTCGCCTACGTCAACCTCGGCACCTCGGGCGCCGAGATCGGCGGGGCCTTCGGCGGCGAGAAGGACACCGGCGGCGGCCGCGAGTCCGGCTCAGACGCCTGGAAGGCCTACATGCGCCGCCAGACGTGCACCATCGGTTTCGGGGATACACTTGCACTGGCACAGGGGATCAAGTTTGAGTGAATCAAGACTCCAATCCGACGCCCTCGCATACGCCGCCGTTGAGATGGTCCAGTCCGGCATGAAGGTCGGCCTCGGCGCAGGCCGAACCGCCGCACGCGGCATCGCCGCCCTCGCCGAACGCGTCAAGGACGAGGGCCTCGACGTCGAATGCGTCGCCGCCTCAGATCAGGCCGAAGACCTCGCCCGCTCGCTCGGGCTCCGCATCACCGACTTCGCCCTCCTCGAAGAGCTCGACATCCTCATCGACGGTGCCGACGCCGTCGACCGCCACATGCAGGTCATGAAGGGCTCCCGCGGCGCCATGACCCGCGAACGCATCATCTGCTGGGCATCCAAGCGCACCGTGTTCATGGTCACCGAGAACAAGGTCGCCGAATCCCAGATCGGCGCCGGCACGCCGCTGCCCATCGCCGTCATGGCATTCGGGCTCGTCTCGACCCGCAACGCCCTGCGACACATCGGCATCAACGGCGTCATCCGCCAGGACATGGACGGACGCCTCTTCATCACCGACAACGGCAACCTCGTCCTCGACGCCTCGCTCCGCGGCGACGAGAACCTCGCCCAGCTCGCCACCGAGCTCAACGACATCCCCGGCGTCATCGACCACGGACTCTTCATCGACGAGGCCGACATCATCCTCGTTGAGAAGGAAGACGGCGAGATCGAACGCCTCGAACGCGCCGGGCTCTGATCCCTGATCGAGCGCAACGGGAGTTCAAAGCGAATCGATCCAACGCCATCCAAACGCGTATAACTGATTCGTGGCAACACAGACCTACAAAGCGAGGGTGCACCTGACAAGGTCGGTTCCGCGCATGGTCCTGGCAGCAATCGTGCTCCTGTCGATCATGCTCGTGCTATCACACAACCTGGTCAGGACACGCCCTGTCCTGGCTTCAGCGTCGACGACAGCGCCCGACGGCACCGTATCGTCAATCGATGTCTACTTCTTTCGAACAGTCATCGGCACCGCGGGGTTCTACCCGCTGCAGTACGACACCGGGCTCCGGATCGAAACGGTTACGGGTGTTTACGCAACCGACCAGCCCGCGACGGATTCAGCGATCAGCGACATGATCCAGTCATCCAACTGGGCACCGCTGCGCCATGATGACCATCTGGTCCGGGTGGTGAAGGCCATGCAAAGCCTCCTCCCGTTGGCGATTGCGTTGCTCGGGTATCGCTTACTCAGGGCTGATCGCACAAGACTGAACAACGCAGATCGCTGCCTCAACTGCGCCTACTCCCTGCAGGGCATCGAACAATCCAGATGCCCCGAATGTGGCCAGAGCTGCTCCTGAGCACGCGCCCAGCCCTCCGCGATCTTCGCGTACAACCCCGCTTCTCTGCGTCTCCGCGGCCCTTCGCGGCCTCCGCGTACCAAAAACGCACACCAAAGCCCTTCCGCCAGCCCCCAAAACCTGTCATACTGAACCCGTCCAAGATCATCGGCCACTTCCACACAGGCCACACACGGACAGGCGTACAGACTGCAGGAAGCGGCCGCTGATTGATCTCGAAAGGAATCGATCATGCAGACCGTCTCCCAACTCCTCGAAGCGAAACTCAACAATACCGTCCACACCATCGGTCAGGGCCGCAGCGTCATGGAAGCCGCGGAGCGCATGAACCTCTACCGCATCGGTGCGCTCATCGTCACCGACACCCTCGGCCACATCGCGGGCATCATCACCGAGCGAGACATCCTCACCCGCGTCGTCACCCAGCGCCTCGACCCCGCCGAGACCCTCGTGCACGACATCATGACCAAAGACCTTATCACGTGCTCGCCCAACACCCCCCTCGAGCACGCCCGAGAGATCATGACCAAACGCAAGATCCGCCACATCCCCATCACCAACCCCGGCGACAGCACCACCCTCCACGGCCTCATCTCCATCGGCGACCTCAACGCCGCCTGCAACGAAGACCTCACCATCGAGGTCATGTCCCTCCGCGAATACATCACGCAGGGGTAAAAACCAGAAGGGTGGCCCGATGGAACCGTCTTCGGTTCCTTCGGGTTCAGCACGAGTGAGCTTCCATCCCGAAGGAGACTCCGTCTCCTTCGGGCCACCCAGATTCTCTTCGCCCCCTTCGTGATCTTCGCGTTCAACCCATCTTCTCTGCGGCCTCCGCGATCTCCGCTCCCTCTGCGTACCATCCCCAATGACGGACGCGACCCACACCAACCGCCTCATCGACGAGACCTCCCCCTACCTCCTCCAGCACGCCCACAACCCCGTCGACTGGCACCCCTGGTCCGACGAGGCCTTCGAGGAAGCCCAGCGCCGCGGCGTCCCCGTCTTCCTCTCCATCGGCTACTCCACCTGCTACTGGTGCCACGTCATGGAGCGCGAGTCCTTCGAATCCGAAGACATCGCACGCCTCATGAACGACAGGTTCGTCTGCATCAAGGTCGACCGCGAGGAACGCCCCGACCTCGACGAGATCTACATGGCCGCAACCACCACTTTCACCGGCAGCGGCGGCTGGCCCATGTCCGTCTTCCTCACACCCGACGCCCGCAAGCCCTTCTACGCCGGCACCTACTTCCCGCCAGAGCCCATGCATAACCGCCCGTCGTTCCCCGATGTCCTCCAGGGGCTGAGCCAGGCATGGAAGGAACGACGCGACGAGGTCATCGAGCAATCCAACACCCTCGCCGACGCCGTCACCGAGCAGGTCAGCGCCAACGCCGACCCCGTCCCCGTCGGCGAACCCCACCTCACCAAGGCCCTCGCATCCCTCCTCCAGCGCCTCGACCAGACCAACGGCGGCTTCTCCGGCGCACCCAAGTTCCCCCAGCCCGTCTTCCTCGAGTTCCTCCTCGACATGCGACCCGTCGCCGACAGCGCCACCAAATCCGCCATCGACCTCGCGCTCCGCAAGACCCTCGACGCCATGGCCACCGGAGGCATCCACGACCAGATCGCCGGCGGCTTCCACCGATACAGCGTCGACGAGTTCTGGACCGTGCCGCACTTCGAGAAGATGCTCTACGACAACGCCCAGCTCGCACGCACCTACACCCGCGCCTCCGCAGTATTCGACGACCACTACTACGCCGGCGTCGCCCGCCAGACCCTCAACTACTGCCTCGCCGAGATGACCGACCCCGACAACCCGGGCATCAACGGCTTCTACTCCGCCCAGGACGCCGAGGTGGACGGCAAGGAAGGCCTCAACTACCTCTGGACCCGCGAAGAGTTCGAAGCCGCCCTCGCCGAGCACCCGGACCTGCTCAAGCTCGCCATCGACCTCTACGGGCTCGACGCCTCCCCCAACTTCCAGGACCCGCACCACCCCTCCGAGCCACGCCGCTTCGTACTCCGCCTGTCCTCACGCTTCGAGGACTTTGCACAGCGCCACAAGCTCGACGCGCCCACCTTCTTCGAGCACCTGGGCACCATCAACACCACCCTCCTCAAACACCGCGCCAACCGCAAGCAGCCGCGCCTCGACGACAAGGTCCTCGTCTCCTGGAACGCGATGCTCATCCCCGCCCTCGTCGAAGCCGGGCGCGTCTTCGAGCGTGAAGACTACATCAACGCCGCCAAGAGCGCTGCCCGGTTCATCCTCGACACCATGCGCGACGAATCGGGCACCCGCCTCCGCACGCACCGCGACGGCACCAGCGCCATCCCCACCCTCCTCGAAGACCACGCCCACCTGCTCGATGCGCTCCTCGCGCTCAACGCGAACCCATCGACCGCCGACGACTTCCCACTCGAAGACATCATCGCCCTCGCAGACGAGACCCACGCCCTCTTCGCCGACGATTCGGGCACCTACTTCGACACCCGCGAGGACGCCAAGGACCTCTTCGTCCGCACACGCTCGCTTCACGACGGCGCCACACCCGGCTCATCCGGCGTCATGCTCCACGCCCTCATCGAGCTCGCCCACCGCACCAGCGAGCCCCGCTTCGCCCAGCGCGCCGCCCAGCTCATGCAGTCCATCTCCGCAACCCTCGCCCAGCACCCCCTGGGCACCATCAACTCCACCCGCGCCCTGCTTACCATGCTCGCACGCCGAGACCGCTACCACACCCTGATGGACTTCGCCGCGAGCGACGGCTCCGACTCGCTCGAGCGTTCCAAATCGCCCGTCGCCGTCCTCGTCTCCACCGACGAGATCACCGTCGCCGACGAAACCCCGGCCACCTTCAAGATCCGCCTCCAGATCGAGAACGGCTACCACATCGCGGCCGCCGACGCCGGCGATTCACAGGCCGCCAAGTCCCTCTACCCCATGCGCGTCGGGCTCATCTCCGGCCAGGGCATCGCCGTCTACGCCGACTACCCCCAGGGCCAGCCCATGGGCGTGCTATCGGTGGGGGAGTTCAACGCCCACACCGGCACCGTCGAGTTCGATATCGCCATCGAAAAAGCCCCGGGCATCGGGGCTTCGGAGGGCGATCCAGTCCTCGGCATCTCGTTCCAGCCATGCTCCGATCAGGCCTGCATGCAGCCACAGACCGTCCGCCTGGACATCGCCGTCAATATCGACTAGTGCGGCTCACTCGTACGCAGCGACTTTGTAAGCCGCACCGATCGCGAGAAACGCGAAGAGTATCTCGAGTGGGTGTGAATAGCTCTCGATAAATCCTTCTTTCACGATCGCTTTGCCGAACTCGCCATCGCGATCTCTGAGCATGTTGTGCTCTTCCATGACCGACACCCGCAGGTCCTGCTGCTCATTCACGTCCATCGCATCCCAGCGTGCGGTCGCTTGCGAGCGGATGGAATCAGGGTAATCACTTGGCCACGAACTCACGTTGAGTGGCAGATATGGGTCTGACCAGGCAAGCGTCTCGCCCGCGTCAAGACGCACAAGACAGAGCTCCGCCGCGATTGTCTCACGAATCCATTCGTCATCAACATCCCGCGGACGGATATCAAACTCGCCCGCAATCATGCTGCGATACTCGAACTTATCGCCAAGGGTCATCTCATCCCAGATCTCGAAGGTATCGTCCACGACATCATCCGGGAAGTCATCCGGGAACTCTGCAGCGGCAATAAAGATCTCGGGATTCGGCCAATCGATGTCCCGCCCCGCATCGAGAAAATCGCGAGAAATGTCATCCGCCACGCGTGTAAGAATCAACGATTCATCGACTTCGCCTAGTGAAATCTGCGAGAACTCATCCATACCAAAGATGTCGTTCACAGTCCATGTAACCGCCATGTACTTCCCGAGCGCAATCGATCCGATAGCAATGACCGCTGCGATGACACCGACCACGGTGCCGCCCTCACCACGCGCACCAAACCCGGTTCCAATGCCACACAACAACCCAACGATGACTGCAATCCATCCAAACTCAACGTTGAACTGATACGCGATACCACCCCAAATCGCGGCACCGAGCAGGCCCGCGACGCATCCACCGATGATCGGGAAGAGCGGGGCGGCCGCGGCACCGCCCACTTTGGCACCCGCCCCGAGCGCTTTACCGCCCGCCGTCACCTTGTTCGGATCGCGACCGACCTTCGTGCCATACTGCCGCCCGGACTCACGGTTGAAACCGCAGTGCAGGCACACCATCGCGTCATCTTCCATCGGGTAACCGCACCCCTGGCACGAGTGCTCGCCGCCGATCATGTCCTTCGCATCCAGGTCCGAAAGGATCGCCGCCATCGTGCCCGCTTCACCGCTCGCCGCCGTGCGCCCACGCGATTTCGAAGCATCACCCGATCGCTGCTCGGCGCACGCCGTGTGCGCGTAGTTCCCGCTCGAATCCTTCACACGCGCCTGCCCCGCACAGCTCTTCCCGCAGTGCACACAGATCTTCTCACCCTGACTCATGCAACATCCCCTGCGCTATCCCAATATGATGTTGGGAGATAGAAAAAAACGCGTGCCCTAATAATGACACGCGTCCAATCCTAGCAAAACCTTACCGGATGCACAACCCGGAAATCCCGGATCAGCCCTGTTTCGAGTCATCCGCGATCGAGTCACGCATCGACGTGTCCGCGTTGATGTTCTTCATCCGGTAGTAGTCCATCACACCGAGGTTGCCCGAGCGGAACGCCTCGGCCATCGCCTTGGGCACCTCGGCCTCGGCCAGAACCACCAACGCACGGTTCTTCTGCTCCTCAGCCCGGAACTCCTGCTCCTGAGCAACCGCCATCGCACGCCGCTTCTCGGCCAACGCCTGGGCCACCTTCGTGTCCGCTTGCGCCTGGTCCTCCTGAAGCTTCGCCCCGATGTTCTCGCCAACATCCACGTCCGCGATATCGATCGAGAGGATCTCGTACGCCGTCCCGGCGTCCAGACCACGCCCGATCACCGCTTTGGAGATCGCGTCCGGGTTTTCCAGCACCTTCGCGTGCGATTCCGCCGAACCGATGCTCGAAACGATGCCCTCGCCCACACGCGCCACAACGGTCTCCTCCGTCGCACCACCGACAAGGCGGGCCAGGTTCGTCCGCACCGTCACGCGGGCACGGGCCTTGAGCTGGATGCCGTCCTTCGCCACAGCATCGATGGTCGGGCGACCCAGATTTGGGTTGGGGCAGTCGATCACCTTCGGGTTCACCGAGGTGTTCACCGCGTCCAGGATGTCACGCCCCGCCAGGTCGATCGCCGTCGCGATGCCCCAGTCGAGGTCGATATTCGCGTTCGAAGCCGCGATCACCGCGCTCACCACATTCCCGACGTTACCGCCCGCGAGGTAATGCCCCTCGAGGTCGTCCGTCTCAATATTGTGGATCCCCGCCTTCACCAGGCGGATCTTGTTGATCACGATGACCTGCGGGTTCACCTTCCGGAACCGCATCGCGATGATCGATAGCAGGCTCACCCGGGCGCCCGAGAGGATCGCCTGGAACCACAGCTGGAAGTACGCGAAAAGCACCGCGATCACGGCCAGAACCACGATCGCAGCAAGACCTATGAGTACCCAAACGATTGGTGACATGCATCACTCCTTACATTGACGCGGGTTCCTGTACCCGCCCATCCATCATACCCGCCACAGGTCACACGCGACGCATCAGCCCGCCGAACGCACCTCGATCGTCAGCCCGTCCACCCGCACAACTCGAACACGCTCGCCCCGCTCTACCAGCCCGCCCCGCGCGATCCCGTCGTGAAGCTCGCCGTTGACCTCGATCACCCCGCTCGGACGCATCGGGGTCAGCGCGGTGCCCTCCTGCTCCAGCAGGCGGTTCCGCTTCTCCCGCAGCTCCATCTGCGCCGCCTGACGCTCCTCCGCGATCTCCTCGCCGCTCCGCCCGACCATCGTCCGTCCGAACGGCGTGCTCGGCAGCATCTTGATCGCCGATACAAACGCCATCGGACCCAGGACCGCCGTGACCAGCAGCCCGCTCGCGCCCCACACCGGATCGTGGCGGAACAGGAACACGATCCCGGCAACCGCGGAGATCGCCGCACCAATGCCGAGGATCCCGCCCGAAGGCACGAACGCCTCGAGCACCATCAGCAGCAAGCCCAGCAGCAGCAGCCCGATCCCGATCAGCAGCAGACTCTCCATCACGCGTTCTCCGTCTGCGCATCATCGCCCGACGCTTCGGCCAGCGAGTCCCCATCGCCCGGGGCACCCGCCCCCGCATCTGGGCCGTCTTCGCTGACTTCCTCGACCTCGATCCGCATCTTTGTCGCGGAAACGACACGCACACGCACGCCGCGCTCGATCGGGCCGAACGCCGAATGCACATCCTCGATCTCACCATCGAAGTCCGCCTGCCCGATCGGGTACAGCGGCGTCGTCGTCACGCCCTCGCTGCCCACCTTGACCGACCCATCATCCATCACGATCGCGTGCAGCATCGATTTCTGAGGCATCCCGCCGACCCCCGAAGCGCTGCTCAGGATCAGGCGGTCAAACAACGGCAGGTTCTGGGCGTTGCGGATAATCAGCCACCAGCCCACGCCCGCGCTCACGAACGCCAGCAGCACCACCACGGACCCCGTGATCAGCTGCTGCTGCATCCTCGGCGAGGACATCGAACCGCCGGCGCTCACGAACGTCCCGATCAGGCCCACGAACACAAGCAGGAACCCCACAACCCCGAACACACCAAAGCCCGGCATCACGAACAGCTCAACCGCGAGGCACAGCAGACCGCACACGATCGCCAGCACCTCCCACCAGCTGCTCAGCCCGATCAGCGAGTTCGACCCCAGCAGCACGATCAGCGCCACCAGCGCCACAGCCCCCGCGATCCCCGTCCCCGCCGTCAGCATCTCAACACCCAACGCCAGCAGGAACACCACGATCAGGAACAGCTTCACGATCGGATTCGTCAGGAACCGCACCAGCTTCTCGAACACGTTCTCGTTCGCCCGCACGAGCTGCTCGGCGCCGAAAAACGCCCTGAGCTCCTCATCATTCTGCACCGTGCCCGAGCTGAACCCAAAGTCACGCATGTCCTGCGTCCGCATCACGATCGCGGACGTCCCATCGGAGATGTAACCCACCAGCCGGTAGCGGCCCCGGTCATCGGGCGTGATCACGACGCGGTCGGATTCGATCTCCAGCCCGAACTCCAGGGCCCGCTCGCTGTTCCCGAACTCCCGCTCCACATCCGCCAGCGTATCGCTCGCCGGGATGTACCCCCCCGGGTTCTCGCTCATCCCTTCCCCGTCAGTTTGCGAAACCCCGCCCGTATCCCCGACAGGATCCCCCTGCGGATCTTGCGACCCACCGGGATCAGCCGAAGCAGCATCCGGATCTTCGTCATCCACACCAGCATCAGCACTCGCCTCCCGTTCCGCCGCGCCATCCCCCGCCTGGTACGTCCGCACCCCACCAGTCACCTGCGCCAGCATCGGGCGACCACGCGCCGGCTCGCTCTCGAACAGCACCCGGTACTCGTTCTCGCTGATCGCGAGACGCTCACCCGTCTCGACATGCTCCACCTGCCACAGCTCGATACCGTCCGTCACGATCGCCTGCACAAGGAACTCGTCGTACCCGCTCCGCCGCGCCGAGTCCACGACGTCCGCCATCAGCGGCGGCAGCGCCTTCGTCCGCTGCTCCGGCGTCAGCGTCTGCATCCCCGTCATGCCGAACAGGTCCACAAGGATGATCAACGCGTCGCCGAACGACGACGGATCGCTGGTCACGATCTCCCGGCACGCCAGCGAGATGATCGCACCCCCCGAGTGCGCCTCGTCATTCACCCACGCCACCGTGTTGCGGATCGAGGAAGACTTGATCGCCTGCGAGATCTCCAGGCACGCACCGAGGTCACCCCCGGGCGAGTCGACCTCCAGCACCATCGCATCAAACCCGGCACGCTCCGCCGCCTCCAGGCGACGCTTCACGCTCACCGCCGTCGTCGCGTCGATCGCGCCCTCGACCGTGATCACCACCACCCGATCCGCCTGTCGCGCCGCCGGGATCGACGACACCTCAACCGGCGTCACCCCCGCCGCGCCAGCACCCTCCTGGGCAAGCGTCGCGGTGGAGATGAACGCCATGACCGCCATCGTGGCCGCGATACAGCGGACCCACAGCCGGAAACGACTCAGTCGGGTTGGTGTTTGATCGTGCACAACCCATTATAAGGGTTCTGCGGGCCCCGGGTTCACAAATACCCGATTACGGGCAACCCGCGTTGTACGCCGTGAGGAACCCGGACACGTCGAAGAAGGTCCATGAGCCGTCACCGTTGAAATCCCCTGCCGGATCATTCGCCCCGTACGCATCGAGAAATGCACCCACATCATCGACATCCAGGTCACAGTCGCCATCGAGGTCCGCAGGGCACCCGCAGCCCGATGTCAGCGAATACTCACTGAAACCATCCGCACCATGCGCAATAAACAGACGCGATCCCTCCACGTCCAGCCGTGACGCGGCGAGCCCAACATCGAGCTGGCCGATCAGCGCGGGCAGCGATGGCTCGCGCACATCAACGAACTCAACAGTCGTGCTCGCCGTGCCCACAACCGCAACACCCCCAAAGAGGTCGATATCCGTCACACGATTGTCCGTCTCGTACACACCAGCCAACGCCGGGCTTGCGGGATCGCGCACATCCACAACCCAGAGCCCGTCCTCATCGGACGCGATGTACACCAAGCCATCCCGATAGACGAGCGAGGAGGCATCACCCAGACCGATCGTCCCGACGACACTCGGCATCGCGGGATCAGCCACATCGATGCACAACAAAGACGCCTCGGGGTACGCCGCGGTCGCGAAGATCGTATCGCCGAAGCGCGCCATGCCCCGCAGGTCGTAGCCCTCAAGCTGACCCACGAACGAGACATCCGTCGGATCGGAGAACGTGAACACCCGCAACCTCGAGTTCGGCCCGTCAAACCCGTCCGCCACAAACAGGTGCTCATCATGCACCAGCGACTCGATCGTCAGCGGATCATTGCCGATCCCGCGAAACTGCGTTGGCTCCATGGTCCCGTTGAGCTGGTAGATCCAAAGCCCGCCGCACAGATCCGAGAGCAGGATGAAATCCTGATACGCGCTCACATGCCGACCATCGCAGGCGCTCGACGCAAATGCCTCAAGCACCGGGCTGCCCGCAACGCCGATATCAAACACAGCCGTCCCACCGTGCGAACCCTGCGTCGGGAACACACGATCGCCATAGACGAAAATATTCGTGGTGTGCGAAACCTCAGGAAGCTGGGTGCGGCTCAAAAGCAAGGCCTCAACCTCGAGCCCGCTTTCAGCAACCGCAAGCGGCGCAGAAAGCAGAGCCGCTATCAGCCCAACCCGTTGAAATACATATGTTTGTGTCATATCTCCGTATCCTGGGAGACGCAGTGTACACGCACCATCCGCCCACAACAATCCGTTTCAGCCGAATCGAACCCGATTCCCCAGCACCCCGATCCCCTCGATCTCCACCTCGACCTCATTACCCTCTCCAAGCCACACCTGCGGGTCGCGCGCCATCCCCACGCCGCTCGGCGTCCCGGTCAGAATCACCGTGCCCGGCATCAGCGTCGTCCCCTTGCTCAGCTCCTCGATCAGCGTCGCCACCGGGAACATCATCTGATCCGTCCGAGCCGACTGCATCGTCTCCCCATTCACCCGGCACTCGATCTTCAGGTTGTTGACATCGTGCCCCTTCGCCTTCAGCTCCGCCGGAGTCACCAGTCTCGGCCCGATCGGGCAGAACGTATCAAACCCCTTCCCCCGGCAGAACTGCCCGCCCGAGCCCTTCTTCTGCCACCAACGAGCCGACACATCGTTCGCACACGCGTAGCCCAGCACGCAGTCCATCGCGTCCTCGCCCGACATGTCCCTGCAGAACGCACCCCCCGAGTGCACCCCGATGACCACCGCCAGCTCCGCCTCAAAGTCCGTCTGGTTCCCGCCGAACCCCGGGTCGCGAGCGATGGGGGGGATCACGATGTCCTCCCCATCCCCGATCACCGACGCGATGTTCTTGCTAAACACCATCGGATGATCCGGCGCCTCAAGCCCCTGCTCATGCGCATGGGCCGCGTAGTTGCGCCCGATCCCAAAGATCTGCGAAATGGTGACCGACCGTCCGTCAGAGGTGCTGAGTTTCATGCCCAAGTCTATTCAGAACAAGATCAAAACGAGAAGGATCACTATCACAAGCTAGTATCCCCCGTGCGTTCTCCCCTCTTCTCCCCAGACTCTTCCTCCCCCGACACCGTACCGGGCAAGGTCCTCTACCACGCCGCAACGCCGGTGCGATTCATCATCTTCGCATTCCTCTCGTTCCACCCCAACGCCATGCCATGGCTCACCCGAGCCAACTACGCGCGCGAGCTGCGAGCCGCGTTCTTCATGCCGTGGGCCATCGCCGCGACAGAAGGCGGCGTCATCGGCTTCATCGTCCGCAAGCTCTACGACGGCATCGTCCCCGACACCACACTCAACTACGCCGCAGGCGCCCTCATCGCCGCCCCCGCACTCGCCAATATCACCTCATTCCTCTGGGCCATCCTCGCACGCGGCAAGCGCAAAGTCCCCTTCATCACCGCCCTCCAGCTCGGCGTCCTCATCTGCGTCGCCCTCATGGCCGTCTCACCAAAGACCCCCGCAGGCCTGATCCTCATCGTCACCGCCGCCTTCGGCGCACGCACACTCCTCGCTGGCATCGTCACCATCCGCGCCACCGTCTGGGGCGTCAACTACCCCGCCCAGCGGGCCAAGGTCACCGGCAAGTTCCAGACCGTCTCCGTCACCATCACATCGCTCATCGCCATCGGCATCGGCGCCGCCATGCAGGCCAACGAGGACGCATTCCGCGTCTTCTTCCCCGTCGGCGGCTTCATCGCCCTCGCCGGCGTCTCCGCATTCGCACGCGTCCGCCTCCGCTCCGAGCGGTCCATCCTCCGCGAAGAAGAGTGCGACGCCAAACGCAACGAGGGCTCACGCTTCCGCGCCCTCGTCCGCGTCCTCGTCGACGACAAGAGCTACCGCAACTACCAGATCTGCCAGCTCCTCATCGGCATGGGCAACATGATGTCCTGGACCCCCTTCGTCATCATCGCCAAGCAGCAGTTCAACCTCGACTACCTCCCCGGCATCCTCCTCACCCAGGTCGTCCCACTCGCGATGATGCCCTTTACCATCCCACTCTGGGCCAAGCTCCTCGACTCAGTCCACGTCATCCAGTTCCGCGCCATCCACTCATGGATCTTCGTCGGAACCATGCTCCTCGCCCTCACCGCCGGCCAGACCAACACCCTCTGGCTCCTCTACGCCGCCTCCGTCCTCCGAGGCATCGCCTTCGGCGGCGGCGCTCTCGCATGGAACCTCGGCCACCTCTCCTTCGTCAAGCCCGAAAAATCACAGGACTACATGGCCGTCCACGTCACACTCACCGGGCTCCGAGGCCTCACCGCACCATTCCTCGGCGTCGCAATCTACAACGCCATCGAAACCCACCACCCGGGAGAGGGCTCCTGGTCCTTCGCCATCGCCCTCCTCATCACCACCGCCGGCGCCATCGGCTTCTACCACCTCTACCGCCAGCTCCGGAGAGAAAACGAGAACGGTACCTGAACCAAGCCACAGGCACGATTCCCGCCTTTCAACCTCCGATAACCACCTCAACACACCTGTAACCCCGCCTATCCTGAAAAACCCCCAGTTTGAGGGTTTTCTACTCGCAATCCCGCGTTCTCGCGGTACCATTTCTACCCCAAGCAAGGGCCCCGTCCCGTTGTGTTTCGCGAGATGAGAAGAGAGACCCTCAATCGGTAACACGCAGACTTGGTGTTTTCCAGATGCCCCATTCAGGCGGGCGTCTTCATTTGTGTGCCGACGATCGCGAGACAGGAGATCGCCGGCACAAAGAGTGTGTTCCTGTCTCAACCCACGAGAAAGAGAGAAATGAATATGAACAAGATCGCAATGATCGCAGGCCTCACCGTCGCAGCATCCGGTGCCGCCGCAGGCATCGGTTCAGAGGTCCTCCTCGAGATCGACCTCTCCGTCACCAACCAGGTCACCATCAGCGCGACCGACGGCCTCGCCTCGGCATCCGCTTCGGCCTCGAACTTCACCGGCTTCCTCCTCGCCGACTTCTTCGCGACACCCGGCGCCGGCTTCGGCGGCGTCCTCGCGGCGGACTCCGGCGACCTCACCACCTTCAACAACCCCTCCGACGGCACCCCCTCGGGCTTCGTCGGCTCCTCGAGCGTCGGCCTGAACATCTGGAGCTTCTCCAGCGACGGCACCGTCGGCGTTGACGCCGGTGCACAGGCATTCTCCGGCTCCGCAACATGGACCCTCGACGCACTCCAGTACGCCGACTTCCTCGCGGGCGCAACCTCCGGCGATATCTACTTCGATGCCGACACCGACGACGACATCGGCGCTGGCGCAACCTTCATCGGCACCTACAGCGTCGTCCCCGCACCCAGCGCACTCGCGCTGCTGGGCCTGGGCGGCATGACCGCCGCACGCCGTCGCCGCTAATCCAGCGACGCAGCCGTTCATCAAACCCGATGACGCGGCAACACATTGATCACAATGGCAGCACGGGCTCGAGGGAGCCCGTGCTGTTTTTTCATCATCCACCCAGCAGCATGACGCCAATGAAAAACAGCCACCGCGACGCGATGGCTGCTCAGACTCAGACCGGGCCGCCACTCAGGGCAGCTTGTTCTGCAGGTAGTACGCCTTGCCAGCCGGCACCAGCGTCTGCGCGTCGTAGTCTGCGCCCGACAGCGAAGTCAGACCGATACCAGGAACGCTCAACCAGCTCTCGACATCCAGGCTCGGGTACTGCGTGATCCGGCGCGGGAACTGCCGCACACCGATCAGCGTGTCATCCGCACCCGTCTGCCACACCGGCCACGCCCGCATCCCGACCGCTCGGACCTGCGACTGTCCGGCATTGAAACCGTTGCTCTGGTGATACTTCACGCTCGACGAACCCGCGCTGTACATCGCCGAGTCTTCCCAGTCGAAGTCCTCAGGCAGATACTCCGCCAGCAGCGAAGCATCGCTCATCGCGCTCAGATCCTCGATATCGATCAGCAGCGTCGCGGGGTTGTTGTACGTCGTGTTGCTCGAGCTCGAACACCCCACAAAGATCTCGCAGTCGCCGTCGTTGTCCTGGTCACCGCCGATCATCAGCCCGCTCGGTGCCCCGTAATCCATGCTCCCGATCGAGCGGACGCCGTAGATCGGCAGCTGCGACGTCGGGCGCGTCGAGTGCGTCAGCCCCCGAATCCCGAACACATCCGTGTCGGTCTCGAACACGGCATGCGCGGTCGGGCCGAGCGAGTCATCCGCATCCCACAGCACCGTGGTTGAAGACGGATCGAGCACACTCGCGCCATCAAGGATGTCGTAGAGATCCCGGATGACATACACAGCATTCATCCGGTTGTGGAAGATCGCTAGGTCACCCAGAACATCGGTCTCAGACTGCAGGTTCGTAAAGGTGGTCCCGTCAAGATCAACCCCGCTCAGGAACTGGTGCGCAAAAGCGGGCTGGTCAAAGTTGCCAGCGGTCTCCCCGCCCTCGATGATGAAATCCGCGTCGTCCGAGTAGAAATCGACCTGATTCCCGCTCATCGAGTTCTCGCTCACGTCGTAGAAATAGTACAGCTGGCTGTTGCACTTCTTGTTCGAGTCCATCGAGTACTCGTCGTAGTAGTACTTCGGATTCAGGTCAGTCCACGGATCATCGCCCCGCACGACCGAATCGTTGAGGTAGATGTACAAGCGCCCGGTATGAAAATCGCTCAGCGTGTTGTTCGATCCGCTGAGGGTCGAGCTGTACTCGGATTCGCTGTAATGGAGCGGCGCTGAGACAGCAAGGTCGAGCTTGCCATCGCCGTCAACATCCCCCGCCGGCGCGATCTCAAACCCGAAATGACGAGGGAACTTCGTCGCGCTGGGATCAAACTGCGAATGCTTGAACTGATTCCCCACGATCTTGACAGAGTAATCTTCGGTCGTCATGGTGAGCGGCAGGCGATCCGTCACATCATCCGCACCAGAATGGTGCATCTCCGGACGGTTGTGCGTCGTGTCGCTGTCGAAGCCGCTCACGCGGTCGATCTCCTGCCAGACATCCTCGGTCGGCAACAGGAACACCCATGCCGCGCCGGCCCCCTGCTGGCGAGCCGTGCCGGTGCCGCCGGAGTTCACCGCGTGGCCCTCGTTCGAATCGCGATACCACTTCGAGGCGATCATCAGGTCGGCCTGCCCGTCGTTATTGAAGTCCTGGCTCAGACTCACATAACTCGAGTTCGGCGGCGGACCCTCGAACGACTGATACCCGAACTCCTCCTGCTTCTCGGGGCTTACCGGAGGATCCTCCTCAATCACCAGAAGCCGCACCCAGCGCTTCTCGGTGACCGTCTCGTTGCACGAAACATACTTATCCGTGAACGACCAGATCTCGGCCTTCCCGACCTGGTTCGAGTTCGCGCACAGCATGATCTCATCGCCCGGGAAACCGTCGATATCCCCGAGCGTCGTGATCTCGTGCGACCAGATCGCGTTGTTCGCCCCGCCCCAGAAATCCTCCGCACCGATCCGGCGGATGTCGTTCGAGTCCCCGGAGTGCGCATCCGAGAAATCATCCTCGATGTCCCCCGAGTCCGCGCACGTATTCGCATAACTCGGATTTCCCGACATGATCCGCACAAAACCAACGCGGTCCATGGTCTGCCCAGCGCCGCTGCCCACGCTGCGATCGTCCACAACGGTCGGTGTGGTATTCGCGGGGTTGTTCGCCCACGAAGGGGGGTGCCCGCTCACCGGGTCGCACGGCTCCCCGCGGTCCTTGTCCGCCGTGTACCACGTGATCGCGAAGTCGCCGTACCCATCGTTGTCTACATCGCCAACACCCTGCGCCGTATACGCCAGCACGTCGCCGTACGGCGTCATGCCCGGCTCCCCGTTGGGCGAGATCGACGAGTTCAGGAACAAATCGTCATACTCACTGCTCGATGAGGAATCCAGCATCGGCCAAGGATCAGCCGAAACGATCGGCCGCCAGTTGATCTTGCCCAAGGCGCTCCACTGCACGTCGGCCTCTGCCGAAGCATCGCCAAGCTGATACGTCGTGTACGACTGCCCAACGGCACCCGCAGCAGCGAGAAGAATCGGAACTGTTGCTACTCGATACATAATGCTCCCTTGTATCTGGTGGTGTGAAATACGTGCAGCGAACCTACTGCTCGTCACACGCAGCCGCAAGCGGAGTCGCCAGACTTTCTATATAAGAAATGTGTAAATGCGCAGATACTGCCTGAAGTTTTCAGATCACAATAAGCATGTTCGCATGCGAGTCGGGTGCGAAACATACGCTGATCCACATGGCCAAGTGTTCCGCAAAGAACGGCACAGAACACAAAAGTGTGGCATTAGGGCGAAGATACTGCACAACACTGTGTTGCATATCAAAGCCGAATAGCATTTGAAAAGACCAGGCCGGGCCCGGCGCACGCAGGGCTGCCAAGGCGCCAGATGCAAGGGCCGCCCAGCTCAAGGGCGATCTTCCGCACACGCCTCGTCAACCGCCGAGACTCCTGCGAACGTATCCGCCAGAAGCTTCAGCACACACGCCCATCACCGCACAACCGCCTCAATCACAACCCGCCTGATACGCCGTGATGAACGCGCCGATATCAAAGAAGTTCATCACCCCGTCCCCGCTGAAGTCGCCGCACAGGTCGCCCGCGAGCAGGTAGTCAACAAACATTTGCACATCCGCCAGGTTCAGCTCGCCATCGGAATCGAGGTCGACAGCGCAGCCGCTTTCGCCCGTCCGGTTCGGGTGGATCCGCAGCAGATCGAAGTCGGGGTCGAGCGTCAGGATATCCCGATACCCGTTCCCATCGATATCGCCCACTGCCCACGAGCGGTACCCGCCGCCCGTGTCCAGCAGCATCGGCGCATCGAACCGGCCGTCGCCCCGCCCGAGGTGCACCTCGAAGTGCTGGTCAAAGGTCAGCGTGTTGCGACGCCACACCAGCAGGTCCGCGTGCCCATCAAGGTCAAAGTCCGACGCCTCAAAGCCGAACACGTTGTACACCGAGACGTGCCGCCCCGACGGCGTGAACTGGCCCTGCCCGTTGCCATACGCGGTCGCGATCGCGTCCCAGTTGTCAAACCCGATCAGCAGGTCCAGCCGCCCGTTCCCATTCAGGTCAACCAGCCCAACCTCGTTCGGGCGCCCGGGCAGCCCCAGCTCATACACCACGCCGCCGAGGCCAGTGGGGGACCCCATGAACGTCTGCACCTTCCGGTCAAACAAGCTCGGCACCACAACGTCGTCGTACCCGTCGCCGTCAAGGTCGCCCACCGCGATGCCGTCCGGGCGATCGCCCGTCTCCAGGATCACCGGCGCTCCATACGCCAGCCCACCCTCCGCGTGCCACACCACCAGCTGCCCGAGCGCAAACAGCGGCGCGATCACGTCCACCAGGCCATCACCGTCCACATCACCCGAAGACACATCCCGCGCAATATGCTCGCCGTACAACTCCGCCGAGAGATCAAACCCGCCATCGCCACGCCCCGCGTACACAAGAATCTTCGGCTCCTCCGGCAGCGTCAGCAGCGATACCAGCAGATCCTGCCGCCCATCCCCATCCAAATCACGCACAACAATCCGGTTGGGTACCTGCCCGAGATCGAACGAGTGCGCCAGCCGAGGCGTCCCGTCGGCATCGCACAGAAAAACCTCAAGCAGTTCCGCCGCGTCATACCCCACGGCAAAGTCGTCGATCCCATCCCCGTTGAAGTCGCCGCTGTCGATCGCCTCCGGCTCCTCCCGGATCGTGTACGACCGCAGCGGCGAAAACGACCCGTCCTCCTGCCCGAAGCTCGCCCCCACATACCCCAGGTTCTGCCCGATATACAGCAGGTCGTCGATCGTATCGCAATCAAGATCCACCATCTCCGCGTCATAAATCGGCGTCGGGACCGTGTACGACTCGAACAGCAGGAAGCCCCCGCCCCCGTTCCCGCGCAGCACATCAAACCGGCCCTCCGCCGAAGACGTCACAACAAGATCCATCACACCGTCCCGCCCCAGATCCGTCGCGTACACCCCCGTCGGGTACGCGCCGGTCGGCAGCGGCACCGGCCCAAAGAACCCCGGCGCACCCATGTTCCGGATCAGGCTCACCGTGTCGTCCAGCGCATTGCACGCCACGATGTCCTCATCGCCATCCCCGTCATAGTCCACAATCACCACGCCGCTCGTCCCATCACCGGACGCAAAGTCGATCTCCTCGCCGAACCCGCCCGCCCCATCGCTCAGCATCACCGTCACATCGCCCGACTCATAGTTCGCCGTCACAAAGTCCAGCGCCCCATCACCGTTCAGATCGCCCCAGTCGAACCCCCGCGAGTCATCGCCGGTCTCAAACCGCACCGGCTCGCCAAACCCCAGCGACCCGTCGTTGTAATACACATACGCATCGTCGTGCTGCGCCGAGAACAGGTCCATGTCCCCATCCCCGTCCGCATCCAGCACCGCGAACCGATTCGTGAAGTACTGGAACAGCGGGATCCGATCCCCGAACCCGCCCTGCCCATCACCGAGCCAGATCGCAAGGTCCTCATCACCCTGCAGCAACGACACCATCAGGTCGACGTGCCCGTCCCCGTCCATATCCCCCAGCCCGACACCGAACGGGCCCGCCAGCGACTCGATATACACCGGCGTCCCGAACGTCCCGTCCCGACGCCCAAAGCAATACCCCACCCGGTTCAGCGTGTAATCGTTGAACGCAATGTCCACCACCCCGTCCCCATCGATATCGCCCGTCGCGATCGAATGAGACGAGATCGCCATCCAGTAGTGCGCACCCGAAAAAATCGGCTCCCCAGCACTGCCGCCACACACCACCCCGAGGCACACGAGCCCCACGCCAACGCCACCAAACCGCTCACCGCTCAAACGCATCATCTCAATCACACTCCATCATCAGGCCGCCCACGCCGCCCAGCCACAGATCCGGGCCATCCCAAAATCGCCCAATTCGGCAAACATACACCGCAGCCGGAGGAACACGGGCACACCCTTCCAGACTACCATACACCCACCAACCCACAAGACCCAATCCAAGGGACGGAGCCCCCAATATGAAGATCCACGAGTACCAGGCACGCGACCTCCTCTCCGCATACGGCATCCCCGTCCCCGCAGGCGAGGTCATCACCTCCGCCGACCAGGCCACACAGGCCTATAAATCCATCGCCGCCACCCAGGAATCAACCCTCGCCGTCGTCAAGGCCCAGGTCTTCGCCGGCGGCCGCGGCAAGGCCGGCTTCGTCAAGCTCGTCAACTCACCCGACGAAGCCCACGAAGCCGCCAAGTTCATGCTCTCCAACAAAATGGTCTCCGCCCAGACCGGCCCCGAAGGCCTCGACGTCAACAAGGTCCTCATCGCCGCAGGCGTCGATATCGCCGAGCGTGACGCGGGCGTCCCCGACGAGTACTACCTCGCCATCACCACCGACCGCAACACCCGCCAGAACACCCTCATCGCATCCCGCGAGGGCGGCGTCGAGATCGAGGAAGTCGCCGCAAACACCCCCGACGCAATCGTCAAAACGCCCCTCCACCCAATCCTCGGCCTCCAGCCCTACCAGGCACGCGAGGTCGCCTTCAAGCTCGGCTTCAAGGGCAAGCAGATCAACCAGGCCGTCAAGATCATGCTCGGCCTCGCCAAGCTCTACACCGACAAAGACTGCGCCCTCGCCGAGATCAACCCCCTCATCGTCACACCCGCAACCGAGTCCGACCCCCACGGCAAGGTCATGGCCATCGACGCCAAGTTCAACTTCGACGACAACGCCACCTTCCGCCACAAAGACATCGCCGAGCTCTACGACCCCTCCGAGGACAACCCCGCCGAGGTCCGCGCCTCCAAGATGGGCCTCTCCTACATCGCCCTCGACGGCAACATCGGCTGCCTCGTCAACGGCGCCGGCCTCGCCATGGCCACCATGGACACCATCAAGCTCTTCGAAGGCGAGCCCGCCAACTTCCTCGACGTCGGCGGCTCCGCAACCGAAGAAGCCGTCACCGAGGCATTCCGCATCATCCTGAGTGACGACGCCGTCAACGGCATCCTCGTCAACATCTTCGGCGGCATCATGCGCTGCGACATCATCGCCCAGGGCATCGTCAACGCCGCCAAGGAAATCGGCTTCACCATCCCCCTCGTCGTCCGCCTCGAAGGCACCAACGTCGACGCCGGCCGCAAGATCCTCGAAGA
>CAXREY010000037.1:0-59808 GCA_964229845.1 Phycisphaerales bacterium UBA1924
AAGGCCAATAACGGCGCGTACAAGTACGGCGGGAACGCCCGCTACACGCTGCAGCGCATCACCGGCTACTTCGGGATCTTCTTCATCTTCAACCACATCGCGACGCTGCGGTGGGGCTGGGCATTCCTTGTGCCCGGCGGGACCAAGTGGTCCCACGAGTACGCGTCCTCGACGCTCGCCGCGGTGATGCAGGGGAGCACCGAGGGCATGCAGCCGGCGGGAATCGCCATCTCGCTCTTTTACTTCATCGGTGTGACCGCGCTGGTCTTCCACTTCGCCAACGGGCTGTGGACCGCCGCGATCACCTGGGGCTTCACGATCTCCCGTGCCGCGCAGAAGCGATGGGGTTATGTGTGTGCCGCGCTCGGCGCAGGCCTGATGGTGATGGCCTGGGCGTCCGTCGTTGGCTTCGCCACACTCGATTACGACCAGGCTCGCTCCATTGAGGAAGCGATGCTCTCGGGCGAAGAGCACCCCGCAGAACTCCACGATGAATCGCATGCTGAGACTGCCGAGGCAGCGCAAGGCAACACCGACGGGTAACCCACCCGAGCTGAATCACGAAAGAAAAGGCAAAGCCATGGCTGATGAAAAACGAGTGATTGTCGTCGGTGGGGGGCTCGCGGGGCTCGCGGCATCCGTCCGCATCGCGGAGGCCGGTGTCCCGGTCGATCTCTTCTCGATGGTCCCGGTCAAGCGATCGCACTCGGTGTGCGCCCAGGGCGTCATCAACGCCTGAAACGAGGTCGCACGCCAGCAGGGGTACTCTGAGTACCAGCACGGCGACGAGACCCTGATCGGCGGCGACGTCCTCAACGACCAGCACCCGGTCCTTGAGATGGCCAACTGGGCCCCCAAGATCATCGACCTCCTCGATCGCATGGGCGTCCCGTTCAACCGCTCAAGCGAGGGTTTCCGCGACCTGCGCCTCTTCGGCGGCTCGCTCTTCAAGCGAACCCACTTCGCCGGTGCGACCACCGGGCAGCAGCTTCTCTACGCTCTCGACGAGCAGACGCGCCGATTCGCCGCGGAGGGCAAGGTCAACAAGATGGAGTTCTGGGAGTTCCTCTGGCCGATCACCGAGGGTGAGGGCGAGGACAAGCGGTGCGTGGGCATCGTGGCTCAGGACATGCGGACGATGCAGATCCGCTCGTTCCGTGCCGACGCCGTCGTCATGGCGACCGGCGGCTGCGGGCTCGTGTTTGGCAAGTCCACCAACTCCATCATCTGCACCGGCGGCGCCGCGTCCCGCTGCTACCAGGCGGGCGCGTGGTACGGCAACCCTGAGATGATCCAGGTCCACCCGACCGCGATCCCCGGTGCCGACAAGTGCCGCCTCATGTCCGAGTCCGCGCGTGGCGAGGGCGGACGCGTGTGGGTGCCCAAGAAGAAGGGCGACACCCGCCGACCGACGGACATCCCCGAGAATGAACGCTACTACATTCTTGAAGAGCGCTACCCCAAGTACGGGAACCTCGTGCCGCGTGATATCGCGACGCGTGAGATCTTCGATGTCTGTGTCAACGAGGGCATGGGGATCAACGGCACCAACCAGGTCTATCTCGATCTCACGCACCGTGACCCCGAATACCTGACCCAGAAGCTCGGCGGGATCATGGACATCTACGAGAAGTTCGTGGGTGACGATCCGCGTTACACCCCGATGCGCATTTTCCCGGCCGTCCACTACTCGATGGGCGGGCTCTGGACGACCTACACCCCGGGTGACTACCAGCCGGATTCGCCGCTGGGTGAGCACAAGCCGGGCAACCCGATCCCGATTGACGCCCAGCCCGGTCATGGTCTGACGATCGGTGCGCACAACAACGCGATGACCAACATCAGCGGGCTCTACGCGTTCGGCGAGGTCAACTTCGCTTACCACGGCGCGACCCGCCTGGGCGCGAACGCGCTGCTCAGCTGCATCTTCGACGGGCTGTGCAACGGCGTCTCCGTCGTGAACTACGTCCGGGAGGGTGTAGATACGCCCGCCAGCGAGATCCCGCAGACCGTTTACGACCAGGCGGAGAAGAGCGAGCAGGAGAAGCACGACAAGATCATGGGGTCCGTGAACACGGGCAAGGGCGATCAGTCGCTCAACCCGTACCAGATCGCCAACGAGCTGGGTGAGGAGATGAACGCGGCGTCAACGGTCGTCAAGACCGGCCCTCGCCTCGAGAAGTGCCTCGCGAAGCTCGACGAGCTCTGGGACCGCTACAACCGCATGGAACTCGGCGACGGCGCGATGTGGACGAACCAGTCCCTGAGCTTCGCCCGGTCCGTCGGGGACATGATCATCCTTGGCGAGGCCATCGCCAAGGCGGGCCTGCTCCGCGAGGAATCCCGCGGGTCGCATTACCGCACGGACTTCCCGGAGCGTGATGACGAGAAGTTCTGGAAGGCCTCTGTAGCGAAGTTCAACTCCGAGACCAATAGGAGCGATATCGAGTTCATGCCCGTCAAGGCAGGGCTCGTGAAGCTCCGTCCCCGAAACTACGGCAAGGTGGATTCAGGGACGAACAAGGAAAAGATCCCGCCCAAGCCCGTCGCGGAAGCGAAGGCGTAAGGCAGGGAGCGACTCGATATGAATCTGGGTGCTCAACGCAGGAGCAACCGAAAGGATACGACCCATGAGTGATGCAGAAGCACACGCATACGACGCAGACATGCGACGCGCCAACCGCAAGAAAGCGGTGGAGGGGCGCTCCGTGATCTTCAAGATCAAACGCTGCGACGGGCCGGGCAAGCCGTCCCGATGGGAATCGTTCAAGGTCCCCGTCGAGCAGGGGGCCAATGTCATCTCCTCGCTCAAGCTCATCGCGGCAAAGCCGATCACAACCGACGGCACCAAGACCACGCCCGTCGTCTGGGACTCGGGCTGCCTTGAGGAAGTCTGCGGCGCCTGCACGATGGTGATCAATGGCCGCGTGCGTCAGTCCTGCTCGTGCCTGATTGACGAGTATGCCCCGCTTGAGGGCGATGTCATCACCCTCGAGCCCATGAGCAAGTTCCCCGTGATCCGTGACCTCTGGGTCGATCGTGACCGGCTCTTCCACGCGCTCACCCGCGTCAAGGCCTGGGTCCCGATCGACGGCACCTACAACATGGGAGCGGGCCCGAAGGAATCACCCGACCATCAGCAGATGCGGTACGCCCTCTCCGAGTGCATGAGCTGCGGCTGCTGCCTCGAAGCGTGCCCCCAGTACACCAAGGAAGACGAGCCCGAGAAGTGGGACACGAGCTTCGTCGGGGCCCACGCGATCTCGCAGGCCCGCCTGTTCAACGAGCACGGCACCGGGAAGCGGCTCAAGGGTGATCGCTATGACGCGCTCTCCGGGCCCGGTGGGGTCAGCGACTGCGGCAATGCCCAGAACTGTGTCAAGGTCTGTCCCAAGGGCATCCCATTGACCGAGTCCATCGGTGCGGTGGGGCGAGGCACAACAGTCCACGCGATCAAGCGATTCTTCGAAGGCAAGAAGTAATCACACGAGAAGCGAGTTCAACGACGCGAGCCATCCGGCTCGCGTTTTTTGTGGCTTGGTTCCTGACCCTGATCAGGCGTTCAGGTCCAGACGCCCCGGAGTTCGCGGCCGGCGCTGTGCGTGCGGTGCATAGCCGGACTGCTGCTCGCGATCTTCGCGGGCGTCCTCCTGGTCCGCGTCCGCGAGCTTGCGGACCGCGTCGATTTGCTCGGTCTGTTCGACCTGGGCGATGTACTCATCCTGCGCACGCCGGCGTTTGAGGGCCTTCTCGAACTCCTTGCTCGATTTGGCCTTCTGCGCCTGCTTGGCCGCGACGGGGTTGCCCGCAAGGCTCGATGCCAGGTTGTTGACTGCTCCGGTCATACCCAACATATCGGTTATTTCCCCCATGCGCGACCAGCAAAATATGCCGATTCCGCATCTTTGTTTGCTACATATTCGGGTTGGCTGGAGGGTTCTGCGGGTTAGGCACCGAGCGTGTTGATACCGCAATCGACGTAGATATTCTCGCCGGTGACGCCCGAGCTCAGGTCAGACGCCAGGTAAACCGCGGTTTTCCCGACATCCTCGCCTTCCACGCCGCGGCGGAGGGGCGCCTTTTCCTTGGCCGCATCATCCATCTTGTCCGTGCCGCCCACTGCGGAGGAGGCGAGTGTGCGGAGGAATCCGCCCGAGATGGTGTTCACGCGGATCCCGTGCTCACCCAGCTCGTAGGCGAGATAACGTGCTGTAGACTCGAGGGCCGCCTTTGCGACGCCCATGATGTTGTACCCGGGGACGACCTTTTCGGCGCCGTAGTAGGACATCGCCATGATCGACCCGCCGCCGTTCTCGGCCATCTGGTCCTGTGCGCGTCCTGCCATCGCGGACAGGGTGTACGCGCTGATATCGATCGCGTCGAGGTAGGCCTTGCGGGGGGTCTTGGAGAACATGCCCGGCTGCAGCCATTCGCGGTCCGCGAACGCGATCGAGTGGACAAGGAAATCCATCCGGTCGTGATCTTTGGCGTACGCGTTGAAGAGCTCGTCGAGTGATTCGTCGCTCCCCGCGTCGCAGGGGTGGAGCCAGGGGTTGTCGTGGATCTTCTCGGCGGCTTTTCCGGTGCGGCGTGCATTTTTGTCGCCGGGCAGGTGCGCGTAGGCGATCTTCGCGCCCTGCTCGTGCATCGCCTTTGCGATGTGCCACGCGTACGAGCGATCGTTCGCGATCCCGACGACCAGACCGACTTTGCCTTCGAGCAGACCCATGAGTACGTCCTTTCCGAGACGATTCGTGTAGTTCGTGTGAGCCGAATCCTAGGGCGACACCCGCTCGGTGTGTACGATTGGGCATGCAGAGCGCGCGTCATCGGTTGTCTGATCCCAACGGTCTGTCACTCAACGACTTCGCGCAACAGCTGCGCCGTGGCGGGTTCATCGATCGCCTGTTCAACCTCGCACGGGATGAGGACATGGGCGTCCCCGCGCGCGATCTCACCGGCGAGCTCATGTTCGCTCCCAGCGAAACGCGTGAAGTGCTGCTCCGGGCCCGTCAGGACGGGATCGCGGCCGGTCTCGCGTTCCTGCCGGATCTGATCGCGGTGTTCAGTGCTGAGAATGATATCGAGCACGAGATCATGCTCCGTGATGGCGAGCCGGTGCGAGCGGGGGCGACCATGGCCCGCCTGAGAGGGAACGCACGCGAGATCGTGGCGATGGAACGCACGATGCTGAACCTGCTGTCGCGGATGTGCGGCATCGCGACCCTCACCAGCGAGTACGTGGATCTGATCGCAGGTACCGGCGCGAAGATCTGTGACACACGCAAGACCACCCCCGGGCTGCGTGTCCTGGAGAAGTACGCGGTGCGGTGCGGGGGCGGCACGACCCACCGCCTGGGGCTCCACGACGCGGTTCTTATCAAAGATAATCACATCGCGGGATTGTCTGAGAAGGAACTTGCAACCAAGCTCCGTGATCTGACGTACACCATGGCAGGCAGTGATGCGCCGATCTGGTTTGTGCAGGTCGAGGTCGATTCGTTGGACCAGCTCAGAGCGGTTCTCAGTGCCGAGTCAGGGATGGGGGACATTGTTCTCCTCGACAATATGACACCTGAGATGCTGCGAGAAGCCGTCGCAATCCGCGATAAGCGTGGAAACCGGGTGCTTCTTGAGGCGTCTGGCGGTGTGAACCAACGCACCGTTCGCGCGATCGCTGAGACAGGCGTCGAGCGGATCAGCGTCGGATCCCTGACGCATCAGGCCCAGAGCATTGATCTCGGGCTGGATTCAGTATCGGCGGGGGCCTGACGACGCCCCGCACCGTTCGTGGGGTTTCGATGTTTCAGCCAAGAAACGAAGACATCTCGTCCTGGGCAGGTCGAATCGACACGCTCATCAGCCGGAAACCGGACTGCGTGGTTCAACGCGTCGTGGTGATCGAATCGACCGACAGCACCCAGCACGCCGCGATCCGGTTCGCGCGGCGCCAGCACGGCTTGCTCGTCATCGCATCGAAACAGAACAACGGGCGCGGCTCGTACGGGCGGCGTTGGCATGACGGCGAGCGGGCGACGCTGCCGTGCACGTTCGTGATCGATCCTTGCTGTATCGACGCCACAGCATTCTCCGCATGCGTGGCGTGCGCGGTCCACGAAACGATCGCATCCTTTATGCCCAGGACCGTCCGGGTTGCAATCAAATGGCCGAACGATATCGTCGTGCTCGAGGATGATCGGGAACGAAAGATCGGCGGTGTCCTTATCGAGAAGGTCGATGGGCTCACGCTCGTCGGTATCGGGGTCAACTGCACCCAGGCCGAGCGGGACTGGTCTCCCGAGTTCCGATCTCGCGCCGTTTCTTTCCTCGGCCTCGGCGTGAGCGTTTCACGTCTCGATCTGGTGTGCAACCTGATCGAGTCGCTGACGGAGTGGCTCCGCCCGTGCGATCCGAACGCAGTGCGCGAGTATTACGAGCACTACAACGCCATGGTCGGCACCGAGCGGGTGTTCCGATACAACAACACCGTCTACACCGGCGTGGTCGAGCACATGGACCCGCTCGGCTCGATCACGATCGAGTCCGCCGGCAACTACCACACGCTTCCGATCGCGCAGACGCAGCACGTCCGCTCACTCGACGGCGAGCTCGCCTCGGACTGAGCCGGGTCGCTTAAAGCAGGCGTTTGATCTGCTTCCCCACGTCAAGAAGCTCATCCTGCGAGGGCGAGGTCGGGTTCCAGTCCTTGTTGAGCCCCTCTCCCGCGTCGCTGCCGGGGACGCACGGGATGATGTGAAAGTGGACGTGCATCACCGCCTGCCCGGCCGATTCGCCGTTGTTCTGGAGCACGTTGTACGCGGAAGCGCCCGTGACCGTCATGATCGCCCGGGCGATCCTGGGGAGCACCCGCCCGACCGCGGCGGCCTGGTCATCCCCGAGCTCGTGCAGCGTTGTTGCCGGCTCCTTCGGGATGACGAGGGTGTGCCCCCTCGAGAGCGGCGCGATATCAAGGATCGCGATGACGTGATCGTCCTCGTAGACCTTGTGTGAGGGGATCTCGCCGCGGATGATCTTGGAAAATATGGTGTCGCTCATGCCAGCATGGTATCGCGTGAGAGCGGGCATCTCATCGGTGGGATGGCTCAATTTGCCCACGTTCGACGCCTTTTCTCGGGAGGCGTGTGTACAGTTCTGAGATGCGTGCGATCGAAGATCCAAAGGCACAGCGGACGCAGATCCGCAAGCTCTCCGCGCTGCTCGTGAACCAGATCGCGGCGGGTGAGGTTATCGAGCGCCCCGCCTCCGTGCTCAAAGAGCTCGTGGAGAACTCGATCGATGCGGGGGCGACACGGATCTCCGTCGAGCTCGAGCAGGGCGGCGTGGAGTTGATCCGGATCTCCGACAACGGCCACGGGATCGCGCCCGAGCAGATGACCCTGGCGCTGACACCGCACGCGACGAGCAAAATCAGCCAGGCCGAGGACCTGGACCGGATCGGCACGATGGGATTCCGTGGCGAGGCGCTCGCATCCATTACCTCAGTCTCGCGTGTAACGATCCGTTCGCACGCCACTGGTGAGGACGAGGGACGCATCATCGAGGCGGAGGGCGAGTCGATCGGTGAGCCGCGTCCGATCGGCTGCCCGGTCGGGACCACGATCGAGGTCCGCAATCTGTTTTTTAACACGCCGGCGCGACGCAAGTTCCTCCGCACGAACACAACGGAACAGACCCGCTGCGTCGAGTGGCTGCGGGATCTGGCGATGGCGAACCCGTCGATCGCGTTCCGGTGTGTCGGTGATGGGAAGGTCAAGCTGGATCTCCCGCTGGGTCAATCGCCCCGTGAGCGAGCGCTGGCGATCGTGGGAACCGAGCTCAGCGATCAGCTGCTCGAGGTCTCCGTGGATCGTTTCGATGACGCGCGAGGCATCCTCGTGTGGGGGTTGGTCGGGCTGCCGTCGATCGCCCGCTCCAACACGAAGGGGCAGCACGTCTTCCTGAACGGGCGCACGATCCGCGACAAGACCGTCCAGCACGCGATCCGCGAAGCATACCGTGGGTTGATCGAGCCGGGACGCCACCCCACGGCGGTGCTCATGATCGAGATGTCACCCTCCGCGGTGGACGTCAACGTCCATCCAGCGAAGCTGGAGGTCCGTTTCCGTGATCAGTCCATGGTCCACCGGGCGATCTACCACGGCGTGCGCGACGCGCTGCAGCGGGCCGACGTGACGCCGACCATCGCTCAACGCCTGCCCGAGTTTGGCGGCGCCCTCACCCCGTCCATCGACCCGGTCGAGCGGGCGAAAGCGATCGAGAAGCAGACCGACGAGCTCGTCGAGTTCATCCGCAGCGCCCCCGAGCGGTCATGCGATGATCCCAGCGTTCGCGACTCGATCCGCGAGGTGCTCGAGCGCACGCCCACGACGATCCCCGCGCAGGCCGGCTTGACCCCGCCTCCGCTTGAGCCGGGGGAGTTGCCGCGTGTCCGCCGTGTTGATCAGGTGCTTCAGGTTCATTCGAGCTACCTGCTCGCGCAGGACGAGCGTGGTGTGCTCATTATCGATCAGCACGCGCTGCATGAGCGTGTGATGTTCAACAAGCTCATCGCGAGGGTAACCGGCAACGGCGCCCTGGAGCAGCAGGCGTTGCTGATGCCGATCGTGCTGGACGTGCCCGCAAGCGTCGTCGATGTGTTCGATGAGCTCATGCCGCTGCTGGAGCGGATCGGCATCCAGGCGGCTCCGATGGGCCCCCAGAGCCTCGGCGTCCATTCCGTGCCGAGCTTCCTGCTTTCACGCAAGGTCGAGCCCGAGCCATTCATGGCTGAGCTGTTCGAACGCATCGACGCCGATGGCTTCGTCCCCGATTCTGAGGAGGCCCTGCACGAGGTCCTCGACATGATGGCCTGCAAAGCGGCGATCAAAGCGGGGGATGCGCTCAGCGAGGACGAGCTCGCGGCGATCATGCGTCTGCGTGAAGAGCACGAGCGATCGGGGTCGTGCCCGCACGGTCGGCCGACCACGGTGCGGCTCACGATCGCGGAGCTGGAGAAGCTCTTTGACCGCAGATAAAACGGAAGACACCCGCGCACGGTCGTGACATGCGCGGGTGCCCGGAGTTGCTTTGGGATCGCGATCAGTTCGCGGCCGCGAGCATCGCGAGCCGGTTGATTGTGTTCTCGGCGAGGTCCGTCAGCAGCGAGTCCGCGCTGCGTTCCTCCTCGAGCGTCTTGTGCAGAAGCTTGTAGGACTCATCGTCTTCGAGCACGCGCGCGTAGGCCCGGAGTGAGCCGTACGTCGCGATCTCGTAGTGCTCCACCTTCTGAGCGGCGCAGATGAGCGCGGCGTCCTTGGCTTCCGGCTCGCCGTCCTCACCGATGATCTCCTTGGCTTCTTCGATCAAGCCCTCCATCGCCTTGCACCTGTGGCCGCCCGGCTCGAAATCGAGGGTCTTGAAGATGCCCTCGAGACGGCCGATCTGGCCCTGGGTTTCCTGATGGTGCTCGTCGAACGCGGCCTTGAGCTTGCTGTTCGTTGCGGCGTCGCGCAGACGGGGCAGCGCCTCGAGCAGCTGCGTTTCCGCGCTGTACATATCCTTGAGCTGCGTGACAAAGACCTTGTGAAGTGCGTCGAGTTTGACAGACATGGGTCGTCTCCTTCGCTGATGGTGTGTGGTGTGGTGCGAGTGGGCTGAGGGATCAGGCGTGGGAGATCTTCTCCGCGTCGAACTGCTTGAAGATGTCCTTCGCCTTGTCGCACTGATCGCTCGTTTCACAGTCCACGCCGATCATGACGTGGCCCTTATCGAGCGCGTCCTCGTAGTGCTTAACCTCGTGCTCGGGGATCGCCGAGCCGATCAGCCCGCCAAGGACTGAACCGCCCGCGGCGCCAGCGCCGGCCCCGGCGAGCGCGGCGACGATCGGACCCGCGGCAACAACACCCAGGCCGCCGGTCGCGACGGCGCCGACGGTGGTCAGCCCGGCGACGACAGCCCCCGCGGCGCCACCGGCGCCCGCGCCGATCGCGGCACCCTCGGCGAGTTTGCTGTGGGTTTCTACGCCGAACGATTCGCGGTCGAACTGTTCCGAAGCGATAAGACTGATGTCCCCGCTGTCGAACCCATGGGCGACGAGCGTCTCGAGCGCGCCGGCTGCGTTGTCGTTCGTTTCAAATATGGCGGTAATAACGGTACTCATAGTGCACCTCCTCGTTGTTGAGCTTCGTGGGGAGGACGTACCTCCCTTGTATGAAGATATCTTCGGGGGTGGGTGTGATTCGCCAGTGAAGCGGGCATGAAAAGCAATAAATCCCGTCGCGGGGCGTGCATGACCGTAAATTTGGGGAGGAGCCGGGAGCTCGCCTGCGGTGCGGCGTTACCACTCGAACGTGTCGAGGTGTCGGCACAGGTGCCACGCGGTGGGGTAGCGCTGGATGATCAGCGTGCACTTGAGCCCCAGGCAGACCTTTTTGATCACGTCGGGCTGGTTCGCGTAATGCGCACGCCCGCCGACGAGGTCGTAGAGGATCCGCACGATATCGCACACGTCCTGCTGGATGTGGTACCGGTTGGCACGCCCGCGGTCATAGAGGTCGACGAGCTTCACATCAAAGTGCACGCCGCGCCTGCGTACCAGCACGTTGTGGGCGTGCAAGTCCCCGTGGTACTCGCGTTTCTCGTGGAGCTCCGCGAGCCCCGCGGCCATCGTGCGGATCAGGGTCAGCGCTTCGTGCGGCGGCATCCGCTTGCCGCGGTACTGGCTCACGAGCTCGGGAAGCAGCATGCCCTCAACGAACTCCGATATGAGCACGCTCACCGGCTGCCCGCGGAGCTGGATGTGCACCGCGTGGTGGTACTGGATCAGCATCGAGCAGTCGCGCAGCCGCTCGAGCTTTTTCGCGTAGTGCGTCGCCGCGCTGTTCCGCGGGTTCCGGTCCGGGTAGAAGATCTTCGCGGCCCGCCTCGCGCCGGTCATCAGCTCGCGGACGAGGTAGACCTCCCCCTCGTAGCCACGCCCGATCTGTGATACAACCTGATACTGATTCGCCAGCACGCGCCCGGGGACGAGATCGTATTGGCGAACCCTGCTCATGCGTCGTCCAGAAGCTCAACGGCCTTGAATGACTTGCCCTCGAGCATCGCGAGGCTTGCGCCGCCGCCGGTCGAGACGTGCGAGAGCCGATCCGCAACCCCGAACTTCTCCGCGGCCGCGGCGGAATCGCCGCCGCCGATGATCGAGGTTGAGCCGGCGTCGGTCGCGTTTGCGACGGCCTCCGCGATGAGCTTGGTGCCCATCTTGAAGGGCATCCACTCGAACACGCCCATCGGCCCGTTCCAGACGATGGTCTTGGAGCTCTTGATGATCTGCGAGTAGCGCGCGGCGGTCTTCGGGCCGATGTCGAGCCCCATGAAGCCGTCCTTGATCTGGTCGTCGAAGACCTCGATGTCGCCGGCCTTCTCCGCGAAGGTCGTCGAGCAGATGTGGTCTTCGGGGAAGTGCAGGTCGGTCTTGGATTCGGCGGCCAGCTCGATGATCCGGTGCGCTTCCTTGACCATGTCCTCCTCCACGCGCGATGTGCCCACGTCGTGACCCAAGGCCTTGAGGAAGGTGTAGGCCATCGCGCCGCCCACGAGGATGTGGTCGGACTCGGGCAGCAGGTTCTCGATGGCGGGGAGCTTGTCGGAGACCTTCGCGCCGCCGAGGATGACGCAGAACGGGCGCGCAGGGTTCTTGAGCGTATCGCTCAGGTACGCGATCTCCTTCTCAACGAGGAAGCCCGCGACCTTGGGCTTGGAGCCCATCGCCTGGGGCACGCCCACCATCGAGCAGTGCTCGCGGTGACAGGTGCCGAAGGCGTCGTTGACGTACACGTCCGCGAGCCCGGCGAGCTGCTGCGCAAACTCGGACTCGTTTCGCTTCTCGCACCCGTGGAATCGGAGATTCTCGAGCAGGATCACATCGCCGTCGCTCATCGCGTCAGCGGCGGCCTGCACGGCGGGGTCCTTGCAGGTCTGCGCGGGGATCGTGACATCCTTTCCCAGCAGCTCGCCCAGCCGCTTGGCGACGGGGGCCATGGAGAACGACGACTCGTACCCCTTCCCCTCGGGGCGTCCGAGGTGGGACATGAGGATGGCCCTGCCGCCGCGATCGATCACGGACTTGATGGTTGGGAGCGCCGCGACGATGCGCCGGTCGTCGCTGATCGTGTCCCCGTCGAGGGGGACGTTGAAGTCCACACGGATGAGAACGCGCTTCCCCGCGACGTCAGTCTGCTCGATCGATTTCTTCGCCATATTGAGTTCCTTTCGGGATCTGAGCAATGATACGCAGCGCGCAGAAAAAAACGGGCCGATCGGCCCGCAGAGTTCGTTGTTCGCCTCGCCGAGGGGATCAGTCCTCGAGCATGTCTGCCGAGCGACTTCGGACCTCGCCGGCACCCTTGCTGAGCAGGCTGTCCCGCATGCGTCGCAGCTCTGCCTGGATCGACGCGTCGATGAGCTGGTCGCCCATGCGGAGCTTGATCCCGCCGAGCATCGACGAGTCGGTGTACGGGTGCATGATCACGTCCTTGCCCAGCGAGTCGCTGAGGCGCTTGCGGACGTTCTCGAGCTCGCTGGCGCTGATGGGGGCCGCCGTGAAGACGTCCACCTCGATGCGCCCGAACTGCTCCTGAACGAACTCGTCCATGGCGACGGCGATCTGCGAGAGGTTCGCGAGTCGACCCTTGCGGTTGAGCTGGCGCAGGAAGTTCAGGGTCAGCGGCGAGACCTTGCCGTCGAACATCCGGACGAGCGAGGCGTCACGCTTCTCGGCGTCGATCAGGCGCGACGCGAGCAGCTCGTTGAACTGACGGTCGTTGCGTGCGATCTCGATGATGTCCTCGAGCTCGCCGAGGATCTCCTCGGCGTTCTGCTGCCCGCCGTGGGTGTGCGCGATCTCGAAGAGACTCTTGGCGTATACCTTTGCCAGCGCGGTGGGTTGTGCTTCGATCAGCGGCATGGTTGCTCCGTTCGTGCGAACCGGTGGGGGAGTGGGACGATGGAACCGATCAGGAGACCGACTTCATCTCCTCGATCGACTCGTCCATGAGGCGCTGCTGATCATCAGCGGTGACCTGACGCTGCAGGATCTTGCCCGCCATGACCGTGGCGAGGTTGACCGACTCGTTGTAGAGCTCGCCCAGGGCCTGCTTCTTGGCCGAATCGATCTCGGCGAGTGCCTTCTCACGCATCGCGGAGAGTTCCTTGTCCGCGTTGGCCTTGAGCTGGGACGCGAGCTGCGACTGCTGGGCGCGGGTCTCTTCGATCATCCGCTGCGACTCGGCGCGTGCCTCGGCGAGGTTCTTCTCGTACTCGTCGAGGGCTTCCTTGGCCTGCTTGCGGGCTTCCTCGGCCGCGGCGATCTCGCCGACGATCTTCTCGTTCCGCTCGTCGAGGCCCTTGACGATCTTGGGCCAGACCATGGTGCTCAGGAGCCCGAAGACGACGAGGAAGAGGACGATCGCGGTCACGCCCGTCCAGAACCCCTCGTCATAGCTCGCGAGCGGGTTGGCGGCATGGCTGTCGCCGTGGTCTCCCTCAGCGGGGGCGGCGGCGTGGCAGATCGGGGTCATGAGTGCCAAGGCGGCGACGGTGATCAGGTAAGCAATGCGGTTCATGGTGCATTCTCCGGTTGAGTCGTTCAGAAGCCGATCCGCGTCGTGTTTCAGGCGCGGATCGGTGTGTTTCATATCGCGTCGATCAGGCGAGGAACGCAACGACGATCGCGAAGAGGGTCGCACCTTCGATGAGTGCGGCCGCGAGGATCATGTTGGTACCGATGGTGCCGGATGCCTCCGGCTGGCGTGCGATCGACTCGAGCGCACCCTTGCCGACGAGACCGATGCCAAGGCCACCACCGAGAACGGCGAGACCCGCACCGATGACCGCAAGGCCCTTGCCGATGTTCTCGACCACGACGGCATCCGCGCCGCCGACGGGCTGAGCGAGGGCCATCGAGGGGGCAACGAGGGCAACAGCGCCGGCTGCCAGAGCGACTTTCTTGAGAAGCTTCATATCTCAGTTTCCTTTCAAAGGCCTTGAGTGAGACTCGTATCGGCCTGAACCACTGTCGTGCGGGGAGCATCCACTGTCGATCCAACTCGGATCGCAATGGCCTTGGGCGCCTCCCCGCGGTGCCCCAGGCCCTACTTTCATTGAATCACGCGAGACCGGCTTGAGCGACCTCGTGTGCGGTTTCGTGATCGTGGTCACCATGGTGCGCGAGCAGCGAGATGAACACGGTCGTCAGGAACATAAACACGAACGCCTGGAGGAAGGCGACGAAGATCTCGAGGAAGTAGATCGCGATGATCCCCAGCGACGAGACGAGCCCGACGAAGATCCCCAGGAGCGGGTTGTCGCCAGCGCTCAGGAAGCCCTGGGCCGCGAAGCCAAGGAGCACGGCCACGAGGATGTGGCCCGCGGTCATGTTCGCGAAGAGACGAATGGCGAGCGCTGCAGGCTTGATCAAAGTACCCAACACTTCAATCGGGATGATGATCGGCCACACAAAGATTGGTGCTTCTGCCGTGAGGTGCTTAAGGTAGCCCCAGACGCCGAGTTCCCGGATACCCGCCCAGTTGATGACGAAGCCAGAGATGATCGCCAGCGCGAGGGTCACCCAGATGCTCTGGGTCGCGGTGCCGCCGATGAATGCCTTGTGCTGGGCAACAACCTCGGGGGCCATCTTGCCCGCGATGATGTTGTGGATGTCCAGGATCGGGATCAGCCCGAGCAGGTTGTTCACAAGGATGAAGAAGAACAGCGTCCACAGGAAAGGCATGAAGCGGTTCGTGCGCTCGTGGAGCAGCGGGCGGACTGTGCTCTCACGAAGGTAGCCGCAGATGACCTCGACCATGTGGGCGAAGCGGGACTTGGTGACGAAACGCCAGTGTCCCTGACCCTCGTCGCCCGTGCTGACCGCCTTGGCGACGATTGTGCCGACGATGAGGAGGATGAGGGCGGACAGGACCATGTTGGACTGTGCGCTGGACCAGAGCCATTTCCCGTCATCGCCGATCAGCCAGGGGTGGTTGATCACGTGCGCGACAGGATCAGATGCGGCAAGGGTGAGACTCGACATCAGCAGACGCCCTCCGATTCACGCGCGGCGTCCATCGCGGGCGCGTGCTTCTGGATGAGGAACAGGACAGACGCGACGTCGATGCTCAGGGTGACGAGCAGCGACGCGAGCAGCGTCATAAAGAAGACCGTTTTATTCGGCTCGATCAGCATGAAGATCGCAAGGCCGATCCCCATCGCGATCAGGGCCCGCAGCACCGTCAGCGCCAGGACCGGGACCGCCCAGAACCCGGCGGGCTTGGGGGGCATGAACATCAGGATCGCCGCTGGGATCAGCACGCCGGGCACCACGGCGATCAGGGTGTTGAGCCCGTCGCTCATCACGCCGCCGCGTTGGGTGCTCAGGTAGCCGCCCGCGACCGCGATCAGGGCACAGCAGACCAGAGAGATCGCACCGATCAGCATCGCCGGGAGGCGGACCAACTCGTTGTGCTCAATCTGGGTGCTCATTCGCTCGTATCGCGTTCCCTGATCGGTATCAGACGCACCCCGCTGGTGCGCGTTCTGGGGCGGAAAGGATAGGAGTCACTACCCGCAACGGCGAGTCAGAAACAGACAGTTTTGCACCCTTTCTCCACATCTTTTGGTCTGACAGAAACCCAGCCCGCCGATCCGGCGCTTGCTCAGGTGTTCGGGTCGCCGTCGGTGCGTGAAGAGGAACGGGTTTGCTCCCTGTTCAGGGCCATCGCCTCGCGGATAAACCGGTAGAAACCCACCACAAGGCCGGTGATCCCCAGCGCCAGCATCCACGTCCGCCCGGATCCCACCACCCAGCGGTCGATGGCAAACCCGACGGCCCCGAAGCCCACCATCCCGTAGAGCGGATCCAGCGCGAGGACCCACGCCTTGGCCTGGCGTGCCCGGTCGGAGTTCTGATTGCCCTTGGATGAACCCATGACAGATGGTACCCGATCTCTGCGCCCGGCGGCTCAGGAGATCTGCCCGAAGGCGAAAGTCCGCGCGTGTGCGCTGGCCTCCCGGAGCTTGGACACGTCCTGCCCGGACCCCTGGGCGTTGTCCGGGCGGCCGCCGCCCTTGCCGCCCATGATGCCCGCGACCTCGCGGATCCAGTCCCCGGCCTTGAGCCCGCGACCGATGATCCCCTGCGGCACCGCAGCCATCAGGGCGACCCGACCGGCCTGAGCATCCGGGCTCATGAGCATGACGGCCTTGTTGGGATTCGCGCTGGTGATCATCTTCATCGCGGCCTCGAGTGCCTTTCGATCCGAACCGAGTTCCAGCGATGCCACGACGATCTCCTCGGAGGAGTTGGCCGCGCTGCTCGCGATCCCCGCGGCCAGTTCCTGGGCTTTCTTGGCCTGCTCGGCGGCAGCCGCCTTGGCGAGATCCTTGAGCTGCTTCTGGACGCCGGCGAGCTTGGCGCGGATCGCGTTTTTACGCGGTGCCGGCAGCGTGGCCCCCTCAACTTCCTTGGTCAGTTCCGCGTGAACGCTCTGGAGATTGTCGCCGGGCATGCTTGCGAGTGCGTCCGCCCGGGCCTCGATCTGATCCGCGAGCGCGTGCGCCGCGATGGCGTCGTCGCCGGTGATCGCGGTAATGCGCCGGATGCCCTTGGCGATGCCTTCCTCGCTCAGCAGGGCGAAGCGTTTGGCCTGTGCGGTGGATTCGATGTGCGTGCCGCCGCAGAACTCGATGGACGCGGACGTCCAGGCGTCGTTCTCGGGGTTGTTGATGAGCTGATCCACCTCGATCCCGATCGAGACCACGCGGACCGGGTCCGGGTAGGTCTCGCCGAAGACGGCCCGCAGCCCCGCGATGCTCTGGGCCTTGTCCAGCGGCGCCAGGTCCGCGAACACGGTCAGATCCTGCTCGATCTGGTGGTTGACGATCTCCTCGACCTTCGCGATCTCCTCCGCGGAGACCGGCTGGGTGTGGGTGAAGTCGAAACGCAGCTTCTCGTCGTTCACGAGCGAGCCGCGCTGGTCGGCATCGCCGTCGATGACCTCACGCAGCGCAAAGTTGAGCACGTGGGTCATGGTGTGGTTGCTGGCGACCTTGCCGCGTCGCTGGTTGTTGATGTGGCACATCACGTCGTTGCCGACCGAGAGCTTGCCCTTGGTCACGCGTCCGATGTGCACGACGTAGCCGCCGTAGCTCTGCGTGTCCTCGACCTTGAAGACCCCGCCCGAGCGCATGCACTGCAGCTCGCCCAGATCCGCGACCTGGCCGCCCATCTCCGAGTAGAAGTTGGTCTTGTCGAGGATGATCCCGACGGGCTTCATGCCCGCGGTGGTGTTGTCGGCATGGTCGTCGAAGTTGCGCCCGTTCCAGATCGCCCGGATCGTACCCTTGATGTCCCGCCCCGCGAACTTCGCGTCGTCGTTGGTGGGCTTGATGTTCAGGTGCTGGAGCTTGGCGACCTGCTCGGCCCGCAGGTCGATCTTGTGCCCGCCGTCGTCCTTACGCCCACCCTGACGCGAGCGTTCCTTGGCCTCTTCCATCGCCTTTTCAAACCCGGCGATGTCCACCTTGAGCCCACGCTCCTCGGCCATGATCTGCGTGAGGTCAACCGGGAAGCCGTAGGTGTCGTAGAGCTTGAAGGCGTCCTCGCCGGAGATCGAACTCGATCCGTCCGCGATGTCTTCGAACATCTTGATCCCGCGATCGAGCGTCTTGCCGAAGCTTTCCTCTTCGTCCGCGATGATCGCCTGCACGCGCGTGGGGTTCTCCTTGAGCTCCGGGAAAGCCTCACCCAGCGACTCAACGACGGTGGGGACCAGGGCCGCGAAGAATCCTTCGGGCGCGTTCAGCTTCTGACGCCCGTAGCGCACGGCCCTTCGCAAAATGCGCCGCAGCACGTAGCCGCGCCCCTCGTTGCCCGGCATCTGCCCGTCAGTGATGGCGATGACCAGCGTGCGGATGTGGTCCGCGATGACGCGGTACGCCTCGTCGACGCCGTCGGTGTCCTCGTCTCCAACCTTGCCCGTGTACGCACGAGCGCCGGTGAGCTTCTGGATCGCGTCGAACAGGGGCGTGAAGATGTCGGTGTCGTAGTTGCTCAGCTTGTCCTGCAGCACCGAGACGATGCGTTCGAGCCCCATGCCGGTGTCGACATGCTTGTCGGGCAGCGGGTTGAGCTTGCCGCCCTCGACGCGGTCGAACTGGATGAACACGTTGTTCCAGACCTCGAGCACGTTCGGGTCGTCCTGGTTGACGAGGTCCGCGGCGTTGCGTCCCCCGATCCGGTCGTAGTGCACCTCGGAGCACGGGCCGCACGGGCCGGTGTCGCCCATCTCCCAGAAGTTGTCCTTCATGTCCCCGGGGAGGATGTGGTCCTCGGGCAGGTACTTGGCCCAGATGGCCTTGGTCTCCAGATCCGGCGGCAGGTCCTGATCAGGGTTGCCCTCGAAGTAGGTCGCGTACAAGCGGTCGGGGTCGATGCCCCAGACCCTGGTGAGCAGTTCGAAGGTCCAGCCGATCGTCTCTTCCTTGAAGTAGTCGCCGAAGGACCAGTTGCCGAGCATCTCGAAGAAGGTGTGGTGGTACGTGTCCTTGCCCACGTCGTCGAGGTCGTTGTGCTTGCCGCCCGCGCGGATGCACTTCTGCGAGTTCACGGCCCGCTTGAGCCCCTGTAGCGGGGAGTTGGGGTCCAGCGTCCCCTGGAAGATCGGCTTGAACTGGTTCATGCCCGCGTTGGCGAACGTATCCCGCAGCGATGGGTCGTTGAGGGGGCAGGTCGTCGAGGACGGCACGAAGGTGTGGGCCCGCTCCTCGAAGAACTGGATGAAGCTGCGGCGGATGGCCTGAGCGCTGAGATCGCGTGCGGTGCTGGCGTTCGACGACATGCGGCTGTTCCTGTTCTGTTCAGGTTCAATTCCACGCCCGGGGCGTTCCATCGACCAGAGCGGTCAGATCGTAGCGGGGTCGGTGCGGTCTGCACGGGCGTTCCGCGTCCGAAAAACAGAGGTTCAGCCCAGTTTCGTTGGCTTTGCGGACCACCCTGGGGTCTATTAGGGAGTCGGCGAGCGAGGGCGAAGCCAACTGAATCCGAAGAGATGAAGGAGCCGCGATGCGTGCACATTCAATGTTGTTGATGATCGCTGCTAGTGGCACGCTTGCGCACGCGGGTGTAATCCGTCACGATCGCGATGATGCGCTCTATCGCCAACTCGGGCAGCAATCACAGTTCTCACCGGTGGGGGCGCTGGCGCTCAACTACTCCGGCGGCGGCGCGGCCTCCTGCTCGGGCACACTCATCGGGGATCAATGGGTCCTGACCGCGGCACACTGCGTGGACGACGGCGTGAGCTTCGGGACGTTCGTAACCGGCTCATCCTTTTCCTTCGTCGAAGAAGTCTACATCCACCCGGATTGGGTGATGAATGACTTCCTGGGCGGCGGCGATCTCGCGCTCATCAGGCTCAGCAGCCCCGTAGCAGGGATCGGTGCCGCGCAGCTCCATACGGGCGGTGGGGACCTCGGTCAGGTCGGCACGGCCGTCGGCTACGGACGCACGGGCACGGGGCTCTCCGGGGCCCAGACCGGCACAGAGGGCACGCTGCGGGCGGGTCAGAACGTGATCGATGCGCTCGGGAGCGTGCGCGGCTGGGATGATCGCATCCTCCTGACCGACTTCGACAGCCCGATCCGGGATGAATCCATCTACGGCGACTCCAGCCCGCTCGATCTCGAGTACTCCATCGCCCCGGGTGATTCGGGCGGGGCGCTCTTCATCGAGGCCGACGGAGGGTGGGAACTCGCGGGTGTCACGTCGTTCATCAACTCCACCGATGGGAGCCCCAACGGCGATTACGGCGATTCGAACGGTTTTACCCGAGTCAGCGCGTACACCGGCTGGATCAACTCGATCATCCCCGCGCCGGGCACCATGCCGATTCTCGGCGTGGGCATGGGCGTTTTCGCCCGTCGCCGGCGCTCCTGACGCCAGTCACCGAGAGAAGAACTCCCGCATCCGCTGGTTTCTTATCGGATCCGTGGTATATCCGGTATGACGCGGTTCTCGCGTCCTCGCCATGGTGCGCCTTCGCGCCGGGCTGAGATCAACGCCAGCAGGAGCACGACATGCAGAAGACCACGATGACGGGCGGCGCATTGACGCTGATTCTCTTTGGCGCAGGGACCGCGAACGCGATCGTCGTCCGACACGACGTGGACGATTCCGCGTACCTCAGCTTTGCGCAGTCAGATTTTGGCTCGGTCGGTCGCATGATCTTCCAGGACGGCGGGTCGCAGTTCTGGAACGGATCGGGGACCCTGATCGGGGACCGCTGGGTGCTCACCGCTGCTCATGTTGTGGACGACGCCGCGAACACCGACTGGTTCTTCGACACCGGCACCGGGACCCAGCGGGTGCAGGCCGAGGAGGTCTACTACCACCCCGACTGGTTCGATGACAACGGCGCGACCAACGGCGACATGGCGCTCGTCCGGCTCTCCGACGCGATCATGGACGCGACACCCACGCAGCTCTTCGGCGGCAGCACGCCGTACGGAGACGAGGTCGCCCTCGTCGGGTTCGGTGGTTCGGGTACCGGCGAGACCGGCTGGACCGGGACGTACGACCTACTGCGGCGGGCCGGCACGAACATCCTCGAAGACGGTGATCCGTACGGCTTCGGCCCAGAATTCCTGAGCTTCGACTTCGACAACCCGGACACAAGCGTCGCGACGGATCTGGAGGCCATGCTCATGTTCGGCGACTCGGGCGGCGCGATCATGGCCGACGTGAACGGGGAATGGCAGCTGATCGGCGTGAACACCTTCATCGTCCCATTCGCGGATGATGCGATCGATTACGGCATGTACGGTGATCTCATGGGCTCGACCTCAGTCGAGTTCCACCGGGACTGGATCAACTCGATCATCCCCACGCCGGGGACGGTCCCGTTCGCCTTGATCGGCATCGGGCTGGTCGCACGCCGGCGACGCTGATTCTCGCGTGCGATATACTCCTCTATCGCATGGCCAAGAAAAAGACGACACGCAAGAAAGCCCCCAAGCGCACGACGGTCAAGGACAACCGTCCTGACGTGATGATGTACGACCCGCCGATCGGGCTCGATCGGCTCGAGGGGCAGCCGCGTGCCCTGAGCGTGCTGGGCAAATCCGCCCAGTCAGGACGCCTGCATCACGCATGGATCTTCCACGGGCCGGAAGGCGTCGGGAAGTTCACCGCGGCCGTGTCGTGGGCGGCCATGCTCCTCGACCCATCTTCTGCGCCGGACCTGAGCGGCAACATCGCACCAGACCCGGATTCACACGTGCAGCAGCTCATCCGCTCGGGGACGCACCCGGACTTCTTCGTCATCCGCAAGGAGCTGACACCGTTCTCGCGAGAGTCGGACGTGCGGAACCGGAAGCAGCGGAACATCCCCAAGGACATACTCGTCGAGTACCTCGTCGAGCCGGCGGCTCTCGCGCCGTCCATGCCCGAGGGCGCCCGCGCGGGCAAGGTTTTCATTGTCGACGAGGCAGAACTCATCGGGCGCGAGGGTCAGAACGCGATACTCAAAACGCTCGAGGAGCCGGGGCCGGGCACGCTGATCATCCTTGTGACATCGAGCGAGGACCGCCTGCTGCCCACGATCAGGTCACGCTGCCAGCGGGTGGGCTTCACACCCCTCGACGACGAGTCGATGCGTCGCTGGGTGAGCACGAGAGACATGAACCTGAGTCCCGAAGCGCACCACTGGTACACCCAGTACGCGTCGGGCTCGCCCGGGCGCTTTGCGCGTGCGGCATCGTCAGACCTATTCAGCTGGCACAACCAGATCGACCCGATGCTGAACCGCGCGATGCGTGGCGATCACCCGGCAGGGCTCGGGACACTGATGAGCACCCTCATCGACGATTGGGCGAGCGACTGGGTCAAGCAGGGCGACAAGCTCGGCGAGAACCGCTCGAAGGAAGCCGCGAACCAGAAGGGCGCGGAACTGATGCTCGCGCTCATCGCGCGCCGGGCGCACGCGGGCCTCACCGATCCCACGCGCAGCCAGTCATCGCTTCGGACGATCGACAGCGTGATGCGAGCGAGCGAGGAGATGCGCACGAACGTCTCGTTCAAGATGGTGATGGAGCATCTCGTCGCCGGGATCAGCGAGAAGGCTTGAGCGATCGGTATCAGGCCTGGAAGCTGATCGAACGCGTCGGCTGGGGAGTTGCAGCGGCCGCTTGTGCCGATGCGACCATGCCGCTTTCACGATCCTCGCTGACCTTCGCCATGGTGAGCACCCAGGTCTCCCGGTCGTACTCGAGCAGCGAGATGACCTCGCCAAGGATCTCCGCGTCCTTGTTGATGCTCGCCTTCACCAGCTCGCCGTAGATAAAGATGTAGAGATCCTTCACGCTCTTGGCGACGTCCGGCGCGTGCTCGGGCTTGATCGTGTTGATCAGCTCAAGGATGATGTCCCTGCACTGCGAGAAGCCCGCGTAGGTCTCCTCGTGGTTCTTGTGCTCCAGGCCGCGCAGCGCCTGCTGAGCGAACTTGATCGCCCCATCGATGAGCATCAGTCGGAGCTCCTCGCGCGAGGCGGTCATGACCTTGGTCCGGAGGTACGCGTTGGCGGTGTTTGTATCGTTCATCACGCCGAGGGTATCGGTCCTTGTTCGAGGCGACTTCAGCTCAATCCGCGATCATTTATCCCAGCGCCGCGATCTGCGAGAGCGCTGCGCCCTGGGTCTGGAACGAGCCGATCGCCTGCTCCATCGCCAGGAACTGCTGCTGAAGCTGAGCCCGCTTGCGTTCCAGCGATGCCTGGATCGATTCGATCCGGTCCTCTTGCAGCTGGATCTGTGAATCCAGCGCGTTGGTCCGGTTCTGCAGCACGCCCCCGATCGAGGTGACGTAGCTGTTCGCAAACTCCTCGAGCTGGCCCAGCACGCTCAGCTCGGAAAAACTGATCTCGTCGTCGGTGTTCGGGTTGTCGTCGTCGTTGTCGTCGAGCGTGCGCCGTGTGAAGAGCGCCTCAACCGCCGCAGGGTCTTCGTTGTATGCCTCGCGGAACTTCTCGGCATCGAACTCGAGCACGCTGCCCGAGCCCACGGTGATCCCGACTTCGGTGAGCGAGTTGAACGTGTCCTCGAACCCCTCGTTGGGACGACGGAGCACGGAGAACATCGAGTTCCGCAGGTTCAGCATCGTGCTGTCGCCCAGGAGCACGCCCTTCTCCTCGGTCTCGTCGTCGTAGCGGGTCCGGAAGTCGATCCCCTCGACCACTTTGTTGAATGCGCTGATGAACTCGTTGATCTTCGTCTCGATCGCGCCCACGTCGCGGGCAACGCTCAGCTGGACCGATTCCTCCGAGGTTGACACGAGATTGATCGATACGCCCTCAACGACGCCATCGAGCGTGTTTGTCGAGCTGGTGAGCAGCACGCCGTTGGCCGGGTTGCTGGAGCCGAAGAAAACGCGCGCGTCGTTGCCCTCGTCGAGCACGCTCAGCCCCAGGTTGAACCCGCCGGTGTCGATCAGGAAACGCCCATCCTCACCCGAGTTCTCGCTCGCGAGACTCAGGCGGAACGGAGATGAACCGGACCCGGTGTTGATGATCGACGCGGAAACACCGACGTTCGCCGCGTTGATCGCGTTGCGGACATCCTCGAGGGTCGCGTCGGGCTCAAACTCGAGCACCCTCTCCTCGCTGCCGGAGATGAAGTTGTCACCGTCCACGCCGGTGGCTTCGCCCTCGATGCCCAGGAGTTCGGCGACGCGTCCGTCCAGATCCTCGATGCGGATCTCCTGCGTGCCCGCGGTGCCGTCCACGACCTCAGAGATCGTGATGCCGTCACCGTTGGCATTGATCGACGCCTGGATCTGCAGGTTCGAGCCGTTGATCTCCTTGATGAGATCGCCAACGGTCTTCACCGAGCTCGTGATGTCGATCGTCGCGATGTTGCCGTACGAGTCCGTGATCTGGAACTCGCCCGTCCCGATCCCGTCGCCGTTGTTGAGCTCGCTGACGGGCGTGGAGTTGCTGATGTACGCCAGCTGCATGCTCGTGCCGGTAATGGTGTCGCTCGTGCCCGAACTGCTGATCCCAAGCGCCTCGGCCGCGTCGGCGCCGCCGGTGCCCGAGATAGAGAAGGTCCCGCCGTTGTTCGTGGTATTGTCAAGGATCTTGAATCCGGTTCCCTGCGCGTTCACCGAGACCGTCACCGCGCCGGCGCCGGCCGAGTTGATCGCGTTGACGATATCGTTCACATCGCTGAGCCCGGAGACGTCGACCGAAAAATCAGAGGTCCCGTCGCGGGTGGTGAAGTTCAGGACGCCGTCGGTCCCCTCAAGCCCGGTGCCGCCATTGAGCGATGAGACGAGGCGCGTGTTGAGACCGGCAAAGATCCGCTCGCCGCTCGCCGTCCCGCCCGTGAAGCTGCCCTCGATCCCGAGGTCGCTTGCTGTCGAGTACGTCCGCGCTGATGACGAGTAGCTGCTGATATCAAAGTCCCGCCCGAGCGAATCCACGATATCGATCCCACCGGTCGCCGTGTTGATCGAAGCCGTTACCTCGCTGTACCCGGCCTCGCTGAGCGCGTCATTGATCCGATCGATCACGCCATCGAGCGTCGAAACGGCACCCTCGACGGTCTCGAGCGAGCTATCGCCCTCGTCGTCCTCGACGAGTTCCTGGATCTCGCCGATGCGCACGTTCACCGTGTTGCCTGTGTCGCCATCGATCACGATGCTGAAGTCGAAAACGCTCTCGCCCGTCGCATCACGGATCTCGACACCGCGCCCGTCGTTGAGCGCCCCGAGCGACGTCGTCCCGGTGAGCGAGTACACGCTGGAGCCCGTGAGCGTCTCGCTGGAAATCGTCCCGTCGAGTCCGAGCGACGAGAGCACATCCGTGCCCGAGACCTCCTCGATACCCGTCAGACCCTCGAGCACAAACTTGTCGTTGTCCACATACGCCGTCACGCCCTCGACCGCGTTGAACGCGTCGAGCACGTCGGAAACGCTCGCAGCCCGGGAGAGATCGACCTCCGTCGTGCCCGAGCTCGTCGTCACGGAGAGCACACCACGGTTGACTCCATCGCCAGAGTTCAGGTCCGCGAGCGCCGTATCAGAATCGATCCGCGCGGCCGGACGCTCGAACGTGAGCGAGTCGAGCCCGATCGCGGACGTGTCCTGATCGGCGAAGCCACGCGTCAGCAGCTGCTGAGACGAGACCAGTCGATCGACGATGAAGTTGTAGCTGCCGGGCACCGCGTTGCTGCTGGCGCTCGCGGTCAGGATGCTCTCGTTGCCCGAGGTCGCGCTGCTGGTCTCAAACACGTTGTTGAGACGGAAAGACGCGGCCGCGGTCTTGAAGTTGCTCAGGCGGGTGTTGATATCCAGGTACGCCGCCTGCTGCTGATTCAGCTGGATCACGCGCGACTGCGCGAGGATCAGCGGGCGAGACTGCACCGAGATCAGCTGATCGATGAGTGATGCAGAATCGATACCCGAGAATAGACCGACGCCCGATGTGATGCCGCCCATGATTCACGCTCCTTGCGCGTTGCCGACCGGGGTCCATCCCGGCACGGGGTGCGAACACGCGCACCGCTCCAACCCTCTATATCGGAAGAACTTTGGGGGTGACTGGACCGGGGATCACGGATTTCAGCCCCGACGCGCTGGGGCGGCAAAGCCTGCCCACACAACGCGCAACGTGTGAAAGGGAACGCGCAGAAGATGCGCTACGCCTACTGAGTGGATTCCGCTCGGCCCCGCGTTTATGGTTGAGCAGGACGGCGGATGATCCGATCCACAGTGATACTTCTGGCGTACCTACGCTGTCCGCCCACCGGGAGAGTCAACAATGAGCAAGACCACGCCAGCGATCTATCGCGTCGCAACCGCACTGATCTGTCTGATCGCCGCGATCTCAACCCTGCCGTGGATCTTCATGAGCTTCGGCAGGTTCGGTGGCTTCGCTTGGGGCCTGTTCGGGTTCGAGCTCATGGTCCTTGTCGGCTCAGTCGTCACCATGCTGGTTTGCTTCGGTCGCATCAAGGTCGAGGGCGCGTTCCCCCTCGCCGTGCTATGCTTCATCGGCACGCTGCTCGTGGCGAGCGTGTTCGGTATCTACGTCGACGCCCGCAACGTCGTGGGCAGCAATCACCCGACCATCCAGCCATGGGTGATGCGAACGCTCTTGCTGTACCTCGCACTGGTGGCGGGGCTGGCCGTCATCGCGGCCCTGGATGTCTACCGGCGTGATGCCCGTTCGTGGGGCATGCTCCTGCGTTCGCTCCCGTTCCTGATCCCCGTGCTCGCCGCGGGTGTGTATTTTCAGCGTACGGGATTCCCGACCCTCACGGACAGCGCTGGCGAAATGAGCATCGTCCGGATGCTCGCCTTCATCGTCGGCGGGCTGCTGCTGGGGATCCTCATCAGCGTGGGGGGCCACTTCCTGATCCGCTCGTTCGAGGTCGCCCTGCCCGAGAAGAACGACGCGGAGAGCGCCTGAGCAGCCCATTTCCGCGTCTGAGCGCGATTCCTGAAATGCCGCCTCCGCCCTCGCCAATAATGGGGTGTGAACGATTTTCTACTCCTCCTGATCGCGTTGTCCTTCGCCGCCATCATCGGCGCCGGCGTTGTGTTCTATCTTGTCACCACCCTCAAGAAAGGACGCAAGGGCGGAGGCATCGACCGCATCAACCTGCGCATGCTCACCGAGCGTGTCCGGGCGGTCGGCAAGCTCGTCGGGCTCGAGGTCCACGCAAAGGAGATCGCCACCGCCACCAAGGGCTTCAACTGGCTCCCGCCCATCCTGCTCAGCCAGGCCAAGGTCGCGATGATTTTCCAGTTTGAGAAGCAGTACGCGGTCGAGCTCGGCTCCCTCGATGAGCGCGACGTCGAGGACCTCGGCGGCGGGCGCTTCCGCGTGACGCTGCCGCCAATCGTCGGCTCGCTGCGACTCATGGACGTGGAGCCCTACGACATCCAGCAGGGACGCGTGCTCGGGCTCGTTGATGTCATCAACATGAACGCCGAACGCCAGAACGAGCTGATGCGGACCGCCCAGCAGCAGGCCTCGGAACTCTTCGAGAAGAACGACGACCGCTACGAGAAGCAGGCCCGCGACGCCATCGAGCGCCAGCTCCAGGCGATCGCCAAGCTCTTCGACGGCTCGCTCGACATCCACTGGCGCCAGTCCGCCACGCGCGAGCAGCCGCGATTGGTTATGGACGAGTCGCTCAAGACCGGCCCCGCGAACGTGGCCCACTAAGGACCAGCCGAGCTCTGCATGTTTCAGCGGGTTTCAGACGGCGCTGGGATGCCAGATCGTCTTGAACTCGACGAACGGGTCGATCCACGCCGGCGATTCGCACGCGTTCTCATCGAAGAAATCGACGTCGCCGTGCACGCACACCCGCTTGAGGTTGTCCGCCGAGCCCTCACGCAGCAGCGTGCGGTGCTCGCCCGAGACACCCGCCGCGTGGATCGCGTCGATCTCGCGGTGCGAGCTGTAGTGCTCCACCAGCTCATCGCGGAACCCGGAGAGCGTGTTGACGATCCCGCCGGGCAGGTCGCTGGTCGCGATCGCCTCCGCGAGGATCAACGCCGGGACTGGGTTGGTCTCCGATGCGAGCGCGACGCACGCGTTGCCCATCGCGATTACCGGTGCGATCAGACTCACGAACCCGAGCAGCGCCGGCGAATCCGGGGCGATCACACCAACAACACCCACGGGGAACGGGATCGTGAAGTCGTGGTAGGGGCCCGCGACGGGGTTGGAGCCGCCCATGACCTGGGCGTACTTGTCGCACCAGCCCGCGTAGTGCACCACGCGATCGATCGACGCGTCCACCTCGCGCTCGCCGCCCTCGCCGATGGCCCTGGCCAGCTCCTCACGCTTGCCCTCCATCATCTCGGCCAGGCGGTAGAGCACTTGCGAGCGGAGCATCGCCGTCGCGTCGCCCCACGCCGGCTGCGCCTTGTGGGCCGCGTCCACCGCATCCCGCACGTCCTTGCGCGACGCCCGGCACACGTGGGCCACAAGGTTCTGCGACGCGTCGTGCACGCTGGTCGAACGCCCGGACTCGGTGCGGGGGAACTTCCCGCCGATCGCGAGCTTGTAGGTCTTGATGATGGGAAGGCGCTGACTCAAAGCGGGTACTCCAGCTCGATTTCGTGCTTGATGGGGATGCCGTCGAAGCCGACGTTGGGGATCTCGGGCTTGAGCTTGCGTGCCTCGGTCACCGCGTCCTTGTAGAACGCCACCATATTGAAGTCGCGACGCTGGTAGAACCGGATCGCGGGGGTGTTGTCATTGGTGGTGATCAGCCAGAGCCGCTCGCACCCGGCCTCGCGTGCCTTGTTGCGGACCTCGTCGAGCAGGCAGGACCCGATGCCCCCGTGCCCGGCCATCGAGTTGTGCGTGATCACTTCGCACTCGTTGTTCTCGATGTGGTACGTCAGCAGCCCGACCTCGGAGCCGTCACGCTGCGCGACCAGCCCGGGCAGATCGTCCGCCTGGTACTTCTTGCCCTTGGTGATCTGGACCGTCGAGCCCCAGTACTGCACCAGCACACGCTGCACCCAGTGCTTGTCCTCTTCCGTCAGCTCGCGGATGTCGAATCGATGTATCCCAGGTTGATTCACCATGCGTTCTCCCCAGCCGATCACTCGGCGGTGTTTCACAGTTACCGGCAGTAGGCCATCAAGCCGTGCCGCCCACCCTCGCGTCCGAAGCCCGACTCCTTGTACCCCCCAAACGGGCTGGTCGGGTCGAACTTGTTGTACGTGTTGAGCCAGACGATCCCCGCATCGAGGCGTCGCGCGACGTCGAAGATCTTCGATCCCTTGTCCGTCCACACACCCGCGGCCAGCCCGTACGGCGAGTTGTTCGCCCGCGAGATCGCCTCCTCGGGCGTCCGGAAGCTCATCACCGCCAGCACTGGGCCGAAGATCTCCTCGCGCGCGATCGTGTGGCTCGGCTGCACCCCCGAGTAGAAGCACGGGCGGCACCAGTACCCCTTGTCCGGCAGTGCCGTGTCGCAGACGTCGTGCCGCTCTGCGCCCTCCCGGTCGCCCAGCGCCAGGTACTTCTCGATCGTCGCGAGCTGCTCCTTGGAGTTGATCGCGCCCACGTCCGTGTTCTTGTCCATCGGGTCGCCGACCCGCAGCGAGCTCATGCGGTCGCGCAGCTTGTCGATGACCGTATCGAGGATCGACTCCTGCACGAACAGGCGCGACCCGGCGCAGCACACGTGCCCCTGGTTGAAGTAGATCCCCTCGATGATCCCTTCGATCGCCTGATCGAGGGATGCGTCCTCGAAGATGATGTTGGCGCTCTTGCCGCCCAGCTCGAGCGTGAGCTTTTTGTCCGTGGGCGCGACGGCCTTGGCGATCATCTTGCCCACCTGCGTCGAGCCGGTGAACGCGACTTTGTCGATCCCCTCGTGCTCCACGAGCGCCCGCCCGGTCTCGCCCGCGCCGGTCACGATGTTCACCACGCCCTTGGGCAGCCCGATCTCGGCGCAGATCTCCGCGAAACGCAGCGCCGTGAGCGAGGTCGTCTCCGCCGGCTTGAGGACCACCGTGTTGCCGCACGCCAGCGCCGGTGCGATCTTCCACGCCAGCATCAGCAGCGGGAAGTTCCACGGGATGATCTGCCCGCACACGCCCACCGGCTTCGGGTCACGACCGGGCAGCGCGAAGCGCAGCTTGTCCGCCCATCCGGCGTGGTAGAAGAAGTGGGCGCACGCCAGCGGGATGTCCGCGTCGCGCGATTCCTTGATGGGCTTGCCGCCGTCGAGCGTCTCGAGCACCGCCAACTCGCGGGCCCGCTCCTGCATGCGCCGGGCGATGCGGTAGATGTACTTGCCGCGATCCTTGCCCGAGAGCCCCGACCACGCCGGCAGCGCCTCACGCGCAGCCTTCACGGCCCGGTCCACGTCCATCGCCGACGCCTCAGCGACCATCGACAGCGTGTCCTCGGTCGCCGGGTTGATGCTGGCGAATCGCTTGCCCCCCTCGGGCTCCACAAAGTCGCCGCCGATGAACAGCCCGTACCGGTCCTCGATCTCCGGGCGGACGGACTCGGGCGCGGGGGCGTACTCGAACAACCCGCCGCCGCTGGCGGCACGCAGGTCCAGGCGTTGTGGTGCGCTCCCCGCCGGGTTCTCGGACGTGCCGTTGGTTTCCGCCGCGGGCGGCTCATGTTCGGTGTGACTCACGCTTCGCATACTCCATTCTAACAGTCCGGGCCCGCCCACGCCGACTCGGTCCGCACGCCTTGTGTTTTCTTGACGTATTCACCCAAAGTCGAGTCCCGGACTGGCCGTTTATGACTATATGAGCACGCAGAGCACACCCAACGACGAGCAGCCCGCATCCCAGAGCAACGCGAACGCTCGCAAAGAGGTCCGCCTGCACGCGCCCGAGGTGGACTGTTCAACAGGACGCGTCGCCGACATCACCGGCTCGGGCATGCGCCTCATCTTCCCCAAGGGCCAGCTCCCCGAGATCGGCGAGGTCCAGTCCTACACCTTCAGCGACGGCAGCGACTCCATCGAGGTCACCGGCTGCGTGAAGTGGGTCCGCAAGGGCTCCGCGTTCTCCCGCCAGGCCGAGGCCGGCGTCGAGTTCGTCAAGCTGGATCAGGGCGTGCGCGACGCATTGGTGCGTCTGGCCGTCAAGGGCAAGATCAAGGAACAACGCGCGAGCTTCGTGCAGATCGAGCAGACCGACCTCTACAAGGTCCTCGGCGTCACCCGCTACGCCAGCGACGAGCAGATCGACGAGGCCTTCAACGAGGCCTGCAACCGATGGAACGGCGACAACCCGGGCACGCACGCCGCCCAGAAGCTCGACGAGGTCTACAAGGCCTACGCGGTGCTCAGCGACCCGGACAAGCGCGCCCAGTACGACACCCGCTTCGCCGACCAGCACGACCGCGCGGCGTGATCAGGTGCGGCGGTGCCACATTTGGGGCATTGTTTACTTAATCAGTACACTCCTTCAGTTGGTTATACCCCGCCCCGAAGGGGCGATAGGAATGTTGCCACGGGCGCTGCGCAGCAAGCCCGTGGATCGCGTGGCCACTCAACCGAGTTCGCCCAGTAGGGGCGAAGGAGTTCGCGAGCAAGGGATGATTCCTTCGCCTCTCCGAGGCGGGCGCGATTGGGCGACACGTGTTCCACGGGTTCCGCTGCGCTCCACCCGTGGCAACAGCACCTCACCCCTTCGGGGTGGCTCATGCGCTACGCATCCGAGAAGTCATACCCGGCCGCATACTCACCCGTTGCCAGCTTCTGCATGCTCCGCAGCACGTCATTGAGCAGCGAGCTCGCACCGAAGCGGAACCAGTCCGGGCTCAGCCAGCCCTCGCCCAGCGTCTCGTTGACCATGCACAGGTAGTGCCAGGCCTGCTTGCCCGTGCGGATGCCGCCCGCGGGCTTCATGCCGAACTGCTTGCCGGTCTGCTTGTACGCGTCGCGGATCGCCTCGAGCATTACCAGCGTCACCGGCATCGTCGCGGCCGGAGAGACCTTGCCGGTGGAGGTCTTGATAAAGTCGCCCTCCCGGATGCACGCGATCGCGATGTCGCTGGCGCGTCGGACGTTGTCGTAGGTCACCAGTTCGCCCGTCTCCAGGATCACCTTGAGGTGGGCCGGCCCACACGCGTCAACGACCGCGCGGATCTCGTCCGCAACGACGCTGTATTTCCCTGAGAGAAACGCGCCGCGGTTGATTACCATGTCGATCTCGTCCGCCCCGTCCTTGACGGCCTGCTCCACATCACGCACGCGGATATCGATCGGGTACTGCCCTGAGGGGAACCCCGTCGCGACGGACGCGACATTGACGCCCGAGCCCGCGAGGTGCTCCTTGGCGTGCGGCACCATCGACGGATACACGCACACCGCCGCCACGTGCCCAATGCGGTGCCCAAGGATCTCCTCGTCCCGCTCCCATGGGCGCTTGGCCTTGACACACAGGCTCCGCACCTTCTCGGGCGAGTCCGCGCCCTCCAACGTCGTCAGGTCGATCATCGAGACCGCCATCTCCAGTGCCGCGAGCTTCGAGGCCTTCTTGATCGAGCGCGTCGTGAACGACTTGGCGCGCCGGTCCGCCATCACCGCGTCCACGGTGGGGGAGTCGGGCAGGCGGAATGTGGGGGGCGTGCTCGTCATTCGTCGCCTTCGGTGTCCTCAGTTGCGTCAGACTCGATCGGCAGACCCGTGATCTCCCATTCTTCCCAGCCGCCCGGGAAGACCTTGACGCGCTTGTTCACGAACCCGTTGTACCCGGCCTCGATCAGGCGCTTGGCCATCGCGTTCACGGTCGCCGTGCCCGGGTTCTCGCCGTACACGATCAGGTTCTTGTACCGCTCCAGCGCCGGGTCCGTTCCATAGCGGAGATCAATGTCCGGCGTCCGCATGTTCCGAGCCCCGGGGATGTGCCCCTCGGCATACCGCTCGGGCTTGCGGGCATCGATGAACAACGCCGTGTCGTTCTCTTTTTTCTGCTCTTCAAACAGCTCTACCGCCCTGGGCAGGTCGATGTACTGGATCTTCTTGTCTGAAATATTCGACTTCATGCACCCGATCATGGAGCATGAGAGCACCCCCAGAATCAGGAGGGTTGGGAGCGCAGAGAGCGGGTTTCGGTGAGTCTGGTGCATCTTTTTCCCCATATCGTCAATAAGTATACGCAGTCGGGCGTTGTTCCCCTCGTGAAACCGGCTGCCCGCCGGGGATATCGACGAAGCCAGAGCACGGTCGCCACAAGGAGACGCCGCATGACATCGATCCCTACAAAGAGTCTGTTCACCGCTCTGATCGGGTTCGGGATCGCACCCGCGGCCTACGCACAACCAAACATGGGCGCAGAACACCTCTCTATCGATGTCAAAGCGAACTACTCCACCATGCACGCCGGGCAGGCGGGCCTGCTCGCGATCGACATCATCGTGGAGGATGGCTGGCACACCTACTGGCCGGGCATCTCCGATACGGGCTACGGCGTCAGCTTCGAGATCGGCGCGCCCGAATCGGTCGAGTTCAAGGACCCCATCTGGCCAACACCCAAGCGGTACCTCCAGCGTGGCGGGATCCTCGATCACACCTACGAGGGCACGGTGACCGTCCTCTACCCATTCGTCATCGATGAGGAGGCCTCGGAAACGACGCTGGTCCTGAATATCGATGCCAACTTCCTGGTCTGCGAGGAGATCTGCCTCCCCGGCAAGGCACAGGACACGATTTCGATCGATCTGGTAGGCCCGGGCTCGGAGGCGACCAAAACCAGCGAGCACGACGCCATCCAGCGAGTGCACGAAGGCCGTGCTCAAGCGTTCAATGCAAACGACCCGGCGGTCCGGCTCCAGTGGATCGAGGGCGCCGCGGCGATCATGTTCCGCGATGCCACCCGCATCGAGTTCTACCCAGACACCGAATGCACGCCCGTCAAGGATCTGATCAAGGACGGTGCCGCGGACGGCAACCGCCTCGAAGTGTACTTTTCCGAAACCGATGACCCGCAGCTCTCTGGAAGGCTGCGCGTCACGACACCCTCCGGGGATGAGTTCTACGACATCAACGAGAACGCCCCTTAAACAAGAAGCTGATCCAGTACCCAGAACTGGCAACCAAAGGAGATCACACCATGATCAAGCTGACCAAATCACGCGCCGCACTCTTCGCCCTCAGCGCAGCCGCTACCGGATCCATGATGGGTGCCGGGGCGGCCGAGCAGAACGCACCCGCCGAGGTCGGTGCGAAAGCCCCGGACTTCACCCTCGTCGACATCAACGGCGAGGAGCACACCCTCTCGGACTACACCGAGAAGGGCCACACCGTCGTCCTCGAGTGGTTCAACCCAGACTGCCCGTTCGTCAAGAAGCACTACCGCGACGACACCGGCACCATGCTCGGCATCCAGCGTGACATGAAAGACGAGAAGGTCACCTGGCTGCTGGTCAACTCCGGCCGCAAGGGCCACTCGACCACCGGCGTCGATCGCAACAAGAAGGCCGTCGACGCATGGGATATCACCGCACCGGTCCTGCTCGACGAGTCTGGCAAGGTCGGCATGGCCTACAACGCCAAGCGCACCCCGGAGATGTACATCATCGATGCGCAGGGCGTGCTCCGCTACCACGGCGCGATCGATGACCGCAGCGACGCCGCCGCACCGGGCAAGACCAACTACGTCCGCAACGCCCTCCAGCAGGTTCTCGCGGGTGAAACCGTGACCACGACCCAGACCAAGGCGTACGGCTGCGGCGTGAAGTACTGATCGCTGACACAACCCTTCAGAGACCACATTCTCTCTTCAGACGCACGCCCCGTGACCCCGGGGCGTGCTGTTTGTTTCTGAACCTCAGCATTTCCCGGCGCGTATTCACCGATACACTCGATACCAGGACGACTCACACGGGCAAAATGCTGCTCAGGAGACATGCATGTTCGATCTGCCGGGCCCGCTGGGGACATTCGCCAACTTTCTCGTGATCGCCGCCGGCTTCGGGTTCATCATCTTTATCCACGAGCTCGGGCACTTCCTCGCCGCCAAGTGGGCCGGGATCCGCGTGCTCGCGTTCTCGATCGGCTTCGGGCAGGTCGCCTGCTCATACCGCAAGGGCATCGGGTTCCGGATCGGCTCCAGCGAGCCCGAGTACCGCAAGCGGGCGTATGGCCTTAGCGCCGAGCAGGCCCGGGAGCTCCACAAGGAGCTCAGCCCGACCGAGTACCGACTCTCGTGGCTCCCGCTGGGCGGGTACGTGAAGATGCTCGGTCAGGAAGACCTCAACCCCGACGCGGTCTCCGAGGAGCCCGATTCATACCAGAACTGCTCGGTTTTGAGGCGGATGGTGGTCATCAGCGCGGGCGTGATCATGAACGTGATCTCGGCCGCGGTCCTGTTCATCATCGTCTTCAACGCCGGGCTCAAGGTCTTCCCCGCCAAGGTGGGCTACGTGGCCCCCGACGGGCCGGCCGCGATGGCCACGCCGATCGGCCGCGACGATGTTGAAGCCGGGCTGCAGCGCGGCGACCGGATCACCGAGATCAACGGGAAGCGGATGTACTCGTTCGAGCACATCATGCCCGAGATCGCGATGGCGAGGAAGGGCGCACCCGTCTCGCTCGTCGTCGAACGCGACGGGATCGAGGGCCCGATCACCTTCGAGGCCATGCCCGTCAAGAACCCGATGACCGGGCTGCTTGGGATCCAGATCGATCCTCCCATCTCAACCAGCGTGCACGAAGCCAACACCGACGCAGAGCACAGGCGCGTGAGCATGCTCGCGGGTGGCGCGGGCGTGCCGGAGCTGCGGGCCCAGGACACGCTCGCGATGATCGCCGATCGCACCGTCCGCTCGCCGCTCGACCTGCTCGACGCGGCGGAGGAATCCGGAGGCGATCCGTTCCAGATCACCATCAACCGCGACGGTGAGCTGCTCAGATCAAGCATCGAGCCGGTTCGGGAGCTCCAGCAGGGCGCCGTCGCGATGGACGGCGGGCTCGCCGGGATCGAGCATGTCCTCGGTCTGCACGGCGTCATGATGGTCAACCCGCACGCGAGCGAGGCCGACACCAAGCAGGGCCTGAAACCGGGCGATATCTTCGCTCAGGTTGGTTCCGTCGAGTTCCCGAGTGTCACCGAGGGCATCGAGATCGTCCAGCGGAACGCGGGCAATGCACTCAGTCTCGCCGTGCTCCGTCTGCAGACCGACGGCACCTACGAACGCGTCGAACTCGATGTCAGCGTCACCGGCCAGGGCACCATCGGGTTCTACCCGGTGACGAGCACCGCCTACGCACCGATCGTGCACAAGCCGATCCGGATCGCGGCCTTCGATGAGCAGCGTTATCTCACGGACGCGGACTACAACCCCGTCCCCACGCAGACGCCCGCGCACGAGATCGTGGATTACCCGGGCTCCCGCATCCTCTCGGTCGCGGGGCAGCCGATCGAGAATCTCCGGGAGATCGCTGACGCGGTCGTCGAGCACACCCGGGCGTTATTCGAGAGCGGGGCGGAGTCGTTTATCGTGCCAATCACCGTCCAGCTGCCGCTCCCGATGCAGCCCGACGGGTCGATCCCGACGGCGACGAAGCAGTGGGAGCTCGCACGCTCAGATATCGAGCAGCTCCGCGAGCTCGGCTGGACCCTGCCCGGCGGGGCCGCGTTGGCCCAGCTCTTCAAGCCCGAGCAGGTCATCGACCGCTCGGACAGCCCCGGCGCAGCGATCCAACGCGGCATCGCGGAATCTCGGCGTGTGATGATGCAGACCTACCTGACCTTCCTGCGTTTGTTCCAGGGGTCTGTCGAGGTCCGTCACCTCAAGGGGCCGGTGGGGATCGCCCACCTGGGCACGCAGATCGCCTCGCAGGGATTCATCTGGGTGCTGTTCTTCATGGCGCTCATCTCCATCAACCTCGCGGTGATCAACTTCCTCCCGCTCCCGATCGTGGACGGCGGCCAGTTCCTGATGCTCTGCTACGAGTGGATCCGCGGCAGGCCCGTGCCGATCGTGGTGCAGAACGTCGCGACCCTCGCCGGGCTGGTCTTCATCGGCATGATGTTCCTCTATGTCACCTTCAATGACATCAAGAACATCTTCGGCGCCTGATCCACGCTCATCGAGGTCGGATACCATCGGACCATGCCTCCGATTCTCGGGCTCATCCAGATACTCGCGATCGGCTTCGTGATCGGGCTCGGTTCGCTCATCCTGTACACCGCGTGGATGCTGACGCACCCGCCGCGGCGCACGTACGCGTGGTCGGTATCACGATCTCAGCCCGGCGATCCGAGCGAGCTGGACGAGCCGCTGCAGTTCGAGAGCGATGAGATCGATACCAAGCACGGGCGAGTGCCGATCTGGGACATCGCCGGCCGCGATCCAAACGGACCGGTCGTCCTGATGATCCACGGGTGGGGCTCAAGCAGGCAGGGGGCGCTCAAGCGGGTCTACCCGGTCGCGGACCACGCATCACGCATCATCGCCTGGGACCTGCCCGGGCACGGAGAAGCCCCCGCCCATGCCCGCATGGGTGGGGATGAGCACGAAGCCGCGATCGAGCTGATCGCGGCTCTGGGAATCAGCGAGCAGGATCTCGTGCTCTTCGGCTGGTCCATGGGTGCAGGGATCTCGCTCGCGATCGCCGCGGACGCACGGTGCCCCCAGCGGCTGCGTGGTGTGATCTGCGAAGCGGTGTACCGTGAGCCCGAGACCCCGGCGCAGGCCGTGCTCGCCTTGAGAGGCATGCCCCACAGGCTCAATCTCAAGCCCGCGCTCTCGCTGATCGGAGCGAAGCTCGGGCAGGGCGCTCGCTGGCGCGGGTTCGACCGGGCCCGGCTTGCTGCTCGTGTGCAGGTGCCCGTCCTGCTCCTGCACGGCGATCAGGATCCCGTAAGCCCGTTGCAGGACGCGTTGGATGTAAGCGAAAACGCATCACGCACGGAACGCTGCATCATCGCCGGCGCAGGACACAACAACATCTGGGCAGACCCGCACTATCGGGCGGCCGCAGGCGAGGTGGTCTCGGGGTTTATGAAGCGTTCTTGTGGGCGTTGATCGCGTATTTCAGCGCGTGCTCGGCCATGATGTCCGAAGCGTTGTAGAGCGGGACATCACAGTTCTCTGGGGTGATCAGCAGCGGGGCTTCCGAGTTGCCCAGGATGATCCCCTCGCAGCCACGATCGCACAGGCGTCGGATCACGTCCAGCATCGCCTCCCGGGATTCTTCCTCGATGATGCCGTACACCAGCTCCGAGAAGATGATGTTGTCGAGCAGCTCGGTATCCTCGTCGTTCGGTCGGACCAGCTTGATGCCCTTGATCCCAAGCCCGGTCTGATACGCGGAGCCGGTGGTCACGTAGCGTGTGCCGATGACGCCGACCGTCTGGCGTTGGTCCTCGATGATGCGTGAGGCCACCGCGTCCGTCATTTTCAGCCACGGGATCGGGGAGTTGGTCTTCGCGAGCTGCACCGCGTGCTGGATCGCGTTGTCGGGAGAAAAGCAGAACTCCGCCCCGATGCTCGCGAGCCGCTTGGCCGAGTCACTCAGGTAGGTTCCGACCTGGACCCAGTCGTCCCGCCGCACGGCATCGATGTACTGCGCCAGCGGGATGTTGTGCACGCTGACGGTGGGGTGCAGGTGCGGCTCGAGCAGGATCGCGGCGTGGCGGAACAGCTGCTGGTAACAGAGCGCAGCGCCCTCGGGGCTTACTCCAACAATCCCGATGTGCATCGTCATGCGCGGTTGCCTTTCCGTCCCTCTTCGAGCGATCTTCGACACCCCATGGTCGCGGAGAACATGCCGCACGTCAAGGCGGGCGGGCAGATTGCCCCCCAGAACGGGTGTTCACCAACCAACGAGGCGAGATGACATACCATACGAGGATGAATGATCAGGAGATGCGAAATCCGTTCCAGACGCTCGGGTTGCCACTCGCGTTCGACATCGACCGCGATCGAGTCGAGCGGGCATACCGGGCGAAGCTGTCACAGGCGCACCCTGATGCGGGGGGCGGACATCAGCCCATCGATCCGGCCACGCTCAACGAGGCCCGTTCAGCGATCCTTGATGACGAGCGGCGGGCCGTCCGACTGCTCGCGGTACTCGGCGGTCCCGACGCATCCGCCTGCCGAGACCTCCCCGATGGGTTCCTGATGGACATGATGATGACCCGACAAGAGATCGAGGGGGCCATCGAGTCGGGCGGCGACGCGGAGCGAGCGCAGTGGGAGGCGTGGGGCATCGCGCAACGCCGTGCGTACCGTGACCAGGTCTCGGAGATGTTCACGTCGCTGGGCAGCGATCCGGACGCGGAGGAGCTGCGCGATATCCGCGTGCAGCTCAATGCGTGGCGGTATATCGAACGCCTCATCGAGCAGCTCGACCCGGATTACGACCCCGCACAGGCCGATTTCAGCTAAGACCGGGCACCCCGGCACGTGAACACCATGGACGCATCCGACTCACCCTTCCTCATTGTGCTCGCGGTCCTGCTTGTCGGGTCCGCGTTCGCCTCGGGGTCAGAGACGGCGCTGTTCGGGGTGACCCACGGGCAGCGGGCCACCCTCCGCCGGAGCAACCCGACGCTCGCGCGGATGGTCGATGCCCTGCTCGCTCGCCCGAGAGAGCTGCTCATGCAGGTGCTCCTGCTCAACATGGTCATCAACGTGAGCTACTTCATCGTGACGAGCGTCCTCACGCTCAGGGCGGAGAGCGGGCTGGCGCGTGTGACGGTCTCGGTGGTCTCGCTGACCACCATCATCCTGATGGGCGAGGTTTTCGCGAAGCTGTTCGCTTCGGGTGCGACACTCCTCTTTCTGCGTATCGCCGCCCCGGTGCACCTGTTCATCCGCAAGCCGATCGCGGGGCTGCTGCGTGTACTGGACGTCTGGGTGATCTCCCCGCTCGCACGCCTGGTCTCCCCATCTTCCGCTGCGGGCGAGACATCGGACGTCACGCCCGAGCAGCTCTCGAAGCTGATCAGCATGAGCGCGGGGGACGGCGTGATCGACCGGGGCGAGCAGCTCGTCCTCACGTCCATCGTCGAGATGGGGCACCTCCGGGTAGAGCAGGTCATGACCCCGCGCGTCGACATGGAGTGGGTGACCCCAGATACAACGCTCGACGAGCTCGCTGAGTTCTGTCGACGCACGGGGAGAACACGCACCCTCGTCTGCGAGCGCGGGCTCGACGACGGGATGCTCGGCATCGTCGATGCGAGAAAAGTGTTCGAGGGCACCCCCGTACGCGAGGCGATCCGCCCGGTCCTCTACGTCCCGGAACAGACCCGCCTCGATATGCTCATGGAGCAGCTCCGTGAATCCGGGCGCCGGGTCGGCGTGTGTGTCGACGAGCACGGCGGGGTCAGCGGCGTGATCACCATCGCGGATATCCTCAAGGAGCTGCTCGAAGAGCTCGAGCACCCCGACGAGCACCCCGCGGAGTCCATCGAGGACCTGGGGGACGGGCGCTGGTCGGTGCCCGGGCGACTGAGCATCCGGGACTGGTCGGTGCTCTTCAAAGATCGATCGCTCATCGCGCACACGAAGCACGTGAATACGCTCGGCGGGCTGGTCATGGTCCTGCTCGACCGCCTGCCTGAAGTGGGGGATCGGGTCCGCGCCGGGGCCATCGAGATGCGGGTCGTCTCCATGAACGAGCGTGCGATCGAGCGGATCGAGCTGCGTGTGCTGCTGCCCGAGCCCGAGGCGGGGGAGGGCTCACAATGAGCATCACCGAAGTCACACTCTGGCTGCTGCTCATGCTCGTCGGCATCGGCGGCTCGGCACTCTGTTCCGGGCTGGAGGTTGGGCTCTACAGCGCCAACCGGGTGCGTGTGCAGGTCGAGGGCGCCAAAAAATCAGGCACACGCGCCCGGAGATTGCAGGCGCTTCTCGATGAGATCGTCCCTTCACTCACGGCGCTGCTCGTCTGGAACAACATCTTCAACTACGCGGGCACGCTGGCGTTGACCACGCTCGTCGCGATGATCGGCCTGAGCGACCTGCAGATGATCCTCGTGCAGGTCGCCGTGCTGACACCGGTGCTGCTGGTATTCGCGGAGTCGACGCCGAAAGAGGTCTTCCGGGCCAACGCGGACGTGCTGATGCCGCGCTTCTCGATCGTGCTCATCGTGCTCAGGAAAGCCGTGACCTGGGTCCCGATCGTTCCGGTGCTCGGCTGGGTCGCCGAGTCCGCATCAAAGCTCGTCGGTGTTGGTTCGCTCGGTTCGCTCGGGGACGCGCGGGAGTCGGTCGCCGAGCTCCTCAAGTTCGGATCGGGCACGATGAGCGATGCGCAGGTCTCGCTGATCGATCGGGCTCTGCAGCTCGAGCACACCAAGGTGCAGGGGGAGATGATCCCGATCGGTCTCGTCCGCGGGCTCAGAGCCGGCTGGACGGTCGGGCGAGCCAGGGGCGCGGTCCGCGGTCACCCCTACTCGCGTTTCCCGGTCCTCGGGAAGGACGGCAGCGTCGTGGGGCTCGTCCACGCGATCGATCTGTACACACATCCTCTGGCTTCCGATGAGCACGCGACCATCGACCCTCTGATGGATAAGCCGGTCTACCTTACCGCCCAAATGAGCGTCGAAACGGCGCTCAGGGCGTTGAACCGTTCGGGCGGTCATATGGGCGTCATCCGTCAGGGGTCGCGGGATATCGGCATCGTGACACGCAAGGACCTGGTCGAGCCGCTCGTCGGTGAGCTGGAAGAGTGGTAGCCGGTATGGAATAGATGCTCGCGCACCCGGGTTTGCTGGGTGTGCCAGCATGCCCAGGGAGCAAAGATGAACCCGAAAACCAAAGCCTTTCCGATCCTCATTATCGTGCTCCTGCTTGCGCTGGCGCTGCCCAATGTGATCTCGCTGATCCGGGGGCCCGCCGACACCCCGGATATCTTCTCGGAAGGCTACTCGCTCGCCGAAGCGAAGCAGATATCACAGCAGCAGGGCAAGCCGATCTTCGCGGTCGCAACAGCCGATTGGTGCGCCCCCTGCCAGTCGCTGAAACGCGGACCGCTGCAGGATCCGGAGCTGGTCGCGATCATCCGCGAGCACGCCATCCCGGTCTATCTTGAGGATGGCGAGGACCGCGATGAGATCAAACAGCTGGGGCCAAGCGGCTATCCGACGAGCTTCATCGTCGACAGCGATGGGCGTGTGCTCGCAAAGGTTGCCGGCGGCGGTGCTCGTTACGGGGATTTCCTGAGGCAGGAACTCGTTCCGGTCCCGTGAGCCGCAATCGGCGTTTATCCTCTGACGAACCGGTCCTCGCCCGCGCGGGTATAGACTGTAAGAACGATGAATCGCCCGGGCCCCCGGTGTCCGGGGTTCTGCCGACTATGGAGTATTCACGATGAGCAATCGATCTACGCTGCCACTAATCGGGATCCTGGGCGTCGCTGTGGTCGGGTCCACGATCGCGGTTGCGACCAACGCGATCCGGATCACCGACGATCAGTACAGCTTCTTCGACCCGATCGTAGACGTGAGCACACTGATCAATGCCCTCTATGTCGAAGAGGCGGACATCGAAGCGATGCAGCGCGGTGCCATCGAGGGCATGCTCGAAGAGCTCAACGACCCCTACACGACCTTCGTGCCCACAAGGGATACCAAGGACTTCTCCAAGGATCTCACCGGTGAGTACGTCGGGATCGGTGCCGAGGTGCAGATCCGTGATGGCTGGCTCACCATCTCCTCGCCGCTCGACGGCTCGCCTGCCTGGAAAGCCGGCGTGATGGCGGATGATCGAGTCGTGGAGATCGACGGAGAGTCGACAGAGGGCCTGACGATCGACGAATCGATCGATCTGCTCACGGGTGAGCCCAACACCACGGTCACCGTGACCGTTGAGCGTGGGGCGGAAACGCTCAAGATCGACATCGTCCGCGATCACATCAAGGTTCAGGCCGTGAAGGGCTTCATGCGAGAGGGTGGCGACGGAGAATGGATGCACCTGATCGACCCCAGCGCAGGCATCGGCTACATCCGCCTGACGCAGTTTACGCCCGGATGCGCGCAGGAAGTCAAGGACGCGATCGAGCATACCAAGCGTGAGCTCGGCGGCGATCTCAACGGGCTGGTGCTGGACCTCCGATTCAACCCTGGCGGGCTGCTGGACGAGGCAATCGAGATCGCGGATCTGTTCATCGAGGATGGCACGATCGTCTCGACCAAGGGGCGCGTGTTCGAGGAGGAAACAGACCGGGCAACCCCGGAGGGCACGATCACCGATTTGCCGCTCCTTGTCATGGTGAACGGTCAGAGCGCGAGCGCCTCCGAGGTGCTCTCGGGTGCCTTGTCGGACCATGGGCGGGCTGTCGTCCTCGGCACCAGGAGTTTCGGCAAGGGGTCCGTGCAGACCGTGCGCCCGCTTGAATCCGGCGCCGGTGTGCTCAAGATCACGGAGCAGTACTACTACCTGCCGTCGGGGCGTCTGCTGCACCGGCGCGACGATTCGACCGTGTGGGGCGTCGATCCCACGAGCGGCTACTTCGTCCCGGTGACAACAGACGAGACCATCGACATGCTCCGGGCCCGCCGCGAGCAGGAAATCATCGAGCAGAACGACGATACCGAGCAGGTCGATCTCCGAGATACTCAGGCGGTGCTCAATGAGCTCAGCGACCCCCAGCTGAGCGCAGCAATCCGCGTGATGCAGCATCGCATCGCGACTGGTGAGTACGAGCCCGTTGGCATCGAGGCCAACGAGCCCGAGGACGTGGCCCTCGCCGAGCTCAACACCCTCCGGGCACAGGAGGAACGCCTCCTGCGTGAGCTGGCCCGCCTGGATAAGCGGATGCAGGCGGCCGAGCAGGAGGTCCCGACCGAGATCATCGCGAACGATCCGCGCGATTTCTGGGACGATGAGACCAACCTCGAGGGCGGCGAGCTGGTAGTCCGTGACGCGGAGGGCAACATCGTGACGACCCTGCGTATCACCGGCAACAGTCTTGAGGCGTGGCTCGTCGATGCGGATGTCGAGAAGAAGGGCAGCGCACCCCAATCGGAGGACGACGATTCGTGATCGTCCTCGGGATCGAATCGTCTTGCGACGAGACCGCCGCGAGCGTCGTGGTGGACGGTCGTGAGGTCTTATCCAGCATCGTGGCGAGCCAGTACGACCTGCACGAGGAGTTCGGCGGGGTTGTCCCCGAGATCGCCTCGCGTGCCCACGAGCAGCACATGCTCCCCGTTCTTCGCGACGCCATCGCCCAGGCGGGGATCGGGCAAGGTGATATCGACCTGATCGCGATCGGACACCGCCCGGGCCTGATCGGTTCGCTGCTGGTCGGCCTGAGCGCCGCCAAAGCGCTCGCGTGGTCGCTGGGCGTGCCTCTGGTCGGGGTCGATCATGTTCATGCACACCTGTACGCGGGCATGCTCGGACGCGATGAGCCGGAGTACCCGGCACTCGGCCTGGTGGTCAGCGGGGGGCACACCTCCATGTACTCGATGCGGGACGCGTTGCAGGTGCAGCGGCTGGGGTCGACGATCGATGACGCCATCGGCGAGGCCTTCGACAAGGTGGGCGCGATCCTTGGTCTCGGGCACCCGGGCGGGCCGGCGATCGACCGGCTCGCGCAGGAAGACGGTGCCGATGACAGGGCATTTGACTTCCCTGTATCACGCCTGAAAAAGGGGTCGCTCGATTTCAGTTACTCCGGACTCAAGACAGCCGTGCTCTACGAGGCAAAGGGGCGCCCCGCGCCCCCGGCGCTGCCCGGCAGAGACCCGCTGCCCGCGCCGGAGGTGCTGCCATTGACACATGAGCGGATGCGCGATATCGCGGCGAGCTTCCAGCGGGCGGCGGTCCGCGCCTTGGTGCTCAAGCTCGGTCGAGCCATCGAGCGGGTGGAGGGGTGCCGGACGCTGATCGTCGGCGGTGGGGTTAGCGCCAACACGCTCGTCCGGTCGGAGATGGCGGGGTTCGCGTCCGAGCATCACCTGGAACTCATCATCCCGCGGTTGGGGTACTGCGTTGATAATGCCGCCATGATCGCGGGTCTCGGGGCGAGACTCTATCAGAACGGTCAGCGCGACGATCTCACACTTTCCGCGATCCCAACCACGGCCTGCTGAGATGGATTTCAGCTTTCTCGACAAGCTCGATCAGCCCGTTGAGCGTCCGGTCCACCCGGCCGCGCTTGGGCTCGAAGCGCTCATGAAGGAGTGCACCCTGACGCGAGGCAGGACGTCCGGGCCGGGCGGGCAGCACCGCAACAAGGTCGAGACGCACATCACCATCGCGCATGACCCCACCGGGATCGAGGGTCAGGCGGGGGAGCGTCGGCTCGCGAAGGAAAACCAGCGGGTGGCAATGAAGCGGCTCCGCCTGAATCTCGCGACCTATCACCGCGTTCTGGTCCCGGACGGGGAAATCCGATCGGACCTCTGGAAGTCGCGATGCAGGAACAGGAAGATCGTCTGCGCGGTGCGTCACGACGACTTCCCGTCGATGCTCGCGGAGGCGTTGGACGTGATCGAGGCGTGCGGCTACGACACGCGCAAGGCGTCCGTGCGGTTGCAGTGCTCGGGCTCGCAGCTGGTCCGCCTGCTCGCGGATCACCCTCCGGCGCTCGTGAAGTTCAACGATGAGCGACGTTTACGGTCGCTGCGCCCGCTCAAGCCGTGATTTTTCGCGGATCGCGGGTACACTACAGGTCCATGCCAGAACCCAAAGAACGTCAGAATATCAAGGTCCAGGCCGAGCGGACGGTGCTGGCCGCGGTCCGGCTGCCCGAGTCAAAGTTCGACGAGCGTGATCCATTCGGGGAGCTTCGTGAGCTTTCGCGTCAGGCCGGCGCGGTCGTCGTCGGCGAGATCGAGCAGCGCCGCGATCGCCCCGAAGCCGGCACGTACATGGGCACGGGCAAGATCGAAGAGCTCAAGGGCATGTGCGAGGCCCTGGACGCGAAGACGATCATCTTCGATCACGACCTCTCTCCCAAGCAGATCGCCAAGATCGAGCAGATGACGGAGCGCAAGGTCCTCGACCGGTCCGAGCTGATTCTTGACATCTTCGCGTCCCGAGCAACGACGCACGAGGCGAAGCTGCAGGTCGAGATCGCGCAGCTCGAGTACACCTACCCGCGGCTGCGCGCGATGTGGTCGCACCTTGAGCGAATCGTCGGGTCTGGTGGCATCGGCGGCGTGGGCACGCGCGGCCCGGGTGAGCAGCAGCTGGAGATCGACCGCCGTCTGGTGCAACGCCGCAAGACCCAGCTCAAACGCGAGCTCGAGGAGATCCAGGCACGGAAGCGGCGCGCGGTCGAGAAGCGGAACAACGACTACTTCACCGTCGGGCTCGTCGGCTATACCAACGCCGGGAAGAGCACCCTCTTCAATACCCTGACGCAGGGCGGCGCGTACGCGGACAACCGGGTCTTCGCGACCCTGATGACACGCACGCGCGAGTGGGACCTGGGCGGCGGGCACAACATCATGCTGTCCGACACGGTCGGGTTCGTCCGGGATCTGCCGCATCACCTCGTCGCGTCGTTCCGAGCAACGCTCGAGGAAGCCACCCACGCGGACCTCCTGCTGGTGCTCCTGGACGTCTCGGACCCGAGCTCCGAGCTGCACTACGAGACCGTGATGGGCACGCTCGAGGAGCTGTTCGAGGAGGTCGAGCACCGCGAGATCAAGCGGGCCGAGGAAGCGAAGCGTGACGGCGCGGGAGACATCAAGCGATACGAGCGCCCGGACCTCCTGGTGGTCCTCAACAAGGCCGACAGGGACGAGGTCGACGAGCAGGACATCCTGTACTGGCAATCGCGGGCGGTCGGGGCCATTCCGCTGTGCTCGCTCCCCGGTGACCCGGACTCCGAAGTGCTCCCGATGGGTCAGCAGGAACTCATCGAACGCGTCAAGGCGATCTCGATCGGTGAGATCCAAGAGCTCGACATCACGGTGCCGCTGAGCGACTCCAAGACCATCCACACGATCGAGAACCGGACCGAGATCCTCAAGAGAGAATACGCGGAGAAAACGGTCACCCTCCGCACCCGCATCGGCAAGAACCAGCTCGCGAAGCTGCGTTCCGCCGGTGCCAAGATGTGGGTCATGCACCCCGATGGCGAGCCGTACTACAGGGACGATGAAAAACACGGCTGGGTGTATGACCCAGCCGCGATCGATATCGATTTCTGATGCCCGGTGCTCAGGAGAGCGGGTTCACCCACAAGCCGGTGGCGAGCTTCGGGTAGAAGAACGTTGATTTCTGCGGCATGAGCTCGCCCGCACGCGAGATATCACGCACGGCCTCGAGCGGTGTTGGGCGGACGATGATCGCCAGCTGCGGCTTGCCGCCGCCCGCGATGGACGAGCCGGTTTCCTCGCCCTTGCCGATCGCGAGGACCTCGTCGATCGAGTGGGGGAAGGCCCACTTGACGGGCTCGCCGTTGTTGAGCTCGGGCTGGCAGATCTCTTCGACGATCAGGTGCTGGATGAGCGCGACGTCGAGTGTGCGCCAGGCCTCGGACTGCTTGGGGAACTGGGCGTCGAGCGGGTCGTTGACCGCCGGCCAGGCACCGAAGCAGAGCCCGGTCGCGTAGTCGTAGATGCCGAATACGTTCGCGGTGTGCTCGCGCTCAGCGAGCGAGGCCATCTGCGATTCGAACGTGTGCGGGTCGTTGTCGATCGCCTCGATGTTCAGGATGCCCTGCGCCGCTTCGATGAACTTCTCGATGGAATAGTCCTCCATCCCGCCGAGCACGCGGTGGGTCGGGCCGATCGCGAGCCCGGGATCGGACATGGAGACGAGCACGTACATCGTCCGGCGGGCCGGGTGGTCCGCGGGAACGTCGCCGAGTGATTCGAGGTAGTTGAGCGCTGTGTTGTAGCGGTGGTGCCCGTCGGCGACGAAGATGTCCTCGCCCTCGAGCGCCCGCTGGTACGAGCGGATCGTCTCGTCGTCGTCGATTGTCCAGATCTCCTGCACGATCCCGTCGCCCATGTCCGCGGTCATGTCGGGGTCGCGGGATTCCATGACGGCGTGGATGATCCTGACCGCCTCGCCGTCCTCGTCGGGGTGGAGCCCGAAGATCGGTGAGGTCTGGCACTCCGTTGCTTTCATGAGGGCCATCCGGTCTTCCTTGGGCCCGCCGAAGGTCTGCTCGTGCGCGAGGATCCCGCCGCCCTCACGGTTCCCGAAGGGAACGGTATCGACCGCGGCAACCATCCCGCAGCGCTGATAACGCTCGCCCTGGAACTCGAAGGTCTGGCGGTACGCGTACATCGCGGGCTTGTCCGATTTGGACATCGCGCCCGATCCGATCATGGACGCGAGCTTGCTCGCTGATGCCTCGTAGGCCTCCTTGGGTCCCAGTTCTTTCGCGGGGACGTGGGGGAGATCGACGCCGACGATGTTGTTCTCGTTCTTGTCGAGCAGCGCCTGCTTCTGACTCAGATCAAGAACGTCGTACGGCGGCGCGATCAGATCGCTGACGTCGCCCTTGCCGTGGTTGTACTGGACCGCTCGGAACGGATGGATTGCGGGCATCGCTGAGTTCCTTGTTCATCGCCTCATGAGGCGCAAGATTCGAGAAAATGGGTTCGTCCCCGCGTTCATTGACGCGTCAACCCGATCATAGCGCCCAGCCCGTTGGGCTGGAACGCGCGTCGGTGAGAATCAGGGCAAGCCCGCACTCGGGCTCGGGTCTACGATTGAGCATGAGCACGCCCAGCGCACTGGTTATCCGCACCGCGGGAATCAACTCGGAAGTCGAACTCTGCAGGGCGTTTACGCTCGCGGGTGCGAGGGTGGAGCTGCTCCACCTCGATCGCCTGATCAAGGACCCGACACAGATCAGAGGTTTCGATCTGATCGGGTTCCCGGGCGGGTTCTCATACGGCGACGACATCAGCTCCGGACGCATCATGGCGATGCACACCCGACAGAAGCTGCTTCCAGAACTGATCGCTGCAGCGGACCGTGGCGTGCCGATGATCGGCATCTGCAACGGCTTCCAGGTCCTGGCCCAGATCGGTCTGCTCCCCGGGCTGGACGCCGACCGCAGCGCCAGTGTCGCGTTGTGCGAGAACACGAGCGGGCGGTTCCAGGACGACTGCGTCGTGATTGAGCCGAACGCGGATTCGCCATGCATCTGGACGCGAGATCTGATCGAGCGAGCGAACGCCCAGAGCGACGAGCCCGAGCTGCTCATGACGATCGGGCACGGCGAGGGACGCTTCGTTACCAAGAACAACGCGGTGCTCGAGCAGCTGCGCGGGAATCACCAGATCGCCCTTCGCTACCGCGATGAAGTGAACGGCTCGGTGGATCGCATCGCGGGCATCTGCGACCCCAGCGGGCGGATCATGGGGCTCATGCCGCACCCCGAGCGGATGCTCGATTGGAACCGTCATCCGTACTGGACTCGCCTTCCGCGGAGCGTGCGCGAGTCCCCCGCGCCGGGGCTGGGGATGTTCATCAGCGCCGTCGGGGCGGTGAGCACGCAGGCCGTATGACTCAACGATCGGAGCGCGATATGAGCGAGAGCGCCGTGTATGCCGGAAGCTTCGATCCACCGACGAACGGTCACGTGTGGATGATCGAGCAGGGTGCCCGTCTCTTCAGGAAGCTGATCGTCGCGGTCGCGCGGAATCCGGAGAAGGGTTACAGCTACCCGCTCGAACAACGCGAGCTGTGGCTCAATGAGATCTGCGCAGATCACGCGAACGTCGAGGTCGCGGTCATCGAGAACCAGTTCCTGGCGCACTACGCGGGGAAGGTGAACGCCCGCTTTGTGATCCGTGGGATCCGCAACGAGGCCGATTACCAGTACGAGCGCGGCATGCGGTACGTGAACTCGGACCTGAACCCGGACCTGTCCACGGCCTTCCTGATGCCGCCCCGCGAGCTGTGCGAGCTCTCCTCGAGCTTCGTCAAGGGCATGATCGGCCCCGACGGCTGGGAGCCGGTCGTAGAGAACTACGTGCCCAAGTGCGTGTTCAAGGATCTTCGCCACGAGGCAGAAACCGGGGAGATGCTCGATGGGTAACGAACATCACTTCCCGAGTCAGAACAAGGCCCCGCTCGATCAGAAGGTGATGGCGATGCGGATCGTCACCATGCCCAAGGAAACGAACCCGTACGGGACGATCTTCGGCGGGATCATCCTGAGTTACATCGACCAGGCGGGCTTCGTCGAGGCCCGCCGTCACGGCGATCTCGACTGGGTCACCGCCGCGATCGACAAGGTGGTGTTCCACGCTCCGGTCCACGTAGGCGACATCGTGACCCTCACGACATGCACGACGCGATTCGGACGCACGAGCATCGATGTACAGGTCGAGGTGGAGGCGGAGCGATTCAAGACGCACGAGGTCGTGCACGTGACCAGCGCCCGCCTGACCATGGTCGGGATGCGGAACGGCGTTCCACACCCGTTCCGCGATCACCCCATCAACTGCCCGACCGACCGTGAAGAGGGCGCGTCGTGAGCTTTGCTGACCTCCCCGGCTTCCACTCCCCCGCGCGGCTCGCCGTGATGCTCTCGGGCTCGGGGCGGACGCTGGACAACCTGATCGAGCGGATCGGGTCGGGAGCGCTCCGGGCGACGATCCCCGTGGTCATCGCTTCCAGGGAATGCCTCGGAGCCCAGAAGGCACGCGACGCCAGCATCGAGACGCACGTGCACGAACAGCGCCTGGACCCGGCGTGGCTGGATGCGATCTGCGACGCGCACGAGGTCGACCTGATCGTGCTCGCCGGGTACCTCAAGCTCGTGCCCATCTCCGAGCGGATCCGCCACCGCATCATCAACATCCACCCGGCCCTGCTCCCGAGCTTCGGCGGCCGGGGCATGCACGGGCGCCACGTGCACGAGGCCGTGATCGAAGCGGCCCGGCGGGGTGAGGTGTCAGAGTCGGGCTGCACCGTACATTTCGCGGACGAGGAGTACGACACGGGTTCCGTCATCGTGCAGAAGCGGTGCCCCGTTTATGAGACGGATACGCCCGATGAACTCGCGGCCAGGGTGTTCGAGCTCGAGTGCGAGGCCTTCCCCGAGGCGATCAAGTTGCTCATCGAACGCAACGAAGCCACTGCTCGTGCGAATAACCCGGCATGAACCCGATCAAGCTCATCCCGCTCACACTCATGCTCTGCGTCGCGCCGGTCTGGGCCACGCTCGATGAGCCGAAGCCCTCCCAGCTCGAAGCGAAGGGCGTGATGGCCATGCGATCCGGCGAGTACGAGCAGGCGGAAGGTGTTTTCCGCGACCTCATCGAGCTCCGCCCGGATTCCTACGTCGGGCACTACAACCTCGCCGCGGCACACAGCATGCAGGGCGAGGTGCCCGAGGCGATCGCGGCGATGAGCAACGCCATCGCGCTCGGATTCACGGACAAGCCCCAGCTGTTCAGGGATTCGCACGTCGAAGCGCTCCGGGCCGACCCGTGGTTCGATGAACTCATGAACCAGTGGGACGCCCTGATCGACGCCCGGCGAGAGGCGGACATCACCCTGATCGAAGGGCTGTTCAGCAAGAAGATCGAGTCGCGAACCGACGAGACCCTCCGCTTCGAGCTCCGATCCGGCCACGACCCGGTCGCCACGGACGAGGCGATGGAAGAGCTGCAGATGATCGCGGATTGGGCGCACCGCGAGCTGTTCACAGAGCTCCCCGAGCACGATCTGAGCGACTCGCCATGGATCATGATCGGCCTGCCCGACCGGACAGGGTTTGCCCGGTGGGCCATCACGGTGTTCGGACCCGAGGTTCGCGGCTCGCTCAGCTCCGTCGGTGGGGCATACGAGCACCAGCAGCGCCGCCTCGTCGCGCAGGACCTGGGCGCAACACTCCGGCATGAGTTCGTCCACGTGCTCCACTGGCGAGACATGAGCCGGCTGGGTCAGGTGCACGCCCCCTGGATCCAGGAGGGGCTGGCCTCGCTCATCGAGGACTACGACAAGCGGGGGGCCAACCCGGAACCCGTTCCGTCATGGCGAACCAACATCGTTCAGCGCTTGCTCAAGGCGAACCGGCTCCCATCGATCGAGGATCTCTCGCGAGTTGATATGAACTCGTTCACCGCCAAGCGTCCGCTCGCGCAGTACGCCCAGGCACGCGCCGCGATGCTGTGGCTGCTCGATACCAACAAGCTCGATGAGTTTTATCAACATTACTGCGCGCACTATCATCAGGACCCGACCGGCTACCGGTCAATATTGGCCGCCACTGGCCAGGAGCCGCCAGAGCTGGAGAAGTCCTATCGTGCGTGGGTGCGTGCGCTGCCCCCGGTCCCTGAGACCGGCGCGGATCTCAACGCAACGCTGGGCATCGAGATCGAGAACGGCTCGGGCGACGGCGTGGTCGTCAAGGCCCTTCCGGGCGGCGCACGGCGCAGAACCGGGCTCAAGCTCGGCTCCGTGATCACCCACATCAACGGGCGACCGACCCGCGATCTGTTCGAGCTCATCCGCGTGCTCGGTGATTATGGGCCCGGCCAGCGTGTGACCCTGCACCACCGACGCGGCACGGTGCACACGACCTCCGAGGCGACATTAATCGCAAGATAAGTTTCAAGTTTTACCTTGCATGGCTATTTTTCTCCGTGTTAAGATGTGCACGCCCGAGCAGTTTGGGCAGGCACACAGGAGGAAGAGGACATGCTGAAGATCGTTTCATTGGCAACCGCTGTTGCCGGATGTGCCGCGCTCTGCGGTGCGCAGGATTTTTCGCTTGCGCTGGTCCCTGAGCCGGACGTGCAAGACTGCCCCGATGGCTCGTTCACACTCTCCGTCTACGGCGATTCGATCTTCGGGTCGCACCTGCTCGGTGGGGCGTTCGGGCTTGAGATCGGCGACGGAGCCGAGTTCATCACGGATATCACCTGGACAAACGCCGCGTGGTCCGCGTTCAACACCGACGGCGGCTACGCGGGCAACGGTGTCTACAACCAGGTCGTCTTCGGACAGCTCGTGATCCCGGGCATCTTCCCCCCGGCGCCCGGCTCGGAGAACGGCTCGCTGATCGGCACGTTCGAGGTGTCGTACGCGTCCGCAGGCCCGGTCTTCATGGATATCAATCTGATCGCTGGATCTTCGTTCTCGCTTGAGACCGTCGATGCCGTGACCGGGCAGACGTATCAGGACAACGGAAGTATCTCGCTGGGCAGCGCGAGCGTGCTGCTCTGCCCGAGCCCCGGCTGCGGGGTGCTGCTTGGGTTGGCAGGCATCGCCGCGACGAAGCGGTGCAGGGCCTGAGTCATGACATATTGTACAGGAGGAAGAGAGATGAATCGAGTATACATAACCGCCGCAGTCGCCGGCTTCGCATCGGTCGCCGCGGCCCAGAACTTCTCGCTCAGCATGGTTCTGTCAACGAGCACCTTCGACAGCTCCGGCGGCCCCGCGGTCCTGACCGCGACCGTCTACGGCGATGCGGACGTCGGCACCCACATGCTCGGCGGGGCGTTCAGCCTCGAAACCAACAGCGACTGCATCGTCGATATGCAGTGGACCGCCAGCCAATGGTCTGCGTTCAACACGGACGGCGGATATGCTGGCAGCGGCAACTACAACCAAGTCATCTTCGGCCAGCTCGTTATCCCGGGCATCTTCCCGCCGGCGCCCGGCTCCGAACTCGGTTCTGCGATCGGCAGCTACGAGATCACACTGATCAACGATGGGTCCGGCCTGATCGACCTCCAGCTCGTGGCCGGCTCACCCTTCACCCTGGAAACCGTCGACGCAACGACGGGCATGACTTACCAGAGCTCGCAGGGCAACCTCACGCTGGGATCGGCCTCGATCCTTTGCATCCCCGCGCCAGGGACGTGTGCGCTGCTCGCCTCGGGTGGTCTGCTCGCCTCCCGCCGCCGTCGTCACGTATAGATTCCACTTTGTCATCAGGAGTACAGATATGAAAAAGGTCATGATCGCAGCAGCAGTCGCCGGATGTGCCTCGGTTTCGGGCGCACAGAACTTCTCGCTTATTCTCGTTCCGAGCGTGACAGCCCCGGCGCCAAGTTCTTCATTCACGCTCAGTGTCTTCGGCGACGCCGATGTCGGAACCCACCTGCTCGGCGGGGCGTTCTCGATCGAATCCAACGGCGAGTGTGTGCAGTCCATGCAGTGGACGCCGGCCGCGTGGTCCGCGTTCAACACCGACGGCGGCTACGCGGGCGACGGCGATTACAACCAGGTCGTCTTCGGCCAGCTGGTGATCCCGGGGATCTTCCCCCCAGCGCCCGGCTCGGAAAACGGCTCACTGATCGGCTCGTTCCAGGTCCAGCTCGACCCGGCGATCGGTGATTTCTCAATCACATTCGACCTCGTCGCCGGCTCACCGTTCACCCTGGAAACCGTCGACGCGGTCACCGGTGACACCTACCAGAGTTCCAGCGGCAACCTGACGCTGGGCTCCGCGACCGTCGCGATCATCCCCGCCCCTGGCGTGCTCTCGCTGCTCGGGCTCGGTGGGCTGGCAGCGTCGCGTCGCCGGCGCTGAGCGCACGGGCCTTACAACTGAGGACCTGATATGAACAACCATGCCCTCATTTCGATGTGTCTTGCGGGCATGGCTGTTCCGTGCGCATCCCAGAACTTCAACCTCTGGCTCGAGCCCAGCGGAATGTCGCCGGAAGGTACATTCACCGTCTCGGTTTACGGCGATTCGGATCTGGGCGGTGTGTATGTCAGTGGGGTGATGGGGCTCCAGGTCAGCACGCTCAGCGGTCAAGGCCGTGTGAGCAACATCAGCTGGGACTTCGATCTTGTCGGCAACTATCTCCAGCTCGACGAGGTGGGCTATCTCGGCGACGGTATGCACGGTGAGGTCGGGTACGCGTGGTTTGTTGGCTGTGGGATATTCCCGTGCGACACCACAGATCTCGGCGCACCGATCGGGCACTTCACGATCGAGGTCGATCCGGATGCGTTCGAGACCTATCAGATCGATCTGATCGCCGGGCCTGATCTGAACCCTGCGTACCCGTACACGATCGAGGTCGCGGATCCGCTGGGGAACCTGTACAACGATTCGCAGGGATCACTCACGCTCACAGGGGCGACGGTTTCGGTCGTTCCTTCACCCGGCTTAGTTTCAATGATGACGTTGTGCGCCATGCTGTCCTCGGGGCGGCGGCGGAGAAAGGAGAATCGATGATGATTCGTGCAGCAATGGTGATTGGTGTTGCGGGGCTTGCAACCACGGCGTTCGCGCAGAACTTCTCGCTCTGGCTCGAACCCAGCAGCATGACGCCGACTGGCACATTCACGGTGTCGGTCTACGGCGATGCGGATGTTGGTACCGCTTACCATACAAGCACATTTGGGTTATCCGTCGCATCTTTGGGAGGCGACAATCAGATCTCAAACATCACGTGGGACCTTGCATTGGAGTTTGCGTATGTTCCGTCCTTTGATCTCGGGTATGGAGGTAATGGAACACACCTCGGTATTCAGTTTGCGCACCTGCCTCTATCTCTCTGTGGTGGAGTCTTCGACTGCGGCGTTTCGTACGGCGAGCTGATTGGGAGCTTTACGATCGAGACCGACCTGCATGCGATGGGAGACTATCAGATTTCGTTGATTGCGGGGCCGGATGTTGATCCGTCAGTTCCGTATACATTTGGAGTGTACGACGAGATGACTTGGGATGTTTACAATGATTCACAGGGTTCATTGACGATGACCGGCACGACAGTGACGATCGTGCCCGCACCCGCGGGGATCGCATCGCTCCTCATCTGTGGGCTGCTCAGCGCACGCAGAACTCGAGAGGAAGCCTGGTCATGAAGAAGCAGACAGCAGCCATGCTGGGTGTTTGCGGGCTCGCGCCCTCAGTGTTGGCACAGAACTTCTCGCTCTGGCTCGAACCCAGCAGCATGACGCCGAATGGCACATTCACAGTGGGCGTGTACGGCGACGCGGATGTCGGTACCGCATACCTAGCAGGGTCATTCGGGTTATCCGTTGAATCGCTGGCAGGCGAGAACCAGGTCTCAAACATCACCTGGGACCTTCATTACGGCGGAGGACTTGGATTGGCTCAATACTTCGATTATGGTTACGGGGGGGATGGGACGCATCTCGGTATATCCTTTTACCAGGTGATTGTTCCTTCCTGTGGTATGATCTTCGACTGCGGCATTTCGTATGGCGAACTGATCGGGACCTTTACGATTGAGATGGATCCGCACGCGATGGGAGACTACGAGATCTCGTTGCTTTCGGCGCCGGATCTTGATCTGCCAGTTCCGCATACATTTGAAGTGTACGACGAGATGAGTGGCAGTCTTTACAATGACTCACAAGGCACACTGACGATGACCGGCACGACAGTGACGATCGTGCCCGTGCCAGCAGGAACCGTGGTTTTGGGGCTCGGTGGGCTTTTGTCGATCCGGCGTGCCCGAAAGGAATCATGAAATGAAGCAGAACTGCTCAATCATTCTGCTCGGCGTTTCCGGGCTCGCGACCGCCGCCAACGCCCAGAACTTCGGGCTCTCAATTGTGCTCTCGAGTCTGACAGCAGATACATCCGGTGGTTCGGCCGTCGTCACCGCCACGGTGTACGGCGACGCCGATGTTGGCACGCACATGCTCGGCGGCAGCTTCTCACTGGTATCGAACTCGCAGATGATTCAAGGCATGACCTGGACACCAGCGCCTTGGTCGGCGTTCAACACCGACAACGGCTACGCGGGGAATGGGAACTACAACGGCGTTATCTTCGGGCAGCTTGTCATCCCCGGCATATTCCCACCCGCACCGGGTTCTGAACTCGGTGGGGCGATCGGCACATTCGAGATCACGCTGACGGGCCTTGGCCAGGCGGACTTCCAACTTGTCGCTGGCTCGCCGTTCACGCTGGAGACCGTCGATGAGATCACAGGATCGACGGCCATCGACACCAACGGCACGCTCTCGCTCGGCAGCGCATCAATCGCCATCTTGCCCGCACCCGGCGGTCTGTACCTCTTCGCACTCGGCGGTTTCTGCCTCTCCCGACGCCACCGACGGTGAGTGTGGCAGGCCAGCATCACAAGCCCCCAGATCGGGGGCTTTTCTTGTTTTTGCCACACAGCCGCAACCGACGCACATACCTTGTAGTACATAGTATGTGAAGCCCAGCACAACGCCGGGCGGGAGGTTGCCCAATGAAACTCGAACGCGAACTCATGCGTGGTGCCGGTCCCACGGCCGTGCTCAAGCTGCTCTCACGACGTGCGATGTACGGCTACGAGCTCGTCGAGGCCCTGGCCGCCCAGTCCGACGGCGTGCTCGCGATGGGGCAGTCCACGCTCTACCCGATGCTTTATAACCTCGAAGCCAAGGGGCTCATCGAAGCCGACTGGCGAGACGCGGACAACGGGCGTCAACGCAAGTACTACGCCCTCACGGGCAAGGGCAAATCGAAACTCAAGGCCGACGAGAAGGCGTGGACGAAGCTGACGCAGGCCCTTGGCGACCTGGGCGTCGTGAAGGGGGCCCCGGCATGAGCAACGGATTCACAAACGCGTGGGGATGGTCCATCAGGCATTCGCCGCTGATGGCGATGTGGCGATCCACCCGAAGCATGATCCATCCAAACAAGAACGCGTTCGCGCTGCTGGAAGCCGCGGCACTCCCCGAGCCGGTCGACGCCGTCATCCGAACGACCATCGCCCGCACGAAGCTGTGGCGCGACGAGCGGGCCCACATCGCCCGCGAGCTGATCGCCCACGCTCAGGACTCGCTCGACGCCGGGCGGGACCCGCATCAGGTCGCCGATACCTTCGGCGATCCGCGACGCGTCGCACGCCTGATGCGCCGCTCGATGAAGCGGAAGCGTCCATTCTCATGGCAGTTGTACAGATGCTCAAGACGGGTTGCCGCAGCGTTGTTCCTGATCGTGCTTGCTGGGTATGTGACCCTCGCCGTGCGCTTCTATTCCGGCTCACCATACATCGAAACGGATTACTTCGCGGTGCTCAGCGCTCATGACAGCGCGTACGGACCAGAGCAGCGATCCTGGCCCGTCATCGCGGAAGTGGGGCACCGGTGGGATCGCGAGTCCAGCCGCCTGATAAATACGCACACCTCGCTGAACTCAATCCTGGCGGCCAGGCCGGGGGACGCGGGGTACGAGGACCTTGTGGAAACGGTCCGCGCCATGGAGCAGGATCTACAGCAGGTCCGTGAAGCCGCCAAGCGACCGATCATCGGCGCACCGAAGGGGTATGAGCTCGAACAGGTCCACGAGGAAGGGGTCTCGTGGACAGTTGGCATCGTGCCAGCGGATGAAGAGGCATACCTGGATCACACGCTCATCGGTGCGTTGCTCCCGCAGCTGAGTTGGACCCGCCGCCTATCCATCCTTCTCGCATTTGACGCGAGACTCGCCAGGGAAGAGGGAGATACCGATCGCGTCGTGCAGAACCTGATCTCGATCGCACATCTGGCTCGCCAGTGCAGCCGGGAACCCTACCTGATCTCTTCGCTCGTCTCGATGGCGATCGACGGCATGTTCGCCAAGGAGATCGCACTGATCTTGCGAGAGGACCCAAATCTGTTCTCTACGGGCCAGATCGCTGAGCTGGCGCACGCAAACGCCATGACACAAGAGGCAGATCTCAACTTAGAGACCGAACGGATGCTCTTCGACGACATCCTCCAGCGGGCATACACCGACGACGGGAGCGGCAACGGGCGTCTGACCCCAGAAGGGGCAGAGCTGCTCGCAGGGCTTCAGGGGATCTACTGGAGAGACGCGAACCAGACCAACAGCAGCTATCAGGTGATGGAGTCGGTCGCTATGCCAACGATGCTCCTGCTGATGAACGATCGCGCAGAGGAACGAGCGATCTACAACTCAATCCTCGACCGGAACAAACTCGTCCTCGCACAGGGGCCGCGGGCCATCGGCTGGATGTCTTACGACCAGCAGGTGCTCGAGTGGCGTGCCGAGCAGCGTCTCCCGATGATCTCACCCGCGGAGATGGTCGCGCCGGCAATGGGCAGCTCGGTCCAGCAGGTTTTCCTCCACCGGATGCGAGATCAGGCGGCAGCGGCCATGTTTGCCATCGAAGTGTACCGAAACGAACACGCACGTCTCCCGGAGTCCCTCCATGAGCTGCCAGCGAGTTTGCTCCCTCAGCAGCCGCAAGACGCGTTTGATCTCGGGAACACGATCCGTTACATCAAGGGTGACTACGGCGGGTACGTGCTCTACAGCGTGGGGGCGGATGGGGACGATGATCGTGCGAGCCCACCAACCGAATACGTTGACAATGTGAACGACCTGATGATGCGATACCCGTTCATTATCACACAGGACGATTCCGGCAAGCCGCTTGTGGAAAGGGATGCCTCGGGGCAACCGCGTCTCGGCTCGCCATTGGGCCCCGACGGCGACTGGATCCTGATCGATACCCGACCCGCTCCAGACGATCCGCAGGCACCCTGAGACCTATTCTATCAGGATGCCCGATACCCCAGACGCCTTTGACCCACGTGCCTTCCACGCCCAGTTCAAGATCGCGATGATCGTTGCGTGCTCACGCAACGGCGTAATCGGGCGTGACGGGGACCTGCCCTGGCACCTACCCCTGGATCTGAAGCACTTCATGCGGTCGACCAAGGGCTGCCCGGTGATTATGGGGCGCAAAACCTTTGATTCGCTGGACAAGCCGCTCCCCGCGCGGCCCAACATCGTGGTGTCCCGGTCGAGCGGGGGGGCGGATCAAGACGGGGTCTGGCGTGTTCAGGGCCTCGATTCGGCATTGAGCACCGCCAGGGAACTGATCGGGCAGGGGGCGGTCGAGCAGCCGGTCTGGATCGCCGGGGGGGGCACCATCTATGAGCAAATGCTCTCGAAAGCAGACCTGATCGTCCGCACCCTGGTGGATTGCGAGCTCGAAGGCGATGCCTTTTTCCCTGATCTGTGCACAGATGCGTGGAAAATTGTGCATGCGGCCCATCACCCGGCGGATGATCGCCACCGATTCGGATTCAGCATCCAGTGGCTCACGCGGGGTTCTTAGTGGACTTCCCTGGATTTAGGGTCGCTCTTTGTTCGGGTAAAGTGTTTGAATTCGGAAAAAGTGCCTCGATCCGGACGAAATGGCGCTTGCAATGCGTTCCAGACGCGATTACGATGGTTCCGGGTCAGGAATGTTTACGTTCCTAATATGTTGCCTCAAGTAGTTTGGGGCCAATCTCAGTAGGAGAAAGAGAAATGAAGACTATCGCTCTTGCAGCAATCGCTGGACTCGCTGCGGCCGCCTCGGCTCAGAACTTCAGCCTCACCCTCGTCCCCTCAACCATGACCGTCGACACCTCCGGT
>CAXREY010000038.1:0-69670 GCA_964229845.1 Phycisphaerales bacterium UBA1924
CAACATCTTCGGCGGCATCATGCGCTGCGACATCATCGCCCAGGGCATCGTCAACGCCGCCAAGGAAATCGGCTTCACCATCCCCCTCGTCGTCCGCCTCGAAGGCACCAACGTCGACGCCGGCCGCAAGATCCTCGAAGAAGCAGCGGGGGACCTGCCGACACTCCAGGCTGCCACCGATTTAGGGGATGCGGCGCAGAAGGTGGTTGCGGCGGTTGGTTGATTCAGTTACTCTGGTTCCTCATGCGTTTCAGTTATCTGATAATATTTGAGGAAACTTAAATGGGCGATCAACTTACAGAGGGTCAAGGTGATCAAGACCAGGCGAAAAATCACGATTCCCATAAACAATCCGGGCCACTTGTAGAGATAAGTCGGCAGCTAGATAATCAGACTTTTATTCTTGTGTGCGCATTTTTGGTAGTAACTATAGCTGCCTTATCTGCAACAGCATTCGTAAATCTTGACAGCACTTGGGTGCTTATCGGCTTTCTTGTAGTTTATTTGTGCGCATTCGGAATGGTAGTTTGGTCTGTTATTTATGAAAACAAATCTTCTGGCTCTACGCCCAGCAAGAAACGCAAATATGTCTTGACGGGGCTATTTTCGATAGTGGTGTTGCTGGGGTTTTTTCTGGCTGGTTACGAAAGAAAGTATATTCACAGACTGTTTCCTGGTGTCTTTAAAAATTTTGCTGCTGAACAAAGTTTGGCGAAGTACTACGAGTTGCTTGGCTTATTCTTGTCATCGGGTGAGGGCTCGGAAGAGGAAGTTGAGGCATTTTGGCGAGTTTGCAAACGGAGTACTCCAGGCTATCGTGCTGGAGTGTTAGGCGTAGACGGCGAGACGTCAAAGGTTGTGGATTCAGGAGTGGCGTTTCATGATTTTACTTCAGGCCAATTCGAAGCCCTCTCGTTAGCGGCAAGAAGATATAGAATGAGATATAGTGGCCTAAGTCACTTAGAGGTTGTTCATTTTGGTGCTGTCGGTTGGGGAAGTGGGGATGCTCGGAAGCAATGCATTGCGACACTTAGATTTGATGGCGAGTTGTCGTACAATCGATTCTCTGATTCTGTATCATCTCCATCACTTCTTCAATTGGTAACCGATTACGACTCTCTTGTTGGGGGCTGGGTAGATGATTTGTTCCCTGGGTCAGACACGGTGCAGTTGTCAAATGAGTTATTGAATACAGAAAATATTACTACACTTGTTTCTGAAAACGCCTTCGAGCTTCTTGTTTCAAATCCAGGCCTAGATTCTTACTTGGCAACCAGCGCCAATAGTAGCGTTGTCGGGCATAGTGCACTTCGGAATGGATATGAAGTTGTCCTTGAGAGTAAGTGGTTGACATACAGTGCGAAGTTGGGCGTGTGGCGAGTAGACGGCGATGCCGAGTTTGGAAGAGAGAGAATTTTCACTCAAGAGCCAGGCTCCGTTAGCGGTCGGCAGTCAGAGTTCTCTCATGTTGTTCCATTTGGCCAGTTAGTGCGGGCTGGCCCTGATGTCTCGTGCTTTAGTGCTGTCGCAGCCAGCATCGCAGGGGAGGGCTCTTATCAGGATGATACTGGCCATGATATAGGGGCATTATTGCGGCTGTATAGTTTAAAGTATCCCAGCAAGAGGTGGGCTTGGAAAGAGCAAGGGAGTGCTTCAGGATTTTATGAAGACTTGATTCGCTGCTTAGATGATGGAATGCCGGTGATACTAAAAAGTCCATTGGTTAATATGGGCAGGGTGAAACCTGATGATCATCATTTCTTGGTGATATATGGATTGCGATTTGATGGAAGAAAGTACACGTTGTTAGCATGGAATCCTGTTAAAGCTATCGACAGCAATGGGCAGTATGTTGAAGTAGTTTCCGGGTATGCGTTATTGGATTCCTACGATCCATACTCGCTTCGTTTCACCAGAACTAGCGTGGATCCAAATCGCTCTTCAGATTCGGGATTCTTTAGTTTACGTAGTTACGATCCATATTGGAAGTATATTGCAATGCAGTAGTTGTGAAGCCGGGTGCCCTCCTTCTCTCAAGTCTGTGCCCTCCTTCGACTCGAAGAGCGAAGGAGGTGGTAGTGCAACCACCACAGCACCTCAAAACCCTCTGAAACACCAACCCGCCTGCACCATGCACAGTCTAACCAACTCTTCCTGATCTTCGACGGGTGCCCTGCTTACGTGCAGCTGAAGCAGGATCTCGGCATGTACTTCAAAGCATCCAAAGAACATGGAGAACATTGCGTCAGATCGCCGCCAACCAGCCGGTACCCATACAGACCTTGCACCCCAACCAGCCCACTGGTAAGGTAATCAACGCACACAAAGGGGGACACCATGAAGCACACGCCGCACCGACTCATCGCCATCGCCGCGCTCATCATCACCGCGCTCACCCTCGCCGGTGCCACCACAAAGGCACCCGAGGGCGTCAGCGGCTCAATCTACTTCCGCGACGGCCGAATCGTCGAGTTCAGCAGTCTCGGTGAGGTCGACGAGGTGTGGGGCTACGCACTCGTCGGCAAGATGGGACTGCAGAACGTCGCCTACAAGTTTTCCGACTTCTCACAGATCCAGCTCCCAAACGAAAAGGACGAGTTCTACAACACCGGCGGCAGCGAAGCGATCGTCTTCAGCCGCACCGGCGAGCGATTCACCCTCGACGACGCCTACTTCAAACGGAACCCCGGCGACAACACCCTCTACATAAGCTACGTCTACCTCGACCCCATCACCCGAGCACGCCGACAGGGCACCGACGCCTTCCAGGACATCTCCCACATCGAACTCTCCGAACACGCCGGCCGCTGGAAGCACAACCCAAAGAACAACGCCTACTTCCCCTCCAACTACAACTTCGACCCATTCACCGGCGACAAACTCGAATGGATCGACGAACCCCAACCCAGCGATGAAGCTGTCGATCCCTGAAAAACCTGGGTGCCCTGCTTTGACCCGAAGGGCAAAGCAGGATCTCGGCTGCCTCGCACCCATCCTCCCCGCCTCCCGCATATCCCAGAAACCCACACCCCACCCATCTCCCCCTCTTCTCTGCGTCCTCCGCGCCCTCTGCCACCTCCGCGTACCCCCTCTTCAACCCCACCGCACACAAAAAACCACCCCCTATCACCGCATCTGTGCGCAAAACTCGTGCACTAGGCCAAGCCGCACTTGAGCCGTCACAACAACCCAGTACAATTCCATCAACCCCGCAACCAGCGCCCCCAAACACTCGAGCAACCAGCCGAAAGGGGCGATGATGCGCACAGACACACAAACACATACAAACGCAAACGCACAACCACAAAAACCCGGTGGCATCCGCCTCGGGCAGATCCCGCCTGTGCACGCCCAGGCACCCTCTGAACCAAACCCACCCCTCCACGCCGCGCCCGATCCCAAGCTCCTTCCCCGCCCCAGCGGGGAAGGTGGTCCGCCTCCGGCGGACCGGATGGGGTCTCCAACCCCCGCCCTCCCTCACGCACACGAGACCAAAGAGGCCTCCCCCTCTTGTCCCTCCCCCTCTTGTGCTTCCCCCTCTTGTGCCTCCCCCTCTGGTGCCTCCCCCGCACCCGGCGGGGGAGGTGGGCTCGGCGCAGCCGAGGCCGGAGGGGGTTCTTCTACACAACCGCACGAACACCAAGACCCCCTCCGCTTCGCAGACTCGGCACCTCCCCCCCTCACCGAACCCCTCCTCGAAGACCTACTCAACCCCGCCCTCTCCCCAATCACCATCTGCCAGATCCACAACATCACCCTCGACCAGCTCGACGCCCTCACGCAGAGCGACCAGTACCACCGCACAATCAACCACATCAAAAACGTCCACGCCGCCCGCCGCGAGGCCATCCACGAAGAACTCCAAACCCAATCCCTCGCCGCCCTCCGCGACATCGTCCAGGACACCACCGAGCAATCATCCACCGGTGGCACAGGCGTCTCGCCTGTGCGCGCCCACGCGCCTTCCCAACTCCGCGCCTCCGCCTCCGCCACCACCCGCCAACACGCCACCAACGCCCGCCTCCTCGAAACCCGCCGAAAAGCCATCAACACCATCCTCGCCAGCACCAAACCCGATCGGGTACCATCTACACCCAATGATCAAACGAATCTCCAACTCCGCGGCCACCATCCCCCTCGCCTGCATCCTCGTACTGATCGGGCTGGCCTCAGCCCTCGCCGCCTCGACGACCTCCGTCGTCCAGTACTACCACTTCATCAACAAGGGACACAACCTGACCGTCCCGACCGAACCGATCACCCTCGAGGTGGAACCCAACACGGAGTACATCATCCAGCACCGGGTCACCGGGACGCACATCACGACCAACCGACCGCTGCAGGAACTCCCCGAGACCCTGCGCGTCGAGGTCATCGACACCGCGACCGCCGAACCCATCGAGCTCACATCACGCAATGGCTTTATGCGTTCCTCATTCTTTGGTCACACCCAGCGCCGCAACGCCATCGCAGACTTCATGACAGGCGACACCCAATCCATCACCGTCTCCGTCTCCGGCCTCGACGCCGAAACCATCCTCTACATCGGCCCACACTACGAAAACTACGTCGACGGCGTCTTCCCCCTCTACCTGACCTGGATCATCGTCTCGATCCTGCTCGTCCTCGCCGCCTGCACCGCCATCATCTACCGGATCATCAAAACCACCCCCGACCTCCGGATCATGCACGATCAGGTGTGATCTCATCACCCCCACCAAAAGAACAAGCGGGGGAGGCGCGCTCAACCTCCCCCGCTCAATCAAATCAGACCGATTCAGTCCACCACACCGATATACCCACCCGGCGTCAAGTCAAAGCGGACTGCATCGACCAGCGGACCCCGCACGTCGCCGCCGGGCAGCGCCCGCACGACCTGTGCACGATCCAAGCCCTCCGGGACCACGCCGTCCCGAGGGAACGCTGTCGTGCTGGGAATCAGCAGCAACGCGCAACCCAGCGCCATCCCCATCCCACCAACGATGGGGATGTCACACCGAAGCCGCGTGTGCAGCCGGATCAGCAGCATGAGCATCACGTTCGCAACACTCACGCCCAGCAAGAACAGCACGAAAGCGCGCACAGCGCCTGCCCCACCAAACACGGCCAAGGCCAACCCGGTCACCACCAACCCGATCGCCCCGGCCCAGCAGGCCCCGAGCACACCCATCATCTGCTTCATCTCCCGGTCCATCACGAACCTCCTTACGAAGCCGGTTCTCCGCCCGACCCATAAGAAGCTACCGACGCCATCGAAGCCAAACCTGAAAAGTGCATGAAAGTCGTTTTAGTGACAACATCGCCGTTTCGCCCACACACCCCCGAAATGCCGATATACTCGCTGAAATGGACGAATCCACACCACCAAAGCCCGTCCGAGTCATCGCGCTGATGAACCAAAAAGGCGGCGTAGGAAAGACGACCACAACCGTCAACCTCGCAGCAGCCATCGCCCAGCAGGGGCGAAGGGTCCTCATCATCGACCTCGACCCCCAGGCACACGCCACCCTCCACGTCGGCGTCGAAGACAACGAGTCACCCGACTCCGACCCAACCGTCTACGACCTCCTCCTCGACGACGACATCGCCATCACCGACTGCATCCGCACCGTCGACGACCACCTCGACATCATCCCCGCCGAGACCGACCTCGCAGCCGTCGAAACCGAGCTCTCGGGCCAGGCAGGCCGGAACCAGCGCCTCGCCAACGCCATCGCCCGCTCCAGTTCCGACCACGAGTTCATCCTCCTCGACTGCCCCCCGGCCCTCGGCCTGCTCACCCTCAACGCCCTCGCCGCCTCCCAGGAAGTCATCATCCCCATGCAGGCCCACTTCCTGGCCCTCCAGGGCGTGAGCAAGCTCCTCGAGACCGTCGGCATCGTCCGCGAGCAGATCAACCCCGCCCTCCGCGTCGCCGGCATCGTCCTGTGCATGCACGACTCCCAGACCTCGCACTCCAAGGAGGTCGTCTCCGACCTCGAGCAGTTCTTCGAGTCCCAGCGCGACACCGGCACCGCCTGGGCCAGCGCCCGCGTCTACCACCCGCCCATCCGGCGCAACATCAAGCTCGCCGAGTGCCCCTCCTTCGGGCAGACCATCTTCCAGTACGCCATGTGGGCCCCCGGCGCCATGGACTACAAGAAGCTGGGCGAGACCATCGTCGCCGAGTGGGACCGGGCATTGGCCGTGGCCAAGTCCAGCGAGCTCAGCGACGCCGAGATCCGCATCCTCAAAGGCGCCCGCGACTCGATGGAGCGGTACGGCGCGGCCGGGGCGGTCGATGACGCCAGCGGGGTCGAGCCGTGATCCGCGCCGGGCGGGCCATGCAGCCCGAGCTCCGCGCGTGGTTCGTCTTCTACACCGCGCTGCTGCTGACGGCGACCCACTGGCCCGGCCTGACGGTGAAGGGGCCGGTGGACCGCACCGACCTGATCATCCACGTCTGCGCGTTCTGCCTCTGGACCCTGCTGCTGTTCGGGGCGGGGTTGATCCGTGTGTGCGGGCGGTGGGGGCTGGTCTGGACGGCGGTGGCGGGGCTGTGCTTTGCCGTGCTCGACGAGACGACGCAGCCGCTGTTCAGCCGGGTGTTCGACCTGTGGGATCTGGCGGCCGACTGCGTGGGCGTGCTGCTCGCGGTCGCCCTGATCGCGGTCTGGCGGCGGATCGCGGGCGGGGCACGGCTGGCGTTGGGCGAATGACGAAAAATTTCGTCAATTTGTGACATGCGGGGTTGCGTTGCGTCGTGAATTGACGAAGATTTTCGTAGACATGGTCTGCGGAGGTGACTGATGGTGAAGAAGAAGCGGTCCAAGAAGGCGGCGGCGAAGAAGCCGACGGACGCGGAGCTAGCGATCCTGGGGGTGATCTGGGATCTGGGGTCGGCGACGGTGCGTGAGGTGCACGGGGTGCTGAGCGCCGAGTCCGACACCGGGCAGACGACGGTGCTCAAGCACATGCAGATCATGGTGGAGAAGGGGCTGCTGGAGAAGGACGCGAGCGTGCGGCCGCAGGTGTTCTCGGCGGCGATCCCGCGTGAGAAGACGCAGGAGCAGATGCTGGGTCATGTGATGGACGGCGCGTTCAGCGGGTCGCCCGGGAACCTGGTGCTTCAGGCGCTGAGCATGCGTGAGGCGAGCGCGGAGGAGCTGGCGGAGATCCGGCGGATGCTCGATGAGCTGGAGGGGGGTGTGTCATGAGCGATGTGCTGATGATCATGGAGCGGGTCGCGCACGCGCTTGGGCATGCGGTGGTGCAGTCGTTGTGGCAGTGCGCCATTGTCGGTGCGCTGGCTGCGGCGGTGCAGATCGGTATACGTCGTGCTGCGGCGCGGTACGTGGTCTGGTGCGTGGCGCTCGCGCTGTGCGCTGGGTGGTTCGTGGTGACGCTTGGCTCCGGCTTGCGGCTTGATCGCGGTGTTGTGGGGGCTCCCGAGCTGGCTGTGCTCGGCTTTGGGGGAACGCCCGCCGGTGCTGCTGAGGCGGGTTCTGGAATGAATGGTGCGCGAGGGCTTGGCGTGTTCGAGTCCGTCGCGGCGATCTGGGCGCTGGGGTTCGTGTTCGTGGGCGTGCGGTTTGTGCGCCAGTGGGTCGCGGCCACGCGGCTGCGTACGCGCGGTGCGGTTGAGGCGCGTGGCGTGTGGGCTGCGTTGTACGCGGACGTTCGCGGATCGCTGGGCGTTTCGTCGCGGGTGCGGCTGCTGGTGAGCGATGTGGCGCGGAGCCCGATGGTGGTGGGGTGGCTGGCCCCGACGGTCGTGGTGCCTGCGAGCGTGCTCACGATGATGAGTCCGGAGCAGGTGCGTCTCGTGCTTGCGCACGAGCTTGCGCATATTCGAAGGTATGACCATGTCGTCAACATGCTGCAGGTGTTGATCGAGACGGTCATGTTCTATCACCCGGTGGTCTGGTGGGTTTCCCGTCAGGCGCGGGTCGAGCGTGAGCACTGCTGCGACGACGCTGCGGTGCGGTGGGGCGGGGACGCGGTGTCGTACGCCCGGGCGCTCACTGATCTTGAAGAGGTACGGGTTCGGTCGCGGGCGGTGCTTGCGCTGAACTCCCGGTTCCATGGAGGTTCACTCATGAATCGCATACAGAGGTTGTTTGGTGGTTCGGACGCGCGACGCGGGAGCGGCTCGATGCGGGCGCTCGCGGCGCTGATGGCGGCGGCGGTGATCAGCGGTGCTGCGTACGCGCACTCGGTATGGAACGCGGAGACGCCGCGTGAGGAGACTGTTGCGGCGGTGCGTGCGGGCGTGGAGTCTGGCGTGATGACACGCGATCAGGCGCGGCGTGTGTTCCTGGAGGTGATCTTCCCGGGCTCCGAGCTGGAGCGTTCGCTTGAGCGGGAGCGGGCGGCGATCCGTGCCGAGCTCGGGGACGCGAGCATGAGCGAGGCGGATGCGAAGAAGAAGCTTGAGGTGGTTGAGCAGAGCATCGATACGCGGATTGAGCTTGCGTTCAGGATGCGGGTGCTTGGCATGGAGGAGCACGAGGCGGAGCTGTCGATGTATCAGGAGCGGCTGGAGCGGCTGGTCCACAGTGGGTGGCTGACGCGCGAGGACGCGGACTGGATGTATCAGGCAAAGATGGATTCGATGAGCCGGGTCCCTGTGGTCGGCGAGGGGGATCGCGCGGTCACGGAGCGCAAGCGGGCGGTCGCGGTTACCCATGCTGTTCTGCGCGCGATTGAGGTGCAGATCGCGGAGGTCGACGCTTCGATCGAGGGCGGCTCCATGGACCCGGGGTCCGGTGAATCGCTCCGTGTGCAGCTTCGGCGTCAGTATGAGCAGAAGAAGCTTCAGCTTATCGAGGCGGAGCGTGCGCTCGTGGAGCTTCAGTCCGCGCGCGATGCGGAGCAGGGCGTGTTGCAGGAGGTCGAGCTTGAGATCTGGGTCGAGCCGGTGGAGGAGGAGAAGAAGCTGACGCCGATGGACGATGCGTACTGGATCCATCAGGGGATCCGGCCGTTGGAGGCGTACGACGAGTCGTTTCTTGATGATTGTTGAGGACGAAGAGAATGCCCGCGGGAGCGGGCGTTTTTTGTGCGCTGATGTTGGGATGGGGACTGAACGCAGAGGGCGCAAAGGACACGCAGAGGCGCAGAGAGGAGGGCGAAGCGTTGTGGGGGGCCCGCCGTGGTGGATCTACGGCAGGTGGGTGATGGGGGCTGTTGAATGGTCTTGGACGACTGAAGGACATGCAGGAGCCGGGGACGGCACCTGCATGGCACCCGGCACCCGGCGAGTGCTTGCCATGTGTGTTGAAGATCCTGCTTTGCCCTGGCGGGTCAAAGCAGGGCACCCGGCAGAGGGCGCAAAGGTCACGCAGAGGCGCAGTGAAGAGGGGGAGAGTGGTGGGGGGTGCGCTCTGGCGGATTACGGCATATGGGGTCTGTTGATTGGTCTTGTACGACTGTAAGGACATGCAGGAGCTGGGGGCGGCACCTGCATGGCACCCGGCTAGGGCCGGGGACTCTGTCGTGTTTCGATCCCAGGTTGTGCGGGGGGCACGGGTTGTCAGCATTCTGCTGAGCAACCCGTGGCACCCGGAGCGTTTGCCATGTGTGTTGAAGATCCTGCTTTGCCCTGGCGGGTCAAAGCAGGGCACCCGGGTGGGTTGGTTGTTTGGGGGACCCCCTCCGGTCCGCCAGAGGCGGACCGCCTCCCCAGGAAGCCCGGGGGAGGAGAGTGGGGGAAATCGTGTGTTTGTGCGGGGGGTTTGGTCGATTAAGGCAGGGTGTCTGGACCTGATCAGAACTCGGATGATGGCTCGCTGGGGCGGGATACGCGGACGGTGGCGGGGTTGACGCTCGTGTCGCGGGTGCTGGGGCTGGTGCGGGATCTGGTGACGGTGCGGGTGTTCGGGGATACGTTCGTGGGCTCGGCGTTCGCGGCGGCGTTTGCGGTGCCGAACATGTTCCGGCGGTTGTTTGGGGAGGGGGCGCTGTCGGCGGCGTTTCTGCCGGAGTACACGCGGCTGGCGGACGGGGACCCGGAGAAGGCGGACGCGTTTGCGTCGCTGACGATCGGGTTGCTGGCGCTGGCGACTGGTGTGCTGACGATTGTGATTGAGCTGGCGCTGCTGGGGATCGTGCTGGCTTCGGGGGATGACCCGGAGCGGGCGTACTCGCTGAAGCTGGTGATGGTGATGCTGCCGTTCATGCCGCTGATTTGCGTGGCGGCGATCCTGGGCGGGATGCTGCAGAGCCATGGGCGGTTCGGGCCGTGGGCGGCGGCGCCGATCCTGCTGAACCTGTGCATCATTGGTGCGGCGCTGCCGTACTTTGTGGTGGAGGGTGCGGATGCGGCGGCGTGGGCGTACCCGATCGGGATCGCGGCGGTGTGCTCGGCGGTGCTGCAGGTGGGGTGGAGCGTGTGGGCGCTGCGTGGGACGGTTCGATGGACGACGGGTGTGAGCGCGGCGCGGGGCGAGGCGCGGCTGATGCTGGTGCGGATGCTGCCGGTGATCGTGGGGCTGGGGACGCTGCAACTCAATGCGTTCATGGACACGCTGATCGCGATGTATCCCAACTGGGTGGGGGATACGGTGTTCGGGTACGACTATCCGCTGGACGAGTCGTCGAACGCGGTGCTGTTTTATGCGCAGCGGTTGTACCAGTTCCCGCTGGGGGTGTTCGGGATCGCGGTGGCGACGGCGGCGTTCCCGGCGTTGTCGCGGGTCGCGGGCGATGCGGGTGCGTTCGGGGATATGCTGCGCCGGGGCATGCGGCTGAGTCTGTTTATTGGCGTGCCGGCGAGCGTGGGGCTGCTGGTGGTTGGTGAGGATCTGGTGCGGGTGCTGTACTCGGGGCCGGGCGACGGGTTCAGCGATGAGGGCGTGCGCCGGGCGAGCGCGGTGCTGAGCGGGTACGCGGTGGCGGTGTGGGCGTACTCGCTGAATCAGCTGCTGACGCGGGCGTTTTATGCGAAGGGTGATACGAAGACGCCGATGACGATCGCGCTGGGGATGGTGGGGGTGAACCTGGCGCTGAACTTCGCGTTGATCTGGTGGCTGCGCGAGGCGGGGCTGGCGTGGTCGACGGCGGTGTGCGCGATCGGTCAGATGGGGCTGCTGATGCTGGCGTCACGGCGGAGGATGGGGATCGGGTTCGCGGGGATGGGTGGCGCGGTGCTGGCGGTGGTGCTGGGATCTGCGCTGATGGGCGGGTGCGTGTATATGGTGGGGCGGCTTGTCGGGGGTGGTTGGGCCGATGGTGCTGACGGATCGTGGGGGCGTGGGCTGCTGGCGGTGGGGGCGATGACGCTGACGGGTGCAGTGGTGTATGGGCTCTGGTCGATATGGATGAAGATGGATGAGCTGGGCTGGCTGATCGCGAAGTCGACGGCGGCGGCACCCGGTTCCGATGAGGTGCATGAGCATGAGCATGAAGCATGAACGCAAGACGGCGAGGGTCCTTGTTCTGGTCGCGGCTGTTGCGGCGACTGTGTGTACGCTCGGGTTGAGCGCTTGCAACACGGTGAGCGGCGTGGGCAAGGACCTGCAGGAAGCGAGCGACAACGTCAAGGATGCGATCGAGAACTGATCGGCCCTGATGATTGACCTACGCAGCAGGCCGGTGGTGATCACGGGCGCCTCGAGCGGGATCGGGGCGGCGACGGCTGTCGCGTGCGCTCGGGCGGGTATGCCTGTTGGTTTGTTCGCGCGGCGTGAGGAGAAGCTGGCGGCGGTCCGGGAGCGGATCGAGCGTGACGGCGGGCGGGCGATCGTCGTGGTTGGGGATGTTGCGGACGCGGAGGCGAACCTGGAGCTGATCGCGAGGGCTGAGGAGGCGTTCGGTGATCTGTACGCCGCGGTGGCGAACGCGGGGTACGGTGCGGAGGTCGAGTGCGCGACGATGTCGATCGAGGACATCCGGGCGATGTTCGAGGTGAACTTTTTCGGCTCGATGTTTTTGGTGCAGCCGGCGGTTGCGAAGTTCCGTGAGCGGGGGGCGGGGCACGCGATGATGGTGTCGAGCTGCCTGAGCAAGCTCGGGCTGCCCCGGTATGGGGCGTACAGCGCGAGCAAGGCGATGCAGGATCACTTCTGCCGTGCGATGCGGCATGAGCTGCGTGGGACTGGTGTGTTTGTGAGCAGCGTGCACCCGGTGGGGACGAAGACGGAGTTCTTTGACGAGGCGGCGAAGAAGAGCAGGGGCGGGAAGCTGAGTCTGGCGGGGAGCGGGGATCGGTTTATGCAGACATCGGAGCAGGTGGCGGGCGCGATGGTGAAGTGTTTTCGGAAGCCGCGTGGTGAGGTTTGGCCGAGCCCGTTGGCTCGGTTCGGGTTTGGTCTGAGCGTGATGCTGCCGGGGTTGACGGATTGGGCTTTGGGGCGGCGGGTGGAGAAGAGGGGGGGAGAGGCAATGGGCAATGGGCAATAGGCAATGGGCAATGGGCAATGGGGAAGAGGGGATGGTGTGCCGGGGTGGATGGTTCCTGCTACGCCCTCTGGGTCGAAGCAGGGCACCCGGTGTTTGCGTGCTAGCTGAGGCGGGTGATGAGGTTGTCGATGGCGGTTTGCCAGGCCTCGAAGTACTCGGTGTCTTTCCAGAGCTCGCGGAGTTCGGATTGGTGGTCGTCGCGGACCTTGAGCAGGGCCTGCTTGGCGCGGTCGAGCATTTCGGGCTCGGGGCGGTTGGCGTTGAGTGAGGCGAGCCATTTTTCGAGTTCTTCGGGTGGGTCGGTTGGTGGGTTGCCCTGGGCGGCGGCGAGGCATTCGGCGGCGGCGATGGCTTCCTCGCCCTCTGGGGCGTCGATGTAGAGGTCGGACTTGAGGAGCTTGTCGATGGCGGACATGGGGTAGGCGAAGGGCTTCTTTGCTTTGCCGAGGAGCGACTTCTTTGCGGGCTTGAGGCCCCAGATCCAATCGCTGGCGGTGTCGTTCTCGAAGCTGTTGTGTCCCCATGCGCCCATGTGTGGTCTCCTTCTTTCGCTCAGAGCATGATAACCGATAGGCATCGTCCTTGGGTACACCCCCTCCGTCACGCTGCGCGTGACACCTCCCCCGCACGCGCGGGGGAGGCGGGGGGTTATGCTTCGTGTGTGAGGCGTTCGAGGAGCTTGGCGGTGAGGAGCTCAACGCGTTTGACTTCGCGGGTGACGGCGATGCGTTGCATCTCCATCCAGAACCACATTTTGAGCATCGCGACGGCGAGCATGCAGAAGCTGAAGGCGAAGCCCCACGCGAGCAGGTGCTTGGTCTCGGATGCGCCGAAGAATCGCACGGCGCACCACACGGCGAGCCCGAAGAACACGAAGGTGTAGACGAAGGCGAGCGCGGTGAGGAACTTGTTGCGGGTTTTGAATGTGGCGAGCATGAGCTGGTCTGCGCGGAGCCCTTCGTCGGGCGTGCCGATGAGTGCGCGGTCGTCGGGGGTGAGGGCGTCTCGGATCTGTTTGTCGAGGTTGTCCATTGCTAAATCCTTTCGTTGGTTTCGATGGTTGTGCGGAGGATGTTGCGCGCCTTGCGGAGGCGTGACTTCGCGGTGCCGGTGGGGATGGCGAGTGCTGCGGCGGCCTGCTGGGTCGTGCAGCGGTCCATGTAGATGAGGATGACGATGTCGCGGAGCTTGGGCTCGAGCGTGAGGATCGCTTGTCGCAGCTCGTCGGCTCCGGTGGATTCCGGTGCGCTCGCGTTGGGTGCTGGTCGGTGATTTGCGGCATGCTCGCGTTGTTGGATCTGGGCCTTGATCCAGTCGCGGGCGGTGTTGGTGAGGATTGAGGTTGCCCACGCGTGGAAGCGGGCGGGGTCGCGGAGTTTGCGGATGCTGCGGGCGATGGCGACCCAGGTGTCCTGGGCGATGTCCGCGGCGGCTTCGGGGCTTTGGGTGAGTGCCGCGGCTCGGCGGGTGAGGGTTGGGTTGTATTGGTGGGCAAGCTGTGCGAGTGCTTCGGGGTTGCCCGACTGGGCCTCGAGCACGAGCAGCTCGATCTCGATGGCTTTGCGGGGGGTGTTCATTGCACCTCTATGGTCTCCGATTTGGGGGTGCTGGATTTTGGTCTTTGCGAAAAAAAGCCGCGTCGTGGGACGCGGCTTTGGGGTGGCTCGGGTTGAGTTGGGCTAGGACTTGGGGCCGCCGGAGCGGATACTGTCGGGGAGGTCGTATTTGGCGTCGTTCTCATGGAAGAGCTTGGCGAGCTTGGCGCACTGGGCGTCGTAGGCGTCCTTGTCGGACCAGATGTTGCGTGGGTTGAGGATCTCGTCGGGGACGCCGGCGACCTTGGTGGGCATGCGGAGCCCGAATACGGGGTGCTCGATGGTCTCGGCGTCGTCGAGGGAGCCGTTGAGGATTGCGGTGACCATGGCGCGTGTGTAGGGGAGCGAGAAGCGCTGGCCGCCCTCGCCGGCGGGGCCGCCGGACCAGCCGGTGTTGAGGAGCCAGACGTGTGCGCCGTGCTGCTTGACGCGTTCGGCGAGCATGTTGGCGTACTCGGCGGGCCTGCGTGGCATGAACGGTCCGCCGAAGCAGGGCGAGAAGTTTGGCTGTGGCTCGGTGACGCCGGCCTCTGTGCCCGCGATTTTGGAGGTGTAGCCGTTGATGAAGTAGTACATCGCCTGCTCTGGTGTGAGCTTGGAGATGGGGGGGAGGACGCCGAAGGCGTCGGCGGTGAGGAAGATGACGTTCTTCGGGTGTGCGCCGACGGAGGGGATCTGGGCTCCGGGGATGAAGTCGACGGGGTATGTCACGCGTGTGTTCTGCGTGATGGAGGTGTCGTCGTAGTCGGGGGTGCGTGTCTCGGGGTCGACGATGGTGTTCTCGAGGACGGAGCCGAAGCGGATGGCGTCCCAGATCTGTGGTTCTTTTTCGCGTGTGAGCCCGATGACCTTGGCGTAGCAGCCGCCCTCGAAGTTGAAGATGCCGTCGGGCCCCCAGCCGTGCTCGTCGTCGCCGATGAGGGCGCGGTTCTCGTCCGCGGAGAGGGTGGTTTTTCCTGTGCCGGAGAGGCCGAAGAAGAGGGCGACGTTGTTGGAGTCGTCCTTGGCGATGTTTGCTGAGCAGTGCATGGGGAACACGCCGACGTCGGGCATGTCGTAGTTCATGGCGTAGAAGAGGCCCTTCTTCATCTCTCCGGCGTACTCGGTGCCGAGGATGATGACGGTCTTGCGTTCGAGCGACTGTGCGATGAGTGTTTCGCCGTCGTGGCCGAGCGCTTCCTGCTCTTCCTTGGTGAGCTTGTGGCAGCCTGCGTTGATGACGGTCCAGTCGTGGCTCCACGAGCCGTCGCCGGCGTCGGACTTGGACCCTGGCTTGATGAAGAGGGTCTGCGCGAAGAGCGAGTGCCATGCGAGCGTGGTGATGACCTTGACGCCGAGGCGGTTCTTGATCTGTGCGCCGGTGAACCCCTCGAAGACGAAGATGTCTTCCAGTGCGTTGATGTATCGGTTGGCGATCTCGAGCGCGGTGTCGAACTGCGCTTCGGTCATGGGCTGGTTGACCTTGCCCCAGTCGATGTTGTCCCTCGAGTCGGGATGCTCGACGAGGAACTTGTCCTTGGGCGAGCGTCCTGTGCGGTCCCCGGTGTTGACGACGACGCAGCCGTTTGCGGCGAGCTGGCCCTCGCTGCGCTTGATGACGAACTCCATGAGCTCGGCTGGGCAGCAGTTGGTGTGTGTCCGCTCGGGTGCGAGATTGAGTTGATCGGTGACGGTGCTCATGTAAACGGCTCCTGTTTCGTCCCTCTGGTCCGTCGCTGAGGTTCGATGGGTCGGTGCTGGGCGAACCCGCGTGAATGCCTCAAGGACGCGGGGTTCTGCCCGATGAGACAGGTGGGAATCGTAGACCGATTCGGGGGAAATGTTGATAATTCTGGGGGTTGGGGCGCAGACATTGAGCGTGCTTCGGTGCTATATTTTTGTCTGGGCAACTGCGAAAGTATTTGCCGAGCACATTGTGCACTCAGATGGTGGCCGTAGTTCAGTTGGTAGAGCACCTGGTTGTGGTCCAGGACGTCGCGGGTTCGAGTCCCGTCGGTCACCCTTGCGAGAGAAGCGACCCGTTTGCGGGTCGCTTTTTTCTTTGTGTGGTTATGCGGCCGCACGAGTGACGCTGCTCCCGTTGCGCTCGCTGATGAGTCTCGCGCAGGTGTTGATGAGCGCGGACCGTGAGACGGGCTTGGTGAGGTACTCGTCGCATCCTGCCTCGAGGCAGTGCTCTCGGTCGCCGTCGAGCGCGTGGGCGGTGATGGCGATGATGGGGGCCTGGAATCCCGACTCGCGGAGCTGCTTGGTGGCGTTGTAGCCGTCGAGCACGGGCATCTGCATGTCCATGAGGATGATGTGGTAGGGCTCGTTCTCCCTGCCGGCGGCGTTGATCTGTTCGATGGCCTGCTGGCCGTCGTACGCGAAATCGGTGCGTGCCCCGGTGCGCTTGAGGAAGTGCTGGAGGAGCACGCGGTTGTCTTTGGAGTCGTCGACGACGAGAATGCGTGCTGCTTCGAGCGTGTCCGGGGATGGTGGTGTGGCGGTGGCGGCGGCCTGTGGGGTGTTCTGTGTGGTTGGGATCCGGGGTGAGCTGAGTCGGACGGTGAATGTCGAGCCCTTGCCCGGGGTTGAGCTGACCTCGATGCGGCCGTCGAGCGTGTGGGCGAGGTCCTGGGCGAACGAGAGCCCGAGGCCTGAGCCGCCGAACTCGCGTGTGAGGTTGTCCTGGGCCTGGTGGAACGCGTCGAAGATGTGTTCGAGCTGGTCGGGGTTGATGCCGATGCCCGTGTCCTCGATCTCGATGACGAGCTCGTCGTCGAGGTTGTGCTGCTTGACGTGTGCGCGGATCTCGATGTGCCCCTGCTGCGTGAACTTGATGGCGTTGTCGACGAGCTTGTCGATGATCTGCGCGAGTCGGCGTGGTTCGGTGACGATCTGCGTGCTGCACGACTCGTCGATCCGGGTGCGGAGCTCGAGCCCGCTGGCGATGGCGTCGGTCTGTGCCCGGTCGATGCAGGGCATGAGCACTTCGCTGGGGATCGCGGGGGTTGGCGTGACGCGGAGCTGGCCGGACTCGATCGCGGACATGTCGAGCATGGTCTCGATGAGCGATTCGAGCTGTCGTGCGGATTCGTGGATCGATCCTGAGAGTCGTTCGCGTTCCGGCGGTGTGAGGGATTTGTCCTCGAGGAGCTCGGCGAAGCCGAGGATGGCGTTCATGGGCGTGCGGAACTCGTGCCCCATGTTGGTGAGGAGTCTCCAGCGGACGCTGGCGGCCTTCCGTTCGCGGCGGGTTGCGAGGTCGAGCTCGCGCAGCTGACGCCGGACGATGAGGATGGTTGGTTCGATGATGAAGAGGACCATGGCGCCGAGGAGGACGGCGAGGACGAGCAGCCCGATGCGTGCCTGCTTCGTGGACTCGTTGATCTCCATCCATGATCGCTGCTCGAAGAGCGAGACGATGGTGTCCATCCTCGGGAGGAAGAGCGATTGCGCCTCGCGAACCTCATCCATGTTCGCGGTGATGCGTGACTTGGTGTTCGAGTTGATGTACGGTGCGCGTCTGATGGAGCTGAGGGTGAGCTCGTGGAGGTCTTCTGCGGCGCGGATGAGGCGTTCGTACGGGACGACGATGGAGCTGACCTGGTCGATCTCATTGGTGGTGGCGTTGGGGAAGAACTCGCTGGGGGCGCGGGATCCGAAGAGCGCGTTGTAGCTCCTGCTGAGCGTGTTGGTGGACTCGGTGAGGTCCGTGTGGAGTTCCTCGAGGAGGTCCCACTGCCCGTCGTTGACGGCGGTGTTGATCTCGAACGCGGTCGAGCGGATGCGCTGGGAGAGCATGCGCATGCGCGCGGAGTCGTTGATCTTCGTCGCGGACCCGTGATCGAGGACGGAGGTCATGCGCTGGAGCATGATGAAGTTGATGACCATAATGACCGCGACGCTCACGAGCGTGAGCTTGCGGAAGCGTGCGATGCTGCGTCGCACGCGCTGGCTGTTGGAGCTGTTCTTGGTCATGGTCATCTTCCCCGCGGTGTGGGGATGTCTGTCCTATCGGAGCGATGCGCGCACGGATCGAGCGTGATGCGTTGATTCCTGCGTGTTGGGCGGGGCGGGCGCGGTCATGCGCAGCCGGCGTAGACGGAATCGAGCAGGTTTTTATTGGACGTGAGATCGCCCGAGTCTGCGATGAGGTCGCAGACCTCGTGTGCCGCACTCTGGAGCGACTTGATCCCGAGCACGGTGGCGAGGTTCCGGATGCTCGCGAGCGTGATGTAGGCCTTGACGGCGTCCGCGGACTCGCACTGGCTTCGGAGGGTGTCTCCGAGTGTCTTGAGCTGGTCGCGGAGGACGTCGAGGTTCTTGCCGTCGCGGAGCGAGCGGATGTGCTGGAGCTGCTCGGGTGTCCAGTCCTGTGTGAGGTATTCTGCGAGTGCGCGGAGGAGCTTGATCTCGTCGATGGGGGTCTGGACGAAGAGGTCCGCGTCCGAGTAGTAGATCTGCTGCTTCTGGACGGACTGTGTCGCGTCGCCGATGAGGACGATCGGGCGGAGGTAGCCGCGCTCGCGGAGCTCGCGTGTGAGCTCCGGGCCGGTCATCTCGCCTGCGTCCATGGCGATGAGGAGCATGTGGTGCTCGTCGAGGTCGTGGTCGTTGATCTGGGACGCGTTCTCGATGAAGGTGTTGTTGATGTTGGTGCGCTGGAGGACCTCCTCCGCGTCAGCGCGGAGGGTTGGGCCGATGGCGAGGATGCTGCCGTTGATATCGTTGGGGTTGACGCGTTCGACCGAGAGCTCGCGTTCGAAGAGGTCGGACTGGATGAACTCCTGTACGCGGATTGGGTGATCGAACTGGACGCCGATCTCGTGGACGACGCCGCCCCGGTGCTCGCATCGGCGGACCTCGCCGGTGAATGGGTGGGAGGTTCCGTCGAGCTTGGTGATGGTGGAGGAGAGGCGTGTGCCCGGGTAGATGAAGTTGGAGTGGAGGAGTGAGATGCCCCCGATGGAGATGTTTCGCGTGGCGACCATGATCCGCTTGCGCTGGTTCTGCCCCTTCTCGGAGAGCGTGACTTCGAGGTAGGGCTCCTGGAACTCGACCCGGGTGTGGACGCGGTTGGTGCTGATGGGCGTTGCTGGGGTTTGCGTCGCGCCGGAGCGTGCGTTGAGCGTTTTGAGGAGCTGCTGATACACGCTGGCGTTGACGCCGAGGGAGTTGCGTTTGCAGTGCGTGTCGAGCTTGTTGGAGGTGTTGGCGTTCATGGGTGCCCTTGTTGCGTTGCGTGGGTTGTCATCGGGCGTTTCTGAGCCACGGGTCGTCCGAGTTCAGCGTGAAGTCTGATCCGGTGCTGTCTGGGTTGGTTTGCTGCGCCTTGGTGCCTGAACTGGTGTGCCGGTTTGTGTGCTTATGGGTCCTAGGCGGCGGGGCGCGACTTAATTCTTCTGCAGGCGACGACGAGCGCGCGGATCTCTGAAGCGGAGGATTTGATGCCGCTCTCGCGGAGTTTCTCTTCCGCTTCGATGGCGAGCTGAGAGACGATGGGGAACCCGAGGGGGGCGGCGGAGCCGGAGAGGTTGCGGACGATCTCGAGGGCGGTCGTGTCGTCGGATTCGCGTACGGCTTTCTCGAGGTTGAGCGATGTGCGGGTGATCTCGGTGAGGAACTTGCCCAGGAGTGGGAAGGCGGGGTCCTGCTTGTTGAGGTTCGAGTAGAGTGGGCCGCCGTCGCCGTCGGCGTGGAGGAACTCGGCGAGTGCCTGGAGGATGCGGTCCTTGGACGCGGGCTTGGAGAGGATGCCGGCGGCGTCGGAGGCGCGGATGGCGTCGAGGAAGGGCACGGACTTGTCGGAGGTGAGGACGATGACGGGGATGTCGCACTCGGCCTCGGTGAGCGCGGCGATGAGCTGGGGCGCGGTGTCGTCGCCGATGTGATAGTCGGCGAGGATGATGTCTGCGCCCTTCTTTGCGCGTGAGACGGCGTTCTCGATGCGGTCGGCGGTGTTGACGGTGAGGTTGGTGTCCTCGAGGTAGGTGAGCATGAGGTCGCGGTCCATGTCCGTCGAGGTGACGATGAGCGTGGAGCCGTGGAGGCGTGCGGGGTCGACGCGTTCGAGTGAGTAGGCCTCGTTGAGCGGATCGAGTCCGAGCAGGTCTTTGGTGGAGATCTGGTTTTTGAACTGGATGCCGATCTCGTGGACGCGGCCGGTGAGGTGTGCGCAGCGGCGGACGGTTCCCTGGACGCTCTGTGTGTTGCCTCCCGGGAGTCGGAGGAGGATCTCGCAGGGCGTTCCGGTGTGCATGAAGGCGGAGTGGAGGATTGAGATCCCGCCGCGTGAGATGTTGCGCGTGGCGACGGGGAGGTTGACCTTGTGCCCTGAGCTGTGCTCGATGACGAGGTTGACGGACTCGAGGCGGTAGGACCATCGGACGAACTCGCGGTCTGGCGATTTGTCCTCGCCGTCGCGTTGCTCGAGGGTCTCGAGGAGCTTGTGGAGCTCGCGCTGGTTGAGTCTGAGCGTGTTGTTGTTTTGATTCTGGACCGTGTTCATCTGGTGTGCTCCGCTGCCCTGTTCCTCGCGGAATGGATCGGGGCAGGGGGCGGTTTGGTTGAGTTCGAGACCTGAGGCACCGGAATAGGTGGTTCGGGTGTGCGGTCTGCGTCGGGGGAGCGGCGGGGATGTGGGGAGGGCGCAGCCGATAACCCCGCGGGGGCGCGGGGTGGGGATGAGTTGTGGGTTGTGGCGGGGGTTAGACGTCGAGGTTTTTGACTTCGAGGGCGTGGTCCTCGATGTACTTGCGGCGTGGCTCGACCTGCTCGCCCATGAGGAGGGAGAAGAGGTTGTCGGCCTCGCCGGCCTGATCCCACTGGACGCGGAACATGGAGCGGACGGACTGGTCCATGGTGGTTTCCCAGAGCTGCTCGGCGTCCATCTCGCCCAGCCCCTTGAATCGTTTGATCTCCATGCCGCGGCGGCCGATCTGGTGCAGGGCGGGGAGGATGGCGGGGATGCTCTCGGCTTCGACGATCTTGGCGTCCGGTGAGACGCTGACGGCTTCGTCGTCGTCGGTGGTGGGGTCAATCTTTGCGGGCTTGCCGGTTTTGGTCGTGGACCATGCGAAGCGTGCGGGCATGCGTTGGCCGGTGACGGATTCTTCCTGAACGAGCCCGTAGTCGTTGATGTCGATGCCGAGCTTGGCGAGCTCTTGGAAGATGACGGCGAGTTCCTTGTTCTCGTGGAGCTCGCGGACGGTGGCGATCATGCCCGCGGTTGCTTCGTCCGCGGAGTCGTCCTCGATGTCGTCGGCGTGTCGCCACTCGTTCTTGGCGATGATCTGGAGCGCTTCCTGCTCGGACCAGGCGTACTCGCCCATGGCGCGGGTGGCGACCTTGTGGGTGGGGAGGGTGCCGTCGCGTCGGGAGGAGAGGAGGTCGACGAACTTGATGCCCCGTCGCTCGGCGATCTCTGCGAGCTCGGCGAGTCGGGTGAGGAGGCGGACGAGCTTTTCGGCGTCGGGGCCTGAGATCTCGGTGGTGGTCGCGGGTTCCTCGCCGAGTCGGCAGTTCTCGATGTCGCGGACGAGGAGGGATGAGCCCTCGAGCCCGAGCTCGGTGAGGACGCTGTCGAGCTTGCGTTCGTTGAGGACGTACTGGGATTTCTTTCCCTTGGTGATCTGGTAGAGCGGGGGCTGGGCGATGTAGATGTGTCCGCGCCGGAGCAGCTCGTTCATGTGGCGGAAGAAGAAGGTGAGCAGAAGGGTGCGGATGTGGGAGCCGTCGACATCGGCGTCGGTCATGATGATGACCTTGCCGTAGCGGAGTTTGGTGATGTCGAAGTCGCCGCCGATGCCGCAGCGGAGGGCGGCGATGAGTGTGCGGATCTCCTCGAAGCCGAGGACCTTGTCGATGCGGGCTCGCTCGACGTTGAGGAGCTTGCCTCGCAGGGGGAGGATGGCCTGGCACTCGACGTCGCGGCCCTGTGTCGCGGAGCCGCCCGCGGAATCGCCCTCGACGATGAAGAGCTCTGCCTTGTCGAGGTCCTTGGTCTTGCAGTCGCGGAGCTTGTGGGGCATGGAGCCGCTGTCGAGTGCGGTTTTGCGTCGGGTGAGCTCGCGGGCCTTGCGTGCGGCCTCGCGTGCCTGGGCTGCGACGATGCCCTTGAGGCAGAGCTTCTTGGCCTCGGCGGGGTGCTCTTCGAGCCAGTTGTTGAGGGCTTCCTGCACGGCGCTGGAGACGAATGATTCGATCTCGGGGTTGAGGAGCTTCTCTTTGGGCTGGTTGTTGAAGGTGGGGTCGGGGAGCTTGACGGAGACGATGGCGATGAGGCCCTCGCGGAGGTCGTCGCCGGTGGGGTTGGCGTCCTTTTCCTTGAGGATGCCCGAGCGTTTGGCGTAGCCGTTGAGCGTGCGGGTGAGGGCGGTCTTGAAGCCCTGGCCGTGGGTGCCGCCGTCGGCGTTGTGGATGTTGTTGGCGAAGGTGAGGAGGGACTCGTTGTAGCCGTCGTGGTACTGGAGTGCGATCTCGCAGATCATGGACTCCTCCTCGATCTCCTTGCGGAGGAAGACGGGTGAGGAGACGGCGTTCTTGCCCTTCATGAGGTGCTGGACGTACTCGAGGAGCCCGTTGTCGGCCTTGAAGGTCTCGTGTCGGACTTTGCCGTCGGCGCCGACGCGCTCGTCGGAGAGCTTGATGGTGACGCCGGGGTTGAGGTAGGCGAGCTCGCGGAGTCGGTTGGCGAGGGTGTCGTAGTCGTAGGTGGTGTCGGGGAAGATGGTGTCGTCTGGCTTGAAGACGACGGTGGTTCCGGTTTTGCGCTCGGAGTTGTCTGGGATCTTGCCGACGTCGTGGAGGGGTGTGGAGACGACGCCGCGCTCGAAGGTCATGGACTTGATCTCGCCGTCGCGCCAGACCTCGACCTCGAGCATGGATGAGAGGGCGTTGACACAGGAGACGCCGACGCCGTGGAGCCCGCCCGAGACCTTGTATGCCGAGCCCTCCTGCTGGAACTTGCCGCCGGCGTGGAGCTTGGTGAGGACGACCTCGACGGCGGGCTTGCCGTTGGTGTTGGGGTCGTCGTTCTTGACGGGGTCGGTGGGGATGCCGCGCCCGTCGTCGGTGACCTTGACGGAGCCGTCGGCCTGGACGATGACGGAGACGAATGTGGCGAAGTCGGCCATGGCCTCGTCGATGGAGTTATCGACGACCTCGTAGACGAGGTGGTGGAGCGCGTTGAGCCCGGTGCCGCCGATGTACATGCCTGGGCGTTTGCGGACGGCCTCGAGCCCCTCGAGGACCTTGATCTGGTCCGATGAGTAGGCGTTTTTGGTTGTTGCCGGGTCTGGTGCTTGTTCGCTCATGTGTGGTGTTTCTGTGCGCGGGCTCTTGGTCGCTGCGCGGGCGATTTTTGGAGTTGTTTTTGGCAGTTGTATTGTAGGTTCGGCGGGGGGGAATTGCGCTGGTTTGGGCGGGGAGTTTTGGGGTGTAAACCCTTGGGAAACAGGGTTTCGCGTCACCTAGTCCATGTGCTGGTGTCGACGCGGAAGACGCGTTCGATGCGATCGAGGTCCTCGGTCTGCCATCCGGTTTCATCGAGCCAGGACTTGCGGTACTGACCGAACTGGCCCCCGTACTCGGCGTCGAGGGAATCGTCGTAGTCGTAGACATCGGAGCAGGGCTCAAGCTTGCACGTTGGGCACAGGTCCGTCCCGTCTTGCGTAAACGGGATCTTCTGCCAGCAAGTGCCGCACACTGGGCAGCAGTCCTTGGCATTCAACCGCGGGACGATGATGTACCAGCCCGTGTGAGGCGATGGCTGGAGGTCGATCGCGACACGCCTGAACCAATATCGTTCATCGTGATGGGTTGGGTGTGCGGCGGCGTACAGCGTTTCTTTGATTTGATAGGTGTGTTGAGGGTTATCCAGCGAGACGGGCATGTTTGTTTGTTCTCGGGCACGCTGTACGTGTTCGATGCGGACTTGGCGTCTGCTGGGTGTTTCGACGCTGTAGGTGTTGATGAGTTCGCCGTTGGGCGCAAAGTACCCCAACTGGCGCGAGTGCATTCTGCCATCTTGGTGCATTCCCGGATAGAAGACGTAGCCGTCTGGACTGATCCCGGCAGTGTGCTTCCCAGAGTGTCTGGGGAGGGTTGCGGTCTGCTCAAGATCTGCGTTGAAGATGGCATACTCTGATTCCGGTGCTCTGCACAGGAACCAACTCAGCGGAGAACTGGTGTTTACTCTTTTGTTGAAACTCGGGACGTGTTTGATGAGTTCGCCTTGCAATGTGTAGACGCGGGTGCTTTGGGTGTTGTGTTTGTAGTTGTGGGTTGTGACGAGACGGTCGTTCGCGGTGACGAAGTACGACCAGGTTTCCGGTATCGTGCACACTTTGACTCTGTCTTTGTCGTATATCACAAGGTCTGCACCGATGGTGTGATACGCGAGGTGGTCGCGTTTGCTGCCGATGATTTTGTGCTCTCGCAGGTGCGGTTCCAGTTTGCCGGAGTGAAAGAGGAACGGCATCAGGTAGCTGTTTAAGCCGATGCCAGCGGGCTTTGTGAGGTCGGTCTCTTTGTCGATCGAGACGATGTCTGTAGACATCGTTCCGTCAGGACGCAGGAGGTGGCACGGGTTCCACGGCGCCCCGAGCGTGTTCTTGACGTCATCCTCTGAGCTAACGAAGGCATACGACTCATCGTCGTAGATGTAATCACACCAGTCGACGCCCGCGAAGGAGCGGTCGGGGTTGGTGATCACGTTGAGCTGGAGATCGACGATGCGATCATCCCGTAGAGCGGGCGCTTCTTTCAGTCGGATCATCCCGCGCCCGATGTATTCCGGACGGGCGATGGGTGTGTATGCGTCAAACTCGATCCGTTGGTGTGCGCTTACGAGGTAGTGGGTCTCTTCGCTCGTCATCCCATAGATCACGCCCGGTGTGATTCGGTAGGCATCAGTGAGTGGCAGGTTTCTCATGCCGCACTCGACGTCGCAGAACTCGCCGGACTCGTTGATGATTCGGTTTTGGAACGGGAAAATGTAAGGTTGCAGCGTCTCTCTCATTGGATCAATAGTAGCTTGTCGCCTTCGGGAGATTGATCAGGCGGTGGCGGGGAGGGTTCCCCGCCGGCCCCTCTTTTGAAGTACAGCTCGGAAGCGCCTCTCAGCCCGCGTAGGTGTGGGGGCGAGTATTCATTGGGTTCTTTCGCAGGATTTGGCCATCGGTGTGCGGGGAGCCACGGAGCAGAATCCGTGTTCATGTGGATTTCGAACGGTTCGCCGCACTGCGCCGCTGCGCGGCGAGTACGGGCACCCCCGGGTAACTGTTGTCGGGTGGTGGTATATTCAGTGTCGTGCGTGGACCACATGAAACATCCGAGACGCCGGACTTTGCGCGTGGGCTTTACGTGTGCGAGCGGCCGGGGCATGAGTTTGCTTCGGTGGGGTCATCCGGGGCGCTGGTGTCGCTGGTGATGACGCAGGGGTTTGCGATGCTGTTCCTGGTGCCGGTGGTCGTGTTTTACGGGCTGAGGAACCTCGCGGGGGTGGCGGTGTTTTATGCGGGGCTGGTGTCGGGTGTGCTGGGGGTGGTGATCGTGATCCTTGGGGTCGTGATGCTGCGGAGCGTGAACCGGTCGAGTGGGGGGGCCAAGGGCGGCGGGTTTTTCAGGAACGAGAGCGATTCGCGGTTCCGGGTGCGGGCGGTGATCCCGCCGAAGCGGCGCAGCGCCCGGGTGATGCGCTGGGTCGAGGCGGCGGTGCACGCGGAGGTGCGTGACGAGGAGCCGGTGCGGGCGGATGAGCTGGAGTCGGTGCGGGGCGGGTTTGACCCGATCATCGTGCGTCCGTGGTTCGGGATCAAGCGGGGGAGGGCGTTCTGGTGGACGGCGGTGGTGTGCGGCTTAGTGTGCTCGCTGGGGATGCTGCAGCTGCTGAGTCTGATCATGGGCGGGTGGGGGACGATGCTTAAGAACTCCGGGTTGCTTGGGTACGCGATGACGGGTGCGGGGATGGTGAGCGGGCTGCTGTGCGCGGAGCTGATCTGGCCGGTGTACATGCGCCTTGTGCCGGGGCGGCTGGACTTGTTCCGCTACGGCTTTCTCGGCTCGGGCGAACCCGAGGTGGAGACGCACGATCTCAAGGCGCAGGGCGTGTGCGTGGACTTTGGGAGCTACACGATCGCGCTGGAGCCGGAGCGGCCGGTGGGGGAGGGGCTGCCTGCGTTGGTGCAGGCGAAGCGGTGGCCGCACGGGCAGACGCTGCCGGAGGGGTCTGTGCCGCGGTATGTGTGCGTGGCGATGGTGGTGGGTCGGCGTGAGCTGGCGCAGCGGGTGATTCAGGCGGCGCGGACGGATGAGGTGACGCCGGGGGTGAGTGAGACGGAGTTGATGGGGTAGGTGTGGTCTCGGGTGGCATGCAGGTGACGAAGTCTCCTGCATGAATCTGGTTGACTTAAGAACATGCAGGAGCCGGGGACGGCACCTGCATGGCACCCGGCCGGGGAGTGAGATACCTATGGCGATCAGGGCGCATGAGAGCTGGATCTGCCGTTGTTTCAGCCACCTGAGCTGTTGTCGTTGTGAGTTGGCCAATCGAAGACCCCCTCCGTCTCGCTTCGCTCGACACCTCCCCCGCATGTGCGGGGGAGGCCGCGTGTTACGTCCGATGCATCGCGTCATGCAGCTGGATCAGATCTTTCAGTAGTGATCTGTCGGTTGTGTGGAAGTACTTTGGTTTTGCTACAAAGAGTGCTCCGCGCTCTTGCTCGATCCGTTCGATCGTGGGGAGATCAAGATCCTGCGGAACACGCTGGTCGGGGTCGAGCGTGATCCACTTTGCGTCGTAATGCGTGAGATGGTCGTTCTCGATGCAGACACCGCTGGGGAGTTTGAGGGGCTCAGGTGGTGGTTCCGGACGTTGCTCATGCAGCGCATGCATCAGCGTGTGGTTATGATAGATGAGTACCTTCGGTGTTATCGCGGAGCTGATTGTCGTGGCGAGAGCGATGATGTGTTTGCGGGGCAGGGGCGTGAGCGGCATCGTCATGCTGATCGAGGCATGGTTGATCGTGTGATCAAATCCATACATTGCCTGCATGACTCTTGATCGGGTCTGGTAGTTGATGACCGCTGAAAGTCGTGGGTGATTTCCGCGTGCGGGGTGCTGACGCAGGAGATCTGCGAAGAAATCTGGCGTTGCCTGCTCCAGTGTTCCAATGTCTTGCTGCGAGAGGCGGCTGTCGTGCGTGTTGAACAAGCCGTGCAAGATGCAGTTTTGGCCGAAGATGCGGAGTAGTTCCGCGTGGATGCTGCTGAGCACGTGCACGATGTCACGCTCGCGGCAGTCGTGCGGCCCTTGTGCAACGAGGGTGCATCGATCTATGTATTCGGGCTTTGGGTTGGGCAACGAAGACCCCTCCGATCCGCCAGCGGCGGACCACCTCCCCGCGGGGCGCGGGGAGGGACAAGATCATGGCACGATCAGGACGCGGCTGATGTGCTCGGCGAGCATCTCGTAGACGAGGTCGATGTCGCCGTTGGCGAGGCGGACGCAGCCCATGGATTGGTCGCCGCCGATGGAGTCGGGGTCGATGGTGCCGTGGATGCCGTAGGAGGTGTGGGCGGCGGATTCGCCGACGCCGGTGAGGCCGATCCAGTACTCGCCGATGGGGTTGTCTGGGTCGTTGGGGGCGTACTGCTCGCGTGCGTCGCGGGGGTTGACCCAGCCGGGGTTTTCGAGCTTGTTGGCGGAGACGACGAACTCGCCGACGGGTGTGCCGTCGGCTTCGCCGAGCCCGACGTCGAAGGAGCGGATGTAGAGCCAGGATGCGGGGTCGTTGGGTGAGCCGTGGAAGATGTCGATTCGGTGGTCGGACTTGTCGACGATGGCGTGGAACGGGCCGCGGACGAGCTTGAGGGTCTGGCCGAGTCGGATCTTGGAGGGGTCGGAGATCTGGTTGACGCGGGCGATGAACTTCCAGTGGGTGGCGAGCTCGCGGCGGGCGGCGATGCGGGAGAGCGAGTCGCCGGACTGGACCTTGTACTCCTCGGTCATCGGGTCGCGCGGGTCGGCGGCGGCGGAGAACACGAGTCGCTGGTTGATGCGGGTGAGCTCGTCGCGGAGGGTCTGGCGCTCGGCGGTGCTGAGGTTGGCGTTGACCAGCGTGCGGGAGAGCAGGGCGCGGGCGCCGACGTAGTCGTTCTGGGAGACGAGGCGGCGTGCGGTGTCGAGCTGGATCTGTACGCCCGAGCGTGCGGTGTTGCGGTCCTCGATCTGCGGGCGACGGGCGGGGTTGTTCGTGGAGGTGTTGCTGGGGGTGCCCTGGTTGCTGGTTTGGTTGTTGGCCTGGTTGCTGGCCTCGCGGGTTGCGGAGTCGAGGATGTCGGTGCTGGCGGGTGTGCCCGAGTTGGGTGTGCGGTTGCTTATCTCGATGGGCTGGTTGTCGGTGTTGTTGCCGAGCACGCGGCTGACGTCTTCGCTGGTGTTGGGGCGGTTGCCGGCTCCGGGGAGCGGGCGCGTCGGGGAGTCCTCGTCGTTGCCCGTGATGGTGCTGAGGGTGGACGGGTCGCTGCCGCCATCGTTGGGTGAGCCGTTGTCGGTGTTGGAGGCGAGCTGTTCGCCCTGCTCTGGGGTGGCGTCGGCGTTGGGGCGGATGAAGAAGTACCAGAGGCCGAGGACGATGAGGAGGACGACGACCGCGGCGCCCGCGCGTCCGAGCGGGCTCTTGCGTGAGCGGCGGTAGTAGACCTGGGATGAGCGTGATGTGTTGCGTGAGGATTGGCTGGGAAGACTCATCCGTGGGTCCTTTGGGCGGTGTTGAGATTGTGGCTCGGGTGGTTTATACGGGATCGAGCGGGCCGAGTTCTGTGATGACGCGATCGACGCGGTGATCGTGGGGCTCGGTGGGGACCGATTCGACGATCTGGGCGTGATGGCACACCCCGATGAGGGTGGGTTTGTGCCCTGCCTCGTGCAGGGCGCTGATGTACCGATCATAGAACCCCGCGCCGCGTCCGAGGCGGCGTCCGGCGTGGTCAAAGGCCAGCCCCGGGAGCAGGATCACATCGAGCTGAGCGGGATCGATCGGTGCGCACCCGTCGGCGGGGACGCGAATCCCGTATCGGCCGGGTTGGAGGTCGGTGTGCAGATTTGTGATCCGCATGGGGCGCATGGACTTGCGAGCCCAATCGATGCTGGGGATGGCGATGGTCTTGTGTTGCTCGAGGGTGGCGGTGATGAAGGGATCGAGGGAGAGCTCGGGGGGGAAGGACGCGTAGGCCAGGACGGCGGAAGCGGAGGTGATGGCGGAGTCGGCGAGCAGGTGGGGGGCGAGGGATTGGGCGTGCTCGGCCTGCTCGGTGGGGCTGAGCTCGCTGAGGCGCTGCTTGGCGTCGTGGCGGAGGGTGTGTTTAGGGGTGGTTGGGGGCACGGGGGATTCTAGGGGTTCCCTGAGCAGGCCGGAATGGCCGGGCAAGGCGCTCTGTGCTCTTTGTCTCACTGTTCTCATCATTTTTGGATTCTGTTGCATCAGGCATCTGGATTGTGTTGTATCTATAAACATGCACATGATGGACACACATATTTGTCCGGCTCTCATGAATCATCTCAGGAGTTGCTGTTTGATCAATCGCTCACTGCTTGAGCGTGCAGTCGAGTGCTTGCTTCTCCTTGTAATCGCCTCATCGACGGCATCGGGAGACAGCGTTCGTTGTGACGCGGGGGACTTTGTGTGGTCGTTCACTGCGTCTGATTCTTTGGTTGATATCGAACTGGTTGATGACGTTGCGTATGTGCTCGACGAGCATGATGGGCTCTACATTTTCAGGGTTTCTGCAGGTTCGGCACCGGACCTGCTCGGGCGTTTCAATGATCCTGAGTTGGTGGATCTTTATCAGCACATGGTCGTCGACGGTGATCGGGTTTATCTCAACACGCAGGTCAAGTTGGACTCCGTTCCCTTTCAAGATCATATCGAGGTTCATTTGCAGATACTCGATGCTTCGGACCCTGCGAATTTGACATTGCTGGCGACGCTTGAAGATGTGTACTCGAATCGATTCCTTGTGAACGACGGGGTTATGTATTCGATCCATCCTTCTCTTGGTAACTCCACGCTGCTGGCGCACGATTTTCGTGACCCAATGAGCCCTGTCTTGATCGGTGAGTACGAGCGGCTCACTGATCCGATGCTGCTCCGGGTTGTGGGCGATCGGTTGTTCGTCGCGGGCACCGGAAGCAAAGCCGGGATCGTGCGCATCCTTGACCTGAGTGATCCAACATTTTCCGATCCGGAACGCGTCGAGCTGGGATCGTTCGAGGCACCGAGCCCATTCAGGAATCTCTGGGTTGAGGACGATCTTCTGTATATCAGCTCTGTTGGGGAGCTGTGCATCTACGATATGAGTGACATCGAGGATGTCTCTCGGCTCGGTGTGTACGACACGGTTGGGTCTATTGGGTCCTTTGCGGTCGCTGGCTCGATCGTGTGCATCGCGAGCGGGCCTATCGGTCTTGAGGTCGTGGATGTTTCCGATCCGAGCGCTCCGATCCTGCTTGGCACATCGCTGACGCCTGGGTATTCGACAGATATTGAGACCGTCGGTGATCACGCGTACTGCGTGACGCAGAGTAACGGGTTGCAGGTGATTAGCTTTGACGAGCCGACCACGCCTCTGCTGGGCTCATTCCAGATAGAGGATGATGATGCGTTTGCCAATATTGCGATGATCGATATGCAGGACGGGTTCGGGTATGTTGCGAATGTTGAACGCGGACTCAAGGTCATCGATTTCAGGGCGATCAGCTCGCCCGAGATCGTTTCAACCTACGCGCCAGAAGGGGAAGTGATCTTCGTGCAGGTCGAGGGAGACTGGGCCTACCTCTTCGTTCGTGACGAAGTACCGGATAGGTCTGGGATTCACATCGTGGACATCGCTGACCCAGTCGCACCCACCCTTGTCGGGTTTTATGGCGCTGAGCAGTTTATTGACATTGAAGCTCGCGACCGGGTTGTATACGCGACTTTGGGCGATGATGCTCTTTCAGTCATCGACGCATCCGATCCGGCTGCCCCATCGCTCCTATCAACTCTGTCGTTGGGTGTACTGGGTGCAACGATCAGCATCAGCGACGAGATGCTGTATATGGTTCAGTACAACGGGCTCGAGTCCATCGTGTTCGCGATCGATATCAGCGATCCGTCTTCGCCGATGCTGGTTTCATCGTACTCGGCCATGCCGCCGAATCAGGTGGCTTATGACATCGTAGCGAACGGTGACGATATTTATGTCACAACTAACTTCAACGATAACAGCGGGGCGAGTTATCCAGGTGGTCTTTGTGTGTTCGATTACTCCGATCCAACGGAGCCGGTGCTCGTCGAGTTCTATGACCATCAGTTGTGGTATGGATGGCTCCCAATCGTGATCGAGGACACCCTGTATGTGAAAGATTCTTCCCGAGGGCTGAGGTTGTTTGATATCTCTGATCCGTTGTCTGTCACAGACGCCGGGGAGTTTTATTTCGGGTACTTCATGCGGAATGTGGCTGTCTATAACGGGGTCGCGTTCATCCCCAAAAGCTGCTGCCCAAACACGATAGAGATGGTCGATGTGGGCCGGGGTTGCGGTGGATGTGTTGCTGACCTGAGCGGCGATGGGAGCCTGGATGCGCTCGATGTCACGGCGTTCATTGGCGCCTTCGCTGATCAGAGCCCGGTTGCCGATCTCACGGGCGATGGCCAATACAACTTCTTCGACATCAGCGCGTTTATTGTTGCGTTCAGCGCCGGTTGCCCGTGATCACGGCTTCTGATCCCGCTCGCTCTTCTTCGCCCGTGCGTTCTCGAGGAAGGCCTTGAGGATCTTTTCGCTGCCGATGTCCTTGGGTTCGTAGTAGCGTTTGTCGACGCCGAGGTAGTCCTGGCCGGTGAGCTGGTCGTCGGCGTTGTGGCTGTACTGGTACTTCTCGTCTTCGATGTCGCGGACGCGTTGGCCGGAGCCGTCGGTGGATGAGCGGGGTGAGGTGTTGGCGTCGCGGAGGTAGATGGGGACGGGGAGGACGCGGCCGTTCTTGATGTCGTCCATGGCGGCATTGATGGCCATGTAGGCGGCGTTGCTCTTGGGAGCGCAGGCGAGGTAGGTGGCGCACTGGCTCAGGGTGATTCTCGCTTCGGGCATGCCGATGCGTTCGACGAGGTCCCAGGCGGCCTGGGCGATCATGATGCCGCGTGGGTCGGCGTTGCCGATGTCCTCGGAGGCGAGGATGGCGAGGCGTCGGGCGATGAAGCGGGGGTCCTCGCCGGCGTCGAGCATGCGGGCGATCCAGTAGACGGCTGCGTCCGGGTCTGAGCCGCGGACGGACTTGATCATGGCGGAGATGGTGTCGTAGTGGCCGTCGTCGCCGTAGACGGCGAGTTTCTGCTGGATGGAGTCTTCGGCGAGCTGCTTGTCGATGAGGAGTGTTGGCTGCTGTGAAGAGGGAGGAGGGGGAGAGACGGGCTGGAAGCCCGTCCCACTAGAACTCGTAGAGGGAGTGGATGAACGCACCGCGACTTCCAGTGCGGTCAGTGCGCGTCGGGCGTCGCCCTCGGACTTGATCGCCCAGACGCGTTTGGCTTCTTCGGTGATTTCGATGGATTGGTCGGGAAAGGCGTCGGGGTGTTGCAGCGCGTTGTCGATGAGGGTGCAGGTCTCGTCCTCAGTGAGCGACTCGAGGCGGAAGAGGGTGGAGCGGGAGATGAGCGCGGCGTTGACGGCGAAGAGGGGGTTCTCGGTGGTGGCGCCGATGAGGGTGATGAGCCCGCGTTCGACGTCGGCCAAGAGCACGTCCTGCTGGGATTTGGAGAAGCGGTGGATCTCGTCGAGGAAGAGGATGGTGCGTTTGTTCTGCTCGCCGAGGATGCGGGCGGCCTCGTCGATGATCTCGCGGATGCGTTTGACGCCGACGGACGCGGCGTTCTCACGCACGAAGCGGCGCTTGGTGGCCTTGGCGATGACCTCGGCGAGGGTGGTCTTTCCGGTGCCGGGCGGGCCGTGGAGGATGACGGAGGTGAGGGCGTCGGCGTCGATCATGCGGCGCAGGAGCTTGCCCGGGCCGAGGATGTGGGTCTGGCCGACGATCTGGTCGATTGATTTGGGGCGCACGCGCGCGGCGAGCGGTGCGACGCGGGTGAGGGCTTCTTCTCGCTTTGGTGCCCAGAGGTCACTCATACGGGAAGTGTACGGGTGAAGGCGAAATGTGGGCTGGGCGTGTGCGGAAATTGGACCAATTGCCGATATTTTCGTGTGTTGTATGGAACCCAAATTTTGTGAATGCTAACATACTGTAGATGACCTTTCTCTGGATCATGCTGTCTCTGTTTGTGCTTGTGGTTGCAGCACTTATGTGCGGCCGCGCGTACGGCGCGAAGTGGTCGCCGTCGCTCTCGGCGGTCGACGGGTTGCTGTACTTGTTCGGGTTTGCGTATGCCCGCGGGGTGCACGATCTGCAGGTGGAGTTCGAGGATGGGGCGAAGGACGACCTGAGCGGGCCGATGATCGTGGTGTGTAATCACACGGCGGGCGTCGATCCGATTTTGGTGAGTCTGAGTGTGCCGACCAAGATCCGCTGGATGATGGCCGAGGACATGCGTTTGCGTGGCATGAACTGGTTCTGGAACTGGGTGGGCGTGATCTTTGTGGCCCGGAATCGTCACGGTCGCACGGGGTTGCGTCACGCGCGAAAGCACCTGAGCGAGGGCGGCGTGATCGGGATCTTCCCGGAGGGCCGGATCGAGCGCCCCGCACGCAAGCTGCTGCCGTTCGCGCCCGGGGTTGGTGTGCTGGTGCAGCGGAGCGGTGCGCGGGTGCTGCCGGTGATCATCGAGGGCACGCCGACGGAGGCGAAGAGTGCCTGGGAGTCGCTGTGGATGCGGAGCAGCACGCGTGTGCGTGTGATGCGTCCGATCGATTACAAGGACAGCGGCAAGGGCAACGCGGAGATCGCCAAGGACCTGCACGAGCGTTTCGAGCGCTGGACTGGCTGGGACACGAAGGGCCCGGCGCTCAAGCCCGAGGCGGAGCCGGGCGAGCTGCTGGCGTTCGACGAGAACGGTGCGCGGCGGCAGATCGCGTGAGTGGTTGGTGCTGGGTTAGGGGCAGCCGTTCAGAAACGCCTCGACGAATGCAGAGACATCGAAGAAGTTGAACGAGCCGTCGGCGTTGAAGTCGGCGGTGGGGTCGTTGTCTGCGTAGGCGGTGAGGAAGGTGGAGACGTCGAAGGAGTCGAGGGTGCCGTCGTTAGTGAGGTCGGCGGGGCAGGGTTCGGTTGTGAAAACATAAACTGAACCAGAGTTCTCATCAATGCCATAGTCTACGACAGCCCCGACTATGGCCGTCGTTCCGTCGATCGCGACTGCAGCGCCGAAGAAGCTGCTCTTCATTCCATCGCTCGGCAGAAGTTTGGCGAGTTGCTTCGAGGTTGTTGTGTCGAAGAGGTACGCCGATCCGGAATTGAAAGCGTTGTCGTCATCTAAAAACGCCCCGACCACGGCTGTGGTGCCGTTTATTGCTACGGACCAGCCAAAGTTATCATCACTTGCACCGTCGGTCGGCAGTAGTTTGGCGATCTGTTGACCGGTGGACAGGTCAAAGAGGTACGCTGACCCCGAGTCAGCGCCGTTGTCGTCGTCACCATAAGCCCCTACAACGATTGTACTGCCGTAGATCGCGACGGATAGACCGAAAGAATCACCTTCTGCCCCGTCATTTGGCAGGAGCTTGGCGATCTGTTGCCCTGTGGTGATGTCGAAGAGGTACGCCGATCCGGATTGGAATCCGTTGTCGTTGTTTCGGTATGCTCCAATAACGGCAGTCGTTCCGCTGATCGCGACGCCAGAGCCAAAGCGATCCCAGGCCGCGCCATCTTCAGGTAGGAGTTTGGCGATCTGCTGCCCTGTAGTGATGTCGAAGAGGTACGCCGATCCGGATCGTTCGCCGTTGTCGTCATCCCTGCGAGCACCAACGATGGCGGTCTCGCCTGAGAGTGCGATCGAGTTTCCGAACCAATCGCCCGCTTCTCCGTCTTTGGGCAAAATGATGAAGTCCTCGTTAACCACCTGTGCCCCAGCGGGGAGGGCGCACACGGCGGCCAGGCCGATTGCGGCGAGTGCGAGTCGGCGACGGGGCGTGGGGTGGATCATGATGGCTCCTGTATGATGTGATTGCCGGCGTCTGGCCGGCATGTATCTATACATCTTACATGAGTTTCGGGATGACCGAAGTGATTTCTTTGATTTGGGCGAGGCTCAAGGGCAGCCGTTCAGGAACGCCTCGACGAATGCGGAGACATCGAAGAAGTTGAACGAGCCGTCGGCGTTGAAGTCGGCGGTGGGGTCCTGGGCGTTGTAGGCGGTGAGGAAGGCGGAGACGTCGAAGAAGTCGAGGGTGCCGTCGTCGGTGAGGTCGGCTGAGCAGGGTGATGGGACTGAGAAGACATACGCCGAACCAGAGCTGTTGCCGTTGTCGTAGTCATTGTCTGAACCAACTACGACCGTGTTTCCGCTAACCGCGACGGAGTTGCCGAACTTCTTATCCCAGAACCCGTCGCTTGGGAGGAACTGACCGGTCTGTAGACCGGTTGTGAGATCAAACAGGTAGGCTGAGCCGGAGTTATCGCCGTTGATATCGCTACGATCTGCACCAACTACGACCGAGTTGCCGCAAATCGAGACGGAGATGCCGAAATTATCATTCACCGCCCCGTCTTTGGCTAAGAGCTTGGCGATCTGCAGACCGGTGGTTGTATCAAAGATGTAGGCCGACCCGGAGCTAGCTCCGTTGTCACCGTCATTTCTTGCCCCAATCACGGCAAAGTTGCCGCTGATCGCAACAGCTGTGCCAAAATGATCAACCCTTGCCCCGTCGCTTGGTATGAGTTTGGCGATCTGCTGCCCGGAGTTCGTGTCGAAGAGGTATGCCGAACCTGAGAGCCATCCGTTGTAATCGTCCCCGAATGCCCCTACCACGGCGATGGTGCCGCTGATCGCGACAGCATTGCCAAAGTAATGTCCATCGACCCCATCATTGGGCAGGAGCTTAGCGATCTGTAGCCCGGTGGTTACATCGAATAGGTAGGCCGATCCGGAGTCTTCACCGTTGTCATCGTTCCTATATGCTCCAACAATGGCCGTGTTTCCGCTAATCGCGACGCAATGGCCGAAGTAATCTCCTGCGGCCCCGTCGTTGGGCAGGAGTTTGGCGATCTGCTGCCCGGTGGTCGTGTCGAAGAGGTACGCGGAACCCGAATTGGTACCATTGTCGTCGTCGAGGTACGCCCCAACCACGGCTGTGGTGCCGCTGATTGCTACAGACCATCCAAAGTGATCACCAGTTGCACCGTCGTTGGGCAGGAGCTTGGTGACCTGTAGCCCGGTAGTGGTGTCAAATAGGTACGCTGATCCGGAGTGAGTGCCGTTGCCATCGTTCCCGCATGCACCAACTACGGCCATGTTGCCGCTGACCGCGACGGATGTACCAAAGTTGTCGTAAGCTGTACTATCGTCGGGTAGGAGTTTGAAATCCTCATTGATTACTTGGGCGACCGCTGGGGAAGCGCAGAATGCTGCGAGCATAACTGCGGCAAGTGCTAAATGTTGTGGAATCATGAGGGAACCATTTCACTCGATAAGACATTGATATCGCCGGTTAGGCGTATGCCCAGTATACTGGATCGGGATTCGATGTGAAGTGAGATTCTGGATTTCGAAACACTGATGCTACATGAGAGTCGTCGCATAGATTGTTACCCACCCACCCTACTCATCAACGCCTCCAACCGCCGCACATGAATCTCCCGGTCCGGCTCGAGGATCGTCAGTGCTTCGAGCTGGTGACGGGCCTGGTCGTAGTCCTCGACGATGAGGGCGACGCGGGCGGCGCGTTCGCGTTGGTCGGCGTCGAAGGGGGCGATGGCGACGGCGCGGAGGGCGGACTGGATGGCCTTGTGGTTGTTGCCGCGCTGGGCGTAGAGGAGGGCGAGCTGGCCGGCGTAGGCGGGGGAGTGGATCTCGCGGGCGTCGAGGTATTCGAGGTGGGGGATGGCGCTGAGGTGGACCTGGGGGTCGTCGCTGGCGAGGTAGTGGCGCACGAGGCGCTTGTGGGGCTCGTCGTCGGTGGGGCGGACGCGGATGGCGTTGCGGAGGATGCGGGCTTGCTCGGGCGTGAGGGTGTCATCGGCGCCGGAGAGGGCGGTGGCGACCTGGAGGGTGATGAGCTCGGGGTGGTCGGGGTGCTGCTCGAGCAGGGCGTTGATCTCGTCGAGGGTGGGGACCTTGTCGAGCTGCTGCTGGAGCGAGTCGTCGTCGGAGACGCCGAGGATGGTGTAGATGTCGGGCGCGTCGTCGGGGAGCAGGAGCCCGTGGTCGATGAGGTCCTGCTTGGCCCAGTCTCGGAAGGACGCGAGGAAGGACTCGGGCGTTACGGAGAGGACCTCTTCGAAGGCGTCGACGGCGTCTCGCCCGCGGGTGGAGGCGTCAAAGATGTCGAGGGGGGCCTGCTTGCCGTGGGTTTCGACGATGTACTCGAACATCCATGCGCCCTGCGCGTAGGCGAGCGCGCGGTCGGTGGGCTTCTTGGGGCGCACGAATGCGGTGTTGATTTCCTCGAGGTCGAAGAGCTCGTCATTGGTGTAGGCGTTGGTGAGCAGGGCCCAGGTGCGCGAGTCGCGTGGGGCGTCCTCGTTGAAGACGGCGTTGGCCTCGGTCATCCAGTGGATGACGCGGTTCCTGGTGCGTGCCAGGTTGACGGTGTGGGTGTACTCATGCTGGAGGACGCGTGGCCAGTCGTATGGGCCGACGGACGACTTGGGGCCGTCGCGTGGGGCCTCGATGGCGATGACGGGCCCGGTGGAGGCGGCCATGGTGTGGATGGAGGGCATGCCGCCGATGCGGACGGCGAACCACTCGTGGTTGGGCATGAGCTCGATGAGGGTCTTCTGGTCGGGCTCGTGGTCGTTGCCGCCCGGGGCGTCGCCGGCGACGCGGGCGTGGATGCGCTCCATGATGGCGGGCATCTCACGGGCGAGGACGGCGTCGGTGGTGCCGGGCTTGTAGCGGATGATGAAGTGCTCTGACTCGATGGTGTCGTAGGTGGCGAGCTCGGTGACGAGCGTGAGTGAGTTCTGGGCGCGGATGTTGAACGGGTCGAGGGCGAGTGCCTCCTCGAGCACGTCGCGGGCCTCGCTGTCGAGGCCGGCCTGGACGAGCAACAGCCCGAGCCCGAGGCGGGGCTCGCCCCAGTTGGGGGTGCGCCTGATGACCTCGCGGTAGGCCTCCGCGGCGTGCTCGTACTGGCGGTACTCGCTGAGCGTCTGGGCGACGCGCATGTAGGCGGATGGGGAGCCGGGCGAGATGGCGTCGTAGGCGTCGAGCAGGTACTCGGTGGAGGTGGTGCGGAAGCCGGCGGCGGCCGCCGCGGCGTTGATCTCGAGCAGGTCGCGCTGGTTGGGCATACGCGCGAGGACGGGGTCCATGGACATCTCGGCACCCTCGGGGTCCTTGCGGCGGAGCGCGACGCGGGCGCGGAGGATGCAGCCGAGCAGTGACGGGCGGACGTAGGCGTCGGGCTTGGCTTCGCCGTCGATGGATGCGGCGAGCAGGTCGAGCTTGCGTGCGATCTCGTCGGCGGTGTCGAAGTCGAAGGAGTCGACGGCCATGGACCCGATGATGAACGCGGCCTGGGCGTTGCGGGGGTGGAGCGCGAGCGTTTCGGCTGCGGCGTTGCGTCCGTCCTGGTAGTTGTTGTGTGCGTAGAGCAGGCGTGCCTCGGCGAGTCGCACCCGCCACGAGGTGCGGTCGATGTTTTCGCGGGCGTTGGCGAGGAGCTTGGTGATGGCCTCGTACTCGCTGCGCGCGTCGCGTTGGGGGCCGTTGAGGCGGAGTAGGTCGAGCAGCCCCTCCGCGGCCCAGGCGATCTGGTCGGCGTCGCTGAGCTGCTCGCTCTGGAGCTGCTGGCGGAGCGCCTCGAGCTGGGCGCGGGTCTGGTCCAGCTGGCCGAGCATCTCGTGTGCGCGGGCGGTGAGTGTTCGGTTCGCGGGGGTGTGCGGCTCGGGGTTCTCGTTGAGGATGCCGATGGCTCGGCGCGGGTCGCCGCGGACGATCGCGGCCTGCGCGATTGCGATGGGGTCGGCGTTGGGATCGTTCAGGAACGGGTGGTCGTAGGCGCCGGCGTCGAGCGCGGCGCGTGCGGCGTGGTCGGGGTTGAGCAGGTCGTCGGGGTTCCACAGCCCGTGCTTGATGCGGAGGGCGGTGCGCTCCTCGTCGGAGAGGAAGTCCGCGTTGATCAGGTCGCGGAGGGCGTCGGTGATCTGGTTGAGCTGCTCGGGCACCTCGATGCGGCGAAGCGGCTGCTGCTCGTGGTCGTGGATGTCGATGGGCGCGATGGGCGGCTTGGTGTCCTCGCCCGGGGGCACGGACTGCTGGGCGATCGCGGGGAGCGCGAGGAGGGCGAGCAGGGCGGCGGCGTGGATGGTGTTGTGGATCATGCGTGCTTAGGGGTTGGGGCTGGGGTCATTCGCGTCCGCGTCGCCGCGCCAGTGGGAGATCTGGATGCGCCAGCCGGAGCGGGCGTCGGGCGTGGTGGTGTCGAAGATCGCGGCGGGGATCTCGGCGTTGCGCTGCGGCTCGAAGAGCTCGACGATCTGGAGATCGCCGGTCCAGTCCTGCTTGATGTAGAGCGCGGGGAGGAGCGATTCGCTGTTGATCCAGATGCGGACAAACTCCCAGTCGTCCTCGAATCCGGAGCCGTCCTTCGGGACGAGCATGAGCTGGGTGGTGCCCGCGACGTGGGGCTGGTTCGCGAGCGAGGCGAGCTCTGGGAAGTCGGGGTTGTCGGCGAGCCCATCGGTGGTGGGGAGGATGCTCGCCTCGTAGGCGTCGAGCAGGCGGTCCTGGTCGCGCCCGAGCGAGACCCAGAACGGCGCGTCGCGCATCAGCTCCATGGGGTCGAGCTTCTCGCCCTGGGGGACCAGCTCGCGCTTGGTGAACTGTTTTTCCTCGGGGTAGCGTTCGACGAACCATCGCCCGTCGAAGATGAAGTGCTCCTCGATCACGTCCTGGCGGTCGTTGATCTCCAGCAGGTTGAAGCGGACGGCGTACTTGCGTGACTGTGCGGCGTCCTCGTTGTCGGCGTTGCGGATGGCGAGCTGCCCGTAGCGGACCTGCATGTCGTTCTCGAGCGCGTGGATGATGGTGTAGCGCACGCCGCCGCGGAGCGTGGTGGTCTGCCTGTCCTGCTCGGCGAGGGCGGTGAGGAGCTCACGCGGGGTTTCGAACGAGGCGGGCTGCGTGGCGGCAGCCTCCGGGGTGGTCCCTTCTGTCTCGCTCGGCTCGACAACTCGCCCATCAGGACGGGGGAGGACGGCTGCGGCGGTGAGCAGGATGGTGAGCAGGGCGCTGGGCATCGTGGTTCCTTCGGATTCGGGTCGGTCTCTCGATCGTCTTACCAGCAGAACTCCGCAGGGGTTCGGTTCATTGCACTCTTGTGCCTTTCCCGCCGGTCGAAGCTCCGCCTTTGGCGGGCGAGGGGAGGTGCAGAGTCTTCGAGGCGGAGGGGGTCTTGATGTGCGTGCATGGCTTTCAAGACCCCATCCGATCCGCCTGCGGCGGACCACACTCCCCACGGGTTGGGGAAAGCAACAGGAGCGTACCGCCCGAACACCCGCCCTTCTGACCACCGATCGGCTATTTGTGCTCCACGGGGTCAATGGTGTCGATGACGGAGGCGTCGGGCTCGTCGAGGTAGAGCTGGGCGATGGCGGCGGCAGCGATGGCGTCGCGTCGCTGTTTCTTCTGCTTGTGGGTGAGCCCGCTCTGCGACATGCGTGCGTCGGCGAGCTGCGAGGTTTTCCGTTCGTCCACGAGCACGATGGGGCGGTCGATGCGGGAGGCGAGCTTGACGGTGAACTCCCGCACGAGCTTGGCGCGTGGGCCTTCCGAGTCGTCCATGTTCAGGGGGATGCCGATGACGATCTCGGTTTCCGGGCCGGACGCCTGATGGTGGAACTGTTTCACGATGGCGTCGATGAGCAGGCGTCCGTTCTCGCGATCGATGGGGGTCTCGATGAGCCCTGCGGGGGAGGCGATGCCGGTGATCCGGTCCGCGAGGGCGAGGCCGGTGCGTTGGTCTCCGAGATCGATGGCGAAGATGCGCATGGCTGATTGTACGTCGGGTGTGCGGCGTGGGTTGGTTGCGGCGGGGGGTGGCTGATAGGATGTGGGGGATAGAAGGAGCGGGCACGCATGAAGCAGTTTGTGGTTTTGGGGCTTGGGCGGAGCGGCTCGAACCTGCTTGTGAATCGGCTGAACACGCCGGGCTCGGTGTGCTTCGGCGAGATCTATCACCCCGTGGACATCTTCCTGAAGTTTCCTGTGCCGGGCTACGACTCGATGAAGCAGCGCGACAAGGACCCGGTGGGCTTCTACCGGGCGCTGCACGGGCAGGTCGTGGAGCGGTACCCGAAGAAGCGGGCGTGGGGGTACAAGCTGTTCCTGCACCATTCACGCGGCGCGCTGGAGCACATGTGTGCTGACCCCGACATCGCGGTGGTGGTGCTGCAGCGCAAGAACATGCTGGCTCGCTACAGCTCGACGAAGAAGGCGATCGAGACCGGCGCGTACCGCAAGCTCTCCGACGAGGGGGCGGTGCAGGAGGATCGCCTCGTCGAGTTCGTGCCCAGCGAGTTCAGGAAGCTGGTGCGGCGCGAGCAGAAGCTCTTCGAGGCGTTGTACAAGAAGCTCGATAAGCACGCCAAGGCCTACCACGAGATCGAGTACTGCGAACTGGGCTCGCCCGAGGCGATGGCCGGTGTGTTCGCGCACCTGGGCATCGAGGGGCGTGCATCGGAGGACATCCGCGTGCAGAAGCAGGGCTCCGCGTACGACATGCTCGAGCGGTTCTCCAATCCGGAGGATGTGGTGCGCTACGTTGAGACGAACGGCATGGAGGCGTGGCTGCATGAGCAGTCGCCCCGGCTGCAGCCGGCGTGAGTTGCGGGCGGTGTGTGTGAGCGGGAGGGTGAGCATGATGCGGCTGTGTGTGATGATGATGTGTGCGTGCCTCTTCGGGGGCCCTGCGTTCGCTCAGGACCAAGCGGAGGGCGTGGCCGAGGAGCGGGATTCCCGCTTTGACGCGACCCTCGCGGAGATCGCCGAGCGCCTCGGAACCTGCACCGACGACAACTACGAATCGATGATCGAGTACATCAAGTCGAAGGAACAGGAGGGGTTCTTCGCGAACTATCAGGACCCCGACGGGATGACCCTGCTGATGCACGCGTGCAGGATTCCTGAGACGCACGAGATCGCGTGGTGGCTGGTCTACCACAGGCGTGTTGATCGTTCCATTCGCGACGACGACGGCATGCTCGCGTGGCACCACACGGCCTACAACCCTGACGCACACATGGCGTCACGGATTGTGGGAATTTTCCTGCACTGGGGGGACGACCCGAAGAGCCGGGACGGCTCGGGGCGTGATTTTCTGATGCACACGATCATCGCGAACCATGCGCGTGGCTTGGTTTCCCTCGCCATCGACGCGATGGACGCGACAGACGAGGATCTGAATCGTCTCGACGACAACGGGCACTCCGCCGTGTCCTACGCGGCGATGCACAACCGCCGCTTCCGCATCTGGGAGCTGCTCGCCGAGCACGGGGCGGACCTGAGCAAGACCTACACGAAGGACGAGCTCACCCCGCTGCACCTGGCGGCCCGTGAGAACATGGCCGAGGTCGCCGGCGCGATCATCCGTGAAGACGCAGAGATCGATCCACGCGACGCGAAAGGCATGACGCCGCTCATGTGGGCGCTGCTGGAGAACAAGGACCCGCTGATGCCCAGGTACCTGCTCCAGGGCGGGGCGGACGCGACGCTCGTGAGCGATCAGGGCGCGACCATGACGCACGCCGCGGCCTACGGCGGGCAGAACGCGGACGTCTTCAAGCGGATCCTCGACGCGGGCGCGGCGCCCGATGCCCCCATGCCCAACAACCCGACGGTCACACCCGCCCGCCTCTACGCCCAGCACGGCGACGACCCAGCGGTCTGGGCGATCCTGAGCGAGCACGGCGCGGAGCTGAACCGCAAGGGTGAGTACGAACCCCCGACGCTGATGGTCGCCATCGATCGCGGCGTGAGCGTCGAGTACGCCGAGGCGATGATCGACGCCGGCTGCGACGTGAACGACCTATGGGTTGTCGCGAACGGCTCGGCGCTGCTCATGGCCTGCCGGGGTTCATCGCCCGAGATGATCACCATGCTCCTCGACCACGGCGCAGACGCGACGCTGGTCAGCGCCGAGGGCAAGGGCGTGCTCGAATACGCCGCCCTGAACCCCAAGCTCAAGGACCACCCGGTGCTCCAGCGGCTGCGCACGCTGGCGGGCGAGTAAGAAACAGCGAGGCGTGTGTTCGTGCCTTCCCCGCGAGGGGCGGGGGAGGTGGATTCGGCGCAGCCGAAGACAGAGGGGGTCTTGGGGAGCGTGCGTCTGTTGAAGACCCCCTCCGCCTCGAAGACTCGGCACCTCCCCCGTCAGGACGGGGGAGGCACAAGAAAGGAAGGAAGGCGGAGGTTTCCGTATACAGGAACCTCCGCCTTCCTTCATTGTGTCTCTCCGGATGAACCCGGCCCTACTTCAGCGAATCCGGCAGCTGGTCGTGGAGCTTCTTGATGTCCTGTGCGCGGCTCTTGGGCACCACGAGCGTCGCGCGTTCGGTCTGGACGACGATCAGGTCCTCGCAGCCGATGAGGGCGATGGTGTGCTCGCTGCTGGTGTCCTCGGCCACGACGATGTTGTTGTTGGCATCGAAGGTGGCGATCGGGGCGCCGTTGGTTCGGTTGCCGTGCTCGTCGGGTGTGAGCGTCTCGGCGTACGCGGGCCAGGAGCCGACGTCGAGCCACTTGATGTCCATCTTGACGCCGACGATCATCACGTCGCGCTCGCTGCTCGCGGGCTCCATGATGCCGTAGTCCACGCTGGTCTTCTCCAGCTGCGGGTAGACCTCATCGAGCACCGCCTGCTGCCTGTCCGTGCCCCATGCGTCGCGCAGCTGCATGATCAGCTCGTGGTTCTTGGGCATGAAGCGCTTGTACAGGTCCAGCAGCGTCCGCGCGTGGAACACGAACATCCCCGCGTTCCAGTCGAAACGCCCGGACTGGAAGTACGCCTCCGCCTTCTCCAGCGGCGGCTTCTCGATAAACCGCGCCACCTTGAACGCCTGCGACTCGGTCTCGGCGATGTACTCGCCCCGCTCGATGTAGCCGTAGCCCGTCGCGGGGTGGTCGGGCTTGATGCCGAACGTCACCAGGCGTGTCGGGTCCTGCTCGACCAGCGTGTAGCCCAGCTCGATCGACCTGGAGAACACGTCCGCCGGCTCGATCAACTGGTCGGCCGTCAGCACGCTGAACACCGCGTCCGGGTCGTCCTTGCTGAACACCGCCGCCGCGAACGCCACCGCATTGACCGTATCGCGCGGCATCGGCTCGCCCAGGATGTGCCCGTCGTCGAACGAGGGCATGGCCTCGCGGATCTGCCCGCGGTACCGCTCGCCCGTGCAGATGTAGACCGAGTTGCCCTTGGTCAGGTCCGCCGCCCGCTCGGCCGCCAGCTCGAGCAGCGAGACGGTCCGCCCGTCATCGGTTTTGATGAACTTGATAAGCTGCTTGGGCTGCCCATCGCGGGACATCGGCCAGAGACGGGTGCCGGACCCGCCGGCCATGATCATTGCGTAACGCATGGGGAATCCTTCGGATTCGAGGGACTAGCCATCAGCCACTAGCCACTAGGGGTATAAATGTACGGTCAGCGTGATTTTCAGGCCCCTAGTGGCTTATGGCTAGTGGCTAGTCCCTTCTTCTATCCCCCAAACACCGTCTGCACCAGCACGTCCACATCGGCGTCCGCATCAACCTTCGTCATCGCAATCTGCACTTTCTGCTCCGCAGTGGAGCGTTGCTCGCCCAGGGCCATCAGGGCCGCGATGGCCTCGGCGGCCGCGGGTGGGAAGGACGATTGCTCGATCGTGGAAGTGGGGGCGGTGCGGGTCGCGCTCGCGCCGGCCATGATCGCATCGCCCGCGAACTTGTCGATCTTGCCGCTCAGCTCCGCGATCATGGTCTCCGCGGAACGCTTGCCGATCTCGGGCAGCTTGGTCAGGGCCTTGGCGTCCTTGGACACGATGAAGGCCGCGATCGTGCTGGGCGGCTCCACCAGCGCCCGCAGGGCCTTCTTGGTGCCCACACCCTTCACGCTCGTGAACACCTCGAAGAAGTCACGCTCCACGGGCGATCCGAACCCGATCACACGCGGCAGGAAGCTCGTCCCCTGCCCCTGGGCCTCCAGATAGACCTTGGTGTGCAGCGTCACCCGGTCGTTGATCTTGGACTCCAGCGTGTGCGCAAGGTACTGCGGGATCAGCAGTTCGATCGCGAAGTCGGGGTTGGTGTGCAGGGTGGCGAGGGGGATCGCGCCCTGGGCGATCGATTCGAGCTGTGCGGTGAGTCGTGTGAGCATGGGTGCTCGGAGGATACCCGTTTTCGGCGCACGGAATACCGATCGGGGGGATGAAAATAGGGTTCGGGTGGGGGGAATGAGCCGATGAGAGGGGTATGAGCAGCACAGAGCCCCAGCCGGAGAATCGCGCCCTTATCGTCGGTAGCGCCAGCGCGTGCGATCGACTGATCAGGCAGCTGCGCGCCATCGACGAGGCCGCCTCGATCGTGGGCGTCGTCACCACCGAGCCCACGGACACGCCGGCCATCGGCGACGCCCCGGTCCTCGGAACCATCGAGGAACTCGTCGCCATCTGCGCGACCAGCGCCGTCACCAGCGCCATCGTCACCCTCCCCGCGTCCGAGCGGGCCCTCTGGCGGACCATCAGCGTCTCGCTGCACCGGGCCGGCGTCATCGAGCGCTTCGTGCCCCCGATCGACGAGCTGCTGCACAGCGCCCCGACCGCCGTCGCCACCGGCACGGTCACGGTGGGCTCCCCCCGCATCGACCTGGCCAAGCTCGTCGGGCGCGAGGCCCACGCCATCGACCGCGAGCTGGTGTCGAGCACGCTCAACCGCAAGACCGTCCTCGTAACCGGCGCGGGCGGGTCGATCGGTTCGGAGCTCGTGCGACAGGTTGCCAGCTACCAGCCCAGCCGCATAGTCCTGATGGAACGTGCCGAGAACGCCCTGTTCGAGGTCGACCGCGCCCTGCGTGAGCTGTACCCGGAGATCGAGCGCGTCGCGGTCCTGCACGACGTGGTCGATGCAAGCCGCACGCTGGGCCTGCTGGAGCGCTACCAGCCCGACGTCGTCTTCCATGCCGCCGCCCACAAGCACGTGCCCCTGATGGAGGACCACCCCTCCCACGCCGTGACCAACAACTTGTTTGGCACCAAGGCCATCGCCGACGCCGCGGTGACGGTGGGGGCGGAGCGCTTCGTGCTGATCTCGTCCGACAAGGCCGTCAACCCCGTCAACGTCATGGGCGCGACCAAACGCCTCGCGGAGATGTATGTCCAATCGCTGGCAACGATGGCGGGCATCCAGACCCGCCTGAGCATGGTCCGCTTCGGCAACGTGCTTGGCTCGGCTTGCTCGGTCCTGCCCATCTGGGCCGACCAGATCGCCGCCGGACGCCCGCTGACCGTCACCGACGAGCGCATGACGAGATATTTCATGACCATCCCCGAAGCCGCGACGCTGGTGATGCAGGCGGGGGCCATGTCAGGAAATGGGGCCGGTCACGGCTTCGGCCACATCGAGCACGGCCGCTCGGGCGAGGTGTTTGTTCTTGATATGGGCGAGCCCATCGAGATCTTCAAGCTCGCCAAACGCTTCATCCGCGCCTGCGGCTACGAGCCCACCATCGGTCACCCCATGGGCACCAAGCCCAACACCGTCCCCATCGTCCTCACCGGCGCCCGCCCGGGCGAGAAGCTCTACGAGGAGCTCAGCTACGACGCTCAGGGCCTCATGACCACCAGCCATCCAGGCATCTACGCCCTCGACGAGGAGGCCGACGTCTCCGAGTCGCGCATTGCCCAGATGGTGTCCGCCATGGACGAGGTCCGGCGCAGCCAGTCCCGCAAGAGCGTGCTCGAGCAGATCGCGCGGTTCATCCCGACGATGAACACAAAGTCCCGCTCGGTCTCCGCGGCGTGAGCATCGAAAGATATTTGGTCTTCGATTCGGTATAGTTTGTCCTCGATGAGGGGGTGAGCAGTGGGCGAGAACTTGCCAATACAGCTTGTGGTTTGGTATTTTGTGTTTAGCACTTTTTCATACTACCAGCTGCTTCATTTAAAAGACTTCCGCGGTGCGAGCAATGGGTTTGAACTGGCGCTGACACTGTCGACCATGGCCTCATTTCTGAGTGGATTGGTCTTCCATGTCTATTATGGCTGGAATACGAAGTGGTACCTTCCATTTGTCCTCATCGGGATTGGTATCGCACTTCAAGCTATTTGGTTTCTAGTAGAGGCAGTGCTGGGATTGCGAGGCCTGAGACTCACACTGAGTCTGCTCGGCTTTGTAGCTTGGCCAATGGCAGCTATTTTTCTGTTTAGATCGGTACCGGCGTGAAGACACAAGGCTCGCATGTCGTAACCCTACGCGACCCGACCGACGCCGACTTCGAGCTTATCTTTGCCATGATGCAGGATCCCGTCGCCAACGCGATGTCGATGGTTCACCCGCTGCCACGCGAGCGCTTCGAGCTGCGCTGGCACAGCACCAGCGACGACTCGAGCATCCGCAAGAAGGTCATCCTCTGCGACGGCGTGGTCGTCGGCAAGGTCTCCAGCTTCACCGTCGAGGACGAGACGCACGTGGGCTACCTCGTTGCGCAATCGCACTGGGGCAAGGGCATCATGAGCGAAGCGCTCCGCCTGTTCCTCGAAGAGCTGACCCACCGCCCACTGATGGCCCACGTCGCGAGCAGCAACACCGCCTCCCGGCGCGTGCTGGAGAAGTGCGGGTTCGTCCTCATCGACGAACGCGAGTCACCCGAGACGGAGCGCTACATGGCGTGCGTCGAGGCGATATACGAGCTGCGTTGAGCGAATCTATACTCTGACATGAATCATCGAGTTATCAATGCTCTCATTGCCTTCGTTCTCTTGCTAGGCGGATGTGCAATATCAAAGCGTCCGGATCATGACGCGCAGCCGGATCTCTTGCCATTCGCGATAATGCAAGACGATATTGTCTTCCTGAACACGATGGGTGAAGTCGTTCATCGTGTACCAGCGACGGAAGAGTACACGGTTGCACATGTGTTAAACAAACGGTACTTCTATTCCGTGAATACGTTCGAAGATCCGTTCGTTTATGTGCTGTACGACTCGGGAGGTGACGTCGTTGCAAAGCTGTCGGAGATTCCGGTTGCTGTCAGCGAGGGTCATGTCGCGGTCTATGTTGACGACTTGACTCCGGAGCTTGCGTCCAGCGGCGTAGTTGCGTTCCCTTTGAAAGCACTGGCCAGTGAGATCGGCTGGGTCGAGAGTGCCGGGTTGTTATTCGTGCGGCTCGACAACAAAGATCGTGAAACAGTTGTTCTTGATGTTCGTGACCAGTACCGTGAGGTCAAGCGGTTTCGGTTCGCGTATGTCAACTCTATTGCTGATCAGCTTGTAGGAATGCGCGATCGCGCTGGTGGACCATGGGTGATCGGGCACGATCTCGATCGTGTATCAGGTGATAACACTTGGGTACAAACAGGTCCGACGGGGCCGTACTACACAAGGCGTGAGTCATTGCTTGATGAAGATGGTCAAGAGGTCTTCGGTAACATCCAGGTGTGTCGAATGGGCCAGGTGCTTTTCGAGTTGCCTGACGAGTTTGTCCGGGCGTTTGTCTTTGCTTCCGGGTTGGTATGGGCAGAGAGTGTTCAAGAGAAGGGGTATGTGTATTCGCTTGAGGGCGAGATGCTTGAGCATCGAGAGGGCTGGCAGCTCTATCAGGCGACAACGCCATGCAGGTTCGCCTTGTTCAAGATCGAGGGCGAGGAGGGTGTCTTTGTAGTTGATGAAGACATTGAGATCGTGGCAAAGATCCAATCAGATAACGCGTTGGTATCAATTACTCACGAGGGCTACATACGCAGCAGAAGCAGATCGGAACCGAATCGTGTGTTCGATCAGTATGGTGGACTGATTTGGGAAGACTTAAGCCCAACTGAAGCTAGTTCAACTCCCTGATCCGCGCATTACGGAACTCCACCGTCATCGGGTCCTGTCGCCCGCCGACGTCGTGGACCTGGAACCCGATGTGCCCCTCGGGTGTCATCGCGTCGAAGATCTCCGCCGCCGGCACGCCGTTGATCCAGGTGCGGATCGTGTCGCCGTGTGCGAGGACGCGGACGGTATTCCACTCGCCCGGGCGGAACGCGCGACGGGGTGAGGGGGTGGTGTGCATCGGGTGGAGCCAGCCGCGTCGGGCCTCGTCGTAGATGCCTGCTGAGTATGCGCGGGGCGCAGGGTCCAGCTCGATCTGGTAGCCGCGGAGCCCGCCGCTGCGGTTGTCGAAGCCGTCGATGACGTGGGAGCGGATCTGGACGCCCGAGTTGAGCTCGGGGTGGACGCGTGCCTCGTAGATCAGCTCGAAGTCGCCGTACTCCTTGCGTGTGGTATAGAAGGTGTTGCGTGAGTTGGGGACGCTGGTGCCGGTGAGGACGCCGTTCTCCATGGTGTAGGGTGCGCGTCCGCCACGGATCACCCAATCGGATTCCTCGGTGTCCTCGAACAGGCGCGTCCACGGGCCCGGCGTGGGTTCTGGTGCATCGTCAAGCGGCGCGATCCACGCGTTGCGATACCGGACGGGTCCCTCGGCGCGGGTCGCGTGGTCCTGGAGCACGAGCGGGCCGATCATGCGATCGAGCCCCTCAGCGGGTGATTCGCCGCCGGCCCGCTGCGAGCCGGTCGGGTGGGGGAGCTCGACATCGTCGTGGATGAGTTGCCCGTTCCAGTAGACGGTGGCGCGGGCGTTCTCGGTCTTGTTGCCGTCACCATCGAAGCGGGCTGCGCGGAACCAGATGTCGTACGCCTGCCAGTTGCCCGGGCCGTTGGACGCGTTGGTATCAGCGGGTTTGATGTTGTAGAACGCCCCGGCCTCGTTGGGCGCCAGCGGTTCGTTGCCCGTCTTCGTGCCCAGCACCTGCAGCTCGTACTTGCCCTGCAGGTACACGCCCGAGTTGCCCGCCATCTGCCCAGAGCCGCCGGGCGGCGAGAGCCATTCGATGTGGATGCGCGCATCGCCGAACGAGGTGGTGGAGGACAGGTCGCCCGAGCCGTTGCCGACGGCCATGTACCCCTGCGCGTTGAGCAGGTCGCCTTGCGTCGCGTTGGTCATGGGGTAGGGGCGGTTGGCGTAGCGCATCGCCGCGCCGGTGGAGCGGGCGATCAGCGTGACCCCGTCGGCGGGGGGGAGGATGCCGAGGCCCACGCCGTGTAGTGACGAGTCGATGAGCTGGTCGGCGATGGATGAATCTGGTGCACCGTTGGGGATCTGGTTGAGGGTGTACCAGGCCTCGGTGGACCAGATCGGTTCGCCCGACTCGCTCTCCAGATCCGCGACGATGTGATACACGCGACCCGGCTCGAAGCTCTTGATGTGGAGGCGTGCAGAGTTTGGTGGAAAGCTGGAGACGGTGGAGATCGTGTGTGATCGTACGTCGATCTTCGGGCCGCCGTATCCTGCTGTTGGTTCGTACTTCCACGAGGAAACGGTGAAGCTGCTTGGATTGCCTGCACTCTTTTGATCACAGTCTTGTGTAAAAGCGATCTCGAAACCTGCGTTGAATGCTCGCACGCTCATCATTTCAAACACCGATGTGTCGTTCGGCGTCAGCCGCTGCAGTCCAAACTGCGTCCCCCGCCAGTTCCAGTTCCCGCCCGCGCCGATCCCCGCGACGATGAGCGACCCGTCGGGTGCCCACGCCATGCGATTGACGCCCGATTCGAGCCCCTGCGTGAACCGGAAGAGTGCACCCTGCAACTGCCCGTTCACTCGCTCAAGGAACACCCGTCGGACACCACCCGCCGTGAGTTCGCCGACGAGCATCTGCCCCTTGAACGGCCCCTCCGTGATCGGCAGCGGCTGCGTCGGTGAGTTCACCACCTCGTTCTGCGGCAGCCACACCGCCGGGGGCGTCCGCGGGCGATCCGCGTAGACGCTCGGGTGCCCGCCGTGCGGGAAGCGGTCGGCGAGGTTGGGGACGAAGTTGGCATTGTTGTAGTGCCCATAGAAGCGTCCGGGGATGATCTCGGCGAGCACGGAGCTGGGCATCCATGTGCCCTGATTGTCGAGGTAGACCAGTGCACCATCGGGCGTGACGCCCAGCCCGTTGGGCGTGCGCAAGCCGCCGGCGATGACGTGGGCGGTCTTGGCCTCGACGTCGATCTCGATGAGCCCGCCCCGCATGGGGCCGTTGGGGCCGGCGTTGTCCTGCATCCCCTCCCACGCGGGCGGTGCCATCGCGGTGGACAGCGCGGCGTAGAGCTTGCCGTTGTGGGGGAGAAGCCCGAACACGAACTGGTGGTAGTTCCACCCCTCCCATCCGTCGGCGATGAGCTCGTGGGTCTCGAAGTAGCCGTCGTTGTCGGTATCGACGAGTCGTTCGACCTTCTTGCGGTGCGCGACGTACAGCTCACCCTCGTGCACGCACAGGGCACTGGGCTCGTAGAGGTCCGTCGCGATCTCGACGACCTCGATCTCGGACTGATCCTCCGCGTCCCAGTTGAGGATCGCGTAGAGCTTGTCGGGCTCCTTGGAGTCGATGTCGGGCAGCGAAGTGTCATCACGCTGCAACGGATCAAACGTGCCGACGACGAGGCGTCCGTCGGGCAGGAAGCACATCGCGCCGACCTTGGGCTCGAACCCCTCGGGGCGGATGGTGCTCAGGTCCCAGCCCGGGTGCACGCCGGTGAGCGCCCGCCGATCGCCCGGGCGGTTCTGGCCGACGATCTGCTTCATGCCCGGCGAGGTGACGCGCGTCAGGTCGCGTGGCGTGCGGAGGTTGTCGCTGGTGATGACGGCAAAGTCGAGGTCGTCGGGGCCGATCCACTCGAGCTTGATGACGCTGTTGCCTCCGGCATCGAAGTGATCGATCCGCAGCCGGTGCGCGCCGGCGCGGAGCTGGATCCGTTCGCTGTTCTTCGTCGTCGCGCCGTGTCGCCCGTCGTGGTCGATGATGACCTGCCCATCGAGCGTGACCCGGGCGCCGTCGTCGGAGGTGAGCATGAAGGCGTACGCCCCGGGGTGCTCGACGAGGAGCTCGGCGGTGATCTCGGTGGCGAACGGGGCGGGTAGGCCGGCGAAGTCATCCGTGCTGAAGTCGATCGCCTCGCGGAGCTGATCGAGGTTCGGCGTCTGGTCCGGTGCGATCTCGGGGATCTTCTGGAGATCGCCCTCGACCTGGTAGACCCTGAATGTCGCGCCTGGATCGGTCTCCTGGGCGTTGGACAGGGCGCAGCACAGCGAAGTGACGAAGAGCATCAATCGGTGGGTGATCATGGCCAAATAGTACAGGAAAGTAGTTGCGTGGGCAGTTGGGTCAAAAAGTTGATCAAAAACCAAACAAGCATGTTGACGTGCGTTCGGGTTTTGGTACTTTGTCAGGTATGATACCCAAAGTCCGCAGCTTTCTTCTCCAGGGCATCGATGCCCTGCCCGTCGAAATCGAAGTGGATCTGGATGACACGCAGATCCAGCGGGAGCTCGTGGTGGGGCTCCCGGACACGGCGGTCAAGGAATCGCTCGAGCGTGTGCGTTCCGCGATGGGCAACTCGGGCTACCCGATGCCGGCGGGGCGAACGCTGATCAACCTGGCCCCGGCCGATGTCCGCAAAGAAGGCCCGATGTATGACCTGCCGATCGCCGTGGGCGTGATGGTGGCCAGCGGCGTCATCCACCCGGCGCCGGCGGCGGTCAGTCTCGGTGGCGGCTCGATCGCCTTCGAGGATGAGTCTGCGGGCCTCGATCCCCGCCGGGCATTGATCGCGGGCGAGCTGGCACTGGACGGGCGGATCCGGCCGATCCGGGGTGTGATCGCCATGGTGACCCTTGCGCGAGATCTGGGTCTGGACGCGGTGGTGGTGCCCGCGCCAAACGCCGCGGAAGCGTCCGTGGTCGAGGGCGTGCGGGTGTTCGGCGTGTCGAGCTTGTCGCAGGTCGTCGGTTTGTTCAACGGCGAGCTGGATCTGGAGCCGCACCCAACCACGGACGTCTCGGCGATGCTGGAACAAACGAGCGCGGCCGTGGATTTCGCGGAGGTCAAGGGGCAGGAGTCGGTCAAGCGGGCGCTGGTGGTGGCCGCGGCTGGGCAGCACAACATCGTCATGCTCGGTCCTGCGGGGACGGGCAAGACGATGATGGCCAAGGCGCTGCCGGGCATCATGCCCACGATGACACCGAAACAGGCGATCGAGGTCACGCGGATCTACTCCTCCGCCGGGTTGCTGGACGCGAAGCGTGGGCTGGTTTCCGCGCGTCCGGTGCGCACGCCGCATCACACGGCCAGCTCACCCGCGATCGTGGGCGGCGGCGTGATCCCGAGGGCGGGCGAGATCTCATTGGCGCACCACGGGATCCTGTTCCTGGACGAGCTGCCCGAGTTTTCCCGCAACGTGCTCGAGACGATGCGGCAGCCGATGGAAGACCACGTGGTGACCATCGCCCGCTCGCACGGCACCGTGCAGTTCCCGGCTTCCTTTATGCTGGTGGCCGCGATGAACCCGACGCCCAAGGGTGACATCGCCCCGGGTGAGGTCGGGCAGCGTGAGATGCAGCGGTACCTGTCGCGGCTGTCCGGGCCGCTCCTGGATCGCATCGACCTGCACGTGGAAGCACCGGCGGTGCCATGGAGCGAGCTGAGCGCGAAAGCGACGGGCACGGACACCGCCACGATGCGGGCGCAGGTCATCGCGGCGCGTGAGCGGGGGCTCCGCCGTCAGGGCGAGACGCCCAACTCCCGATTGCGGGGCAAGGAACTCGATAGCTACATGGCCGTCGAGTCCTCGGCCAAGGCGCTGCTGGAACAGGCGATGACCCAGCTCGGACTCAGCGCCCGCGCGTACGACAAGATCCGGCGCGTCGCGCTCACGATCTCGGATATTGACGGCTCAGAAACCGTCCGCCCCGAGCACGTTGGTGAGGCGGTCCAGTACCGGCTGTTGGACCGGAAGCTCTAGCGATTCAGCAGATAAAGATCGCGCCCGCTGCGATCACGATTGGGGTCGCGGGCGTGTGCTTGTTGTTGCGAACTGGGCCTGTCGGTTGTGCTGCGTCGCCGCGTCTGATGGGGTGTTTCATGGTGATTTCCTGAGGGGGAGGGTGGGGAGCATACTGTTCGTGTATGGATAATAATCAGAATAGTTGCGTCTGTCTCGCAACCGTGGTGTGAAACTGCGATACAGGAGGAGTCCGGGCTGCACGCTCGGGCGAAGTCGTGTACGCTTGAAAGCCGTTGATTGCGACAAGACAGCCGCTTTGTGACCTTTGATGGAGCTCTCTATATGCGTGCGACCCGCCTGATCGTGCAGACTTGCGCCACCCTTTTCCTCCTGCTGAGCACCTCGATCGTGGGGTGCGGTTCGACCCAGACAGCCGGCGGCGGGGATCGCCCCGGGATCGGGGCCAGCGAGGCGGTGGGGGCCGTGGACGAGCGGTACCGGCGTGCGGGGGGCAGCGACGGCGAGAACGTGTTCCGCCAGATCGACTGGGGCACGCCGAGCGAGATGCGCCTGGGCTCGGGCTTGCCCGGTCCGGACTACTGGCAGCAGACGTGTGATTACGACATCGACGCGACCCTGGAGCCCGAATCGGGCGTGATCAGCGCGAGCATGCGAGTGATCTACACCAACAACTCGCCGCACACCTTGCGCTACATCTGGATGAATCTCGAGCAGAACCTGTTCAATCTCGACTCGATCGGGACCAGGTCCCGCACGCCCGGGAGCGTGATGCGGATGCTCGAGTACGACTTCGGCGGCGGTTACACGATCAGCCGTCTGCAGCAGAACGGTCGCGACCTGAGCATGAAGGTGTACGACACGCTCGGACGCTTCGATCTTCCCACGCCGCTCGCGGCGGGGCAGACGCTGGTATTCGAGATGGACTTCTCGTTCCCGGTCCCGCCGCACCTGCGCCGCATGGGCTCCGAGGTGGTGGAGCAGGGCAAGATCTTCGAGATCGCCCAATGGTTCCCGCAGGTCTGCAAGTACGACGACGTGCACGGCTGGAACACCCTGCCCTACCTCGGCAGCGGCGAGTTCTACACCGACTTCGGCAGCTACAGCGTGAACATCACCGTCCCGCGCAGCTACATCGTTTCCGGCTCGGGGATGCTCACCAATCCGCAGGAGGTGCTGACGGCGACCCAGCAGTCCCGCATGGACGAGGCGATGCGCTCGGATGAGCCCGTCTGGATCGTGAAGCCCGAAGAGGTCGGCGAGCGTTCCTCGCGCCCGGTGGGCGATGGGATGATGACATGGCGGTTCAAGCTCGACAGTGCCCGCACCTTCGCATGGGCCGCGTCCGATGCGTTCATGTGGGATGCGGCAAGTGTCGCGATCGCCGACGGGCGAGGCGGGACGCGCCGGGTGCTGTGCCAGTCGCTCTATCCAAAGGAAGCCAAGGTCTGGGGCCCAGACCATGCCGACGGTGGCTCGACCCGCTACATCCGTCACTCCATCGAGTTCTACTCCGATTTCCTCTTCCTCTACCCCTACCCTGCGATGAGCAACATCAACGGGCCCGAGGGCGGGATGGAGTACCCGGGCATCATCTTCTGTGGGGCTCGCAACAACCCGCGCGGGCTCTTCGGCGTGACGGACCACGAGGTCGGGCACAACTGGTTCCCGATGGTGATCAACTCCGACGAACGCCGGTACATGTGGCAGGACGAGGGGTTCAACACGTTCATCAACTTCTATTCCAAGTCCGCGTGGTATGAGGAAGAGGTCGACATCGACCGCTCGATGCGGCAGACGCTGCAGCTCTGCAGCTCTTCGAACTGCCAGCCGATCATGACCAAGCCCGACCGGGCGTGGCCGCGCTGGGTCGGCGGGCTCATGTACCGCAAGACGGGGTACGGCCTCTGGCTGATGCGTGAGTACATCCTCGGCAACGAGCGCTTCGACGACGCGTTCCAGGGCTACATGCGGGGCTGGTACTTCAAGCACCCGCAGCCCAGCGATTTCTTCAGGGCGATGGAGGACGGCGCGGGCGCGGACCTGAACTGGTTCTGGCGCGGGTGGTTCCTTGAGCCCCACGCGCTCGACCAGGCGATCGCGGGCGTGAACAACACCGCGGACGGCGCGGTGGTGGTGCTGGATAACCTTGGGGACATGGTGATGCCGGTCCGCATGCTCGTCGAGTACAAGGATGGGAGCAGCGAGGTCGTGGATCTGCCCGTCGAGATCTGGCACCAGACCAGCCGCTGGCGTGCGGGGCTCAAGACGCACGGGCGCAGCGTCAAGTCGATCACGCTGGACCCGGACGGCATCCTGCCCGACACGGACCGCGCGAACAACAGCTGGCGGTAAGCACTACGGATTAGTTCTGCGACGAGCCGATGGGGGTTCTTGGAAGGGATAGACTCCGCCGTGTACCAAGCGCTCCTGACCCGCAAATACCTGACGCGCAAGATCATGCCCATGCTGGCGATGGTCGCCGTGATGCTGTCCGTGGCGACGATCCTCGTGACGTGGTCGGTGATGGGGGGCTTCCTGGCGACGCTGATCCAGAGCGGCCGCACGCTGGTCGGCGATGTGGCGATCGTGTGGCCCAACGTCGGGTTCGGGTACTACGACGAGCTGATCGAGGATCTGGAAGCGGACCCGATGATCGAGGCGGCGACGCCGACGATCGAGACGTTCGGGATGATCCGCCTGCCGGACGATCGCATCGAGCTGATCTCGATCAAGGGCGTGGACCCGGAGAGCTACAGCAGCGTGACGGGCTTTACGGACACGCTCTGGTGGAAGCCGATCGACGAGCCGACGCCCAAGGACCGCGAGCGCGAGGATCTGCGTCTGCAGGCCGATGACCTCAAGGCGGAGGGTGGGATCGATCTGGAGCAGGTCCACCAGAACGGGCTGACGATGAGCCGCCTGAACCCGAGCTCGGGCGAGGTCGAGCCGGCCGGTGTGCTTGGCATCGAGGTCACCGGGCTCAACGAGCGTACCGCATGGGGCGGCTACTACCCGTGGGGCGCGAACCGGGCCCTGCCCGATGGCGGGATTGCCTACGACCACGTGTTCATGCCCGAGTCGGGCTCGGTGGTGCTGACGGTGCTCTCGCTGGATAGCGACGGGCGCCCTGTGGATCCCAAATCGATCACGATGCCGATCGCCAACGAGTTCCAGTCGGGGCTCTACGAGGTCGATCAGGGCACGATCATGATCCCGCTGGAGGTGCTGCAACGGAACCTGCGCATGGACGAGGCGAGGAAGGTGCGGTTCGAGAAGGACGCGAACGACCCGTTCGCGACGGTCTACGACCCGGCGACCGGGACCGTGAAGCCCAAGATGAAGGAAGTGGTCGGCATCGACCCGGCGCGGGTGACCACGGTGCTGGTCAAGAAGGCGGAGGGCGTCGAGCTCGAGGAGATGCGTGAGCGCGTGCGTGAGATCTACGCGGAGTTCGCGTCGCGCCACGAGGGTCAGGTGCCGATCTCGGCGAACATGAGCCGCCAGATCAAGACGTGGGAGGACCTGAACCGGACGATGATCAGCGCGGTCAAGAAGGAGACCGGGCTGGTGCTGTTTATCTTCGGCATCGTGTCGTTCACGACGGTCTTCCTGGTGCTGGCGATCTTCTGGTCGATGGCGAGCGAGAAGACGAAGGACATCGGGATCCTGCGGGCCTTGGGCGCTTCGACGACGGGCATCGCGTGGCTGTGGATCCGCTACGGCGCGGTGATCGGGATCGTGGGCTCCGCGATCGGCACGGTGCTGGGGTACTGGATCGTGAGCAACATCAACGCGATCCACGACTGGATCGGGGAGACGTTCAAGCTGGTGATCTGGGACCCGCGCCAGTACTACTTCATCGAGATCCCCAGCGATGTGGACCCGCAGAAGGCGATCATCGTGTTCGTGGTGGGGGTGCTGACGTGCGTGCTCGGGGCGCTGCTGCCCGCGTGGCACAGCGCGCGGATGGATCCGGTCAAGGCGTTGAGGTTTGAGTAGAAGTAGCCATCAGGGATCAGTGAAGAGAAGGACGGAAGCGAACGAGATGAGCACAGCGGCACGGACAGGCAGTGAATCGGTTGCGACGAAGTCGGGTTCGTCGTCGATCCTGTCGGTGCGCGATGTGCGCAAGACGTACAAGCTCGGGCGTGTGAAGGTCCCGGTGTTGCACGGCGTGGACCTGGATGTGCAGCGCAGCGAGTGGGTGACGATCCTCGGGGCGTCGGGCTCGGGCAAGAGCACGCTGCTGCACCTGATGGGCGGGCTCGACCGCCCGGACAAGCAGGGCGGGCAACGCGGTGCCATCGTGTTCGAGGGAAACGACCTCGCGCGACAAGGCAAACGCACGCTCGACCGGTACCGCGCCGATGACATCGGTTTCGTGTTCCAGTTCTATCACCTGCTGCCCGAGCTGAGCGTGCTCCAGAACGTGTGCGTGGGCTCGATGATCCTGCACGGGCGTGTGGGGTATATGTCGAAGCGAACGGCGACGCAGCAGCGGGCTACGGAACTGCTTGAGCGCTTCGGGCTCGGGCACCGTCTCAGGCACCGCCCCGCGGAGCTCTCGGGCGGCGAGCGCCAGCGTGTGGCGATCGCTCGGGCGCTGATCAACGAGCCCAAGGTGCTGCTCGCGGACGAGCCGACCGGCAATCTCGACATGAAGACCGGTGCCTCGATCCTGGACGCGATGATCGAGTACCGCGAGAACGCGGGGCTGACGATGGTGATGGTGACGCACGACGAGCGGATCGCGGCGCGTGCGGATCGGGTCATCCGTCTGGTCGATGGGCGGGTTGTGGAAGCCCCAAGCGGGGATTCCCAACCAGTTTCCTGATCCGCTTGCGCACCCGGTTTGTGGGTACTACCATTGCGTAGTGTGGGCGTGCCGCTTGAACAGGCGTGCCCCCGCGGATGCATGGAATGGATGATGAACGAGTGAACGGCGCAGAAACCCAATTGGGCGCGATGTCGATAAAGGACGCGCGGAAGGTCACGCTGCGTGGCGTCAGCGGGAAGAAGATCGAGGCGGACGTCGTTGAGTGCGGCGAGGGCCCGGTCGTGGTCTTCCTGCACGGGCTGGTCGGGCTCAACGAGCACTGGGACCGGGTGGTCAACAGCGTGTGCGACCGGGTCCGCTGTGTGACGCTGGAGATGCCGCTGCTTGAGCTGCGCGGCGTGGATTGCTCGCTCAGCGCGGTCAGCGCGATGACGATGCAGTTCCTGGATAAGTACGTCGGGCAGCCCGCGGTGCTGGTCGGCAACTCCTTCGGTGGCCACGTCGCCCTGCGTGTGACGCACGAGCGGCCTGAGCTGGTCTCGGCGCTGGTGCTGGCCGGGTCGAGCGGGCTGATCGAGCGGACGGTGGTCAGGGGTGCCCCCGTGCGTCCGAGCCGGGAGTGGCTGGTTGAGAAGATCGGCGAGCTGTTCTACGACAAATCCAAGATGAACCAAGAAGATGTGGAGCGGGCACACAAGCTGCTCAACGAGCGCGGGGGTGCCCGCGCCATGGTGAAGCTGAGCAAGACGGCCCGGCGGGACAACATGACCGATGATCTCGCTGAGATCAATCAGCCCACGCTGCTGATCTGGGGGCGCGAGGACGTCGTGACCCCGCCGAGCGCCGGGCAGGGGTTCATGGAACTGATGCCCGACGCCAAGCTCTTCTGGATCGACGGCTGCGGGCACGCGCCGATGATCGAGTCGCCCGGCCCGTTCGCCGAAGCGATGCACGGGTTCTTCGACGATCTAGAGCAGCGCGGCGTGATGTCGCCCAGAGACTGACCCGGTCGCCCATGCGTACGCACGCACCAACGCCCAACGCGCCGTACTCGTGGACCTCGCTCGTGGGGGTGGCGCTGCACGCTCGCGTCGAGGCGCGCCGGCGCAAGCTCACAGACCTCGCCTACTGGAAAGCAGGCACACAGCGGTTGCAGGTCGGGCAGCTCAGCCGGAACCTGAGGACTGCGCGGGCGACCCGTTTCGGGCGGGCCCACGGGTTCGATTCGATCCTGCGTTACGACGACGAGATGGACCGTGTGAGGGCGTACCGTGATCGGGTCCCGATCAGCGACTGGTACGCGTTTCAGGACGACATCAGCGCGATGCGCGAGCACGGCGAGCCCGATGTCCTCTGGGCGGGGCGGGTGATGCAGTTCGCCCAGACGTCCGGGACGACCGCGGGCGACAAGTTCATCCCGGTGACCGAGCAGATGATGCGATCGAACTACCTCGCGTCGCTGGACATCTTCGCGCATCTGATCAACCGCGGCGTGCACCCGGGGCGGGTGATGGGCGGGCGTTGCCTGTTCCTCGGCGGCTCGACGGACCTGGAGTACAACGAGCACGGGATCGCGACTGGTGACCTGTCGGGGCTGGTGACGCCGCTGATCAAGTGGCCGCTGTCGATGATCTATTCGCCCGGCCCGGAGATCGCGCTGCTCAATCACTGGCCCGACAAGATCGAGGCGATGGCCCGGCTGACGATCGATCAGGACATCCGCTTCATCTCGGGCATGCCGAGCTGGGCGTTGGTGCTGATCGACCGCGTGATCGGGTTGGCTCGCGAACGCGGCACGGATGCGAGGTGCGCCCGCGATGTGTGGCCCAACCTTGAGGTGTTCGTGCACGGCGGGGTCAACTACGTGCCGTTCATCGAGCGGATGTGCCGCGCATACTCGGGTGATCCCATGATCGATTTCCCATCGCGTCAGGAGCTCTACCCGGCTTCGGAGGGGTTCATCGCGATGCAGGACACGACGGGCGATCCGGGGATGCGCCTGCTGAGCGACAACGGCACGTTCTACGAGTTCGTGCCCCTCGAGCAGATCGACGACGAGGACCCGGACGTGTTCACCTGCTGGCAGGTGGAGAAGGGCCAGAAGTATGTCGTAGTGATGAGCACGGACGCCGGGCTGTGGCGGTACATCATCGGGGATGTGGTGGAGTTCGACGATATCCCTTCGGGCGTGCAGCCCGACGGCTCGATGCGAGCCGGCACCGGGCCCGCTCGCCTGCGGATCGTGGGTCGCCACCGCCATTTCATCAATGCCTTCGGCGAGAACCTCATCGGCGAGCATATCGAGCACGGCGTGGCCTCGGCGTCTGCAGGCACAGGGCTCACGGTGGGCGAGTTCACGGCCGCGCCGGTCTATCCCAGCGAGACCAGCCGCGCGGGGTTGGAGCTGGCGATCGAGTTCGCGGCGACTCCCGCCCCCGATGTGCTGCGTGCATTCCGCGACGCGTTCGACCAGGCGATCCGTGCGGAGAACGTGGACTACAACACGAAGCGATCCGATGATCTGGGGATGGCCTTCCCGACGATCACGCCCCTTCCGATAGGCACGTTCCACCGCTGGCTGGATCGCAAGGGGAAGCTCGGGGGACAGCACAAATGCCCCCGGTGTGCCAATCATCGCGAAATTATCGGCGAGGTGATTGAGGCCTCCGATATGGCGGGCGCGAACTGAGCGGCTAAGATTCGTTGAAGACATTTCAGCTGGTATTGCGTGTCCCGGGCCGGGCGATTATGCGTCTGTTCGGGGTGCCTGTGCGATCTGATTTCCGGCATAAGCGATCAATCTGACACTTCAAGGAGCGTTCCATGTCCACAGAAACCCCCAACCCCTGCTCGGATCAGCGGGCCGTCTGTTTGGCGGCGGACGCGATTCTTGAGCAGTGCGCCGAGTACATCGACTGCGTCGACGACGATCAGTACGTGCGTGTCTCCGAGGTTGTGCCCGGCGGGACCGTCGGCAAGCACATCCGCCACATCCTCGATCATTTCCGGTGCGCGATCACGACCGATTGCACCGAGCCGATCGATTACGACCACCGCAAGCGGGGTGGCTCGGTGGAGGAAGACCGGGACGCGGCCAAGGGGGAGATCTCGACGCTCCGCACGCTGATGGCGGGGCTGGGGGTCGAGGACCTCGGCGAGACGGTCACGACGCGCGTGATGCTGTGCGGCGACGGGCAGACCGCGGATCTGAGCTCCACGCGTGCGCGTGAGATCTTCTTCGCGATGCACCACGCCATCCACCACAACGCGATCCTCAAGGCGATCGGCCTCGAGCTCGGTCTCGATTGCCCGGAGGGATTCGGCACGGCGCCGTCCACGATCAACTTCGAGCAGGCGGAGGCGAAGTAACTCCGTGTGCACCATATCCATAGTTCCGATCGATAACGGTTATCGCGTGATGCACTCGCGTGATGAGCTCCGTTCGCGTTCACCCGAGCAGGCCCCCGCGTGGCGGATGCTGGAGAACGGGAAGACCGCGTGCTGGCCGACGGACACCGACGCCGGGGGCACCTGGGTGGCGGTGCGCGAGGACGGGTTCTACCTCGGACTCGTGAACCTCAACGCGACCGATGAGGAACTCGACCCGGAACGCCCCGAGCAGACGCACATCTCGCGCGGATCGCTGATCCCGATGCTGATGGAAGCGGACGATGTGCACGATGCGCTCAAGCGACTGACAACCATGGAGTTGCGCGGGATGAAGCCGTTCCGGCTGCTGCTTGTTGGGCCCGTCGAGGGTGGTGGCTTCGCTTCCGCGATCGCCCGGTTCGGCGGTGCCGAGGTCACGCTGCCCGCCCCGCTGGAGGCGGTTGTCCGCCCGCGATGCCTCGCCTCGTCGGGGCTCGGGGATCACCTGGTGCAGTGCAGGCTGCCGCTGTTCCGCGAGATGGTGGTTCCGGATCCGACGCCGGAGAATCAGCGTGATTTCCACTTTCACCAGTGGCCGGACCGGCTGGAGTATTCGGTGCTGATGTCGCGTGAGAACGCGCGGACATCGAGCGTGACCTCGGTTGAACACACGGGCACGGATCTGCCGAGTGTGGTGTATGAATCGGTGGCCGAGGCGTGCCCCGAGGCGGACCCCGTGGGGTCGGAGATGCTACAGTAGGGACGCTATGCTTGAGTTCATCAGAGACCTCGTCGACGGACAGTTCATTGTCAGTGCTTTGGTGCTCGCCATCGGCGTGCACGCGGTGCTCGGTTTGGTCGCGTACGGGGTCTATCTTGAACGCAAGATCAGCGCGTACATCCAGGACCGCATCGGCCCCAACCGGGTCGGGTTTGACTTCGGGCTGCCGTTTCTCAAGTTCCTCAAGGGGTGCCTGGCGCTCGGTCAGCCGCTGGCGGACGGCATCAAGTTCTTCGTGAAGGAGGACTTCACGCCGACCAACGTCGACAAGGTGCTCTTCACGCTCGCGCCTGTATTCGCGGTCGTCCCGGCGTTGATCGGGTTCGTCGTGATGCCCTGGGGCGGCTACTGGGACATGCCCGCCTTCACGCTCCCGATCATCGGCGAGGTGGGCGGCGAGGTCGTGTCCGTCACGGGCGCGGAGGTGCACATCGGCATCATCTACCTGCTCGCGGTCGCGTCGATCGGCGTGTACGGCGTGACGCTCGGTGGCTGGGCCTCGAACAACAAGTACTCCATGCTCGGCGGGCTTCGCGCCACGGCCCAGATGATCTCCTACGAGATCCCGCTGGGGCTCGCGCTGCTGAGCACGCTGCTGATCACGGGCACCTTCATGCCCAACGAGATCGTGGCCTACCAGGTCGAGAACGGATGGATGATGCTGTCCATGCCGCTCGCGGCGTTGCTGTTCTATGTCTGCGGGCTCGCGGAATCGAACCGCGCTCCGTTCGACAACGCCGAGGCGGAGCAGGAGCTCGTCGGCGGCTTCCACACGGAATACTCGTCGATGCGTTTCGCGCTGTATTTCCTCGCGGAGTACGCCCACCTCGTGACCGCGTGCTCGTTCTTCGTGCTGCTTTTCGCGGGCGGGTACCACCTGCCGGTGCTCGACTTCGGGCTCACGCACCCCGAGACCACCGGGCTGCTGGCGATGTTCGTCAAGATCGGCGTCTTCGCGCTCAAGGTCGTCCTGATGGTCTGCCTCGCGATGGTGGTGCGTTGGTCGCTCCCGCGCCTTCGCTACGATCAGGTCATGATGCTCGGCTGGCAGGCGATGATCCCCGCGGGGATGCTCATCATCGTGGTCACCTCGGTGATGGTCTACTTCGGCCAGACCTCGCTGGTGCCGATGCTGCTCGCGAATGTCGGGATGCTGGTGGTGCTGCTTCTCGCCCAGCACGTCTTCGCGACGATCTACGGGCGCTCAACCTCGAACCGCCGCATCGGGATGTGGGGGTCGCGTTACTCGCCGATGGAGGGTGAGCGGATCGTGACCGCACCGACGAACGCGATGGCACGCGAGGACCGCCCGGTGCAGGGCACCGCACCCACCATCTGACCAACTTGTCGTTGCGAGTTGCGAGCAGACTACGCTTGATGGGTTACTGCATCGAGTTGATGTCGCTTGCGCCGAGGCGCTGGGCGATTGTCGGGAGCAGGTAGGACTGCCCGCGGTAGCTGTAGACTCGGCCTGAGACGAGGAACCGGGCCGCGTCGCCCTGATCCATCGCCCACTGCTCCATCCGCATCAGCGCTCGGCACGGAAGAACGACGAGCGAGGCGTTCTCGGTGTTCGTGGGATCATCGTTGTCGAAGATCAGCGACCATGCGCCCTGGGCGTTGCGGATCAGGCGGGCGGGGCGGCGGAGCAGCAGCGTGCCCTCCTCCGGCCCAACGACCGTGGACCCCGTGCGCTGCTGGGGTGTGCGGGGCAGGGCCTCGAGCCGGTCTCGGAGCGGGTCCGAGTCGTCCGTGGGATCGGTGGGGTCCGGGCGGTCGAGCTCGCGGAGCAGGTCCTGCACTTCCGGATCGTCCTCGATCTCACGCTCTGGTTCTTGTGTCGTGGCCGGGTCGGATTCGGGCTGCTGCGGCTCGGCGGGTTTCTCACGCACGAGCCGGTAATCGCTCACAAGGAGCATGTTTCGGTTGTGGTACGTGAGGATCTCGCCCGAGAGCACCACGCGTTGCTCGCTCCATTCTTCCTGCAGGCGCTCGAGTGCTCGCGAGGGGAGCAGGATGACGGCGCCCTCGCCGGGCTCACGCTCACCGCGGTCCGGCACGAAGATGATCTGCCCGCTGGGCGCCTCGACGAGGTCGCCGAGGCGGGCGCTGATAAAGGCACCCTCCGCGAGCATGGAGGGGGTGAGCTTGGTCTCGAGCGTCTCGTTGAGCACGTCGAGCCAGTCGGGACCCTCGCCCAGCCCGGGCTGGACCGCCTGCGAGACGGCCGCCGTGGTCGGCTGCACCGGCGTCTGATTGGTGCCGACCCGTGGGAGGATCGAGCGTGCTTCCTCCACCCGCTCGGCGCTGCCCGGCTGATCCTGCGCCAGGCACTGCGGGGTCAGCCCCGCGATGAGCATCAGGATGATCGGCTTGGACGTGATGGGGGCTCGGTTCATACTCTAGGGTATCGGCTCGGGGCGCCCTGTGTGTTCTCGATCGCGGTTCTTCGTGCGATAGGGACGGTTTTTGATGTGCCCGTGTTGATCTTTTCGGCGATGGGTTGTAGGGTCACCCCTGCCCGAGTGGGCGAAGGTCGGCCGTGTGCCCGAGTGGTCTAAGGGAGCGGATTGCAAATCCGCTGTGCGAAAGCCAATCGTGGGTTCGAATCCCACCGCGGCCTTTACGAACAGAACCGATCCGCATCGACGCGGATCGGTTTTTTCGTGCGCGCTGTTGTAGGATCAGGGCATGAGTAACGACGCAGCGCAGCCGATGACCGCCGACCAGGTGCAGCAGGCCTCCACCCGATTCCGTGAAGATTTCGAGGCGGTGCGGTCGCAGGTCGGGCGGGCCGTGGTCGGTCAACGCGAGGTCATCGAGCAGACGCTGGTGTGCCTGTTCGTTGGCGGGCATGCGCTGCTCGAGGGTGTGCCCGGCATCGGCAAGACGCTGCTGGTGCGGAGCATCTCCGAGGCGGTGGACCTGAGCTTCGGTCGCGTGCAGTTCACGCCGGACCTGATGCCGGCGGATATCACCGGGACGACGGTGATCGACGAGTCCGAGGGCGACGACGGGCGGATGCACCGGACGTTCCGGTTCCAGCCCGGGCCGGTGTTCTCACAGATCCTGCTGGCCGACGAGATCAACCGCGCGACGCCAAAGACGCAGTCGGCGCTGCTGGAGGCGATGCAGGAGCGGAGCGTGACGGTGGGGGGGACGACGCACGCGCTGCCCGAGCCGTTCTTCGTGCTCGCGACCCAGAACCCGGTGGAGCAGGAGGGCACCTACCCGCTGCCCGAGGCGCAGCTGGACCGGTTCTTCTTCAAGCTGCAGGTCGGCTACGCGTCGCGTGAGGAGCTCTCGGAGATCGTGATCCGCACGACCGGCGCGACGAGCGACCCCATCGAGAAGGTGCTGGACACGGATCGGCTGATCGGGCACCAGAAGCTGGTGCGGATGGTCCCGGTTTCGGACCACGTGCGCGATTATGCGATCCGCTGCGTGCTGGCGACGCACCCGAAGGGGGCATTGTCCGACGGCCAGTTCGCGACGCCGATGGTGAACCGGTTCGTGTCGCTGGGCGCATCGCCTCGTGCGGCCCAGTCGCTGATGCTCGGGGGCAAGTGCATGGCGCTGCTCGATGGGCGCGCGAGCGTGTCGATCGAGGATATCCAGAGCGTTGCGCTGCCGGCGCTGCGCCACCGCGTGCTGCTGAACTTCGAGGCGAGTGCGGAGCAGGTGGACACGGACCAGATCGTGAAGAACATCGTCGAGACGCTGCCGCGCGATGCGGGGTAAGAGTTTCAGAACGAGTAGGGGTCGTCGATCAGCCCGCGCCGGCGTTTGCGCGTTGGGGCCGGATGTCCGACGGCCTTGCCGCACGCGTCGGCGAGCGCCATGAGGAACTTCTCGTGCTCGGGGCAGGCGTCGAGGCGGTCGAGGAAGTCGTCCACGATCCACGCGGGCGGGTCGTCGGGATCTGCGGCACCGAGGGCGTCGCGGATCGCCTGATCGCCCAGTGCTTCGGCGGCGTGGCTGAACCACTCGGGGTTCGGCGTGTCATCCTTGGGCGGGTCGATGCGGATGCGGACGACGCGCTCGGCGACGCCGACGATCGGCCACTGGTTTTTGGAGGTCGTGGGCTCGCGAGTGAGCACGAACGGGGCGATCCCCGCGTCGTTGGCGGCGTGGCGGAAGCGGAGCGCGTCGGCACCCACGAAGTTCGGCGCGAAGAGGAAGCATTCGCTGGCGGGTGTTTCGGGGATATCGGTGGACTTGGAGATGGTGTGGATGACGCCCTTCTCGAGCGCGGCCTGGCGGAGGTAGCGCTGGGCTTCGAGCAGTGGCATGCAGATGCGTTTCATCCGTGCGAAGTCGTGCTCCCGGCGTGCGTGGGTCAGGGCATCGCGGCAGAGCGCGGCCGTGAGCAGGTACTGCCCGGCGCAGAGTGCCTGCGATGCCTCCTCCATCTGGGTATCGATCGGGTTGGTCTGCTGGGTGCTCAGGCGGTGCTCCTGTCGCGGGTGGACAGGGAGTTATACGCCCGATTGCACGCGTTTGGCGAGTGCGCCGAGCAGCGCATCCCACTGCTTGGCCAGATCGTCGAGGTCGTACTCGATCGCGTCGCCCAGCGAGGACCAGTCCTGATGTGTCAGATTGGTGCGGATCTCGAAGAGGGTGTCCCCGAGCTTCTCGATCACGTCCTTGGCGTGAAGGCCATCGAACTCGAAGGTGTTGAGGTCGATCTCCGCGAGCTCGGCCGATTGGGCGACGACGTCGCCGACGGCCTGCCACCCGGTGAGCACGGCGTTGAGGGCCTCGACGGCGGGCTCGAGATCGCCCTTGCGGAGGTGGTCGGCGGCGGTCGACTGGTCCTCGCGGACCAGAGCGAGCGATTCGCGAGCGCTCGCGAACGTTTCCATGAGGAACGCGACGGGGTCCGTGGTGGTGAGACGCAGCTCGCTGATCCCTCCGCTGTCGCTGGGCGGGTTGTCGAGCATGGCGTCGTCGATGGTCTGGCCGTCGGCGAGGATATCGATGATCAGGCGCCCGTCGTTCTCCGCGTGTTCGCGCGCGGCATCGAGCGCGTCCGCGATGGAGTTGTTGGCTTCCAGTTCCGTGTTGTCGATGTAGACGCGCATGCGCGGCCCTTTCTGGTGCTCAGGCGGAGGGTTGTGCCTGGATGGTGGTTGCGGAGTTCTGTTTCTCTTTCTGGATGAGCTTGAGATTCCTCGCGTAGATCACGATGCCGGTGGATTGCCCGAGCACGCCGACGATGTCGACGCGCCAGACGAAGTACGTGAACAGGCAGATCCCGCCGATGAAGCTGAACCACCAGAAGATCTCCGGGACGGTCGAGATGCGTGTGCGTTCGGAGACGATCCACTGCACGAACATCCGCCCGAAGAACGCGCCCTGACCGACCAGGCCGATCGCGACCCAGCCGAAGGTGCCCCAGCTGGTGATGTTGAAGAACCCGAGCAGGTGGCGCTCGAACGCCGGGCGTGCGTTCCATTCCTCGATCTGCTTTTCGAGGAACGTGTCGAGCTCACGATGAACGATCGGGAGGTCGGTCCGAAGGGCACGCGGTGAGATGATCCGGTAGGCGTTCTGACCGTTGTAGTCGATCCGCTCGAGCAGGATCTCGTGCGCACCGACGAGGATGGTCAGGTCCGAGTGCGAGCGTGAGAGTGCGGGCTGGAGGACCAGCCACATGCCGAGGAACACGAGCAGGAGCATCGCGATGATTGGGCCGAGCTTCATGCGTGTGTGTGCTCCTGACAGGTCACGGGCCTGCGCCGGCTGCGCATGTACCTGACCGCGAACAGGTCGACCAGCCCGGGGAGCGCACGCTTGGTGATACCCATGCCGTACTTGGGCTGGCCCGCGTGGCGGTGACGGTGGTTCACGGGCATCTCGACAACGGTGTATCCCAGGTGCCTGGCCGTGACGGGGATGAACCGGTGCATGCCCTTGAACTCGAGCGGGAGCCGGAGCGCGATCTCGCGCTTCATGACCCGGAGCGAGCAGCCGGTGTCGGTGATCGTGTCGCCCAAGAAGAGTCTTCGGAAGGTCCTGCCGACCCACGACCCGAAGAGGCGGACGCTGGAATCGCCCTGCTTGCGGACAGCGGACCGATCGCCCTGGACGAAATCCGCACCGGACTCTTCGAGCAGCACGAGCATCTTTGGGATATCGGCCGGATCGTTCTGCAGGTCGGCATCGAGGACGGCGATGAGCGTTCCTCGCGCGGCGCGGAAGCCGGCGTGGAACGCCGCGGATTGCCCGTTGCCTTTTCCCACCGGTGTCTGTGTCATCGAGACACAGCGGACCCACGGTCGATCGGGCTGATGCGCCAGCGCCTTGTCGCGGGTGGTGTCGGTCGATCCGTCGTCGACGAGCACGAACTCGAAGTCGATGCCGAGTGGCCCGAGCGCTGCCTCGATCTCCTCGATGAGGCGGTCGATGTTCTCTTCTTCGTTGTGCGCAGGTGCGACCACGGAGAGTTGCGTCTCCGATCGGTCGGCGGGGGTGTCTGGTCCTGTGCGCATTTGAATCGGAGGATGTTATCCGTTGATTGGGGTTCCTAGAGTTGTTCTAAGAAAGAAACGGCGGATTTCTCCGCCTCGAAGCATATCGGCGAAGGAGTGAAGCGTCATGCA
>CAXREY010000039.1:0-41865 GCA_964229845.1 Phycisphaerales bacterium UBA1924
TCCGACCCACAGAGGTTCAACCGCATGCGACACTTTGGCCGCAACGTCATTATCGCGATTCTCCTGATCCTCGCATCGATCTGGGCCGCAAGCCCACCAAGCGAGAAGATCGGTCTCGGCAAGGACCTGCGAGGCGGCGCCGCGCGCGTCTACTCCGTCGAGCTCGGCTCAACGGAATCCGCCAACGAGATCATCCCCCAGGTCATCGACGTGCTCAAGAAGCGCATCGACCCCAACGGCCTGTTCGAGATCTCCATCGTCCGTCAGGGGCAGGACCGCATCGAGATCACGATGCCGCTCCCCTCCGACAAGGTGAAGCAGCTCAAGCAGGACTTCGAGAACGAGCTCGCCAAGCTCAGCATCACCTCGATCGACGACGCCGAGTTCGAACGCATGATGCGCCTCCCGCAGGAGCAGCGCGCCGCCAAGATCGACGAGCTCGGCCAGGTCAGCGACAGCGTCCGCGAATCACTCGAGGAAGCCGCAGCCGCCTTCGATCAGGCCCAGCAGTTCCGCGCCCAGCTCAGCGTGATGGACGTCAACCCCGACACGCCAGAGGACGAGCTCGACCGCCTCGCGGCGCTCGCCGCAGAAGCGGAAATCCGATACGACCTCGCCCGCGACGCCGCGCTCGCCAGCGCCATCTCGCCCGAAGAGGTCAAACGAGCACTCGAGCGTTCCGACGAAGAAAAGTTCATCCGCGACAACGACGGCGAGATGGTCCCCGTCGACAGCGAGCGCAAACGAGCACTCGACCGCATCCGCGGCCAGTACCCCGAGATCGAGGCGCAGCTCGAGAACGTGATCGCCGCGTTCGACGAGTACTCCGAAAACCGAGACTCGCTCGACGATACCAGCGACCTCAAACGCCTCGTGCAGGCCTCGGGCGTCCTCAGCTTCCGCATCACCGTCGATCCCACAGGCCGCGGCGGCTCCGGGATCACCCACCCGGACGAGAACCGCCTCCGCGAGCTGTTCCGCGAGAAGGGCCCCAAGCAGGCCAACGCGCGTGACGCCCGCTGGTTCAGGATCAACAAGGCCGACTCGTGGTACGACTCCATCGACGCGTACAACCGCCTCCTCGAGAACCCCTCTGCGTACTTCTACAACTTCGGAGACTCCGGGTACGTCGTTGAAGAGTACAACGGCGACTACTACATGCTCTGCTGGGACACGCGCGACCTGCGCATCACCCAGGGCGACGCCCGCTGGAAGGTCTCACGCGCATACCAGACCGCCGACTCGCTCGGACGCCCCGCGATCGGCTTCGAGATGGACCCCGCAGGCGCCGCTCGCATGGGCGACCTCACCGGCTCCAACGTCGGCTACCGCATGGCCGTCCTCCTCGACGACCAGGTCTACACCGCCCCGAACCTCAACGCCCGGATCACAAACCGAGGCATCATCGAGGGCGACTTCTCGATGGAGGAGATCAACTACATCATCCGCGTCCTCGGCGCGGGCTCCCTCCAGGCCAAGCTCTCCCCCGAGCCTCTCAGCGAGAACATCATCGCACCCGAGCTCGGGCAGGATAACCTCGACGCAGGCATCGAGGCCGGCAAGCTGGCCCTCGTCATCGTCTCCGTCTTCATGCTCTTCTACTACCTCGGCTACGGCGTGGTCGCCGTGCTCTGTCTCGCCGCGAACGCCGCGCTCATCCTCGGCGCCCTCGCCCTCTCGCGTGCCTCGCTCACGCTCCCCGGCATCGCGGGCATCATCCTCACCTTCGGTATGGCGGTCGACGCCAACGTGCTGATCTTCGAGCGAATCAGGGAAGAGCTCAACTCCGGACTCGACCTCCGCCAGGCGGTACGGCTCGGCTACGAGAAAGCCCTCAGTTCGATCGTCGACGGCAACGTCACCAACCTCATCGTCTGTCTCGTGCTCGCGAACGTGGGCACGCAGGAGATCCGCGGCTTCGCCATCACGCTGGGCATCGGCGTCGTGTGCACCATGATCTCGGCCCTCTTCTTCAGCCACATCATCCTCGTCGCGCTGGTCGACAAGCTCAAGTTCCGCCGCATCGCGATGCTCCCCATGCTGATCAAGCCGCTCGAACGAGCGCTCCACCCCAACATCAACTGGATCGGCCTGCGATGGGTCACCGTGTTCATCTCGCTCTTCTTCGTCGGGCTCGGCATCGTCATGGTCGTCACCCAGGGCTCGAAGATGCTCGACACCGAGTTCCGCGGCGGCACGCAGATCACGCTCGCATTCAAGGACAGCCCCGACAACCCGGACACGAACATCACCATGTCCCGCCCGGACGTCGAGGAAATCGTGCACCAGCTCGGCGAGAACGACCCCGTCGTCGAGCCGCTCCGCAACGCCGAAGTGCTCCCCATCAACCCCGAGGACGACGGCCTGACCGCCGACACGTTCATCATCAAGACCACCGCGACCAACAAGGACGACGTGGCCGACGCCGTGATCAACGCGTTCCGCGACAAGATCGACGTCCCGCCAGCGCTGCGCTTCGTCGGCTCGAGCATCGCGGACGCCTCCGCCGCTCCGACCTACCCCGTCGTGGAAACACGCGTGGGCGACAACATCAAACGCCCCGAGTTCCGCAACGACGCGACCGAGTTCGACGGCGGCCTCGCCATCCTCCTCGAGAACCTCTCGCCGGCACAGTCGGTCGAGGACATCCGCAAACGCATCGCGATCACACGACAGAAGGACGATTTCTCGGACATCGTCGGCCGCAAGGTCGAGATCATCGCCCTCGAGGGCACACCGCAGGAGGCCACGACAGCGGTCATCCTCGTCCTCGACCCGACGCTCGACTACTTCACCAACCAGGAAGTCTGGCAGACAGAGGTGCAGCAGCGTGAGTGGGACCTCGTCATCGCCTCGCTCGCCAACTCCTCCGACCAGCTCAGCGTCCAGTCGTTCTCCCCCGCAATCGCGGAGAACTTCCGCGCGACCGCCGTCGCGGCCGTCGTGCTCTCGCTCATGCTCATCCTGATCTACATCTGGGTCCGCTTCGGCTCCGTGCGATACTCGGCAGCGGCCATCGCGGCACTCACCCACGACGTGCTCGTCGTCATCGGCCTCATCGCATTCGCCGAGATCATCTACGAGCACGAATCGTTCAGATCATTCGCCAACGCGCTCATGATCGAGCCGTTCAAGATCGATCTCAACCTCATCGCGGCCCTGCTGACACTCATCGGCTACTCGCTCAACGACACCATCGTCATCATGGACCGCATCCGTGAAAACCGGGGCAAGCTCCCCTACGCGTCCAAGGCCGTGATCAACCGCTCGATCAACGAGACGATCTCACGAACCCTGGTCACCTCGGGCACCACGCTCCTCGCCATCTTCCTCCTCTACACCTACGGCGGGCCCGGCGTCCACGCGTTCAGCTACGCCCTGCTCGTGGGTGTCCTCGTCGGTACCTACTCCTCCATCGCCGTGGCATCCCCCCTCGTCTGGAGCCGCAAACGCGACATCTCCGAGCGAAAGATGCGGGAGCAGCAGGAGCTCGACGCCCTGCCCAAGCCCGAGTAATCACAGATTTGTATTGCCACCCCACGAACCGCCCCGATACAATTCGGGGCGGTTTTTCTTACGAGGTGCAGCCATGATGGACGAACGAACATCAAGAATCTTCATCGGCTTCTGCATGCTCGCGCTCGTCTGGATCGGCGTCTACTGGATGTGGCAGCCCAGCCGCGACAACGACACACCCAAGATCACCTTCGAGCAGCTGCCCGAAAACCCAACCCAAAGCCAGCCCGAGCCCGACCCCGCGCCAATCGTCACCAACGACCGAAACCCCACGGTCATCGACCAGACCCGCATCGCGCAGCAGGCAGGCACCGCTCAGGAGAACACCGGGCCAACACTCCGCGCCCCCGAGTTCTTCGAGCACACCGTCGGGCCCAACGAGACCATGGAACGCATCGCCCAGCGCTACTTTGGGGCGTCAAACCAGTGGGGGATCATCGCACGCGCCAACCCCTTCGTCGACCCACAGAAGCTCCGCCAGGGCATGGTAATCCGCATCCCCAAGGACCCGACCAATATCCAGGGCCGCGTCGAAGGCCGTGAAACCGAGCCAGGCGTCATCGAGAACCACACCCCCGCCGCATCAGCCGTCATCGAGTACGTCGTCCGCCCCGGCGATTCGCTCTCCAAGATCTCACTCAATATCTACGGCTCATCACGCCACGCCCGCCTCATCTTCGAATCCAACCGCGACGTCCTCAAATCGATGGACGACATCTCCGTCGGCCAGCTCCTCAAGCTCCCCCCGCTCCCAGAAGAACGCCCCGATTCTCCCTGAAGCGAGCTACAATCGCGTATGAGCGACACGCCTGTTTACATCGTCACCGGCGGAGCCGGCTTCATCGGCGCCAACCTCGTCGCAACGCTCCTCGAGCGTGAACCCGGTGCCATGATCTACGTCGTCGACGACTTCCGCACCGGCTCCTACGCGAACATCGTCGAAGCGCTCCAGCGCAAGGGGCTGCCCCCGTTCACCGGGACCATCCTCAGCGACTCCGTCTCCGAGCTCAACTGGCAACCAGCCCTCGTCGGCCTGCAGCCCAAAGCGGTCTTCCACCTCGCCGCAATCACCGACACGCTCGAGTTCGACGAGCAGAAGATGTTCCGCGGCAACACCGAGCCATTCACCGACATCCTCGAGGCATGCATCGAGTGCGACGTCCCACTCGTCTACGCCTCCAGCGCCGCCACCTACGGCTCGCCACCCCAGGCCGACACCCACACGCCATTCCCCCTCGAAGCCGCCGGCCAACCCAACAACGTCTACGGCTTCTCGAAATGGCTCATGGACGCCGAGGTCTTCCGCTTCTTCAAGGAGCGCGAATCAAACGGCGAGCCCCCGCCGCACGTCGTCGGGCTCCGCTACTTCAACGTCTTCGGCCCGGGCGAGGCACGCAAGGGCAAGATGGCCTCCATGGTATACCACCTCACCAACCAGGTGCTCGACGGCAAGACCCCACGCCTGTTCAAAATGGGCGAGCACGAACGCGACCAGGTCTACGTCGATGACGTCGTCGCCTGCACCATCGCCGGCGCCGAACCCAACATCACGCCCGGCGTGTACAACCTCGGCTCCGGGCAGACCACCTCGTTCAACGCCATCGTCGAAGCCATCAACTCCGCCCTCGATCTCAATATCGAGCCCGAATACTTCGACATGCCCGAAGAGATGATCCCGACCTACCAGCACTACACCTGCGCCGACATGGCCGAAACACAATCCGGCCTCAACTGGGCACCAGCGTGGAAGCCCACCGATGCGATGGTCGAATACGTCCGCCTCATCGCACGAGAACGCAACACATCGCACATCACACACAACGCCTGAACGCAGGGAACCACGCATGACAATCAAGCGCGTACTCGTGACCGGCGGTGCCGGCTTCCTCGGCTCACACCTCTGCGAGCGCCTCATCCAGCAGGGCCACGACATCATCTGCCTCGACAACTTCTTCACCTCCCAGAAGTCCAACGTCCAGCACCTGCTCCAGTACAACAACTTCGAGCTCATCCGCCACGACGTCACCCACCCCATCTGGCTCGAGGTCGACGAGATCTACAACATGGCCTGCCCCGCCGCACCGGGCCACTACCAGTTCAACCCCATCAAAACAATGAAAACCTCGGTCATGGGTGCCATCAACACGCTCGGCATGGCCAAACGCTGCGGAGCCCGAATCCTCCAGGCATCGACATCCGAGGTCTACGGCGACCCGACCGTCCACCCCCAGCCCGAGTCTTACAGAGGCAACGTCAACCCAATCGGGCCCCGCGCGTGCTACGACGAGGGCAAACGAGCCGCTGAAACGCTCTTCTCCGACTACCACCGCAGGCACCAGCTCGACACACGCGTAGTACGCATCTTCAACACCTACGGCCCGCGCATGCACCCATTCGACGGCCGCGTCGTCTCCAACTTCATCATCCAGGCGCTCCGAGGCGAAGACATCACCATCTTCGGCGACGGATCGCAGACCCGCTCGTTCTGCTACCGCGACGACCTGGTCGAGGGCATCATCCGCCTCATGGCCTACGAGGGTCACGACGAGCACATGCCCGTCAACATCGGCAACCCCAACGAGTTCACCATCAAGCAGCTCGCCGAACTCACGCTCAAGCTCACGGGCTCGTCGTCCAAAATTGAGTACAAGCCGCTCCCCGAGGACGACCCACTCCAGCGCCAGCCAGACATCACCCGCGCCAAGGCCCTCCTCGACTGGGAACCCACGATCCAACTCGAAGAGGGCCTCGCCCACACCATCGAGTACTTCAGGGCCATCGATCTCAGCGATTACCGAGCCCCGACCCCGAACCACTGAGCCGCGCAGCCCGCGCCACAATCAGGTACAATCCAACCCATGCTCGTCCCAAGATTCACGCAAGAACGGTGCCTGATCCTGTCCGACGCTGATGTGGAATCCACACTCGCCGCCGCCATGGCCAGCGAGCAGCAATCCATCAGCAACGCCGACCCCAGCACCCTCATCCCCGCGTGGTGGGACCGAGAGAGCGGCGAGAACCTCGACCTCATCATCTCAGCGGTCGAACCAGCCATCAAACGCCACGCCGACCTCTACGCACTCAACGCGCGACCCGAGCTGCACTGCTACCCCCCGGAAGGCGACCAAACCGAAGACCTCCCCGTCGCGATCCACTGTACCCACATGCTGACCACCGCCGCCTACCAGGCCCTCGAACTCGGCCTGCGACGAGTCATCTGGCCGCTGCGGATCCCGGAAGACCACCCCGACCGGATCAACCACATCGGCACCGCGCTCGACCGAGCCATGCTCATCTCGAGGCTCGTCTCACTCGACGCAACCGCCGAGACCGCGCCCGAGGTGCAGATCGAAACCCCGTTCATCGATCTCACCGACATCCAGATACTCGATCTCGCCAGAGACATGGCCCTCCCCCTCGAAACCTGCTGGTGGGCCCAGGCACAATCGATCCCGTCCGCACAGCACCGAGCCCAGCGCTGGCAACAGGTCGATCAACGCCAGGCCGTCCAGCTGGAACCCAAGCCAGGCGTCCAGACCCACACCTGATTCACACCGCCGATCGCCCCACGCCTTGGGCTCATCCGCACACGGTGCGTACACTCTGCTCGTCATGAGCACGATCAACGCACAAACCGACCGTCATACCGCCCTGAACACCAACAACGGGTGTGTCCACAACTGGTCACAGACCCTGATCCCGACCACCCGCGAGGCGCCCTCCGACGCGGAGACCCCCTCGCACATCTTCATGGTCCGGGCGGGCTACATCCGCCAGGTCGGCGCGGGCATCTACAACTACCTCCCCCTCGCATGGCGATCGCTCAAGAAGATCTCCGCGATCGTACGCCAGGAGATGGACGCCGCAGGCGCCTCCGAGTTCCTCATGCCCGCCCTGATGCCCATCGAGCTCTACAAGGACACCAAGCGCGACGTCGACTACGGCAACCTCCTCTTCACCCTCGAGGACCGCCACGGTCGCCGCTCGGCCCTCGGCCCAACCCACGAGGAGGTCATCACCGATCTCATGTGCGGCGCCGTCACCAGCTACAAGCAGTTCCCGCTCAACCTCTACCAGATCCAGTCCAAGTTCCGCGACGAGGCACGCCCCAGAGCCGGCCTGCTCCGCTGCCGAGAGTTCATCATGAAGGACGCCTACTCCTTCCACCTCGAACTCGAGGGCGACGCCGGGCTCAACCATACCTACGACAAGATGTACCGGGCATACACCAACATCTTCACACGCTGCGGGCTCGACTTCTCCGCCGTCGAGGCCGAGGCAGGCCCCATCGGCGGCTCCGCCTCCCACGAGTTCATGGTCAACTGCGCCAACGGCGAGGACACCATCCTCTACTGCCCCGAATCGGGCTACACCGCCAATGTCGAGAAGGCAGAGATCGGCGACCGCCCATGGTCCTTCGATGTCGCACCGACCGAGGAAATCACCAAGCACCACACCCCCGGCATGCCCGGCATCGATCTCGTCGCAGAGCACCTGGGCACGAACCCGGCCGGGATGCTCAAATCCATCGTCTTTCGCCGCACCGGCACGGAATCAAAGTGGGTCATCGCGGTTGTCCGCGGCGATCACGACGTCAACGAGGGCAAGGTCCGCGACGCGGTCGGCACCGGCATCGAGATGGCCCCGGAAAAAGAAGCCAAGGAAGCCGGCTTCGCCATCGGCTACGTCTCGCCGCGCATGATCGACGCCACGAAGCTCACCCTCGTCGTCGACCCCGACGCGCTCGCCGCTCCCGCATGGGCAACCGGCGCGGACGAAAACGATCACCACGTCACCGGCTTCAACTGGTCCCGCGACATGGCCGACGCCATCGCCGCCGACAAGATCAAGGTCGCCGACATCCGCAACGCCGAGGCCGGCGATCCCTCCCCCCGCGCACAGGGCGCAAAGCTCGAAGCGAGACGCGGCATCGAAGTGGGGCACATCTTCAAGCTCGGCACCAAATACTCCAAAGCCATGGGCCTGAGCGTCCTCAACAAGGACCAGAAGAAGCAGGACGTCATCATGGGATGCTACGGCATCGGTGTCTCACGCACGCTCTCGGCGTGCATCGAGTCCGCGCACGACGACAACGGCATCATCTGGCCCCTCGCCATCGCCCCCTACCACGCCCAGATCATCGTCATCAAACCCGACGACGCCGTCATGGACGAGGCAAACAAGCTGGCCGGAGAGCTCAGCGCACACGGATTCGACGTGCTCATCGACGACCGCGACGACCGCCCCGGGCCCAAGTTCAAGGACGCCGACCTCGTCGGCATCCCGCTCCGCTTCATCATCTCACCCAAGACGATCGAAGCCGGGCAGGTCGAGTTCAAGGCCCGCGCCGACGAGGGCAAGGCCGAACTCATCGACCGCTCAAAGGCCGTTGAGGCCGCACGCGCCAAGTGCGAAGCGATCGCCTGAACCGCCGCACAACACAACCAAACCACGGGGCTCAGGCCCCGTTTTTTCGTGCCCGCTCGGGTCTATGATCGACCATGCAGATGCCCGAAAAAGTCAACGTCCTCCTCATCGGCGGCGGCGGCCGCGAGCACGCCCTCGCGGCCGCGATCACCCGCTCCCCCAAGCTCGGCACACTCTACGCCACCCACACCAGCAACCCGGGCATCGCAAAGCTTGCCACGCCCGTCGGCGTACCGGCCACGACCGGCGAGATCTACCGCCTCGCCCAGTTCTGCGACAAGCAGAACATCGAGCTCGTCGTCATCGGCCCGGAGGACCCGCTCGCCGACGGCTGGGCAGACGCGCTCCGAAAGAAGACCGACGGCTCGCACCGCATGATCTTCGGCCCCGGCGCCAAGGGCGCACAGCTCGAAGCCGACAAGGCCTACGCCAAGCAGATGATGAAGGCCGCCTCAGTCCCGACCGCCGAGGGCAAGGTCTTCCAGAAGTTCGAGCAGGCCCAGGAGTTCCTCCGCACACGCGACGAGCTCTACGTCATCAAGGCAACCGGCCTCGCCAAGGGCAAGGGCGTCATCGTTCCCAAGACCAACGACGAAGGCATCGAGGCAGCCAGGGACATGCTCGTCAACAAGTCATTCGGCAACGCCAGCAAGTCCATCCTCGTTGAGGAAGCCCTCAACGGCGTCGAGGTCTCCGTGCTGGCACTGCTCGACGGGCACAACATCCTCGTGCTCCCGCCCTGCCAGGACCACAAGCGGCTGCTCGAGGGCGATGAAGGCCCGAACACCGGCGGCATGGGCGCATTCTGCCCCGCCGACACCATCTCAGAACCGGTCATGCACCAAATCGAGTCCGAGGTCCTCGTGCCCATCGCCGACGCACTCCGTCGCGACGAGATCGAGTTCCGCGGCGTGCTCTACGCCGGGCTCATGCTCACCCCCGCCGGACCCAAGGTCCTCGAGTTCAACGTCCGCTTCGGCGACCCCGAGTGCCAGCCGCTCATGACCCGACTCCAGTCCGACGCGATCGAACTCCTCTGGGCCACCGCCGCGGGCACGCTCGATCAGATCGACGTGCAGTACAGCCCGCAGCCCTGCGTCTCGCTCGTACTCGCGTCCAAGGGATACCCCGATGCACCAGAGGTCGGCAAGGTCATCACCGGCATCGAAGACGCCGAGCAGGAAGAAGGCGTCTTCGTCTACCACGCGGGCACCAAGCTCGACGAGGACGCCAAAGTCGTGACCAGCGGCGGCCGGGTCCTCTCTGTCACCGCGCTCGGCGACACCATGGAGCAGGCACGCCAGCGTGCATACGACGCCGCCGAGAAAATCCACTTCGATGGAATGCAGTTCCGGCGCGACATCGCCAAGGACGCCCCTGTCGCCAGCGTGTAGAGCCCTCAGTCGTTCACAACCGGTCGCCCAGCCGTCAGGGTCAGCCATGTCCCCGTCGCCTGCGCGTCCTCGCCGACATACGCCCAGACCACACGCCTGCCGCCGTCGAGTTCGCTCGACACAAGCAGCCGCATGCCCTGATCCGACGACTCCAGGGCAACGTCGTACCGCCCGAGCCGCTCGCCCATCTCGTCAACGATCTCAACGCCAGCGATGATCTTCGGAAGCGCCGAGCTGTCCTCGAGGACGCGAACCGCATCCGAAGGCGCCTGCGTCAGCAAACCCAGCACACGCTGGATGGAACGCTCCGAGAGCGTATCCACACGCGTCCCGCCTTGCACCCAGCGCCCGTCATCCAGGACCGTTTCGAATCGGACATCACCGTCCCGCCCGAGCACGCGCAACCCGCGGACCCGAGTCTGCGCCACGCCACTCGCACGCGTCGAGACGTACGCGTCAGGCACCGCCGTCAGCTTGGAAAGTGACGTCGTCGGGATCTGGATCAGCGTTTCTGCATCGTTCCGACTGAAGCTGGCGTACAGCGAATCACCACCAACATCCGCGGCCTTGCCCACGATCAAGCGGTACACATCCGACCCGCTCCGCAGCTCGATCTCAGCCAGCGGCGATGACAGCCCGCTAGTCTCGGGATCAATCGCCCGATCAACAAAGGCACCCGCCCGTAGCGAAACCAGCGACCGAATGAGCCCCTCGACCCGCTCGCGTTCCGCCCGGACCTCAATCGGGTCCGTGATCCGCCACTGCGTCCCGCTCAGCCCGAGCCGCGTCTCATACGGCCCGGCCTGGATGCGCACACCGCTGACAGCGGACATCGCGATCGACATGAGCCGCTCATCACGCCAACCCAGCGTGTTGCGAACCGTCAGGGCATCCGCGATCCCGGACTCCATCCAGCCGTGCAGCACCCGCTCAAGGGCACCCGATTCATCACGCTGCTCGACCCGCACAGGCGTACGACCACCAGAGCGATCATCCCCGATCAACAGCTCCACACTCGAATCGTTGCGGGACCGCAGCGTCAGCCGAGTCCCGGACTCAACGAGCTGCTCATCACTCAGACGGATCTGCCCCGTCGAGAGCGTCCGCAACGCCCCGCGGATACGAGTCGACGCGATCGACCACCGCTGCGTCTCATCCTCGATGCTCCAAGACCCGCCCCACGCATCGATCGAGTCCGCATCACGCTCAAGCACCGCCCCGCTCGAGCCCGATTCAATCTCAAGACGCGTCACAGAGGCCGGATCAAACTGCAGCCCGCCCCATTCAACCACGCCGGACTGGACGGACTTGGCGTGCTGCTCACGCAGAACCACCGCCGCCCCCCCAAGGAGCCCTGCGATGATGCACCAGATAAGCAGTGTTCTCAGCGACATACCCTGTATCTTATCGTCCGATCGTGCATAATCCGCCCGCAATCACCCGACAATCAATCCATGCCCCGAACACTGCCACTCATCGCGATCACATCCGACCTCATGGTCCGCAACGATCGGCCCACCGCATTCTCCACGATGACCTACACCCGATCCGTGCTCGCGGCCGGCGGGGTTCCCGTGATCCTCCCCCCAACACCAGATCACACAACACATCTCATCGACCGCTTCGACGCCTACATCCTCACCGGCGGCGACGACCCCGTCACCGAGCCCTTCGGCACACCGACACACCCGGAGTCAATCCGCGTACTCCCCGACCGCCAGAACTTCGAAACCCAGCTCCTCAACGACCTCCAGGCCCACCCGGACATCCCCGTGCTCGGCATCTGCCTCGGCATGCAGATGATGGGCCTCATCGCCGGCGGCACACTCAACCAGCACCTCCCCGAAACCCACAGCACCCACGCCGACCACTGGGAGCACGCCCACGACATCAACTCCATCGACGAATCCATCATCGCCTCGGGCACAACCTACTCCAAGCACCGCCAGGCCATGCAAACCCCCGGCTCCCTCCGAACCCTCGCAACCGCTCACGACGGCGTCATCGAGGCCATCGACAACCCCGACCGCAGGTTCTACCTCGGCGTCCAGTGGCACCCCGAACGCACCGACAACCCACCCCTCGGCCAGCACATTATCGACAAGCTGGTCCAGGCCGCCAGAACCTGATCAGAAATCGAGCGTCGGCCCATTCGCCAGCTGCTCCGAGTCCTGGACGCCCAGCGTCTTATAGATCTCAAGCGTCGCACTCGATTTATTCAGCGTGTAGAAATGGATCCCATCCACGCGGTGATCCAGCAAATCACGCGACTGCTCCGTCGCCCAGTGCACCCCAACCTTCCGGATCGCCTCATCGGACCCATCCGTCCGGCGCACCATCCGCAGCAGCGGTGCCGGGAAACGCATCCCCAGCGCCAGCTCAGACATCCGCTTCATCCCCTTCACCGACTGGATCGGCATCACACCAGCAATGATCGGCACCCGGATCCCCGCCATCTCGCACCGGTCCCGGAAGTCATACAAGTCTCGATTATCAAAGAACATCTGCGTGATGATGTAATCCGCCCCGGCGTCCACCTTCGCCTTCAGGTAGTCCATCTCCGTCAGCCGGTTCGGCGTGTTCGGGTGCCCCTCAGGGAACCCCGCCGCACCGATCGCGAAACCCTCAAACCCGTTCGCCTCACGCTGCTCCTTCTCGATCTGCCGGATGAACTTCACCAGCTCGCTCGCGTTCGAGAAACGGTCATCCCCGAAGTCGTGCGCCTCGTTCTTCGGCGCATCACCACGCAACGCCAGGATGCTCTGGATCCCACGCTTCGCGTACCCCTCGACGATGTCCCGGATCTCCTCCTCGTTGTGCTTCACGCACGTCAGGTGCGGCACCGTCCGCAGCCCCGTCTCCTCCCGCACCCGATGAACCAGATCACGCGTCAGCGTCCGCGTCGACCCGCCCGCGCCGTACGTCACGCTCACAAACGACGGCCCAAGCGCCTCAAGCTGCACGATATGATCGAACAGCGTGTCGGCCCCCTTCTCGCTCTTGGGCGGGAAGAACTCGAACGAGAACGTCGTCGATTTAAATAAGTCGCGAAAGTGGCTCATGCCGCCTCCTTCAAGCTACATCCCGGCGCGTCAGTGCGCCCAGGACCGGATAACCCCAGGTCAATCTCAAAATCGTCCAATCTATCGACCGGATCATGGAACGAACCACCCGATCCGACCGAAGAGACATCCCGATGCACCGTTCTGATGCAGAGCCCCCCAACCGAGTCGGATTCACCCTGATCGAACTCCTCGTCGTGATCGCGATCATCGCGCTCCTGATCGGGATCCTGCTCCCCGCGCTCGCAGGGGCACGCGATACCGCCAAGTCCCTGATCTGCAGCACCCGCATGCGCCAGGTCGCCACCGGCTGGCAGATCTACGCCGACACCAACCGAGACATCTCCGTCCCGGCCCAGCCCGGCAGATACAGCGACGAACGCCGCAACGTCTACCAGCTCGGCAACGGAGACCAGTACCGACCGCGTTGGTTCGCAGTCATCGGCGCGGCCGCCGGCTTCGACGCCTTCGCCAACCCCAGCCCGGACCGCCAGGACGAGCACACCATGACCGTTGACGCCAACGAGGTCTTCCTCTGCCCCGTCGTCCCGGAGTGGAACAACACCCGGAACTACGCCTACGGCTACAACCACCACTTCCTCGGGAACACCCGCTTCGTCAACGACAGCGAGAACGACGGGTTCATCAACTTCCCGGTCCGCGCATCCAGCCTCGACGCAGCGAGCACCGTCATGTTCGCCGACTCGCTCGGCACCGCCGCAGGGAAACCAGCCGCGGACCGAACCCAGAACCGCAACGACGGCTCGCGTGACCCCCAGCTCCGCGCCGAAGGCGGCCACGGCTACGCGCTCGACCCACCAAGACTCACCGCCAACAACGACCTCGCCGACAGGCGGAACCGCAGCCCGGAGCACCGCTCCGCGCCCCACGCCCGCCACCGCCAACGCACCAACGCCGCGTTCTGCGACGGCCACGTCGAAACGCTCACGCTCGAAGAACTCGGCTACACACTCAACCCCGACGGCAGCGTCGCCGCAGACGGCCCCGAGGCCACAAACGCCCGATTCTCCACCAACAACCGCGACGAAGACCCGCCCCGCCTCAACCGATAACCGCGACAATCCGCCATCACATTTCTCACTTTGCCGGTTTCGTGATACACTCGAACCACGATGTTCCCAGACCTCTCCGCAAGAGATATCCACGAGTGCCACCAGATCGCCGCCCGCTGCCGCGATCTCGGATCGGACGTCGACGCGTGGCGCAACCAGCTGCTCAACGAGCTCAGGACCATCGTCGACGCCCAGGTCATCATCAGCTCCGAGATCGAACACTTCGGCAACTCGACCGAGCACGACACCCGCTACCTCGGAACGCACCGCGACGGCTGGATCTCGCAGGACGCAGAAGTCCGCTGGCGCGAATACGCCCAGTCCATACCCGTCGAGCGCACACCCGAATACCCGTACCTCTCCAAGTTCTCCGGCGAGACCCTCGTCCTCTCCCGCGATCAGATATGGGGACGCGAAACCTGGTACCGCTCCCACACATTCAACGAGATCCACCGCGAGTGCGGCATCGACGACTACATCATCTCCATCTGCCCAACAAATATCACCAACCGTTGCACCACGCTCTGGCTTCACAAAGGCGTCGGCTCCCGCGACTTCACAAGCCGCGAGCGCGCCATCGTCTCCATGCTCCACATGATCATCAACCAGGAGATCGGCACCTACCTCGCCGCAGCAGACGAGCCCCAGCTCGCCACACTGACGAAGCGGCGCCGGGAAGTCCTCGAACGCCTCCTGATGGGCGACTCCGAGAAGCAGATCGCGTTCCACTTCGATGTCGCACGCGCCACCATCCACGACCACGTCCTCGCGATCTACCGCCACTTCGACGTCTCGTCCCGCGGCGAACTGCTCGCAAAGTTCATCGGCCGCGCCAAACCCCGCCTCTGACCGCCCACGCCCAGCCGCTGCCCGACGCCCACCAAAGAGTGGGGGCGTATTTCCTGCATCACCCACGAAGATGTACCCAGAGGCACAAGAAGTGCCGCGAACAGCATCTTCCCAAACAGGAGCAGCACCATGATCACCACCCCACGAACGCTCGCAACCATCGCGATACTCGCCGCAGCACAGGGCGCCGCGGCAGACACCATCCTCTTCGCCGGCTCGCAGGGCGTTGTCCACGAGCTCGACACCGTCACCGGCGACGTCGCCTTCCGCGGCGTCTGCTCCGGGCCCGTCAGCTCCATGACCGTACACGACGCCACCCTCTACCTCGGAGACAGCAACGGCGTCTTCTACACCTACGACATCGCCACCAACCTCGTCAACGGCGCATTCATCATCGATTCCGACGCCAGCGCCATGGCCTGGCTCGGGGACCACCTCGTCGTTGCCGATTCCAGCGGACGCCTCGACTACGTCAACGCCGACACGGGCGACGTCGAGCACTCCGCGCCCGTCACCAACACCGACATCACCACCATCGGGCTCGACGCCGGCGGCCTGTTCGTCGGCGGCCACTCCTCCCTCGCCATGCGCGCCCACATCGGACAGGACAGCTTCACATTCTTCGCCGCCTGCGGCTCCTTCGTCCAGTCCATGGCCTTCGACACAGACACCATGTACCTCTCCGGCATCAGCTTCGCCGGCGCACAGCAGGGGACCGTCTACCTCTTCGATAAGTTCGAGGGCGGCGTCAACTACGCCGGAACCTACCCCGTCGACTCCGACGCCAACGCGACCGTCGCCATCGACGGCATGCTCTACATCGGCGGCACCGACGGCATCATCCACGAGATGGACCCCGACACCGGCACCATCACGCGGACCTTCGATACCGGCATCGAGATCCAGGCCATGATCCCCGAGTCCGGAATCATCTCCTGCCCCGCCGACTACGACGCCGACGGCGACCTCGACTTCAACGACGTCTCCAACTTCATCAACCTCTACAACAACCAGCTCGTCCCGGGCGATACCAACGGCGACGGGCTGTTCGACTACTTCGACATCTCGCGCTTCCTCAGCTTCTTCAACGCGGGCTGCTGATCCGATCTCACGCATCACCAAGCCCCCCATCCGAACCCGTCGTCGCGACCTCGCCGGCGGGTTCTTTGCTGCGCGCCTGCTCCGCGATGATCGCGACGATCCGGTCACCAAGCCGATAAACCAGCACCGCCAGATCAGCCCTGCCACCGTCGCCACGCAGCTTCCGCTGCAGCTGGTCCGGGTTCACCACGCCACCGCGAGTCCGAACCTCGACCACGCCGCACCCCAGCCCGCGAAGCACCGACTTCACACGCTTCACATTCCAGGGCAGAACCTCAAGCGTCCGGTACCAACGGACCATCGGGTGCGCCACAGGCGCTTCCGCGGTCACCAGCCCCGTGCCCGGATGCACGAGCGATACGCCCAGCTCGCCCAGCAGCACGCCCACGAGATCCGCACGCTCAGGAGCCGGATCGATCGTCCCAAGATACCCACCGATCTCGCTCGTGCCCTCAGGCCGTTCCGCCTCACCCGCGATCGAGCAAACCCCAGAGTCACCCAGCACCGTTGCACGCCGGGGAGCATCCCCGCAAAGCCGCCCAAGCCACAGCACGGCCTGCGTCAGCCCGCCCGCCTCACCGATGATCTCAAGCTCGCCGGCGGGCAAGGAGTCGCCATCGACCCCGGGGTTCAGCTTGATCGCCCCGGTCCCGATCCGGTCAACGATGCGAGACCACACCTCAGGCCCGGGCCGGAACTCCTCAATCGAACGGCTCCGCCTCGCCCCGGACCGCCGCGCCGGATCGAGGTGAAACGCATCAGCATCGGCCGGGCAATCCTCAAACGCGTCGCCGCACACACCCGCGCACGCTGGAAGATTGTGCGTATACATCACGACACGGCTCGCATCCAGGTCCACCCCGGTCACACGCAGCCCGGCGCCCCGCAAGCCCCACGAATCGGCACCGATCCCGCAGCAGAGATCCGCGACAAAGCCATCAGGGCCGAGCACACCCGCGAACCGCCGCGCCTTGTACACGCTCGACCTTGCGGAGCTCGCCATCTCGACACCCGCCTTGTCGGCGAGCAGCGACGACGCCCACGAGGGATCCAGCTTGCCAGCGGCCCTGACACGCGCCTCGCTCGCACCGAGCACCCCGCGCACCTGCTCCGCGTCGTACTGCTTCCGCAGCCGCGCGATCGAGGTGGGGGACCGGTCCGCCGGCGCGCACATGATCGCCTCCTGCCCCTCAGGGGTCGCGAGCCAGCGCCATGTCTCGATCGAGATCGACATAAAGAAGGCGGCGCACCTGCCGATACGCCGCCTCGGGTTGAATCAGTCAACAGCCATTAGTAACGGTACTGGTCGGGCTTGTACGGCCCATCGACCGGGATGCCCAGATACTCGGACTGCTCCTCGGTCAGCTTGGTGAGCTTCACGCCCAGCTGATCAAGGTGCAGGCGAGCGACCTGCTCGTCAAGATGCTTGGGAAGCACGTACACCTTGTTCTCGTAGTTGTCCAGGTTCTCCGCAAGCTCGATCTGCGCGATCACCTGGTTGGTGAAGCTCGCGCTCATCACGAAGCTCGGGTGACCGGTCGCGCAACCGAGGTTCAGCAGACGACCCTCGGCGAGCACAAGGATGCTCTTCTCGAGGCTCTTGAACTCGAACTCGTCGAACTGCGGCTTGATGTTGATCCGCTCAACATCAGGATCACGCTCCAGCTTCTCCATCTGGATCTCGTTGTCGAAGTGGCCGATGTTGCCCACGATCGCCTTGTTCTTCATCCGCTTCATGTGATCGAGCGTGATGATGTCCTTGTTGCCCGTCGTGGTGATGAAGATGTCCGCCGTATCAATCACGTCCTCGAGCGTCTTCACCTCGTGGCCTTCCATCGCGGCCTGAAGCGCACAGATCGGATCGATCTCTGTCACGATCACGCGGCAGCCCTGGCCCTTGAGCGACTGCACACAGCCCTTGCCCACGTCGCCGTAACCACACACGACCGCGACCTTGCCCGAGAGCATCACATCGCTCGCGCGGTTCAGCCCGTCGATCAGCGAGTGGCGGCAGCCGTACACGTTGTCGAACTTGCTCTTGGTGACCGAGTCGTTCACGTTGATCGCCGGGAACGGCAGCACGCCCTGCTCCGCCATCTGGTACAGGCGGTGCACGCCGGTCGTCGTCTCCTCCGACACGCCCTTGACCGCGGGGGTCACGGACTTGAACCAGCCGGGGTTCGTGTCAATCGTCGAGCGGATCGTGTTGAGGATGTGGCGGTACTCCTCGGGGTCCGTGCCCTCGTTGAACTCGGGAACCTTGCCCTCGTTCTCGAACTGCATGCCGCGGATCAGCAGCAGCGTCGCGTCGCCGCCATCATCCACGATCTGGTCCGGGCCCGACCCGTCGGGCCAGGTCAGCGCCTGCTTCGTGCACCACCAGTACTCCGCCAGCGTCTCGCCCTTCCAGGCGAACACGGGCGTGCCCTTGGGCGACTCGGGCGTCCCCCCGGTCTCGGGGCGCCCAACGACAATCGCCGACGCCGCAGAATCCTGCGTCGAGAAGATGTTGCACGAGCACCAGCGCACATCAGCGCCAAGCTCCGTCAGCGTCTCGATCAGCACCGCCGTCTGCACCGTCATGTGCAGAGACCCCATGATCTTGAAGCCCTTCAGCGGTTTCTTCGAACCGTACTGCTCACGAAGCGCCATCAGCCCGGGCATCTCGTGCTCCGCCAGGCGAAGCTCCTTGCGCCCAAGCTCGGCGAGCGAGAGATCCCGCACCTTAAACTGGATCCCGTTGATTTCTTCGACCTGGAGTCCGTTCGCTGTTGCGACTGCTGTCATTGTCAATCCCTTTCATCGCGGGAACCATGTCCCGTAGTTCGTCTTGCCGGTTCCTGTTGCCAGTTTCAAGAGTTCAGTTCAGATGTGCGCCACCGCCGCGAACAGCGATGGGCCCGTTGCCTCCACCCCGGGGCGGAGCTTATGTGTTCGTACCGCGCGAAAGCCCGCCTCAAGGAACAGCGCCTCACGCTCGTCATCGTCAAAGCCGAGATGGATGTGCCCCATCGCGTGCTTGTATTCCATCCGGTCATGCTCGCACATGTCCACCACCAGCAGCATCCCGCCGCCGTTGTCCCGCCGAAGGATGCGACGCACCTCACGCAGCGCATGCTGCGGGTCCTTGATGTGATGGAGCACCAGCACACACGCCGCCGCATCCACGCTCGCGTCTTCGATCGGCAGCCGCGTCAGATCACCCTCAAGGAAATCAATCCGCTCCGCAGACCCACCATGCTCAAGCAAACGCGAGCGGGCCGCATCAAGCATCTCCGGCGACCGATCCACCGCGATCACCCGCTGCACCCACGGCGAGAGCAGCTCGGTCGCGTTCCCCGTCCCGCAACCAAGGTCAGCAATCACCCAGTCCGGGTTCACAAACCCAAGCAGCGCGTGCTCCGTAAACCCGTTGCCAAACAGCTCACCGCGAATGTCATCCCACGCACCGGCCACACGACCAAAGTACGCCTCAGAGTGCGTCATCCGCTCCGCAAGCACCGCCGTCAAACGCCGATCATCCTCGGACAGCGTCGCATCGTCCCCGAGCTGGTTCCGGATCGTCACCCACAGCGTCCGGTGCTGACGAGGCAGATCATCGATCACCACCCGGTAATACGACGCCGGCCCTGCAGAACGCTTGAACACCCAGCCACCATCACTCAGCACCCGCAGATGACGAGACCCCGATGACTGCGGGATCTGCAAAACCTTGACCAGCTCGCCCACTGACAACTCGTGCTGCTCGAGCACACGCAGCATCCGCAAACGCACGCCATCGCCGAGCTGCGAGAGCAACTCGACCGTGCTTTGACTGCTCAGAGTTGGAGGTGACGATTCGCTCATATCCTATCATCCGGAAATACGGATATAGGGTATCGCGTCGCCCTGCAGCGGTCAACTCATCCGCTCAAAACTCGGGCTCAAGCGCCAGCGATGGCCCCGGGATCATCCCCAGATCACGCAGCCGAGCCGATATCGACGCATCATCCCGATCAAACCACAAAGCGTACCGAAGATTGCGGACTTCCATGTCATGATTGCCGATCGCCTGGCCAAAGTCCGCCATCGCCATGTACGGCTCAGCCGACTGCCCACGATAGTTCACGATCGCAAGCTCAAACGCTTCCTTCGCCTCGTCCAGAAGCCCGGCTTCCTGCGCAAACCGCCCCATACGCAGATACCCAGACCCATCCGGCCCCTCCTCGGCCGTCTGCCGCAGCAGCGTCATCAGCTGGTCCTGCTCGCCCACGGCAACATACGCCTGCGCCAGCGCTTCCAGATACTCAATATTGCCCGGCTCAAGGTCATGCGCCACGCGAAGATGCCCGACCGCCTGCTCATACAGACCGAGTCGCATCTCCACCTGGCCAAGGCGATACTCCGCCAGCGCACTCTGCGGACGACGATCCACGTACTCGCTCCACAGCGCGTACGCCTCATCCCAGTCACCCTCATCCTCGGCCACCGCGGCACGAATATGCAAATCGTTCAGCGCCAATGTCTTCTTCACCTTGCCGGCCGTGTTGCAACCACCAAGACCCATCGCTGCGCTCATCGTGAGCATCAGAACCATCGCGCCAAATCGCTTCATGCCTGTGACCTCCATGCCCCGATCTTCGGGGATACACGATCCTAGCGTCCTCTCACCCGACATACCATGCCCCATGCGCCGAACCGTAGTGCTGCTCCACACCCGCCCGGGCCGCCCAGACCATTTCGACTGGCTGATCGATCAGCCCGAACACACCCATGAGCACCGCCTCATCACCTTCCGCACCCCGTGCAGGCCGGACCAGCAGCCCCAGTTCGACGCCGAAAAAGCCCCAGATCACCGAGCGTTCTACCTCGATTACGAGGGCCCACTCTCGGAAGACCGCGGCGAGGTGACCAGAGTCGCGCAAGGCACCGTGCTCGAATGGCTCATCAACGATCAAGCCATCCACGCCACGGTGAAGTGGGGGGCGTCCACCGTCAAATACCATGCCACACAAATGGGCTCGTCATGGCGCTTCACACGCCACGACTAGACGCGGCACGCCGCTTCTGGTAGTCTGGACGCAGCCCAGCATGCGAAGGAGCCCAGAATGAGGGGACCGATACGACATCCACTCCCGCCAGGATACTCCGGCCCACCGCCAACCCCGCCGGAAGACGAGAAGCCAGAGGCAAAAAAGGAAGAGGAATCGTCCCTCGACGACACCCTCCCCCTCGATCTCACGCCAGAGGCGATGCAACCCAGGCAGGTCCAGGAGACACCCTCCAAAATCAGGACCTTTGAGCAAAAGCTCGGCGGCGGCAAGCACGAGGACAACTGGAACCGAACCCCCAACGCCACCGGCACAGGGGCCATCCACGTCAAGAGCTTCCACTGCAAGCTCACCGGCGACTCCCTCGACTTCCTCGATCAGCAGATCAACGAGTGGCTCGACGCCCACCCGCAATACGAGGTCAAGCTGGTCACCACCTCCATCGGCACCTGGACCGGCAAGCTCAAAGAGCCAAACCTGATCGTCAACGTCTGGGTCTGATCCCGTGATCCCGCTGAGCCCATCGCAGATCCGCAAGGCAACAGCATTCCTCGCCCTGCTGTGCTGCGCCATCGCCGCATTCGCTGCCCCGCCAGCCGCCCAACCCGACCAGCCACCGACGCTCCAACGCCCGGACTTCACCACGCTCCAGCAAGGCCAGGTCACACGGATCCTCGACGAAGACACCGTCCTCATTCGCATCGGCGAAAAGTACCAACGCTACGACCTGCTCGGAATCGCCCCCCTCACCACGAAGGAATCCGCCGCCAAGGCCGCGCTCGCCGACGCGCTCAGCCGCATCATGCTCAACGAGACCGTGCTCATCCAGCACGACCCGGGCGCACAAACCACCTACTCAAACCGCCTCCACGCCTACTTCTACCGCCACCCGGACCACCTCCCCATCAACCTCGAGCTCATCCGCCAGGGCTACTCGCGCTTCTCCCAGGCACGGATGTCCATCCACACCAAGGTCTTCAGTCACTACGAAGCACGGGCACGGGATCTCGAGCGTGGCATCTGGGCAACACATCCACCACAGCCCTCCGAATCCCTAAACCAAGAGCCAAACCCAAACCAAGACCCAGACCCAGACTCAGACTCAGATCCAACTCCGGAGACAAACCCGCCCGTCTCCCCGGACACAGAACGCGCCGTGCCCGATCGGGTCTTCGTCACAAAGTACGGCACGAAGTACCACCGAGAGGGGTGCACCCACCTCACCCCGAGCGCCCGACCCGTGCAGCGCGACGAGATCGACACGACGCACAAGCCCTGCAAGACCTGCAAGCCGGACACCCCCTGACCTCACCCCAATCACCGCCAACTTTCCACCGCCCGCCCCCCGATCGCCGATAAGTCGATCATGTGTGGAATCGCTGCAATCTTCAATCTCGCCAACCCTGCCCTCAGCATCGACGCCGCAACCGTCGAGCGCATGCGTGACCGCCTCACACACCGAGGCCCCGATGAAGCCGGCATATGGAACGGCGACAGCGCCTGCATCGCGCACCGACGCCTGCGCGTCATCGACCCGACCCCCGCCGGGCACCAGCCAATGACCTCACCCGACGGGCGCTACGTGCTCGCGTACAACGGCGAGCTCTACAACGATCACGATCTCCGAATCGAACTCGCCTCGCTCGGCGTCACCTTCCGCACCAACTGCGACACCGAGACCCTCCTGCACGCACTCATGGCCTGGGGAGCGGACGCCGCGAACAAGCTCCGCGGGATGTACGCGTTCGTATTCATGGACACCAAGACCAACCGGGTCCTGATCGCACGCGACCCGATGGGGATCAAGCCGCTCTACTACGCGATGATCAACGCCGGGGACGGCGATCAGCTCGCCATCGCATCAGAGATCCCCGCGATCCTGGAGCACCCCGCCGTCCCCCGCACGCCCGACCCAGTCACCCTCAGCGCCTACCTCTCCTCCATCCGCACCACCCTCGGCCAGCGGACCATGTTCGCTTCCATCAGCACGCTCGAGCCCGGGGAGCAGATCTCGATCGACCTCAACAACCCCGCCCAGTCCCAATCGATCAACTGGTGGGACGCGCCAGACCGCACCCCGACGCAGGGCATCCGCCAGACCATCGAGGACAGCGTCCACCGACATCTCCGCACCGACGTGCCCATGTGCGCCCTGCTCTCGGGCGGACTCGACTCCGCCATCTCCTCAACCCTCGCGATGCGGTCCCGCGGAGAGCTGCACACCTACTGCGCCGGCGCACGCACCGAGGGATTCAGCGACGACTTCGCCTTCGCCCGCCAGGTCGGCCAGCAGCTCGGCACTACCCACCACGAGATCGAGGTCACACAGGAGCGGTTCATCGAGCAGCTCCCGTACCTCGTGCGCCGGCTCGGCAATCCCATCAGCACCCCCAACGAGGTCGCGATCCACGAGGTCGCCCTCGCGCTCCGCGCAAGGGGGCACATCGTCACCATCTCCGGCGAGGGAGCCGACGAACTCTTCGGCGGCTACGCACCGATCATGCAACAGTGCGTCGCCCACGTGGCACAGCTCGAAGACCCGACCATCGACCCGGACGGCGGCCTCATGCACCTCCGAGCAAACGCGTGGATCACGGAAGAACTCAAGCCCGCCGTGCTCAACCCCGTGCGCCTCGCAGAGGCCGACAACGACGCCCACCTCCGCGCCTTCTACACGAACACCTTCAGCAGACTCCACGAGCAGTCCCCAGCAGACTCCCCGCTCCAGGCGCACCTCCGCTTCCAGCGGCGACTCAACCTGCCCAACCTCCTCCAGAGACTCGACACGGCAACCATGCTCGCGGGCGTGGAGGGCAGAACTCCATTCGCGGACATCGAGGTCGCGATCGCCGCGGAAGCCCTGCCGATGAGCCGGAAATACGCCTACGACAAGCAGGACCCGCAAACCAAAATCGCACTCAGAGAAGCATTCGCCCCCGACATCGACCCAGCGGTGCTCCAGCGACCCAAGGCCAGCTTCCCCCTCCCGTTCCAGCACTGGCTCGCCCCGTTCGCCGATCTCATCTTCGAGTCACCCTTCGCGAGGCAATACTTCAGCGCCCAGGCCATCGGCCTCGTCGCAGCCAACCCAAACAAGTACTGGCACATGGCATGGCCCATGATCAACCTCACGCTCTGGGGCCACGAGTGGGTCATGAACGAACGCATCGAGGTCGATCGCCTCAAGCCCGCAACCCTCTCATGCTGATCAAAGCGGTAATCATCCACTACCTGCTCTTCAGCGTCGTCAGCGCACTCATGCACTACGCCGACAAGCGACGCGCCGCACGCGGCACCCGACGCATCCCCGAACGCTCGCTCCACTCCATGGAACTGGTCGGCGGCTGGCCGGGCGCCCTCCTCGCCACCCGGATGATCCACCACAAGACAAGCAAGCGGAGCTACATGTGGAAGCTCTACGCCATCGCCATCCTCCACGCAGGAGGGTGGATGCTGCTGTTCTGGTTCGCGACCAGGTCCTGATCAGGCGCTCCGCCGATGGCGGAGCTGCTCACGCTGCACACGCATCGCGACCTGCTCGAGAACACGACGCTGCGGCGCGTGCATGTTCCCGATGCCCGGGTGCACGATCAGCGTGCCAACCTTGCACGTCGAACCGCGAAGATCGATCGAGTGCCGAACCTCGACAACCAGATCAAGCGAAGCGTCCTCAAGATCAAACTGGAGAACGATCCGCTCAAACCGATCGAGCTGCATCTTCTTGATGCCGTACATCAGCAGCCCGAGACCGTTCGCGGTCAGATCAACAAGCCGACCGATCGCGTGGGGCTTCTCAACCTGCACATCACGGATGATGTCCGCCCACTCGATCTCCCGCGGCTCCTGACCCTCCTCATCCTTCGGGATCAGACACTCGTTCCGCCTGGCGGCAACCAGATCGGTGTAATACATCTGCGCGTACTCACGATCCTGATCGTCAGCCACCGGCTCATCGTCGCAGCGATCGACAAACCAAATGCGAACAGGGATCTCCTCACCGCTGGCGGTGATGGAGGAACGGAAAGCCGACCGCCGATCGCCACGCCGTAGCAGCTGCGGAGAACTCAGCCGCAGCGACTGCACCGCCCGGTCATCGTTCAGCTTCGCAACCTTGTACACGTCCGCGACCTTCGCCTCGAACACGATCGTGATCTCACGGAACTTCACGAAGGCCTCGACACGAGTCCCAAGCGTGAACCGCACATCACGCCCGATGATCTGCAGCTGCTCGATCGAAATACCCTCAGAATCCCACTTGAGCAGCCGCCCCTGCGCCAGCGGATCCTGCCCCGAGTACCCGAGCCGCACAATGCCAACCGTCGCGTTGCGGTCGATCGCATCGCGGAGCGTCTGCTCCAGCTCAGGCCTGGAATCTGCGGGTTCCGGATCGGAGTTCTTCTTGGGCTTCTTCGAGAACATGCTACAGCCCTATCGGTCAATTCACCCTAATCCTCAGCCCGAGCTCAAAAGCTGAACCAGAGAAATGCAAACCCCAACCGAGTTATCGATAGCAATCGGCACATATCGGACGTCTCAGCCGTCATCATCCTCACCCCGCCGCTCAATCCAGATGAGCGCACGCTTGAACTCCCGCAGCGCCCTCGGGCCCTCAGGCAGCTGGTGCCCCATCCCGCTGAGCACACGCAGCTGCACCGCACCGCCCGCCGAAAGCAGATCCCGGCGTGCATCGGTATACGTGCGACGCTGCGGATCACGCGCACCTGTGAGCAGATAAAACGGCGCAGGCGGCGACGCGCCAGAAGCAATCTGCGCCTCGTAGTGCCCGCACACCGCAACGACACCCATGAACAGCTCAGCCCGCGTCTGCCCCAGCACCAACGCGATGTTCGCGCCCTGCGAGAAACCCACAAGGACCACCCGCTCAGGATCGGCGCCGTGCGTCTCCGCCGCCCAGCCGATCAGGTGCTCAACGAACCACTCCGCCTCATCGCGGTACGTCCACGCGTACCCCCCGCCCGATGGGCGCAGCGCATCAGGGCAAACAAGGATCATCCCCGAATCCTCGGCCGTATCGCGCAGCGCATCATACATGGACCCACCATCCATCCCCGTGCCGTGCAGCGCGATGATCATACCGCGCCCCCGCGTATCGCCATCACCATCGGGCACATACACACGCGGCTCATGCCGCAACGCCTCGGCCTTGAACTCGTCAAGCCGCGCGCTCGCGTTCGCACGGACACGCTCGAGCACATCCTCGAATGCCTCAAGCTCGCGCAGCCCATCGAGCCCGGTGTGCTGCTCGAACGAACGCACCCCGCTGAAGCCCAGCTCGGCGCACCGCTCGAGATAACCGACCGCCTCCTCGTTCCGCCCAAGCCGCGCGAGCGCCGCGCCGCCTTGGAAGTGCCACCAAGGCGACTCCGGATAACGCTCCAGGATATCCTCCGCGGCGCGATACGCCAGCTCATAACGACCCTCGGCGTACGCCCGGTCATACCGGTCAGACAACGCCTGAATGCTCTGGGCGCTGGCCGGAGAACAGATCAGGACAAACACGATGAGCATGAATCGCGGCATGCCACCAGCGTACCAGATCCGGTCAGTGAGCCCGCGCCTGAATCAGCGCCGGCAGCCCCCTCGCGACCGATTCCCCGAGGTTGCGCAACGCCTGTTCAAAGTTCGCCAGGAACTGCGTCTCCGGGGCCGGATGGTCGTAATGGTCCGTGATCGCCCTCACCGCCACGACCGGCACCCCAGAAAGGTTCGCCGTCCAAGCGATCGAAGCGGTCTCCATATCCTTGACCGTGATCCCCTTCTCATCGAAGAACGCCAGCTCCCAGTCCAGCGTGTCCAGCGCGTTGCCCGTCGAGATGCTGGCGAGCTCCGCACCGAACGCCCGGGCAAGGTGCGGGCTCGCGTGCAGTTCCTCCGGGCCGTGGGCGTACTCGGCGAACTCGGGCAGCGGGATCCGGCGATCGTGATGGAACGCCCGGTCGATCAGCAGCACCTGCCCAACTCGGGTACGCCCGGATCTCCCGCCGGCGGCGCCCGCCACCACGATCTCACTCGGACGCAGCTTCTCAACGATCAGGCTGGTCGCCAGCGTCGCCGGCGTGGTCCCGATCAGATCCGCGCCGGTCCGCGGGTCGCGACCGTTGGTGACCAGCTTCACCGACGAGCCGTCCACCTCGCCCTCCCAGAGCCGGGGCGGCAGACTCTCGGGCCACGGCGCGGCCGCAGGCGCCAGCCCGAGCGGCCCGATGATCGCATCCCCCTCACCCTGCATCGCGCACAGGATCACCACTGGTCGGTCGTCTTCATTCATGCCGTCACAGTAGCGGCAATCGGGCAGCAAAGCCCACCAACTCGCACGCGCCGCATCGATCTGAACGGGCATGGGGCGGACGACGCACTTTGGCCGGGTTCATGTCCGATACGGCAAGAATCACTGAAATCGGGGGTGTTTATGAAACAAGCCGAGTTCTGATGCGAATACTCGGGTGAGCCGCTCGGCTCATCTCGTGATCTGGGGTGTTCGGTGCGTTTTTCCCAAACCCTTTCGTCACTCAGGAGGAGCATACAAGATGAGTACCAAAGTTACGGCTATCGCTGCGCTCACATTGATCGCGGGTGGTGCTGCCGCCGCGCCTGTCCTCTCGAACCAGCTGGATCGCAGCGGGTACGAGATCTACAACGCCCACGCCCAGACCATGCGTGGGGCCGGGCCTTTTACGTTTTACTCGGATCTCGAGGCCGGGCCGGACGGCTACGTCGCGTTCGATGACACCGGGGTGAACTCGAACGGTGAGCTCGAGGTCGCGGGTGTTGCGGATTACTCCTCGGTGAGTGCCGGCGATATCGGGCTGGACCAGTTCGTGTTTGTCGGCGGTCTCGACCAGGCCGGCGGCGTGATGTTCTTTGATTTCTTCTCCAGCGCGGGGGATTTCATTGATGGGTTCGGGGTGCAGCTGGATGAGGCGGGGACGTTTATCTGGACGATCGATCTGTCTGAGACCATGGACATCGCGAGCGACGGGCTTGTGCGGATGAGCATCGATGATGAGGATCTGGCCGGGGCCGGCTCGATGGCTGCGGGGCGTTGGTTCCTTGGGAACAACGGCGCGACGGTCGGTGATGCGGGGCTGGCTGAGGGTGATCCTGATTTCAACTTTGCGTTCGAGCTGAACAGCAATGTGCCCGCTCCTGGGTCGCTGGCGGTGCTTGGGCTCGGGGCGCTTGGTGCTTCGCGGCGCCGGCGCTGAGCAGTGAGATGCTGATTGCTTTCGGATCGAGTTTTTTGATACAAACTCAGTAGTCGGTGTACCCATCCGACGACATTCGCCGCCTCGCCCGACCGGGCGGGGTGGTTTTTTGATTGGCGCACACTGCACCCCGAGCGATTGCGCCCGGGGTGCCCTGTTGGCGGTCTTTATGTTGTGTGCCGGGTGTTGGTCCCGGGCTGGTTCAGGTCAGCAGTTGCATGACTGGCAGAACTGGTTCACTTCTTCGCGTGCCTGTTCCTTGGTCTTGCCGTAGCGTTCCTGGATCTTACCTTCGAGCTGTTCGGCGCGGCCGTTGACGGCGTCGATGTCGTCATCGGTGAGCTTGCCCCAGTTCTCCTTGGCTTTGCCCTTGACCTGTTTCCAGTTTCCTTCGAGTTGTTCGCGGTTCATCTGATTTCTCCTTTTGAATCATTGTGTCCGACGTTGGACATGCAGGAGTATCGATTGGCGGGTGTGCGCCTCGATGAAACTGGAGTGAATCACGCTTTATTTGGCGGGGTTTTTCGTGCGTGGTCGCCGCGTTTGGGGGGGTGATCGGTTGCTTTGGTTTCGGCTTGGTGGCTTTCGCGTTTTCTGTGCGGCATTCTTTGAGGACGGTGTTGATGGCTTTGCGTCTTGTTTCGAGGAGTCGGGCGTTTGTCGCGTGGTGGCGGGTGGCGGCGTTGAGGGCGCGGCGGTGTGCGTCCGGGTTTGTGGCTGTTTGCGGGCGTGGGTCGGTGGTGCAGGTGCGGTTGAGTTCGGTGATCTGCGCGGCATCGCTGATGAGCTCGCTGGCGGCGGCGAGGGCCTGGGTGTGAAGCTGATCTCGGATGGATTCGCGGCGGGCGGCGTTGATGGCCGCGTTGTCGGCGATGGCCTGCTTGAACTGGGGGGATTCGGTGATGCTGCGGAGCTGGGCGAGTGAGATGTCGTGGAGCTGGCAGATCTTGGAGGGGGTGAGGTTGGGGTCGAGGAGGTCGTCGAAGAAGCCACTGGCCATCAGGGATCGGCCATCAGGGGGGAGGGGGGCATGAAGAGGGAGATTCTCTCCATCGGCTGGTGCGGGGGAAGGCGCTGATTGGGGGGAGGAATGGAGGTTGGGTGAGGGGTGGTGTTTGGGGGGCACCACTGCGCCGCTTTGCGGCGAGTGGTGGCACCCTGCGAACTTGAGGGGCTGAGCGTTGGTGGAGTTTGGATCGGTTGTGATGGTGGACATGATGCGCCCCTTTCCTTGAGGAAGGTGATGACCGGGGGCGCTGGGTTGTCTCCGGGGGTGTTTGGTAATTATACGGCATAGCTGTGGGGATGCAAGGGTGAAGTTTGCAGTGACGTGATTTTGCGCACAGATGGGGAGATGTGGTTTGGGGGGTGGGGAGGAGCAGAGACCCCCTCTCCGCCAGAGGCGGACTGCGCGGAGACACCTCCCTCGCAGGCGCGGGGGAGGAGCGGGTTACCGAGAGCGGGAGGGGGCATTATGGCGGCGGGGGGGTGGTTTGGCGGGTATGGTGGGGGGGCAATAAACACGGAGGTTTGGCTATGGATTCTTTTCTTTGGATGGCTGGTGGGTCGTTGGTGGCGGTGTTGGGTGGGGCGTTGGTGCTGCACGTGATCGCGAAGCTGGGGGCGCCCGGTCGGGCGGTGATGGGGTGGTTCTCGCGGGCGCCGGGGCTGGATGCGCTGGTGACGTGGTTCACGGTGCTGCCGTGGCTTGTGGGGGCGATTGTTTTTGGGTGGGTTGGGTTGCTCGGGGGAATTGCCGGGCAGGTGGTGGGGCTGGTGCTGTGGTGCTGGGGGCATGAGCTGGCGCACCGGGATGCGGTGAAGGGGCCTCGGATCGTGGCGGTGCTGAATCGGTTGGTAGGGCGGCCGCGCAATCACCTGGCGTTGTGGGTGACCTCGCTGGCGGTGCCGGTGTTCTGGGTGGTGCGGATTGGGGAGTGGGTGGTGTACCCGCCGCTGATTGTGCTGGTGAGGTTCCCGCGGTACCCGATGGGGGAGTGGGTCAATGTGTCGCGTCACAAGTTCGATGGGCTGGTGGGGCACGACCTGATCTGGTGCCTGTACTGCGACTGGATGACGGGGGTGTGGTCGCTGGGATCGGAGATGCTGCGGAACGTGGAATCGTTCTGGTGCCCGATCCGGTTCCTTGATGACAAGAAGTGCGCGAACTGCTCGGTGGATTTCCCGGATGTCATGAACGCCTGGGTGGCGTCGGATGGGTCGAGGGGGGATGTGGCGGCGTTGCTTGAGAAGGAGTATGCGGGGCGTGAGGGGGCGCAGCGGTACTCGTGGTTTGGGCATCCGGAGCGGGTGGAGCTGACGGTGGAAGGGGAGAAGCGGTGACCACAGAGCACATCCGCCAGAGGCGGATCTGCGACACGCGCACAGAGGGGGAGTTAGAGGAGAGGGGAGTTGGGGTAGCGGAGAGGTGAAGGACATGCAGGAGACTTCGTCACCTGCATGGCAGCCGGCGCCGGGTACATTGGATTGATATGGAGGGAATGTGATGAGTGAGAAGAAGGAAAAAGAGTACGAGAGCCACAAGCCGACGGAGTTTTCGTTCTATGCGATTGTTGTGGTCTTCATCATCAACGTGATCATTGTGTTCAATGTTCCGTTGAGCGAAGATTTGGCGTGGTGGGGGAAGGCGTTTATCGCGGGTATCACGTTCTTTGTCGGTGGGCTGATCTATTGCGGGGCTATGGAATCGGTTTCGACGATTCTGAAGGTGGTGGTCGAGGCGGCGTGGGCGATCTTTCTGCTGCCGGTGACTGTGGGGCTTGTTCTGGCGTATGGCGAGTGGGATGCGCTGGTGCAGTTGGCGATCGATCTTGGTGCGGAGAAGAAGGCCGCGCCTCTGGTGGCGGCGATTGGGTGTGCGCTGGTGCTGTTTGTGTACTCGCTGGCGGTGTGGGCAGTGATGTATCCGCTGTCAATGGTGGCGGGGACGGACCCTCGGAAGGAGTACCGGGTATCGAAGTTCTTTGATTGAGGGGGGGAAGAGCATGTAGGAAACTTTGTCGCCTGCATGGCACCCTGAGTTGCGTGTTTGGGAGTGGATGCACTTCGTCCTCCTTCGCTCTTCGAGTCGAAGGAGGGCACCCGGCGGAGTAAGAAGGGGGAGAATGGGGAGTGACGGGCTGGAAGCCCGTCCCACTAGAGGGGGTAGGGGGTAGAAGAACATGCAGGAGACTGCGTCACCTGCATGGCACCCTGAGTTGTGTGTTTGGGAGTGGTTGCGGCGGTCGGCGCGGCTGGGGTACACGCCGGCGCAGGAGTGGTTGGTGGAGTGGGGGTTGGAGTGGTGATGGAAGAACATGCAGGAGACTTCGTCACCATTCTCTTTTTCTGATAGTGTATAATGCAGAACTGATACTCGCTTCCACAGTTTGGAGAAAGAAATGCTTACAGATAGGTACATGAGGGGCGCGGGAAAGGTGCCTGAGTATTTTCAGAAAATTCGGGATGGCGTGGCACCAGAAACCTTCACGCTGTCACACCTCCGGGGTCTAGGTTTTACTAGCAGCAATGACAATGCGATCATTCCACTACTCAAAGCTTTGGGGTTTCTCACCAGTGACGGAAAGCCAACGCAAAGATACAACGACTATCGCGATCACTCCAAATCAAAGGCGATTATGGGTCAAGCTATTAAAGATGCTTATGGCGACCTATTTCTTATTAACGAAAATATTTCGGATTCCGACAAGCCTGCGGTTCAAGGTAAATTTAAGGCCACCCATAATGTGAGCGATGACGTCGCCGAAAGAATGACTCGGACATTCTATGCATTGCTGGATTTGGCAGAAATAAACAATGAGTCATCGATTGACACAAACCAAAACGCTGGCGACACTGGCGATGGCGGCAAGCCGAAGGGCGAAAATACGCCTGGCCCCAAAAGCGAAATCAATAAAATCGGTATAGGCGGCATGTACTATAACATTCAAATACATCTTCCAGCAACAAAGGATGTTGAAGTGTACAATTCTATATTCAAATCACTGAAGGAGCATGTCATTGAGTAGCTATCCGCCAAGCATCAGAGACTATTTTTTCAGGGGCCTGTCGTTCGAATCTGAAGCGCAGCAATATCGAAACAGCGGATTGCGTATCGGCGCAGATGAGGAGCACGCTGAAAGACAGCTGCTCAACGAGACACTTGAGCCATTCGGCATATCTCTGAGAAATGAAGCGTTGCGAATGGCTCGGCTCTACGCGCTGGTGTATTGTTTTGAATCTTCAGTCAGAACTCTCATCAAACAGCGGCTCATGGAAGTTTACGAAGATGACTGGTGGTCGCAAGGTGTACTAACAGCGATTCAACGACACGCTGAGGGACGGCAAGAAACAGCCGCTTCCGAAACTTGGCTAGAGGGGTCAAAATCTGATATCCTCGAATATTGCGATTTCGGTCATTTGGCAAAGATCATTGTAGACAAATGGGCTGATTTCAGTGATTTAATGCCGACGCAGCATTGGGTAAAACAAAGATTTGATGAGCTCGAGAAGGCACGGCATTTTGTTGCCCATAACCGATTATTGTCAGATGGTGAATTTGCAAGAATTGAAATGTACATCGGAGATTGGAATAGGACTATCGGCTTGTAAAAGATTTTTATAATGGAAGACTTTGTAAGCCGCGACTGCGATTAGAAATTATGTTGAGTTGCTGCCTGATGCGCCGGATTCCACAAGGGTGATGCTGGTGATCAGTGAAGCGTCATAAATTACCAGTACTTCCTTGCCATGTTCAAGAAATTTCGCGGCATGGTAATTTTTCTCTTTCATAAACTCTTTGATACGAGCATTTTGTGGAGAGTTGCCTGCTGACTGCTGGACTCGATTTGATGATACGACGCCCTGCTCTTTTAGCCACCTGCCGAAGTGTCGTTCGGTGCGCCCTCCTTCAGAGAAGCCGTCAGAAGGCGGGAAATACTCGCAAACCATAGCTGACGATAGGTCAACGGTACATTCAAGCACCGCCCAAGTCAGCTTGCCGTCATCTTCGTGCCATCGCTCTGTGCTAAGGTAGACGCCACATCCGAATTTGGTCTGTGAATTTCTATCAGGGGAAAATCCATTCTCCAAGATATCTTTCGCAACCTCGGGCGATGTGCAGTGTAGCCAAACTTCGATGTTCTCTTCCATAATCCCGCTTAATGGCCTGCTTTCGTGGCGCCAAATAACTTAGCAGTCTAATAGAGTTGAATCACCACTCCGGTCCGCCGGTATAGCGTCCATAGATATCCGCCATCGCCTGGACCATCTCGCCGAGGGTGCAGTTGGCGAGGGCGCCTTCGATGAGACTCGGCATGACGTTGTCGCCGTTGCGGGCGGCTTCGCGGATGGTGTCGAGGGCCTTGGCGGTGGCGGCGTTGTCGCGGCGGGCTTTGAAGTCATTGAGGCGGGCGACCTGTTCGGTTTCGACTTCTTCGGAGATGGTGAGGATGTCGATCTGGCGGTCTTCGTTGGGGTCGATGTATTCGTTGACGCCGACGATTGTGCGGTCGCCTGCTTCGCATTCTTCGGAGAAGCGGTAGGAGGCCTCGGCGATTTTGCGGCGAAAGTAGCCCTTGTGGATGCCCTGGACGCAGCCGCCGTCGTCGATGGTGGAGGTTGTGGCGTGCTCGGGCTGCCATGGGCCGCGGCCCATGTTGTCGATCTCCTCGATGTAGGCGAGGGCTTCGGCCTCGACCTTGTCGGTGAGGGCTTCCATGAAGTAGGAGCCGCCGAGGGGGTCGACGGTGCGGGTGACGCCGGTCTCGTGGGCGAGGATCTGCTGGGTGCGCAGGGCGATGGTGACGGCTTCTTCGGTTGGGAGGCCGAGGGTTTCGTCCATGGAGTCGGTGTGGAGTGACTGGCAGCCGCCGAGGACGCCGGCCATGGCCTGGTAGGCGACGCGGACGATGTTGTTGTAGGGCTGCTGCTCGGTGAGTGAGCAGCCGGCGGTCTGGACATGGGTCTTCATGTACCAGGAGCGTTCCTTCTTGGCGCCGTAGCGGTCGCGCATCATGCGTGCCCAGATTCGGCGGGCGGCGCGGAGCTTGGCGATCTCTTCGAAGAACTCGTTGTGGGCGTTGAAGAAGAAGGAGAGGCGGGGGGCGAACTCGTCGATGTCGAGGCCGCGGATGAGGCAGGCCTCGACATATTCCATGCCGTCGCGGAGGGTGAAGGCGAGCTCCTGTGTTGCGGAGGAGCCGGCTTCGCGGATGTGGTAGCCGGAGATGGAGACGGAGTTCCAGCGGGGGACGTGCTTGGACTGGAACTCGATGGTGTCGACCACGAGCTTGGTGGAGGCCTCGGGCGGGTAGATGAACTCGTTCTGTGCGTGGAACTCTTTGAGGATGTCATTCTGGAGGGTGCCGCCGAGGGTGTCCCAGGGTATGTTGCGCTGCTTGGCCATGGCGAGGTACATGGCCCAGATGACGGCGGCGGGTGCGTTGATGGTCTGGGAGACGGTGACCTTGTCGATGGGGATGTCGGCGTAGAGGCGGTGCATGTCCTCGATGGTGTCGATCGCGACGCCGCACTTTCCGACCTCGCCGAGGGAGAGGACGTCGTCGGAGTCTCGGCCCATGAGGGTGGGGAGGTCGAAGGCGGTGGAGAGGCCGGTGTTGGCGGCGGTTTTGGTCTTAGTCTGGTTGAGGATGTACTTGAAACGCTCATTGGTGTCGTCGGCGGAGCCGAAGCCGGCGAACTGGCGCATGGTCCAGAGGCGTGTGCGGTAGCCCTGGGGGAAGAGGCCGCGGGTGTAGGGGAACTCGCCGGGGTTGGCGATGGACCGGTCGTAGTTCTGGAGGGACTCGGGGAGGTCGTCGGGGCTGTAGAGGGGGTTGAGGACGAGGCCGGAGATGGTGACGGCGTGTGGATCGACCTTGCCTGTAGTTGGGTCGATGCCGGGGCCGGTAATCGTGGAGTTGGTAAGTCGGCTGGGTGCGTCGCTGCTTGTTTCGGTGCTCATTGCGGAGATCTCCGGGGTATGGCTCGTAGGTGCTGTATTGTATGACTGAGTGGGCGTGGTTCCCAGCGGGCGTGGTGTGGTGTGCGGGGTTGAGATTGGGGGGTGGTTTGGTGGTGGGTTGGGGCGCGCGAAACCCTGCATTGTGATGGAAGTTGGGATGCAATGCAACCCAAGTTAGTGTTCGCTCGGAAAAATATTTTTTCTGGAACTGCAACTTGGTTCTTGCGGATAGGAGTCATGAATCATTGCAAGCGAATCCGCTTGCGTTCCGCGTTTCGCGGTTTTGTGAACGACACGGGGAGTGGCGTGATGAAGATTTTGATGAGTGGAGTGGGCGCGTGCGCCCTCGTGATGAGTGCGGGTGGTGCGTTTGCGGCCGGTGAGGCGACGCCGGGATTGATGGAGGCGAGCCACGGGGCCGTTGTTGAGACGGCGCATATTTACTTCAATGCGACGACTGGTGAGCGTGTCGTGACGGTGCTGGGTGATGGGGAGACTTCGCCGGCGGATGCTGGGGGGAGTCTTGAGATCTGGTCGACGCTTGTGCAGAATCCGTGCGCGGCGCAGGGGTACAGCACTGAGTTCTACTATGGGTTTGACAATCCGTCGGCTGGGACGTCGCTTTCGACGGCGATTACGGTGATGGACTATGGCGATATTGCGCTCGATACGGTTGTGGACTGCATCCAGGTGAACTGGGTTGTGGCGCATCCGGACACGGATATTGACTCGGATGGCGCGGGCGATGGTGTTGAGGAGCTCGCGGGCGAGTGGACGATGTGGGAGCCGTCGAATGGCGGGCAGGCCGGTTGGTGCTCGAGGTTGCCCGTAATCAGCTTCCTGTTCACGAATCTCCCGGGCAACACGCCGGACAATGCGTCGGCTGGTGCGCTTTCGGGCTACACGATGGATGTTGATCTGGTTGGCGGGTTCACTGGGACGGATCTTTCTTTTGAGCTCGGTGATTCTGATGGTGATTGTCAGACGGCCGCGTTCTGTAATAACGATGTGGACACCGATTCTGACGGGATCGGAGATGGTGCGTCGGTTGCGAATGTGGATCGCGACTTTGATGGGATGCTTGATTCGGATCTTGACGGCGATGGGCTGTTCGATTGGTCGTGGACGGTGCGGTTCCATCAGCCGGGGTCGGGGAATGACTTTGACAGCGATAGTGATACCGGCGTGCTGCCAGGGCCTGATTCGGAGACGATCGGGATCAGCTTCGGGTTCCCTGAGGGCCAGGCGGTTGACAACAACGACGGCACCTGGACGTGGGAGATCGATACCTCGGTGGCGGCTGCCGGGACGGGTGAGGAGGACCGGTTTGTCCTCTGGAGCGCGCCGAGCACGACCGGCGCGATCTCGCTCGTCGGTGGCTACTGGTTTGGTGGCTTTGCGTGTACCGGTGGGCTGGTCTCGACCGGTGGCCCGGGGTACACACCGCCTGCGATGTTCCAGTTTGCTTTGTACGGCCCGGCTTGCGGTTGTTTCTGCCCGGCGGATCTGAACGGTGACGGGGTGGCCAACTTCTTCGATGTGTCGCTGTTCATTCAGGATTACAACAACGGCGGCGATTACAACGGTGATGGGTACACGGACTTCTTCGATGTGTCCGCGTATTTGATGGACTACAACGCCGGGTGCCCGTAGGCGCGGCTTTGGATTGATACCCGCCGGGAGGGGCCGCCCGGTTCAATGTCGGCTCGTGTATTTTGTGATAAGGAATGTAAAATGAACAAGGACATGAAGAAATCGATGCTTTGCATGATGATTGCGGCCGGTACTGTTGCCGGTGCGGCGCAGGCCAGCAACCCGACCACCCTGGGCGTGACGAATGCTCACGTGGTCAAGGCGGGGCACATCTACTACAACGTCGCGTCCGGTGAGCGGATTGTGACGTTGCTGGGCGATGGCCAGACCGCTCCGGCGGACACCGGGAACAGTGTTCCGATCTGGGCGATTCAGGGCGGCAATCCTTGCGAGGCGCAGGGGTACACCACGGAGTACTTCTTCGGGGTTGACAACCCGGGCACCACCTCGCTGTCCACGAACATCACGCTGCTGGATTACGGTGATATCGCGGCCGATTCTGTGGTTGACTGTATCGAGATCAACTGGGTGGTCGCGCACCCGGATGCGTGGGCCAATGGCACCGATTCGACCAGTGGTGTCGAGGGTGTCGAGGAGCTTGCCGGCCAGTGGATGGTCTGGGATGCGGACAACGGGCGTGAGATCAACCAGTCCACACGCCTGCCGCTGGTTGATTTCCTGTTCTTCAACCTTCCGGGCAACACCCCTGATAATCAGGCGAATGGTGCGCTGACCGGCTGGACCGCGGATGTCGATCTGGTTGCGTTCGGGACCGCCACGGATCTGTCGTTCGAGATCGGTGACACCGATGGTGATTGCCAGTCTGCGGCGTTCTGTAATGAGCTTGTCGGCACGATGGATAACGATTTCGATGGTCTGCCGGATTCTGACCTCGATGGCGATGGGCTGTTCGATTGGTCGTGGACGGTTCGGTTCTACCAGCCGGGCATGGGCAACGACTTCGACAGCGACTCGGATACTGGCGTTGCGCCGGGTTCGAGCTCGGACACGATCGGTATCAACTTTGGTGTGCCTGAGGGCATTGCGGTTGATAACGGCGATGGCACCTGGACGTGGGATATCGATGAGAACGCGAATCCTGCGGGCACCGGTGCCGAGGATCGTTTCGTGATCTACAACCCGCCGAACTCGACCGGTTCGATCACCTACAACGGTGGCTACTGGTTTGGTGGGTTCGCGTGCACCGGCGGGCTGATCTCGACCGGTGGTACGGGCTACACGCCTCCGGCGATGTTCCAGTTCGTGTTGTACGGGCCGGGTAGTGGCGGTATTGAGTACTGTGATTACAACGGCGATGGTGTCGGGGACTTCTTCGATGTTTCGGCGTTCATCATGGACTTCAATGCGATGGATCCGGACGCGGATGTGAACAACGATGGGTTGTGGGACTTCTTTGATGTCTCGCTGTTCATCCAGGCGTTCACTGCTGGCTGTCCGTGACCTGAGCGTTTGTTGACATTATTTTTACCTGGAGCATCCCGGCAGAACTGCCGGGGCTCCGGCTTATTCCTGTGGAGCAAGACATGAGCGATACAATGAAGCAGCAAGCCCTTGGTATTCTGGTCTGCGCCGGGATGGCGAGTGGGATTGTGCGGGCGCAGGATCCGGTGATGTTGGAGGCGACGCGCGGGCAGGTCGTGCGGGCTGGGCACATTTACTTCAACGTCGCGTCCGGTGAGCGGGTTGTGACGCTGCTGCAGGACGGGCAAACCTCGGGCGCGGACACCGGTGTGAGCATGCCGATCTGGGCGGTTCTTGACGGGAATCCCTGCGAGGCCCAGGGGTACACCACTGAGTACTTCTTCGGGGTGGACAACCCGGGCACGACTTCGCTGTCGACCAACATCACGCTGCTGGATTACGGTGATATCGCGACCGATTCTGTGGTTGACTGTATCCAGATCAACTGGGTGGTTTCGCACCCGGATGCGTGGGCCAACGGCACCGATTCAACCAGTGGTGTCGAAGGCGTCGAGGAGTTGGCTGGCCAGTGGATGGTGTGGGACGCGGACAACGGTCGTGAGATCAATCAGTCCACGCGCTTGCCGTTGGTTGATTTCCTGTTCTTCAACCTTCCGGGGAATACCCCTGACAACCAGACTGCTGGGGCTCTGACTGGGTGGACCGCGGATGTCGATCTGGTAGCGTTCGGGACCGCCACGGATCTTTCTTTTGAGATTGGTGATACGGATGGTGACTGCCAGACGGCGGCGTTCTGCAATAGCGATGTTGACGGTGCTGGGACCCCGGTTGGTCTTGCGGACCGTGACTTTGATGGTCTGCCGGATTCTGACCTTGATGGCGATGGTCTGTTCGATTGGTCCTGGACTGTACGGTTCTACCAGCCGGGCATGGGCAACGACTTCGACAGCGATAGCGATACGGGCGTTGTGACCGGTTCGAGCTCGGACACGATCGGGATCAACTTCGGCGTTCCCGAGGGCATGGCCGTGGATAACGGCGATGGCACCTGGACGTGGGATATCGATGAGGGCGCGGATGCGGCCGGCACTGGCGAGGAGGATCGGTTCGTCATCTACAACCCGCCGAACTCGACGGGTTCGATCACCTACAACGGTGGGTACTGGTTTGGTGGGTTCGCGTGTAGCGGCGGTCTGATCTCGACGGGTGGCACGGGGTACACCCCTCCGGCGATGTTCCAGTTTGTCCTGTATGGGCCGGGGGTGATCGACTGTTGCCCGGCTGATTACAACTGCGATGGGTCGCTTGATTTCTTTGATGTTTCCGCGTTCATCATGGACTTCAATGCGATGCTTCCTGACGCGGATTTCAATCTGGACGGTGCGTGGGACTTCTTTGATGTTTCGTTGTTTATCCAGGATTTCACTACGGGTTGCCCGTAGCTGAGTTTGATACCCGACGGGGTGAGCCGCCCGTTGATTCCGGCTCGTATTGTGATGGAAAGGAAATGAACCATGAACAAGGAACGCCAGCAACGGATGTGTTGTGCGCTGATGATCGCGGGTGCCGCGGTCGGTACTGCCCATGCGCAGAGCATGGGGGTGACAAATCAGGTGCAGCGTGCGATCGGGAGCACCGGTCACATCTACTACAACCTCGCGACCGGCGAGCGGGTGGTGACCCTCGAGCGGGGGGATCAGACCGTGGGTGCTGATGCGGGCAGCAGCGAGCCGATCTGGTCTACGCGGGCCCCGTACCCGGACTGCATCCGGGACGCGGTCGGTTCGACCGGTTTCTTCTTCGCGTTCAACGATCCGAACGGGACCACCGCGGTCAGCCAGGCGGTGGAGCTCCTGCAGGCGGGCGACATCGCGAAGGATACCGTTGTGGATTGTCTCGCGATCAACTGGGTGACGGCGATCCCCGATGCGTGGGCGAACGGCACGGATTCATCGAGCGGTGTGGTTGGTGTTGAGGAGTTTGCGGCGCAGTGGACCGTTTGGGATGCGGATGACGCGCGGGTGATCAACAGCTCGACGCGGCTCCCGCTGATTCAGTTCCTGTTCTTCAACCTGCCGGGCAATACGCCTGACAACGTGGCGGCGGGCGCGCTGACTGGTTGGTCGGCGAGCGTTGATCTTGTTGGCTTTGGCACCGCGACCGATCTGTCGTTTGAGATCGGTGACTCTGACGGCGATTGCCAGACTGCGGCGTTCTGCAACAACGACGTTGATACGAACTCCGACGGCATCGGTGACGGGGTTTCTGTTTCCAACGCGGACAGGGACTTCGACGGGATACCTGATTCTGACTTGGACGGCGATGGGCTGTTCGATTGGTCGTGGAGCATCCGGACCTTCCTGCCCGGGACCGGGAATGACTTTGACTCGGATAGCGACAGTGGGGTGCTGCCCGCGAGTGATCAGGACACGATCGGTATTCAGCTCGGCTGGCCGACTGGTCTGGATGTGACGCCGGGTGGGTCTGACTTCGATGATTCGGTTCCTGCGGCGGCGACCGGCGTAGATGGGCGATTCCTGGCATCGGACGGGGTCGACTTCACAGGGGCCTACTGGTTTGGAGACTTCGCGTGCCCGGACATCGGTGAGGGGTATGTGCCGCCGAGCGTGTTTGCGTTTGAGCTGCTTGCGCGTGGTGACGTTGGTCCGTGCCCTGGCGACTTCAATGGCGATGGGCAGATCGACTTCTTCGATATCTCGATTTTCCTGCCGTGTTACAACTCGGGCGGGATCAACTGCGATTTCGACCCGGATCTCAATGGTGATGGGATGATCGACTTCTTCGACGTGTCGTTGCTGCTTCAGTGGTTCACGCAAGGTTGTCCCTGATACGCGGGTAGAGATGTTGATGAAAATAAACGCAGCCGCGATCGAGGATCGCGGCTGCTTTCGTTTGGTTCTGGATGGAATGGGCATACGCGGACTCGAACCACGGACACCGGCATTTTCAATGCCGTGCTCTACCAACTGAGCTATATGCCCATCGGCTTTTCGACGGATCGATCGGCCAAAGGATCTCGGAGCGGGCTCCGAGGGGGAAGCATACCCTGAACCTCGGACGCGTCAACCGGGTTCTTGTGCGAAAATCACCGATTTCGTGTCACTCAGATCCGACGGGAGTGGTTCTGTATCGGCTAAGATGCACCCATGAGTGAGACCAGCGCCGT
>CAXREY010000040.1:0-220942 GCA_964229845.1 Phycisphaerales bacterium UBA1924
TGCTCCCGATGGTTCACCCGTGTCCTGCTGCGCGTGTGATTGATCCTGGCGCGCCTGCTCACGCTGGACGGCCTGATGCTTGAAGAAATAGATCATGCCCAGCAGCGTGAACCCGATCGCGACACCGGTCAGATACGTCCCAAGCTTCGAACGAAACTGGGAGGGGGTCGAGTTGGGGTTGCGCTCGCGTGAAGGGGGCATGCATGATCGTAGCTGTCCGAGACGCGAACGTATACACGAAAAAACCCCGCTTCGCGGGGCTCACATGATCAGATCCGGTTGCCACGCTCAGGGGCAGCCCGCGTTGAACGCCTGAAGGAAGGCGGACACGTCGAAGAAGTTCAGCAGCCCGTCCCGGTTCAGATCGACCTCGCAGATTGTATGATCGAGAAAGACCCCCGCCTGGTCCGCGCCGAGGTCGGTGACCGCAGCGTAGAACCCGCGCGGGTCATCCGAGACACTCACGTGCCACAGGTCAGACCGCGGATACCCCCTGGAATCATGGTGCACCCCGCCGAGCGAAGCCGCGGTATCGACCAAGACCTGGCGCAGCTCATCGACCCATTCGGGCATGTAGCCATCTTTGATCAGCTGATCGGTAAGATCGTGATTCCAGTCGACCAGCGTGACCAGCAGATCAAAGTTGCCGTAGTGCGAGCGGAGGGTGCTGATCATCCACTCGAACCGGGCCTGATAGGTCGCTCGTGAGCCCGCGTTGATGGTGTCGCTCTCACCCTGGAACCAGAAGAATCCCTCGACCTTGACCGTGTGCCCATCGGCCTCGAGCGAGGCAATGAGCTGCTGGAGTTCTGAGGACCCATCGCTCGCCCAGAGGTCGTTGGTCATATTGGTGCCCGGCGAGTAGACGCCCCCGCCCTCGCTGACGATCCACTGATTCAGCCAGTTCCCACCATGGCGTTTATGGAACACGACCACTCGCTCATACTCACCGGAGGCACGCAGCCCCGCCTCGATGCCGAGGGCGTAGTTCGAACGGGCATTCGACTGGCCGGTGACAATGAAGAGACTGATGTTGTCCGCGAACGCGTGCAGCGGTGCCAGCCCGATCGTGAATATCGCGATGAGCATCACCCGCCGAGCCGAGGCCCAACGTGAATCCGTCGTTGTACGTCTCATAAAACTCCTCCCGAGTCTCATCAGTCAAGATAGAAGAGGATCGGCGAGACGCCAAGTGAAATCCAACAAATGCCCCGATGACCGCCGTTATCACGCAGTTAGAGCACCATCTTGACGGAAGCGATCGCGAGGATGAACGCGATGGCGAGCTTCAGGTGGGGCAGACGCAGCTTATGGGCGAGGAACGCCCCGAGGTACGCACCAACGAGGGCGCCGATCCCCATCGGAATCGCGAACCAGATCGCGTCCATGATCCGCAGCTGAGTCCCGTCCGGGAGGTAGATCGTTGGGAGCAGCGCCAGCTTGCCCGTTGCGCCGATCAGGGACGCGACCCACATCGCGCCGGCGCTGCCCGCGATCGCGTGTCGCAGCGGGAGCTTGGCGAGGTTGAGCAGCGGGACCAGCAGGATGCCGCCGCCGATGCCCAGATACCCCGCGACGCACCCGGCGAACAGCCCGACCGCGCCGACTTTCCACCACGCCGGCGTCGGGGTGTCGTCCGGGTAGTCCGGCAGCTTCACGATCGTCGTAATGACGTTATACAGGCAGTAGAGCCAGATGAACCCAGCGAACGCGTAGAGGGCCCAGGCGCCTTTGTTGCCGCTGGATACCGTGACACCGATCAGCATCCCGACGACCATGGCTGGGATGAGGACCATCAGCAGGTCCTTGCGGGCGGCTTTCTTCTTCGTGTGCAGGAACGTAGAAGACAGCGCCACGATCACGTTCACGCACATCGCCGCGGCCATGTAGACGTGATGCTCGTTCTTGGCTTCCTCGTCCTCGTAGCCCCAGAACATCGCGAGCGCGGGGATCATGATGATCGAGCCACCCAGCCCGGCAAGCCCGCCGACACAACCGGCGACAAATCCGACGAGCATGCGAAGCGAGAACTCAAGCGGGTCCATGGGATCCTTCGTGTGGGAGGCGGCACCGGTCCAAGGTGCAAGATAGCCGCCGCGCATGAAAAAAGCACCCCGCGGGGTGCTTTCGGATGGAGTTCTTCGTTGATCTTACTTGCGGAAGCGGCGAGCCGCGGCGATCCCGCCGAGCATCGCGAGCCCACCCCACGCTGCCGCGGGCAGGGGTACGAGCGCCCCCTGGAACAGGAAGTCGTTGGTGTCGCCCATCATGTTGTTGGGGAGCAACCACCCGCGCCCAACCCAGGAGCTGCTGTCGCCACTGATGCGGTGACCGTCGGCGAGGAAGCGGAAAGCATCGTTGCCATCAGACTTGCCGAAGAGGTCAACAACCTCATTGCCGGACCCGAAGTCGCCCTCGAGGGTACCGACCATGACGCCGCTGGCGCTGTTGTTGTCTTCCCAGCCGTTCCCGACCGCATCAACGACGTAGGTGACGTTCAGCGAGAAGGAGCCGAAGTCCGTGCCGCCATTGGCGCTGTTGCCCGTCACGGTGCCGAACATGCGGATCTCGGTCTGGGAGCCGGTGTCCACGACCTGAAGGGTCATGGTCGAGTTCGCCTGGCTGTCGCCGAAGCTGAACGTCATGGGATCTTCGATGCCCAGGCCGTCAAGGCGCAGCCCGTATGCCTGCGGATCGATCGCCCCGCTTGGGTGATCGAACAGGTCAAAGGTGTTGAGGATGACGTTACCACCGAGCGCTGTCGCGCTGATTGCTCCGAGCCCCACGATTGCACAAGCGATTCTTTGCGTGTTCATCCGATCCCTCCGGATTCATGTCTGTTTGATAGGCGGCCATATCGAAGTCATGGCCAGACTTATCTCTGTACATAAATAGTACACGAGCCTTGGGTAAATGCCATCATGAAATTTCGAAAATCGTCACTTGAGACCGATAGGGCAGGATTTATCGGCTCGCGCAGACTGGCCGAGTCTCAGAGCGGAGCGTTGATATTGGCTCGCACACGCTCATCGAAATCATCAAGGCGTCGACGCAGCGAGGCAGCATCAAACTTGCTCGGCAATGCCTCACCGTAAAACTCGATCGCCAGCCCGATGATGGCTTTCGCGAGGTGTTCAGGAGCGATCGCCCCCCCGACCAGGTGCTCGTGGTCCACCCAACTGAGCGTCAGCTCGTGGTGGCTGGGGGCTGCCCCCTGATTCAGTGTGAACGTGTAGAGCCACCCGTTGCGGGTTTCGTGCTCGCCGTCGAGGGTGAACGCTGTCATGGGCATGCGGGATGGTATTCACAAAAAACCCCGGCTGGGCCGGGGTTTGAGGTTCGGGTTCGAAAAGCTGGGAGGGTCAGATCTCGCCGAGAAGATCCGCGACCTCGTCGTCGACGGGGTTGTTCGCCCGGTCGTCCTTGGGGCCGCGCTTGGCTTTCTTCTCTTCCTTCTTCTTCTCCATCTTCTCTTCTTCGGTCAGGCCCTCGTACTCGTCCTGGTCGTCGCCCTCGTCCTCGGCGTTCTGGGCCGCGACCTGTGCCTCGAGCGCTTCGAGATCTTCCTCCATGGCCTTGCCCTCTTGCTCGAGCTTGGCCTTGATGGTCTTGATCTTGTCCTTGTCGGGCGAGAGCACGAGCGTGATCGAGCGGCCCATGCCCTTGGGTGCGACATCGATCTTCGCGACGTCGCTCAGGTCCTGGCAGATCTGTAGGAGACGTTCTTCGCCGAGCTGCTTGTGCATCATCTCACGCCCGCGGAACCGCTGGGTGATCTGGACCTTGTGGCCGGCCATCAGGAACCGTCGTGCCTGATCCACGCGGATCTGCACGTCGTGCGGGTCGATCTTGATCGAGCGACCCAGACGGATTTCCTTGAGCTCGTTGCCGTGCGTGCGTGCCTTGGCTTCCTTCTTGGACTGCTCGTACTTGTGCTTCCCGTAGTCCATGATCTTGCACACGGGCGGGCGCGAGTCAGCGACGACCTCAACAAGGTCGAGCCCCGCGGCCTGGGCCATGCGCATGGCTTCGGATGTCTCCACGACACCCCGCTGTTCGCCGTTCTCATCGATCAGTCGGATCGGAGTGATGCGGATCATGTGGTTTACGCGCGTCCGGTTAACCGGTCCGGCGCCTCTGTAGAATCGTCTGCGAGCGATATCCAATCTCCTTTACAAGTCTTCTCAGGCGGGCACTCTGCCCGCGACTGCACTATTGAACCAGCCCGAGGTCTCGAAAGCAAGCTTTCTGATCCGACCCCGGGGTGAATTTGATTGTTGTCTGTTCATGCCACCAGGTTCAGCACCAGCGAGATCACCAGCAGCGCCACCACCACGATGAACGGCGGCCAGATCAGGTGATCGATCACCGTTGGCGAGCCCATCGGGGCAGTGTTCTCGGGGATCTCGGCGGGGGCGGCCTGCTCGGCCTCGGCCGCGATCCGCTGAAGGTCATCGGCATGGAATACGTCTTTATGGGCCAGCGGAGGGGTTTCTCCCTGCTTGATCGACCGGAGATCGATCAGCAAATCGGCGCAGTTCTGGTACCTGTCGCTGACCCGCTTGGCCATCATCATCTCGATCACTTCGGAGATGCCCGCGCTGAGCTTCGGGTTCACGTGGTCCGGCGGCACCAGCTCGCTTTTGAGGTGCTTGTGCATCACCGAGCTGGGATTCTTGCCCTCGAAGGGCACCGAGCCGGTGACCATGTGGTACAGCGTCACGCCCAGCGAGTAGATATCCGCGGGCGGCCCGATGTCCTTCTCGCCGCGGATCTGCTCGGGCGAGATGTAGTAGGGGGTGCCGAACGCACGACCCGCCTCGGCCTCGGCGGCCTCGACGTCGCTCATCGCCCGGGCCAGGCCCATGTCCGCCAGCTTCACCACGCCCTCGCGGGTGATCATGATGTTCTTGGGCTTCACGTCGCGGTGGATCAGCCCGCGGTCGTGCGCGTGCTCGAGCGCCTCGGCGACCTGGATCGCGATGTCGATCGCTTCCGATTCCTTGTACCGCTTGTGGGTGACGATGTCGTCGTGGACGCTGCGTCCCTCGACGTACTCCATCACGAAGTAGTACAGGTCGCCCTCGTTGCCCACGTCGAACGCCTGCACGATGTTGGGGTGGTTCAGCTGGGCCGCGGCACGCCCCTCGGCGAAGAACCGCTCGATGAACTGCGGGTTGGAGCTGAACTTCTTGGGCAGCTTCTTGATCGCGACGATCCGGTCCAGCGAGATCTGCTTGGCCTTGTAGACGGTCGCCATCGCGCCGGCACCTAGCTTGCCCAGGATCTTGTATCCCGAGATCGAGGAGCCGGAGCGTTCCGCCTCGATCGCCTCACGCAGGCGGGCGATCTGGCGCTTGGTCACGTACTCGCGGTGGACAAGCACCTGAGCCAGCGAGTTGCTCAGGGTATCCGCGGATCCCTTTGTGTCCTCGGTCCGCGTGAGGGTCAGGCAGTGCTTGACCTCCTCGGGCGTCGCGAGCCCCTGATCGATCACCAGGCGACCGATCAGCGTGTCGATGTTGGTGCCGTCCTTCGTGGCGGCCATGATCGATTTTTCCGCCTCCGCCACGGAGATGGGGTCGTTCTCACCCATCGCCTCGGTCCCGAACGGGGTGGTATCGTCCGGCGAATGGTTACCGGCGTTCTGGTTTGGCTTCGCTTCGTCACTCAATCGTGCGATTCCGGGTTCGGTTTGGAGATTCGTTCGTAGCACGCAAGTCTATTCGTTGCAACGGACGCTTGTGTTTCCACGGATCATATCCCTGAGGATTTATTCATCGCCATTTCACCGCGAGCACCGATTCCGCATCGCCAACTCGCTCGCACACCTATCGGTCCGTCATCGTCCCGAATGAAGCCGGATCCGGCGATCTGAGCGAGGACGACGAACCCACGTCCGATCACGCGTCGGATGGGCACTATACTGCTCTGCCCGTCTGAGTGCAGGAGATGGCATGCTCGTTACTGAATCCCGCCCACGCAACCTGCGCTGGGTCCACGCCGGACCACTGCTCTACGGCGACTGGGGCACTTCCCGCCTCTATGTCCTCGGCTTGGCGTTCCTGTATACGGCCCACGCGAGCGTCGTGTACCTCGCCGCCATCGGGCTGCTCATGCTCGCGGTCTCATGGGCATATACCCACATCTGCCGGTGTTTTCCGGACGGCGGCGGGGTCTACACCGCCGCGCGACAGCTCTCGCCGACGCTGTCCGTCATCGGCTCGACGCTGCTTCTCAGCGGCTACATCATGACCGCCGCGATCTCGGTCATCGAGGCCTTCCACTACTTCCACGTCCCCGACGCCTGGGTCCTCCCCCTGGCCGTGGCCTCGATCGTGCTCATCGGCGGCGTGAACTATCTCGGCGCCAAGTCCGCAGGCAAGTTCGCCCTCATCATCGCCCTGGTGGCGCTCGGTGTCTCGGCGGTGATGGCCGTACTGGCGATCCCGTACTTCATCGAGGGCGTGAGCACCATCGAGTTTGAGTACTTCGAGATCACCCCGCCGACGGACGCCTGGGTGAACTTCACCAAAATCTGCCTCGCGCTCGCCGGCGTCGAGGCCGTCGCAAACATGACCGGGCTCATGAAAGAGCCCGTGGGTAAGGAAGCCAAGAAGACCATCTGGCCCGTCTCCATCGAGGTCGTCGGGCTCAACATGATCTTCGGGCTCGCCCTGACCGCACTGACCTTCTCCGTGATCGGCACCTCGCTCCACGACATGCACGTCCCGGACGAGATCCGCCTCATGGAGAGCCGCCAGGGCGTCGTCGAGACCTTCCCGGAGTCATGGCACCCCGACTTCGAGGGCGGCGGGCACTTCGAGCTCTCGCAGGAGCAGCTCTCCACCCTCTCGCCAGAGACCAACCACGCCTACGAGCACTACGAGACCCACAAGGAGCAGGTCGAGCAGTACACCAACGCCTCCATGCGGGTGATCGCGGAGGAGACCGCCAGCAACGCGCTGGGAGCCGAGCTGGGGCGGATCTTCGGGGCCCTGGCCGGGATCACCTTCGGGCTCCTGCTCCTCAGCGCCACCAATACCGCGGTGATGGCCATGGTCTCCGTGTTCTTCGCCATGGCGGCGGACAACGAGCTGCCCAAGGCGTTCACCAAGCTCAACTACTCGGGTGTGCCGTGGGTCGGGCTCATCGCCAGCGTCATCGTCCCGATCCTTGTCATCATGGTGGAGCAGAACGTGACCGTGCTCGCGTCGCTCTATGTGCTGGGCGTGACGGGGGCGATCACGGTGACCGTGCTGAGTTCCGCCATCAACAGGGAGCTCGATCTGGGGCCCGTGACCCGCGTGCTGTTCTGGGGTTTAGGGCTCTTCCTGCTCTCGATCTCGCTCACCATCGCGTTCACCCAGCCGGTCTCGACCGCGTTCTCGGGCACGCTCGTGGCGTTGGCGCTGGGCGTGCGGACCGTCCGCAACAAGGCCGTCATCGACACGGGAGAAGCGCTGGAAGCCCCCGAGAGCGGATGGCTCAAGCTGCTCCACGGCGTGGAGATCAAGATCGACCCGGACAAGCCCAAGATCATGCTCGCCGCCCGCGGTCGCTACCAGTCGGAATACGCCGTCGATCTCGCCAAGCGACGCGACGCGACCCTGTTCGCCATCTTTGTCCGCCCGATCCGCGTCATGGATCTCCGCCCCGGTCAGGCACCTCGGATCGAGACCGACGAGGCGGCCCAGGAGGCCCTGGGCACCACCGCGATGCTCGCACGCGAGGCCGGGGTCAGCTTCGTCCCGATCTACGTCACCAGCCAGGACATCCCCGACGAGATCCTCGACCACACCGTCACGTACGGCTGCGACACGCTCATCATGGGTAAGTCGCGCCGCTCGCTCTTCTCCCGCAAGCTCGAGGGCGATGTGGTCAGCGATGTCTCGCATGACCTGCCCGATGGGATCACCATGATCACCCGGGCCGCCGACACCCCCCACGCGATGATGCCCCCCGGCATGGGCACAGGACTCACCAAATGAGCACGACACAGCAGCCCGGCCCCATCTCCAACCGCGTCCAGCGGATCCTCGACGGCGAGGACCCGCAGCTGATCGCAGAAATGCCCTCCGGCTATGCGATCCTCGGCAAGTACCAGCCGGCACCCATCACCGGCTGCTGCATGCTGCTCCCGAAGCTCGGCGGTGACGGCGTGGTCGTGCCGTCCCCCAACGATCTGGATGAGTCGCTGCGGGGGCAGTTTTTTTCCGATCTGACCCTGCTTGGCGACGCGATCCTCGAGGTTACCGGGGCGGAACGCATCAACTACCTCGTGCTCTGCAACCAGGTGCCCGAGCTGCACGGCCACTGCGTGCCCCGGTTCGCACATGAAGACCCGGACCTGCGTCTCAAGGGGCCCTTCGAGGCGTACGACTTTGGGAGCGCCCGCGTCGCCGACGCGCACGGGGAGGACCGCCAGCTGCATGCCGAGCTCCGAGCCACCCTCGTGCGGCTGCTCGCCCGGCGTGCGTAAAGCAGGCGTGGGGGCCATCATGTATACTGTGTGTCAGGAAACGGGGACCATTCCAAAGGAACCAACGCATGTCTGATATCCAAACCAACACGCTCCTGCTCGTCATCATCGCGATCCTGCTGCCGCCGCTCGCGGTCGGGCTCAAGTCCGGCGTGGGCGGGGCGCTGATCCTCAACATCATCCTGACGCTGGTTTTCTACCTGCCGGGTTTGTTGCACGCGTTGTTCGTCGTGCTGAGCTGACCCAGCACTCGAACACAGAAAGAAGGCCCGAGCAGCCGGTAATCCAGCGCTCGGGCCTCACGCACAGGACGGGTTTGTTCCCTGTGACAACCCATCTCGCCCGTGCTCTATTCCCGGATGCGCTCGAAACGTGTGCGGTGCGTAGGGTTCGGTATGGACATACTCAACGCCCTGCCCCCGCACGACCCGGAATCCCGCGACGGGGTCCCGATCTGGACCCCGCCCGGCGGACCGCCGCAGACCGACCGCATCCCCGCGGAGGTCTACGAGACGATGGGCGAGGAGCAGATCACCCGGTTCTTTCACGCGTTCTATCGCCGACTGGGCCAGTCCAGCATCGCGCACATGTTCCCCAGGTCGGAGAAGAACCTGATGCGGGCGGCGGACAAATCCGCCGCGATGTTCGTCTTCCTCTTCGGCGGCCCGCACCTCTATCAGCAGCGCTACGGGCGGCCCATGATGCGGGCTCGCCACCTGCCCTTCGTCATCGACGAGCCGGCGCGTCAGGAGTGGCTCCGCTGCTACCGCGAGACCCTCGACGAGGCGCCGGAGCAGTACAAGATGCCCGCAGAGCACGTCGAGAAGGTCTGGACGTTTGTTGAGGACTTCAGCAGCTGGATGGTCAACGCGGAAACACCCGCAGAATCGGAGTAAGAGATGACTCGTTTGTTCGCTGTTATGTGCGTCTTACTGCTGGCTGGGTGTACAAGCACGCAATCCCGCCATACGTTCTACGACGACATGGAAAAGGTCGTGATTAACGGCGTGCTGACCTCCTGGCACGTCGCGGCCGATCAGGGCCTCTACGAGTTTTACTTCGATCAGATGACGGACGACGCCGTCTTCCTCGGCACCGACGCGTCGGAGCGTTGGACGAAGGACGAGTTCATGAGCTACGCGCGTGAGCCGTTCAGCGACGGGAACGGGTGGACCTACACCCAGGTCGAATCACACATCGCGTTCAACGATGCGCGCGATACCGCATGGGCCGATGAGATCCTTGAAAACGAGAAATACGGCACACTGCGTGGCACGTCCGTGCTCCGAAAAGTAAACGACCGCTGGAAGATCGCCCACTACTCGCTGACCTTCCTGGTGCCCAACGAGAAGGCGGGGCGGGTCGTGGAGCTGATCGCGGGGGACTGATTGGTTCAGCTGGCGTTGTACACCTTGAAAAAGTTGTTGCGTGATTCCCAGTCGCCGATCATGAGCATCTCGCGTCCCTTCTCAAGCACCGTGTCCGGGCGAGGGTTGGGCTGGAGCGTGTCACCCTCGTGATACCCGATGATGGTGCACCCGGTCTTCTCGCGGATGCCGCACTCCATGATCCGCTTGCCGACGACCTCCTCGGGCACGTTGACACGGAACACGTCGAGCCCCTGGGTCACGGTGACCACGCGGCTCTTCTGCAGCAGGTTGAAGATGCTCGACGCGCCGATCGAGGCGTAGGACTGCACGAAGTCCGCCCCGGCCTTGTGCAGGGCCTTCACGTGCTTGTCGAGCGTGCATCGCGCGATGATCTCGACGTCCGGGTTCGATTGGCGGCACAGCAGCGTCAGGTAGAGGTTGGTGTCGTCGTCGTTGGTCGTGATGATGACGGTGGGGGTCGTCGCGATCCCGGCCTCCTTGAGGATCTCGGGGTCCGCGGCGTTGCCGACGATCGTGTTGACCGGGTCGATCACGCGCCGCGGATCCTGCTCGATCACGCGGTACTTCACGCCCCGCTCATCGAGCGCTTCCGCGGTGGCCTTGCCGATGCGGCCGCTTCCGATGAGGATCACCGGTTCCCCGGTGACGGCGTAGATCGCGAAATGCTCGTCGTAGTTGAGCAGCTGCTCCTCTGACCCCACGACCATGAGCACGGTGTTGGGCCCCACGACGCTGTCGGGACCCGCGGGCTTGAACTCGCCCCGCTCCCAGAGCCCCGCGACACTTACTCCGAGGTCGCCAAGGCGGTTCTCGCGGAGGGTCCTGCCGACGAGCGGGGTCTTTGCCGCGTTGGCCTCGGCGAGGTGCAGCGTGCCGAAGCTCGCGACGGTGTGCGTGATCGCGTCGCCGCCAGAGCTGCACCGGGCCAGCGCCTGCCCCATGATCTCCGGCAGGCGGATGACGTCGCTCGCGCCGGCCATCTCGTGGATCTGCTTGGAGATCGGATCCTCCACCGTGGTCACGATGGGGGTCTTCTCGCTGACCCCGCGCGCGGTGATGCAGACCGTGGTGTCCTCGGCATCGCTGAGCGTCGAGACGAGCATGGCCGCCCGATCGAGGCGGGCGGCTTCGTAGGTCTCCGGGTCGTCAAGATCCCCGTGCATCACCCGGTAGTTCTGGTCGTGGAGGCGCCGCGTCTGATCGAGCTCCTCGACGATGAGGGCGTAGCTGTGCCCGAACTGCTCGAGCTTCTTGATCAGCGCCTCGGTGACCGGGTCGAGCTGGGTGAGCAGGATGTGGTCGTGCTCGCTCTCGGGCAGGTTCTGCGGCACGCTCGCCTGCGCCTGCGATTCCATCCACGGGGCATAGAAGAACTGGATGAACGTGAACGGCAGCAGGACCAGCAGGAACAGCGTCCCCGACAGGATCACGATGATCGTAAACACGCGTCCGAGGTCGCTCTCGAACGTGATATCGCCGAACCCGAGCGTGGACATGGTCACAAGCGTCCAGTACAGCCCGGAGATGAGGGTGTGCTCCTGATCCTCGTAGTCCATGATGAAGTGGAAGATCACCGTGTACGTCAGGATCATCCCGATGAGCACCGCGATGAACTTGCCAAGCGCCTTGAGGTTCCGGCGCGAGCTGCGCTGGCGGGTGAGGATCAGGATCTGTGCGGCGATGGACTTCATGCGACTCCGTTCGCTCTGGCGTCGGGTATGGGGCTCGAAGGATCGTAACACATTCGGGCGTTCCGATCCGTGGATCGGGAGCAGCGACGCGTCGGCGAGTATGATCCACGGTCAACCCCGATGGCACACCCATCGACCCCCTCCAGCCCCTGGGTGATCAGCATGGCCGAGTTCTGGCACACCATCATGGAAATTCTGTTCCTGCTGGGCGGTGCGCTGGTGCTCGGGCTGGTGTGCGAGCGATTCCGCCAGAGCGCCATCCTCGGCTACCTCGCCGCGGGCACGCTCATCGGTCCCAACGCGATCGGGCTCGTCTCCGATGGCGAGCACGTCACCCACCTCGCGGAGCTCGGCGTGGCCCTCCTGCTCTTCGCGATCGGGCTTGAGTTCTCCTGGCCACGCCTCAAGCGCCTCGGGATCGCCGCGCTGGGCGGCGGGGCCGCGCAGGTCCTCGTCACCATGGGCGTCGGGCTGGCCTGCGCAAAGGCGTTCGGCCTCTCCTTCAACTCCTCCATCGTCATCGGGGCGATCGTCTCGCTCAGTTCCACGGCGTGCGTGCTGCGCCTGCTCATCGCCCGCGCCGAGATCGAGAGCGTCCACGGGCGATACGCCCTCGGGATCCTGCTCATGCAGGACATCGCGGTGGTCCCCCTGTTCCTGCTTGTCACGGTCCTGGGTGGTGAGGGGACCATGACCGAGGTGGGCATGGGCATGCTCCGGGCGCTGCTGCTCGCGGGCGGGCTCGTGGTCGTGCTGTTCGTGCTGCTGAACAAGATCGCCCCGCTCGTGCTCGGACTCGAGGCCCTGCGTCAGAACCGCGACCTGCCCATCCTGCTCGCGTTCGTGGTGGGCATCGGCGCCGCGTGGGGATCGCACGAGCTGGGGCTCTCGCCGGCGCTGGGGGCCTTTGTGGCGGGCATGATCCTCGCCGAGTCGCCGTTCGCGACCCAGGTCCGCGCGGACGTCGCGTCCATCAAGACGCTCCTGGTCACCCTGTTCTTCGCGTCCATCGGCATGCTCGGCGACCCGGTCTGGTTCATCGAGCACATCGGGCCGGTCCTGGCGCTGGTCGCGGCGATTGTCATCGGCAAATCGCTCGTCATCTGGGTGGTGCTCAGATCGTTCGGCGTGGCTTCGCGAGCCGCGTTCGCCTCGGGCATCTGCCTCGCGCAGGTGGGTGAGTTCTCCTTCGTGCTCGCGGCCGCGGCCGCGAAGGACGGGCTGATCGAGGAGGACATCTTCACGCTCATCGTATCGGCCACGATCGTGTCGCTCTTCGTCACGCCCTTCCTCGTGATGCTGGCGCCCGCGATCTCCATCGCGATCCACCGCATCCTGGGCCTCGGGAACGGGGCGAGAGACCACGATGACGGCGTCGAGGAGGACGATGTACGCAAGCACGTGGTCATCATCGGCTTCGGCCCCGCGGGACAGGCGATCGGTCGCGCCGCGAGCAAGCTCCCGCTGCGCGTCGATGTGGTGGACATGAACGCGGGCATGATCCGCACCGCGCGGGACCTCGGGCTGCACGCCCACGTCGCCGACGCGACACAGGCGGACGTTCTCGAGCACCTCAAGATCCATCATGCCCAGATCGCGATCGTGACGATCCCCGACCCGCCCGCGGCCAAGAAGATCATCGGCCTGATCCGCGACTGTGCCCCGGAGATCCACGTGATCGCCCGCGGGCGCTACCACCGCTACAAGCAGGAGCTGCTGGATGCCGGTGCGCACGAGGTGCTCGATGAGGAGCATCTCGTGGGCACCCGCCTCGCCGCACGCCTGCGCCGCCGACTGCGGTCCGCGGCCACGGAAGTCCTCTGAGCCCACTCACTCCCGTGCCCCCGCGGCTGGCAGATCAGGGGAAACTGCCTAAAAAAACGCGCCCTTTGGCGAGTTCCGGGCGGGCATACCCGGTGCCACGCCCAACCCGCTAGGGCATGTCACTCATTTCTGTGTCATGCATGAAGGTCTTCCTTGATATGGGGGAGATCCCGCCCGACATCAGCGCACGCACCCGTTCACAAGGAACAGGTGCCGACCGATTAGGCGCTGGTGAAAGGAATGGCTGTGCTCAAGCGATTGAATCGAAAGACCCCACTCAAGGCCAAGCTCTTTGGTGGCTTTGGGCTCATGATCGTCCTCGCGTTCGTCACCGGGGGCACGAGCGTGCTGCTCTCTGCGAAATCCGCGGAGGAGACCCACGCGGTCCTCGAGGGCCCCGTGGCCGAGCGGGGCAGCGCAGAGCGAGCCCGCGCATCGCTCTACCGCGCCAGCGAGATCCAGAACAAGTTCTTCCTGGAGCGCGACCTGCAGCAGCTCGAGGAGTTCCAGAGCGCGATCGCGGGCGTGGAGCAGGAGCTGAGCTCACTCACGCAGATGGAGCGGGGCGCGTACTGGAAGCCCAAGGTCGATACCGCGCTGGCCCATCTCAGCGAATACAAGCAGCTCTTCGCGGATCTCACTTCGGTGATGCAGACACGCGGGCTGACCGAGAAGGAAGGGCTCGAGGGCGAGCTCCGTCAGGCTGTGCACACGGTTGAGGAAGCGCTGGCCGGTTCGGGTCACGACGAGCTCACGGTGCTGATGCTCATGTGCCGACGCCACGAGAAGGACTACCTGATGCGTGGGGACGCGGAGAAGTACATCGGGCGCATCGCGCAGCGCCTGGAGGAGTTTGAGGAGGCGGTCGAACGCCTCGACATCCCCGCCGAGAACCGCGAGGCGTGGGCGAAGAACTGGGATGTCTACTACAAGGCGATCAACAAACTCGCCGAAGCGGAGCAGCAGCTCGCCGAAACGCGCTCGCAGGTCGTCGTGGTGCACGCCCAGCTCGAGCAGCAGCTCGAGGACATCGTCAACGACGCGCCGGACGCCACGAGCAACCTGACCGATACCCTCGCCAACGCCAAGCGCGTGTCGATCGCGATGCTCTTCATGACCGCGGTGATCGGCATCGCCATCGCCTTCATGATCATCCGCTCGATCACGATCCCCATCCGCCGCCTGACGGACATGAGCAACGCGCTCGCGGCCGGGGACCTGACGATCGAGCACGTCGAGCTGGAGACCGACGACGATCTCGGCCAGCTCGCGACATCCATGAACACCCTGTGCGATTCGCTGACGGACATCGTCCGCAGCCTGCAGGACTCGGCGAATCAGATCTCGTCCACCACCACCCAGGTGGCCGCGCTCGCCAACGAGACGCACAGCGGGATGGGACACCAGACCCAGCTCGTCGAGCGGTGCTCGGCGGCGATCATCGAGCTCAGCTCGTCCGCGGAGGAGGTCGCCGTCAAGTCCAAGCAGGCCGCCGATCACGCGAACGCGTCGGGCGAATCGGCCAACGAGGGCAGCTCGGTCGTGGACTCCACGATCAAGGACATGCAGAAGATCAACGAGGCCGTCCGGGCCGGCAGCACGTCCGTGACCGAACTCGGACGCCGCAGCGAGGAGATCGGCCAGGTCATCGCCGTCATCAACGACATCGCGGACCAGACCAACCTGCTCGCGCTCAACGCCGCGATCGAGGCGGCCCGGGCCGGCGAGCACGGCCGTGGGTTCGCGGTCGTCGCCGACGAGGTCCGCAAGCTCGCCGACCGCACCACCCAGGCGACCGAGGAGGTCGAGCAGTCGATCACCGCGATCCGCAAGGACACCGCCCGGGCCGTCGAGCAGATGCAGCAGGGCACCGAGTGCGTCAACTCGGGCGTTGAGCAGGCATCGTCGGCGGGCGAATCGCTCAGCCAGATCAAGACCTACGCGGTCGATCTCAGCGAGATGGTCAACTCGATCGCCGCGGCGACCAACGAGCAGTCCGCGGCCAGCTCCGACGTCTCGCGGACCATCCAGGAGATCACCAGCGTGACCGAGCAGGTCTCGTCCAGCGCCAGCGAGTCGGCGCAGGCCATGGACGATCTCGCACACCGCGCCACCGCACTCAACGATATTGCAGGCCGCTTCAAAGTCTAGATTTGCACGAGTGTGTGTGTTTGCTCGAGCACCCGTCGCGGTCACGCGGCGGGTGCTCTTTTTCATCAGCCCCCAGCTCGTATCGCGGCGAGCCAGCGGGAGGGCGGCCGCTATTCGGCCGGGGCGTCCTTGCTCAGCAGGTTGTCCGAGCCCCGGTCCGCGGACTCGTTCACCATGTCCTCGATCGTGTCGTCCCGACGCACATCGCCCGTCGCGGTCTCGTCCGCGTGCTCGCTTCTGACGCTCGGCTCTGCCGCGGGCGTGCTCTGCGTGATCGCCGAGGGCTGATCCCCCTCGAAGCGGATCTTGTAGATCGGCTCTGGCATGTCGATGTTGAACTTGTCGAACTGCGCCTTGACGTTCTGCATCGCGTTGCTGCGCACCTTGAAGAAGTCCGACTCATCCTGATCCACCCAGGCGTACAGATCGACGGTGATGCTCGAATCGCCGAGCTTCGAGACGACGGCCTGCGGCTTGGGCTCGCTCATGACACCCTGCGTGTTGAGCAGCGTCTCGACCCCGATCTCGATCGCCTGGGGCAGGTTCACATCGTAGCCGACCCCGGCGCTGAACTTGAAACGCCGGCGACGATCGCTGGTGTAGTTGATCAGCGTCGTCTTGAAGACCACCGCGTTGGGGATGCGGACGACATTGCCGTCGAAGGTCGTGAGCACTGTCGAGCGCGAGTTCATCGCGGTGACAAGCCCCTCGTAGCCATCAATCACCACGTGGTCCTTCGGGCGGAAGGGCTGGCGGAGTGACAGGAGCACGGACGCGATGTAGTTCTCGATCAGGTCCTTGAACGCGAAGCCGATCGCGATGCCCGCCACACCCGCGGCCCCGAGCACGCCACCCACCAGCGCCATGGCATCCAGGATCTCCAGCGCCAGCAGCACACCAACCAGCAGCACCGCGCTCTGGGTCACCCTGCGGATGATGTCCTGCAGGAACGGGTTGCGGGTGAAGTGCGTGTAGGGCCAGCTGAGCTTGCCCAGCAGCCAGGCGAGCAGCGCGAAGAACAGCAGCAATGCGAGCGCGACCGGGATGACGGGCAGGTACGCGATCCAGTCCTCAACCCGCTCAGACACCCGATTGGCCGCACCCCGTGTGCGGTCCTGAAGATCCAGCGAAAGCTCGATCTTGTTGTTGACACGATCAGCGCCCGTCGCTGCCATCACGGCCTGCTCGGCATCTTCGATCACGGACGAGTCGTCCGCGGTGCCGCTGATCGTCAGCACGCCACCCGAGACTCTGGCGTCCGCGTCCTCCAGCCCCTCGATCCCGGTGAGCACTTCTTCCGCGGCCTGCTCGATCTGGGCCGGGTCCTGTATCCCGACTTCCGGTTGTGCCTGCCCCGGGCTTTCCTGCGCCGATACGGGCGCGAGACTCAGCGCGAGCACAAGCACCGTCAGCATCCGCACCCAACCACAGCGATTCATGAGTAGCCCTCCCGTTGGGGTCATTCTAGGTGCAGCGCCCGGCGTGCCCCGCCATCGAGCATGCCCAGCAAAAAACCCGCTCTTTCGAGCGGGTTCTAGAAATCGGGGTCGCCCGGGTTCACTCCATCACACGCGGCGCCGCGGTCGACTTGCGGATGATCAGCGTCTCGTCGAGCGTCACCGTCCGCGACGGGATCGGCTGCTCCGACGCGAGGCGACCGCTTGTACTAACGCAGTTCGGTAAGTGTAGCTAGCGGAAGAAAAACCCTTGAGAGCTAGTTGACACTGTGGGCTGGAAAGTGAGGAGTGTGCTCAATAAAATCCACAATCTGCTTTGGCGCTTGAATCCCTTGCTGAGTCAAATATGTGACCCATGGCCTCAGCATGCTGGCAGTGAGTGTATCCCGGAGTTGTTCTCCAGGGATGGCTGTCTCAGATGATTGGGCGATCATATTCTGGACCCGAGTGTCAATACGAGTTTCGAGTTGACTCCAGAATCTCATCCATACAGCTTGATCGTCCCTAGCAACTTCCGATGCTCGACGAAGAGCCCAGCGTGAGATGCTGTTGAAGTTCCCATCCTGGGTATCAATAGCCCATCCAAGCAATCGAGCAGAATCATCGCGAACAACTTGGAGGTCAGTCAATGCCTCAATATTGGATGGGCGTCGACCGCTGGTCACTCGGACTTCGCCGGTCGCTGTCAGTTGCCGACTCCATTCAAGTACACGCTGTAACATGAGGTAATCGAACTCGTGACCATGAGTTGCGAGCAACGCAAGCTCATAGAGCCGGATCTCATTGATATCCTCAGACTCTAAAACGTTGCGCCGGATACGTGCGAGCTCGTCTGCGGAGACATGCTGGTTCAACATCAGATCCCATACGAGATTCGAGTTGTCATTACTCGCATCCAGCGCGGAGATTACCAGCTCAGATTTTCGATCAGAATCCGGTAGCAACACAAGAATACGCAAGGCCTGGTAAACAGATGTAGACGAGAGAGCATTGGTGTCGAAGCACACGGAGATGAGATCAGTTGCTCCTTGAAGGAGATCTGCTGGCAGCTCATGCCCCGCCTCGGCCTGATCAGCAATCTGAGCCAGTGCTGACACCGCTTCCGTTTGTACTCTGATCTGCTCTAGCTTTGAAGCCTGCGGAGCAAGCCGCAGAAGGTGAACCCGGGCGTTATGAACTCTTTCCTGCATCGCCACTGGGTCAGCGGCCCTAATAGAATCGGATTGCGGCTGATTGGTATCAGGATGTAGTGCGGTTGCGAAGCTGAAGTTTCCTGCGACACTACCCAGTGAGATGTAGGTGACTGCAACAACTCCACAGGTGAGTATGGTCTTAACGGCGCCAGTCATTGTGATTACCTCCCGACAGCTTCTTGCTAACTTCGCCGAGTTCTGCACCCAGAACAAAGTTCGTGTACGTTCCGAACTGGACTCCCGGCATGACAGGCATCCTGCCTGCGGCTGGAAGCATGTAGCCATCCACCATGATGTGAGGCAGGGTGTAGGACGTTGCGACATGTTCGCCACCTCCGCTGGGAAACAGGCGAGCTGGAGAACTCGCGGTTGAAGCGTAGGTTCTATTGGCTCGTGGGTCTGCGCCCGGGTCGTTGCCGCCGCCGTTCATGGTAACCGAATCGTAGTTAAACCGTCCCAGGTAATGACCCACCTCATGCTCGAGAGTGAGTCGACGAAGAATCTCTGTGACATCCCCGCCGGAGCCGCCGGCGCCAGCTCCATCATTCATAAATATGTGAGGTCCAATATTTGAGCTTAGGACAGCGTGTGGGTCAGCGGTTCCTCCAAAGAGCCCGGTGCCCCCGTAGTTGCCCGTGAAGTACAAGTTGATCACGTTCGAATCATAATACGTACTACCAGTGGAAAGTATTCGGAATAGTAGTGTATTAATGGATTGGTTCGATCGGTCGGGGAGCTGAGTATCGGTCATGCCGTAGACCACGCCGTCCCATGTGACCGTCGTCAGCGTGCCATAGAGCGCGGGCGCGTTCGCAATAAAGCTGTTGACAATCGATGTGATTTCTGTGTTATCCAGTTGGCAGCCGTCGTTGAAATCCGGGCCAGAGTGACTGTCGCCGTTCGGCCCAATGACACGGTACACCTTGATCGGGATATCGTAAGGCGTCCCATTCCGGGTGCCCTTTCCGCCGCAGCCTACCAGCGGAAGGAAAGCGGCGATCAGTAGGATAAAAATGTGTAATCTGCTTATTCTATTATACATATATCAGACTCCAAGATGAATTACAACGAATACCATTCCGTTGTCGTCGGCTTGCAATGAAAAGACTTCAGTGAATGTACTGTCATCGACAGGGCTGTCCGTGAGAAGAATGTTCTTCGCGTTCAGCGAGTTGTATCTCACCCGGGTCCCTACGACCCCCTCGTGTTGCAGTTCCAGCGATTGCACACGGTCGATCTCGTTTCCAAGGGAATCAACGGAAAACACATCGACATAGAGGCTCGCAGGTTGCCCAGCATCTGTGTAAACGTTCGACTCAATATCGAGGGTGACGGCATAAATCGAGCCTGCGAATGCGAGTATGCCATCGTCGGTCGGGATCGAAGTCATCGTGCTGGAGGGCAAGATTACAAGATCCCCTGAAATTTCTTCGATGAGTTCTGGGGCAACTCCAGATGTCCAGCCGCCAGGGTAGAACATGCTGTGCCACTTTGCGGGCTCAGCAGTGAATGACATTGAGATCGGAGCTTCCAACTCAACTGTAGTTGCGCCGCAGCCAGTGTTGAACTGCGTTAAGAACGCGGATACATCAAAGAAGTTGAAGAGACCGTCATCGTTGAAATCGGCAACAGCCTCCTCGTTCGCATAAGCGACTAAAAAAGCCGAGACATCAAAGAAGTTCAGGTTGCCATCCTGATTGAGATCCGGTGCGCACGGGTTCGGTGTAATCAGCTGGAAGCTACCATTCAGCGTTCCGTTCGGCGCGAGTAACGCAGCAGTGGTCGCATCGATGTCGCCGCTCTTGGATACAGTTTCTCCTGTTCCCAATATAAGTAGAGCATTCCAGTCATCTACGATGGTAATACTAGCGTCGGCGTACGTCGTCGTGAAGAGCGGCGTTGTACCGCCGGACGAGGAGTAATTTCCGAACCAAACTCCTGTTGTGTCCTGAGTCAGCTCATACCCCGCGGTCTGCGGCGTGACCGTGAGCTGGATGACCGATCCGAGCTCGCCGCTGGTTGGGTTTGCGGTGATAGTGGGTTGCGCAGCAGATATGCTCGCAAACAATACGATTGGTATGGTGTTTTTGATCATGTCGTGATATTAACTGAAGAGACGATCGCGGCAAGTCCAAGTCAAGGGGTATTGAATTATTCTACGACCCGCGGCGCCGCGGTCGACTTGCGGATGATCAGCGTCTCGTCGAGTGTAACGGTCCGCGAAGGGATCGGCTGCTCCGACGCAAGCCGGCTGAGCAGCAGCTCGCCGGCGGTCTTGCCCGCCACCGCCGCGGGAAGGGCGATCGTGGTGAGCGGCGGGGTCGCGACCTTCGCGGGCAGCTCGTCGTTGAACGCCACGATCGACATATCACGCGGCACCTGCATGCCCAGCGTGTTCATGGCCTGAATCAGGTAAAGCGCCGTGATGTCGTCGTAGGCGACGACGGCCGTCGCCCCGCCCTTCTGCAGCACCATCTGGCAGTACGACATCGCGTTGTGGTCGAACTGGTCGTAGCCCGCGACCGGCTTGAGGCCGCGGTGCTCGAGGATGGAGACGTACGCCTCCTTGCGCTGCTTGACCGACGTGTGCGGGATCCCGCGTGGGTTGAGCCGCTTGGTGTCGATGTAGGCGTACGCGATCCTGGTGTGACCCAGCTCGAGCAGGTGGTCGATCGCCTGGTCCATGCCGTGCGATTCATTAAAGTTCACCGCGTCCCCGCCCGGGCCGGCGAGCCCGTTGATGGAGACGTAGGGCATGTTCTGCTCTTCGAGCTCGTTGAGGTCCGTCGTGTCGCGGACCTGCAGCGCCACGGCCCCGTCCACGCGCCAGGAGGGCAGCTCATGGCCGGAGTAGTCCGGGTCCAGGAAGGTGGTGCACACGTGCTTATCGGCCTCACGCAGGGCGCGGACCGCCTCGGAGAGCGCGGTCCGGTTCACGCCGTCCGACGCCCAGCCCACGACCGCGACGAGGTTCGTCTTCTTCGCGCTGATCGAACGGACCATCGGGTTCGGGCGGTAGTTGAGCTCTTCCGCGGCATCGAGCACCCGCTGACGGACCTCGGGGCGGACGCGGAAGTTGTGGGTGTAGCCGTTGATCACGCGTGAGGCGGTCGATTCCGCCACCCCGGCCCGTTCCGCCACCTTTGCGAGGGTGACCCGTTGTGTCTTTCGTTTTTCCATGTCTGGTACATCCTGCGCAGTTGCACACCAACCCGAGCGAGTCCGCAACAGGGCAGGGGTGTTGCCGGTGAGAGTTGATCTAGTGTAGGGGTTTTTGCCGTTTTCGGCGAGCAGAATCCGGGATTCTCACGCGGCGGGAAGATTTTTCGGAATGAGCGGTTAGTATTGATCCACGGGAGGCCAATCTCGAGCAGAGCCGTATCGGACCCCCCGCAGCGTGGAAGTGAGGCCCCACATGCCCAAGCAGATGAAGTTCGCCCTGATCCTGATGTGCATCGCCGCGTTGCTCCCGAGCAGCGTGATCGCTCAGGACGGGCCGCCACCCGCCAATGTGACGATCGACGCCGTCAAGAGCGAAACGCTCACCCGCCGGCGCGCGGTCACGGGTGAGATCCGATCGCGCCTGATGAGCGATATCGCCTCGCAGGTCGAGGGGCTCCTGATCGAGCTCGATGTCGACGAGGGCGATCTCGTCGAGAAGGGGCAGGTCCTCGCCCGCCTCGACGCGACCCGCGCCAAGATCGCGGTTACCCGGGCACAGGCGGATATCGAGTACGCACGGGCGGTTATCGCCCAGCGCACCGAGGAGTTCGACAACGCGCAGCGAGACCTTGAACGCATCGAGGAGCTCGATCAGCTCGGTTCAGCGGGCGTATCGCAGCTCGACGAGGCGCGCACACTCGTCGCATCCCGCAACGCCCTGCTCGCGCAGGCAAAGGCCGAGCTGGCCACGGCCGAGGGCGATCTCGCGCTCGCACAGCGTGAGCTTGACGACATGAGCATCGAGGCACCCTTCGCCGGTCGCGTGATCGAGAAGTCCTCCGAGATCGGGCAGTGGATCGGGCGCGGCGACACCATCGTCACGATCGTCTCGCTCGACAAGCTCGAGGCCCGCATCGATATCCCCGAGGACACCTACCCCGCCGTCACCGAGGCCCAGCAGGAGCACGGCAAGATCGAACTCCGCCTGCCCGCACTGGGCATGGGGACCGGGCAGGAGGTCTACGGCGAGGTCGTCTCGATCCTGCCCGCCGCCGATTCGCTCAGCCGCCTCTTCCCCGTCCGCATCTCCGTCAACAACGGCGATGGCCGCCTCCGCCCGGGCATGTCGCTGACGGCGTACGTGCCGACCGGTCTGGAGGGCGAGTTCATTACCGTTCACAAGGACGCGATCGTGCGCACCTCGACCGGAGAGATCGTGTACTTCTCCAACGACGGCGTCTCGGCGATCGCGCCAATCGAGCGACTCTTCGCGGTCGGGAACCGGGTCGCGGTCCGCTCGCCCGTGCTCCAGGCGGGCATGAGCGTGGTGACCTCCGGCAACGAACGCATGTTCCCCGGGCAGACGCTCAACATCCTCGATGCGCCCCAGCCCGTCGATCTCGGGCAGACGCGCGGCAACACTGGCGCCCCGATCTCGACTGAAGGGAGCAACTGAGCATGGACATTGTTCGCGCTTGCATCTCACGCCCGGTCACCGTTGCCGTCGGCGTGTTCCTGGTCCTGATGTTCGGTATCATCGGCGCCGGGGCGATCCCCGTGCAGCTCACCCCGACGGTCTCGCGCCCCACGATCACCGTGACCACGATCTGGCCCGGGCGCAGCCCCGAGGAGGTCGTGGACGAGATCACCAAGGACCAGGAAGAGAAGCTCAAGAACGTCGAGAACCTCGACCGGATGATCTCGAGCACCGAGCAGGGCCAGACGGTCGTGACCCTCGACTTCAAGGTCGGGTCCGACATCACCCGCGCACTGCAGGAGGTCTCCGACGCGCTGCGACAGGTCCCGGCCTACCCGGATGAGGTGGACGAGCCCATCGTGGTCGCGGCCGACGGCGTGTCCGATCCGGGGTCCGCGATCGCGTGGTTCATCATCGACCTCCCGGACGAGGCCCTCGAGAAGCACTCCGGTTACGACCTGACCACGCTCTTCGACGAGCTCGACCGCGAGGTCAAGCCCTACCTCGAGCGTGTGCCCGGGGTCGCGACGATCAACATCTACGGCGGCCGCGAGCGCGAAGCCCGCGTCCTGGCCGATCCGGTGGCGCTCGCCCAACGCGGGCTCAACCACCTCGACGTCGTCCAGGCGCTCCAGGGCGAGAACACCAACGTCTCCGCCGGCACGATCGCCGAGGGCAAGCGCGACTACCGCGTCCGCCTCGTGGGCCAGTACGAGGACCCCGAGCAGATCCTCGACACCATCGTCGCCTACCGCGACGGCAGGCCCGTCCGCGTGCGCGACGTCGCCCAGGTCGAGGTCGGCCACGAGAAGGAGACCGGCTTCATCCGCTCCTTTGCGCGACCAGCGATCGCGATCAACGTCATCCGCCAGAGCGACGCCAACGTGCTGGAGATCATGGAGGAGCTCACCGTCCGTGTGCAGGACGTGCGCGAGAAGATCCTCCCCAACCTCGGCGGACGAACCGAGGCCGGCCCGGTTGGCCCGGACCTGCGCATGCGTCAGGTCTACGACGAAACAGACTACATCAACAGCGCGATCTCGCTCGTGACCTCGAACCTCTGGGTCGGCGGCGGGATCGCAACCATCGTGCTCCTGCTCTTCCTCCGCAACTGGCGCGCGACGGGCATCATCGCCATCGCGCTCCCCATCTCCGTCGTTGGCACCTTCCTCATCATGCTCGCGATGGGCCGAACGCTCAACGTCATCTCCCTCGCGGGGCTCGCCTTCGCGGTCGGCATGGTCGTGGACAACTCGATCGTGGTTCTGGAGAACATCGACCGGCGTCTCAAGCTGGGCGAGTCGCCCATGATCGCCGCCTGGCGTGGCGGCAAGGAGGTCTGGGGCGCGGTCCTCGCCTCGACACTCACAACCGTCGCCGTGTTCATCCCCGTCCTGACGATTCAGGAAGAAGTGGGGCAGCTCTTCCGCGATATCTCCATCGCCATCGTCGGCGCGGTGACCTTCTCGCTGATCGTCTCGGTCATCGTCATCCCCACCGCCTGCTCGCGTTGGCTCCGCCCCGAATCCGCCAAGCCGGGGATCGTCAAGCGACTCATCGGCGGGATGTTCGGCATCCCCGCGCTCTTCGCCAAGCTCGTCGACCTCGCGGGCGATCAGCTCAAGTGGCTCATGACCGGGTGGCGGGCGTGGTCGCTGCGTCCGGGCGTGATCCTCTTCCTCACCGTCGTCAGCGTCTGGGGTGGGCTCAGGCTCATGCCCCCGCTCGACTACCTGCCCGCGGGCAACCGCAACCTTGTGTTCGGCGGGCTTCTGATCCCCCCGGGGCTCTCTGTTGAGGAGCGCGAGGGCATCGCCAACCGAATCGAGCAGCGCATCTACCCCTACGCGGCCGCGGATATCGATCAGCCAGAGACCTACGCGGACCTCCCCGATATCCAGATGATGCCGGGCATGCCGATCTTCGAGCCGGTCCCCATCGGGAACTTCTTCATCGGCGCGTTCGGGACGAACATGTTCATCGGCGCAACATCGCAGGACGAGCAGGTCGTCATCCCCATCGGGCACCTCCTCACCGGGGCGATGCAGGGCATCCCCGACTCGTTCGGCGGTGCACGCCAGAGCTCGCTCTTCTCCGACGTGCGCGACGGCGGCGGGATCAAGGTCGAGATCTCCGGCCCCAGCCTCGAGCAGGTCAACGCCGCGGCCACCATGATGCAGAACGTCGCCTTCAGCGAGTTCGGCGGCGGCAGCGTCACACCCACACCCGCCAACTTCACGCTCCAGCAGCAGGAGATGCAGATCGTCCTCAACGACCGCGGGCGCGAGCTCGGGCTCACGACCCAGGGGCTCGGCGTCGCGATCCGCGGGCTCTTCGACGGCGCGTTCGTCGGCGACTACAAGGTCGGCTCCGAGACCATCGACCTCGTCGTCCTGCCCATGGGCGGGCGCATGGACACGCTCGAGCAGATCCGCGACGTGCCCGTCGCGACCCCCGCCGGGCCGGTCGTGCCGATCGATTCCGTCGTCGAGTTCCGCCCGACACTGGCCGCGCAGGTCATCCAGCGCATCGAGGAGCTCCCAAGCGTGACCATCGCGGTCAACCCGCCCGAGTCCATGCCCGTCCAGCAGGCGATGGACTGGATCCAGGAGAACATGATCGACGCGACGATCAACGCCGGGCTGATCGATCGCTCCATGCGTGTGCGTCTGGAGGGCTCGGCCGCGGACCTCGAGCAGGTCCGCGCGTCGCTGCTCGGTGCCGCCCCCACGGGCGGATCGAGCTCGGGCGGGATGTCACTGATCGCCGCGGGCCTGATCACCGCCATCGCGGTGGTCGCGGGTCTGATGGTGTACATCCGCACAACGCGTTCCAACAACCCGTACCGCTACTACGGCGTCGCGGGCACCGTCCTGCTCGGGCTCATCATCGCGGCCCTCGCCTGGGTCTCGGTGGGCCACCCCGAGCTGCTCACCGCGCGTCTCGTGTGGGCCCTGCTGGTGACGTACCTGCTGATGTGCGCCCTCTTCGAGAGCTTCCTCTACCCGCTCGTGATCATGTTCTCGGTGCCCCTGGCCGTCGTCGGCGGCTTCGCCGGGCTCGCGATCGTGCACCACTTCTCCATGATGGACCCGACCAAGGCGCCCCAGAAGCTCGATGTGCTCACCATGCTCGGCTTCGTCATCCTCATCGGTGTCGTGGTCAACAACGCCATCCTCATCGTCCACCAGTCGCTGAACTTCATGCGGGGCGACGAGTCCGACTCGAAGTACTCCGAGCCCATGAAACCCATCGACGCGATCGTGATGTCCTTCAAGACGCGTATCCGACCCATCTTCATGTCCGTCATGACCTCCGTGGGCGGCATGCTCCCCCTCGTGCTCGTCCCGGGCTCGGGCTCGGAGATGTACCGCGGGCTGGGTTCTGTGGTCGTGGGTGGGCTTCTCGTCTCGACCGTGTTTACACTCCTGCTGGTGCCGTTGCTCTTCTCGCTCGTGCTCGACATGTGGCGCGGGACTCAGTCCGAGAGCACCGTCACACCGACCGTTGCCGCGGACCCGTTCGCGGCGGGAGCGTAAAGCCACACGATCCGAAGAGGACTCGACATATGAAGATGACCCACGCGACGCGATTGCTCACCACCTGCGCCATCGGTGCGCTGCTCGCCGGCTGCACCACCCAGACCCGCGAAGAGCAGGCCCAGGCACTGCGAGACTCAACCCGCGACGCGGCCCGATCCGTCACGATCCTCAACGGCGACGGCTCCGGCACCACCACGTGGTCGCAGGCCATCCAGAAGATGGCGGCCGCCGATGTCGTCCTCATGGGCGAGGTCCACGGGCACGCCCTGGGCAACGCCGTCCAGCAGGAAATGTTCGAGGACATCCTCACGGCCAACCCCAACGCCCTGCTCGCGATGGAGTTCTACGAGCGGGACGAGCAGGTTGCCCTCGACGACTACCTCGCCGGGATCACCGACCGCGAGGCGTTTGAAAAGGCCGCGGACCGCAACGAGGGCAACAACCCGTGGGCCCACGCGCGGATGATCGAGGCATCGAAAGAAGCCGGACGCCCGGTCATCGCGGCCAACGCGCCGAGGCGCTACGTCCGCCTCGCCCGAACCGGCGGCTTCGATCGCCTCCGCGAGCTCAACGAGAACCAGCGGGCCTTGGTGGAGATCCCTGAGCAGACGCCGCAGGGCGCGTACCGCGAGCGGTTCATGGAAGCCATGGGCGGCATGGCGGCCCACGGCGGCGAGGAGATGATCGAGAGCTTCCTGCGCTCACAGTCCACCTGGGACGCGACCATGGCCCAGAGCATCGTGGACGGTTTCGAGCACGGCACGCCTGTCGTCTTGGTCGTCGGCTACTTCCACGCCCAGTTCCCCTTCGAGCCCGGCAGCTCCGAGCTCGTCGACCAGCTCCGCAAGCGGACCGACCGCAACCTCAACATCGTCACCTGCATCACCCTCCCCGCGACGCACGACGAGATCCAGGAAGACGACCGCAACATCGCGGACTTCGTGGTGTACGTGGGTGAGCCGGGGGAGTGATCAGGGCTCTTGGGTCAGTACCCAGTCGCCGTCCCAGTGCTTTTTCTCATCTTCGCTCAGCGAGTTGTACTCGTCACGGAGCACGAACCGGTGCTCACGCAAATCGCGTCCATGGTCGTCATCTCCATCGGGGCCGATGGAGTAGATGATGACGCGGCCTTCTTTAATCCGGAGTCGGAGCGGGTCGCCCGTGTACGGGTCAATGGGGATCTGGTTGAGGAGTTCGTCATCGATCGCGTCGGTTGTTTCTGGGAACACACCATGAACATCACGGTGTCGATACGCTGCGATTTTCAGTCGGGCCGCATCACGATACGCTCGCCCTTCATAAACGAGTGTGATGAACTGACTGTACGCTGGAACGATCAGGCCAACGGGTAGATAACCCATGCCAGTCTGGTCAGACAACCGTGCGAGTGACTCTTCTGCTTGTGTCGTGAGTAAAGAGGATGTATTATGGATGGGAGTAGAGAGATCTGTTCGTGCTGCTTGTGCAATCTGCTCAAACTTCTGCTCTTGCTCCGCGCGAGGCTGAACAGGCTTTGTGACGAATTGAATCAACATCTCCCCGGGCTCGTCCTGCTCTGCGATCGACAACAAGCGCGTTGCGCCCTTGCTAGACAGCAGCTGCCCATCGGAATTGACATAAATCCAATCAAGGAAGTTCGCTTGCACTGCTCGTTCAGATTGGATGAAGCGAGACGCAGGATCTGAAGCGAGCGGTTTGTTGTAAATGCTTGAGAGTTCTTCGAGCGATTTAAGATTCCAACCGTCAAGCCCCAGCCCATTGTCGAGCACTAAACCAGACATCATTGTTTCGAGTCTGACAATCACAGTGCCCTCGATCAATGTGTCTGCAATGGAATGATACTGGATGATCCATTGTGTCGATCGGAGATCTTTTAGAACGCGTTGCGGTTCGTCGGCTTCTTGGGCATCCATCGCCAAGAGGATCGCGCTGTCCCGGAGCACGCTGACATGCGGGAGCAGCAGGCCCAAGAGGAGTTCTGTTTCTTCGGGGTCATCGTGCGGATCGACACCAAGCTCATGAGTGGGCATGCCGAGCGCAGGAATCTCGATGATCTGGTGCAGACGCTGAACATACTCTGGGTGTGACTCAAGCAGATCCAGATCCGGCAACCAGTCGGAGTGTGTTTCCGCGGCTTCTACTGAGCCGAGTTGCACGACCGCCATGTCGTCGTAGACCGATTTGATGATCGACCACGCGCGATCCTTCTCCGGAATCGACTGAAGCCACTCGTCGTACCGCTGCGAATACGTAACCCGATTCTCACCAATCCGCAGAGCCGTGGGTGGTGCCGGAGTGTCATCGCTCATCGCGTTTGAGTGGGGTGCTGCTAGGCCGAAGAGCAGGAAAATTCCGAGTCGAGCCATCATCTGTTCACCTCAACCGACGCATCCGCCACGCCCAGCGGGCGTACTCCATCGCCAGGTGCATCCGCGCGAGCCGGCCCTCGGGCGCGCCCTTCGCATCGAGCGCAGTCTTCGTGCGCCACTCCCAGTAGTCGCCGTTAAAGCGGAACTTGGTCACGACGCCCAGCGTGAGCAAGACCCACAGCGCCCCAACCGTGTCGATGCAGCGACCGATCATCAGGCCGCCCCCTCGCGCTCGTCGCGCAGGGCCTGGTTGTACCAGTCCACCGTCGTTGCCAGCCCGTCTTCGAGGCTCGTGATCGGCTCGTAGCCGATCAGTTCCTTGGCACGCGTAATGTCCGCGACCGAGTCTCGCACCTCGCCGACACGCTCGGGCGCGTGTTCGGGGTCGAGCCCGTCGATGCCCATCCGCGACTGGATCATGGATGCGAGCTGGCTGACGCTCGTTTTCACGCCCGCGCCGATGTTCACGACCTCGCCGCCGAGCGGCCGCTCGCTCACGGCGCCCAGCAGGTTCGCGAGCACCGCGTTGCTCACATGGGTGAAATCGCGCGTCTGCCCGCCATCACCAAAGATCGTGGGGGCCTGCCCGCCGACCCAGCGTTTGATGAACGCGGGGATGACGGCCGCGTAGGCCGAGTCCGCCGCCTGGCGGGTGCCGAAGATATTGAAGTAGCGCAGGCACACCGTGTCGATCCCGTAGCACTTGGCCCACGAGCGGCAGAGCGACTCGCCGGCAAACTTCGCGGCCGCGTAGGGCGACTCGGGCTCGGGGGCCATGTCCTCGCGCTTGGGCAGCGTCGGGTTGTTGCCGTAGGCGCTGGACGACGCGGAGTAGATCACCCGCGAAGCCCCCGCCTGCTGGGCCGCCTTGAGCACCCGCATCGTCCCGGTGGCGTTGACCAGCCAGGTCCGCTCGGGCTGCTCAACGCTCTTTGGCACCGAGCCCAGCGCCGCGAGGTGGAAGACCCGAGACACGCCGTCCATCGCCTCGGAAAGGGCATTGGGATCGAGGATCGAGCCCTGGATGAAGCGCACGCGCTCCGGGGCCCGATCGATCAGTGCGCCGACGTGGCGGGTGTCCGAGTTGGAGAGGTCGTCGAGGATCGAGACGCGAGCGCCGAGCGAGACGAGGGCGTCGCAGAGGTGCCCACCGATGAAGCCGGCCCCGCCGGTCACGCAGACTTGCACATCCCGCAGCGCGCCGCCCACACGTTCGTTCCATGCCCGGATGAGGGCCTCATGCTGTTCGTCGTGTGTCGGCATCTCGTCTCCCACAAGTCTACGAGCACCCTTCGTCTAAAGCCGCGATCGGGTTGCCCGAATCCCCTTTTTCAGCCCCGAACGCGTTACCCCTTCCGATGCGTGCGCTCCGGTCTTGCGCACTGCTCGCAATATTTTTCTTCTGCATCGGGAATAGTAGGCCGAGGGAAACGACTGTTTACCTATCCGGTTCGGTGCAATACACGCCGAGCCTGCCGGGTGGGTAGCCCGTTAATTGAGATCCGCTGAGCGCAGACCCACGACTCAGCACGCAACGCACACCAAGCGGTGTGCGGCGCGGTTTGTACACGATCGTCCAGCACCACGGCCCCGTCGCGTGACAGGGCAGGGCGATCCCATGCGCCCGCAGGAATCGGGCATTTCCATTTTCGATAGGAGTAGAGATGAATACCAAGACACTCACCCTGACCGCCCTCGCCCTCGTTGCCGCATCCGCGACGGCCCAGCCCGTCGAGATCCGCGTCGACATCGAGAACCTCGCGCCGCAGAACAGCGTCGCCTTCGCGCCCCTCCGCGTCGGTTTCCACAACGGCACCTACGACTCGTTCAACAACGGCCAGGCAGCTTCCGACGCCATCATCTCGATCGCCGAGGGCGGCTCGGGCGACGCGTGGTTCCCGGCATTCGGGGCCGCGGACCCGACCGCGACGCTCGGCTCCGTCCTGACCGACGGCGGCGGCCCGCTCACCCCCGGCGCGACCGGCAGCGCCTCATTCACCATCGATCCGGCGATCAACCGCTACTTCACCTTCGGGTCGATGGTCGTGCCCAGCAACGACTCGTTCATCGGAAACGACTCGCCCACGCAGTACCAGCTGCTCGACGAGAAGGGCAACCTGCTGATCTCCGAGATCGTTCAGACCGGTAACGACATCTGGGACGCCGGCTCCGAGGTCAACGGGATCTTCGGCTCCGCCTTCCTTGAGGGGGCGATGAACTCGGACCGCATCGCCGAGAACGGCGTGGTCGGCTTCGACTTCACCCAGTTCGACATCTACAACGGCCAGACCACCGCCGCCGGCTACACCTTCGATCGCCAGTTCTCCGGCGACGACGCGCTCTACCGCATCTCCTTCAGCGTCGTGCCCGCACCGGCGGGCACCGCCCTGCTCGGTCTCGGTGGGCTTGTCGCGGTCCGCCGCCGCCGCTGATTGATCTATGTTCTCTCCGCACACACCCTCGCTGCAAGCGCGGCGGGGGTGTTTTCATGCGCCCGCAACGCAAAGCGGCCCGATTCCACCGGGCCGCCCGCTCATCCCTCTCTCCAAAGAAATGATCAGCGATTCAGTTCGATGCGCAGCGCCTCGCCAAGGCGCTCGTAGTCCTCGATCGAGTTGAAGAGCTGGGCGCTGATGCGGGTCATCCGCGGGTGCACACCCGGCAGGTCCCACACCGGCACCTGCAGCCCGTGGTTCAGGTACAGGCGATCCCAGAGTCCCTCGCCAAGCAGGCTGCTCGGCTCGCACGCGCCCGGCAGCGGGATGCTCACCATGGTCCCGATCATGGACTCCGGCACCCGCTGCTCAATCCCGAGCGCATCGCACACGATCTGCGCACCACGCATGATCAGGCGGTGATTGCGCTCGCGGAGCTCGTCCCAGCCCCCGGGAAGCTGCGCGCCCAGATGCTCGATCGCGACCGGGATAACCAGGTTCCCGGTGTAGTCGTTGGTGCCGGTGTAGTCGAAATCGCACAGGAAGGCGTCCCGCTCCGATCGCGTCTCATGCACGCGGCAGGAGAGCACCATGGGCTTGAACCCGTCCTTGCGGTTGGGCGAGGCGTAGATGAAGCCCGTACCCTTGGGGCACATGAGCCACTTGTGGCAGCTGGCCGCGTACCAGGTGGGGTCGAGGGCGCCGATGTCCAGCTCGATCTGGCCTGGCGTGTGGGCGCCGTCGAGGAAGGTCGCGATCCCGCGCTCCTTGGCCGCCGAGACGATCTCCGCGAGTGGCATGATCAGGGCGCTGGCGCTGGCGATGTGCGAGATCATGACAACCCTGGTCCGATCGGTCATCGCGCCGACCACGGACTCGACCACTCGATCCGGGGAGACATCCGGGAACGGGATCTTCGCGACCACGACCCTGGCCCCGGTGTGGCGACAGACCTTGCCCAGCTCGTTGAACGTCGCCATGTACTCGTGGTCGGTCACGAGGATCTCGTCGCCCGGGCGCAGGTCCAGGTTGTTGAGCACCGTCGCCACGGCGAACGTGCCGTTGGGGACCAGGGCGATGTTCTCGGGGCGGGTATTGGTGAACCCGGCGATGGCACGGCGGGTGTCGTCGCAGTAGTCCTCGAGATCCGCCTTGAAGAACCGGACCGGGTCCTCCTCCATGCGTCGGCGCAGCTCGCGCTGCGCGTCGCGGACAACCTCAGGCGTCAGCCCGTACGACCCGTTGTTGAGCATCGTCAGCCCCGGCTTGATCGGGAACCGCGCGGGCTCGCTGATGCGGTGGCGCACAAACTCGATGATCGCTTCGGGGCGATCGGCGCTGGGCAGCGACGCTCCCCGAGCTGCGGTTTCGCTCGTGATCGGGTCGACGGAAAACACTGATGGGTTGGGCATATCCAAGCGTATCGGTGTGCCGCCGTGGTTTCCCGTAATCGATAACGCACGGACGTGAAGATTGTGGGGAACTCCCCGCGTTCGTGTATAGTCTGTGCATGAATCTGTTCACCACCACACTCGCCGTACTCGCCCTCTCCGTCCCCTCGATCGTGTGTGCCCCAGCCGTCGCGCAGGAGCGCACAACGCCCACCATCGAGCAGATCACCCAGGAGCCCGACTGGATCGCCATGTCGCCCTCCAGCCCACGCTGGCTCGTGGACGGCTCGGGCATCCTCTACCGGGCACGACGCCCCGGGCGGGTCGGGCGTGATTTTTCAGACGACTACCTGATCTTCACCAGCACGATCGGTGCCGCCGAACGCCCCCTCGCGCACAAGATCACCCCGGAGAACCCCGGGCCCTACTTCACCGCGCGTGGTGACTGGAACGCGGACGCCTCACTGCGCCTCCTCAACCACAACAGCGACCTCTTCCTTTTCGACACGCGGCGCGGGAACACCACCCAGCTGACCCGCACGAGCGATCGTGAATCGAGCGCGATGTTCATGGCCAACGATGCGCAGATCGCGTTCTCGCGTGGCGGGAACTGGTACATCCGCCCGATCGAGGGGGGCGGGCTCGCGGAGGTGCAGGCGGCGGATATCCGCTTCAGCGATACGCCCAAGGACCCGAGCGAGAAACGGGAGAAGGACGCCGAGAAACGCGATGACCTGCAGAAGCAGCAGCGTGAGCTCTTCGAGATCATCCAGCTCGACGACAAGCGCGGCGCGATGCGTGAGGACGACCGCTACGCCTGGGATCAAGCCGACGACCCAACCGAAACGCCCGGCCCGTTCTACATGGGTAAGGGCCGGCGCTCGCAGGGCACCTGGCTCTCCCCATCGGGGGCGCACATGCTCGTCGCGACCGCGCCGTCACAGCGCTCAAACGACAAACGCGACATCATGCCCGACTACATCAATGAGGACGGCTACGTCTCGACTCGGCAGGTCCGCACGAAGGTGGGATTGCAGTCCGAGACCCCCGTCGCGTTCCACCTGCTGGATCTGATCAATGAGCGGGTCATCGATGTCCCGTTCGACGATCTCCCGACCATCAAAGACGACCCGCTCGCGTGGCTCAAGGAGAAGGACGACGAAGCTGAGGAGCCCAAGGACTCCATCGAGCAGGCCGAGCAGGAAGAGCAGGAAGCCGAGGCCAAGGAGAACGCCAAGCCCCGCCCGGTGTCGTCCATGGGCGTGCGCTGGTCGGACTCGGGTCGCTACGGCGCGTTCATGCTCCGCTCGCACGACAACAAGGACCGCTGGATCGTGCTTGTGGACACCCAGGGTGATGAGCCGAGCGTGTTCTGTGCGCATCACCTGCGCGACGAGGCGTGGATCGGGTGGGACTTCAATCAGTTCGGGTTCGTCCCGGGCAGCGACACCCTGTGGTATGTCTCCGAAGAATCGAACCATGCCCAGCTCTACACCTACGACATCGATGCACGCAGCGCGACCGCGATCACCGATGAGGGCTCCGAGGTCCGCTCGCCGACCTTCACGCGTGACGGCTCGGCCGTGTACTTCCGCTCCAACCGCAAGCACCCGGGCATCCAGGAGATCGAGCGCCTCCACCTCGCGACGGGCGACCTCACGCCAATCACGAAGATGGAGGGCACGGTCGGCAGCTTCGCCCTCTCCCCCGACGAGTCCTCGATTGTCTTCACCTACTCCAACCTCACGATACCGCCGGAGCTCTACCTTGTTGATGTCACCACCCCCGACGCGACGCCCAAGCGCCTCACGCACACGGTCACCGAGGAATACCTCAACACCGATTTCACCACGCCCGAGATCGTCCCGATCCCCTCGTCGCATTCCGAGCAGCCGATCTACACCCGGGTCTACCTGCCCGACAGCGAGCAGTTCCTTGGCCCGCGCCCCGTCGTGATCTTCGTCCACGGCGCTGGCTACACCCAGCACGCCAACTACGAGTGGCCGTACTACTTCCGCGAGCACATGTTCCACACCGTGCTCAACAACGAGGGCTTCATCGTCCTCGCGCCCGACTTCCGTGCGTCCGAGGGCTACGGGCGCGACTGGCGCACGGCTATCTACCGCAAGATGGGCTACCCCGAGCTCGAGGACTTCCAGGACTGCATCGACTGGGCCGTGGAAAACCACAACGCCGACCGCGACCGCGTCGGGCTCTACGGCGGCTCCTACGGCGGCTTCATGACCCTCATGGCCATGTTCCTCGAGCCCGATACCTACAGGGCCGGCGCCGCGCTCCGGAGCGTGACCGACTGGCGCCACTACAACCACGGCTACACCAGCAACATCCTCAACACCCCCGACATCGACCCCGAGGCCTTCGACATCAGTTCGCCCATCAACCACGCCGAGGGCCTGCAGGGCCACCTGCTCATGCTCCACGGCCTGCTCGACGACAATGTCGTGGCCCAGGACATCATCCGATTGTCCCAGCGACTGATCGAGCTGGAGAAGGAGAACTGGGAACTGATGCTGCACCCGATCGAGCCCCACGGCTACAAGGAGCCGAGCTCGTGGCTGGATCAGCTGCGGCGGATTCATAAGCTATTTGATGAAAATCTCATCAGTGATTAGCCTTCATCGATATCCGGTCCGGTGACAACGCCGTTTTCTCCCAAGATTCTCTCTCGGATCTGATCCCGATTAGCTAAAACTCTACCTAGAAGTTCTTGACCATCTGGTGTAGACCAGCGGTTGGCATAGTTATTGAGAAATACTGCTTTGTCTTGGTCAGGATTATTGCTGTGTCGAAAAATATAGTTAATCATGATGCGGGCAACTTGATCGGTGTACGCGTAATCAATAAGTTGATTTCCTGCATTTACTGCCCACCTCGAAGAGGTATCGATATTCGCTTGATAAAGGTGGCCACAGATCAGTTCAACTAAATTCTTGAATGAGTCAATGCATTCGCGGAGTTCTTCGGGTGGAATGCCTTCAACTTCTTTGCGTCCATCGCTATGGGCGATATCACTATGAGCGACCTGTTTGTTTCTCCATTTTTTTATTGGTTTGTACTTCGCTTCGAGCTCTTCGAACTGTTTTTCAATTAACGGGATTTTATTCAGGAATTCTTTGGTAATTTCTGATTTTTGTGCTTCTGTTGGTGGTGCGAGCACGACATCCTTTTCGCTAAAATCATATCTCCAGTTGTCTAAATTGTATCTCCATAGATCATCGATATGTTCGTCGTTTGGTTCGTATTCGCGGATGATTGATATCGCTTTGGGTATAGAGGCGCTTTTGTTGTCCTTGTCCATCAATCTTCCGAGAGAAGATATCATGCTGCTAAAGAGCGCTTGGTGGAGCACGAAAACGGTCTCGCCGTCGAATAAATTGGTCGTGTAGGGAATGTCTTTGTCGTTCTCGTAGAACAGCTTCCTCAATAGCGTGTAAGAGTGGTTAGCTTCACGGAAGTTGTTGGACAGTACATCCCGAATGTACGCAGGCTTGTCTGGTGTGGATTTTTTTGACATGATTCATTCTAACTGTTCACAACTGAGTAGGTGATGGATTCGGTATACTCGCGCATGCGAACTGTTTTCTGTATCCCTCTGCTCGTCCTGACACTCATCGTCAACACCGCCCACGCCCAGGGCACCCGCGCCGACTACGAACGGGCCGACGCCCTCCCCGGCGATTGGGGCTCGCTTGTCCGCAACGCCGAGGTCCGGGTGCGCTGGCTCACGCCGACCTACCCCGTCTACCAGTACGACCTGCCCGACGGCTCGTCCGAGTGGCGGACGGTGGATCTCGAAACCGGGGCCATCACCCCGGCGCTGGACATGGACCGCATCGCCGCGCAGCTCCGGTCGCTGGGCATCACCGATCCGCCCCGCGTGACCTGGTTCGATGCGGTCCAGGAGGACGGGCAGCCCCTGACGATCGTGTTCACCCTCGCCGGGCACGGCGGGCTGTGGAGTGTCAACGCCGACGCGAGCGACCTGCGTGAACTCACGCCGGAGGATTTTCCCGAACAACTCGGGCTCAAACGCGCCAACACCGACCGATCCAACGGCGGCGGCCCGCGCACCTCGGTCTTCGTCCTCAACGCCCACACCGAGCCCATCGAGTTCCAATGGCTCGACAGCTCCGGCGATGCGAAGACCTACGCCACCCTCGAGCCCGGCCAGTCGCACCGACAGGGGACCTACACCAACCACGCGTGGCGCGTGATCACAACAAGCGGCACCACGCTGGGCGTGTATCTCGCGACCGAAGAGCCGGGCGTCATCATCGCGGCGAAGAAGTCCAAACGAGAGCAAGACAAGGAGTTTCAGGAGATCCTCGGCAAGGTTGGATTCCGCCCTGAGCGGGTCAACCCGTCTCCGGACGGTCAGTACGAAGTGCACTTCGAGAAGTATCAGGTTCGACTGCGCAGCAAGGATACTGGCGAACAGACATATCTCTCAGAGCATCATCAGAACGAGGAAGTCGAGTATGAGGGCGTCCATTGGTCACCCGACTCCACCAAGTTCGTCAGTCTGCGCGTCGAGCGTGCCCCGCGTCGCCAGGTCCACATCGTCGAGTCCACCCCCGATGAGCGCACACCCGATGACCTTCAGCCCGAGCTGGTCACCTTCGACTATGTCAAGCCCGGCGACCCAATCGACCAGCCCAAGCCCGCCCTCTTCTCCGCGGAGCGCCTCGGTGAGATCAGGCTCGACAACACACCCATCGGCAACACCTGGAGCATCAACCGCATCCATTGGGCACCCGACTCCCGCGCCTTCTACTACCTCTACAACGAGCGCGGCCACCAGACGCTGCGCGTCGTGCGGGTCGATGCCGAGACCGGCGAGTCCCGCGTCATCATCGACGAGACCAGCGACACCTTCATCAACTACTCCAACAAGACATACCTCAACATCCTCCACGATCGCAATGAGATCATCTGGATGTCCGAGCGCTCCGGCTGGAACCACCTCTACCGTTTCGACGCGACCACCGGCGAGCTCATCAACCCGATCACCGAGGGCGACTGGGTCGTGCGCTCCGTCGATCACTTCGATGTCGAGACTGGCGAGCTCCGCCTGCGCATCATGGGCTACCACAAGGATCAGGACCCGTATCACATCCATTACGCCCGCGTCAATATCGACGGCTCGGGCTTCACGCTCCTCACCGACGGCGACGGCACCCACGACATCGACTTCTCACCCGACGGCTCGTACTACACCGACCGCTACTCACGCATCGATCTGCCGCCGGTCGTCGAGCTCCGGCGCACATCCGACGCCTCCAAGGTCGCCACCCTCGCCGAGGCGGACTGGTCCAAGCTGATCTCCGCCGGCTGGAACCCGCCCGAGCGGTTCGTCGCCAAGGGGCGCGACGGCGAGACCGACATCTGGGGCTTCATCCAGAAGCCGACGAACTTCGATCCGAGCACCAGGTACCCCGTCATCGAGTCCATCTACGCCGGGCCGCACGGGCAGCATGTGCCTAAGTCGTTCAGCGTCTGGCGCGGCTCGCGCGCCATATCCGAACTCGGGTTCATCACCGTCCACATCGACGGCATGGGCACCAACTGGCGCTCCAAGGCCTTCCACGATGTCGCGTGGAAGAACATCAAGGACGCGGGCTTCCCCGACCGCATCGCGTGGATGAAAGCCGCGGCCGCGGACCGCCCATGGATGGACATCGAGCGCGTCGGGATCTACGGCGTCTCCGCGGGCGGGCAGAACGCCATGGCCGCCCTGCTCTGGCACAACGACATTTACGACGCGGCCGTCGCCGACTGCGGCTGCCACGACAACCGCATGGACAAGATCTGGTGGAACGAGGCGTGGATGGGCTACCCCATCGACGAGTCCTACTCCGCGAGCTCCAACCGCGACAACGCCCACCTGCTCGCGGGCGACCTGCTCATCACGGTGGGGGAGCTGGACCAGAATGTCGACCCCGCGAGCACCATGCAGGTCGCCGATGCCCTGATCAAGGCCGACAAGGACTTTGAGTTCATCGTCTTCCCCGGCCTCGGGCACGGCACGATCGGATCACCCTACGGGAAGCGCCGCATGCGGGACTTCTTCGTGCGTTCGTTGTGGGACGTTGAGCCGCGGCGGGAGTGACTCTACGAGTTGGCCATTGACCGTGAGTGGTGTAAATATTCTACGAATAACCGTAGGGTGCTGCTTTGCGTATCATCAAGTTGCTTGATGTGTCAGTTAGCGCTCAACCGGATAGAGCGAGTGATATGTTTCCGGTAGGACAGAGTTGTTCTCTTTCACAAACTGTTCCCAGATTGAATCTCGTCTTTGAAGTAGTGCATGGAGTTCCTCTTCAAACACATTCGCATTGAGAAAAACATCTTGCAGATGAGTTCTCGCCATAACTTCAAGTGAGTATCTTTGTTGGTATCCGACTAGGTCAACTTTGAGGTTTGTGATTTGTTGTTCTAGATCGCGAGACATGACGAAGGAATGATCGTCATCAGCGTAGATGGCCAAAAGGCCAAGAAGTACGAGTCCATTTTGAGCTTCGCGAGACTGGTTCATCGCAAGCCGAACCCGTCGAGCTTGGTCTGGGCTAGGAAACACTTCCCATGAGATTCGTTCAAAATCAGAAGGATTCGAGGGCACGTCTGAAGAAACTGTCGGCTGCGTGTTCCCTTGCATCGTGCCAGAGTGGCATCCGGCCATCACGAGTAATGGATATGCAATTAATACGATGGCGGATGTTTTAATAGTTATCAATTTTAAGCCTTTGTTAAAAATTAACTCAATCGTGCCTGAATTATCAGCCTCTCCTTTGGGAAAGGCTGATCGGTTTAATCGATGTGGTTATGAGTTGCTTGAAAAGCGATCAGACTGGTAAAGCCAGCGAGATTCATCTTCTGCGAAATACTCCATAAACAAATCAAGGTCGTCAGAGTTGAAAAGATTATCGTAGTTCAGGTCTGTTCGGATATCGGATGCGGACAGCGCTTGGGTAAAAGCGGTGATGTCGTTGCCATCGTACTGGTTGTCGTGATTAAAATCAGAAACGGGCCACGGTTCCCATGCATGGAGATTTCCGTATGAAGTGGAAACGGAAATGTTGAAGTTGTTGTGGCTAGTCTCAATCATTGGGACTTCAAAGATTGGGTTCTCGTCATGTGCGTAGCTGATGGGGTGGGTGCTCCCGTTAACATCCAGCGTGAGTACTGTCTCTCCATTTGAGCCAACAACCATGCGTGAGCTTGAATTGTTGCGTACTTTGTACTGAATTGGTGAGCCGCCAAGCGAAGAATGGTTAGAAGAGAATGTGAGAGAGCCACCGATCACCTGAATCTGACGAGGGCCGACTTGGCCTTCCCCAACTCGCACAATGACAGCGCCGCTTAACTGGCCCTCAATGATCTCGCCAAGCACACTGATGCTTGTGTCAGCATTGATTAGCAGCTGTTTCGTTACAAGTCGGATGGGTGTGGGGCCGCCCACAGCCGACTTCGGGGCCATTGAAAGGGCTGTAATTGTAGTGGGGTCTGTAATAGCAGGCGGAGCAGTGATTGTTGCCGAGCCTTCAATGCTTGTTTCAGAATCTTCACCGTCAAACATTCGGTCAACAAGTTCTAAAAGGAGATCTCTGATTGGGCCGTCAGCCAAATCAAGGATCTTCCTTTTCATCTCACGCTTGAATTCTTCGTCCGTTTGCCATTCTTCCGTTACCGTGATCGCCCATAGCTCGCTCAGCTTGTCGTGTGCTTCATTTGTAGTATTCACGGCATTGTCGATGCATTCGGCTCGGGCTGCCGGAGTCGAAAGAAGTCCGCAGTTCTCGACTTTGTACTGCAATATCTTCTGCAGTCGATCATGGGCTTGATCAAGTTTGTCATCGCAGCTGCTAACCAAAAATGATGTGCTGATGCATGTTATAGCGAGGAGGCTTTTCGCTGAAATCAATGTGAGCATTATTTCTCCCAAATTATGATAGGCAAGTTCTACTGATACGACACCAGTAATTTCAGGGGCATAGTTAGTCTGGCTTGGAGCAAAATCAAGATCGGGTAGATGAAGTTTTGATATTTCACAAGCGCATCCAGACGCAGATCTCCGGGGGATCTGTACGAGCATGGGAGCAACGGGATGCATTCGATAGTAATTTTTGCAGCAACGCAAAAAGCTAGGCGCAGAACATTTCAGTGCACTTCCGGCACCGGCAGATCGCGCAGGAACTCGATCAACCGTTCGCGCGATGGGCTCGCCGCGTCGCGCACGTACGCCCCGGCGACGCCGCAGGCCGCTGCGAGCGATTCGCCCAAGCCAAGCCCGGCCATCTGCGCGAAGCTGAAGCCCCCGCCGAAGTGATCGCCAGCCCCCGTCGAGATCCGCGGCTTACGCGTGTAGGGGCCGGTGAACCAGTACGATTCGCCCGCCGCGTTCGCGCCGCCCGCGCCGGTGTGCTGGTGGATGACCACGCAGTCCAGCCCGAGCTTGGCCCGGATACGCTCGGCCGCCTCGGGGACCATGCCCGCGAGCGTGCGGTTGTGCTCGTCGTCGTAGGCATCCACGCCGATCACCCGCGCCACGCGCCCGCTCTCGGCCAGGTTGAGCCCCAGCGTGACCGGCATCGATTTCTGCAGCTGCCCAACCTTGACCATCGCACGCACGATATCGTCGTCCGTGCGTTTGGCCGGGTCGCTCAGGTCGATGAACATCCGCCGGTCGTGCGTGGCGGAGAGCTTCGGGAACACATCGGCGCACAGCCCGTCCCAGATCCCCTCGACCCCGCCGACGAGCGTCCAGTTGACGACGGAGATGAGCTTCACCTCGTCGATCATCGCGATGAGCTTCTCGAGCCCGACGACCTCCTTGATCCGATCCCAGGTCGCCAGCTGCACGCTCTCGGGCTTGCCGAGCATGATCTTCCCGTCGTCGAACTCCAGCGCGTCCGTCCGCCCGGGCGGGCAGAGCGGGATCACCGATTCGCACTTGTCAACGAAGGGCTGGTAGATCGGGTCGACCTTGTTCCAGTCTTCCTCGGTCGCGACCGCACCGATGTAGGTCACAGGCGAGCCGAGCGAGCCCAGCGCCGAGGAGAGCAGCGGGCCGTTCCCACCGTAGCGAGTGTCGGTCACAACCAGCTCGATGTTCGCCGAGCGGTTGGCCGCCGCGCCGCAGCGAGCCGCGAACTCGGGGATGGTGCGGATCCGCTTATAATCGTCCTGCGTCATCGAGTGACGCTGATCAACAACATGGATGATCGAATCGACAAACCCGTCGAAGCCAACGAGCGAGCGGAGTGTTAAGGTCGTTTCCGGACAGATCGCTTCGAGCGCATCCGCCGCACCGTGCGCAAGCGTGGCGCGGGAAACAGTTTCGTTCTTCGGTGTGCTCATGGGGCTCGAAACAGGGTTCATCTGTGCGGAATCCTCATGCAAGTTCTTTCGCCAATAGGCGATAGGATAGCATATATCTCGTATCGGTCGAGAGGAGAATCATGCCAACTATCGTTTTCGCATCCCAGAACCCCGGGAAGATTCGTGAGCTTCAGGCCCTCACTCAGGGCCAGAACATCGATATTATCGGACTCGCAGATTTCGATCGCGGCTTCGAAGAGCCCATCGAGGACGGCGACACCTTCCTTGAGAACGCCACCATCAAGGCCGTCCAGTATGCCAAGGCGGCCGGCATGCACTGCCTCGCCGACGATTCCGGGCTCATCGTCGATGCCCTGAACGGCAAGCCCGGCGTGATTTCCTCCCATTTCGCCTTCGATGGAACAACCGACGGCGAAGCCGCCACCCTCTCACGCCAGCAGCGTGACGATCGAAACAATGAGCGGCTCCTCCGGGATCTGGAAGGCACCCCGGACGAGCAACGCACTGCCCGTTTTACGTGCACCATGGTCCTCGCCAGCCCAGAGGGCCTGGTTCTCGCGCACACCAAGGGCGAGTTCGAGGGGCGGATCGGGCAGGTCGGCGAGGTGCCACGCGGCGACAACGGCTTCGGCTACGATCCGCTCTTCCTCGTCGCCCCGGACCACAAACGCACCAGCGCCGAGATGGAGCCGGGCGAGAAGAACGCGGTCTCGCACCGGGCCCGCGCGGTGGCGTCGATGATCGAGACGCTGGGATCAGTTTTCAAAGATTCCTGAAATCTAAAGCACGGCACGCTAGGATTGACCATGACCACGATTGATGCGCCAACGACGCTCCCCGAGCCCACCCGGTCGAGCAACTTCGACCCGCGCCTCGAGCCCATCCGCGCCAAGGTCCTCGCGGGCCAGCGCCTCTCGCTCGACGACGGGGCCGTGCTCTACGAGACCGATGACATCTGGGGCGTGCTGGACCTCGCCAAGCTCGTGCGCGACCGCATGCACCCGGGCGTGGCGTACTACAACATCAACCGCCACCTCAACTACTCCAACGTCTGCGCCCTCTCGTGCAAGTTCTGCGAGTTCTACCGCAAGAAGGGTCAGGACGGCGAGTACACCCGCGACCTCGACTACATCCGTGATGAGGGAAGGAAGGCCGTCGAGCTGGGCGCGACCGAGATGCACATCGTCGGCGGGCTCAACCCCTACCTCCCCTTCGACTACTACACCGACATGCTGCGCGCCCTCCGCGAGGTCGCCCCGGGCGTGCACCTCAAGGCGTTCACCGCGGTCGAGCTGGTGCACCTGGCCCGCATCGCCAAGGTCTACAAGCGCGAGGACCCCAAGATCGGCGTCCGCTGGGTGCTGGAGCGCCTCAAGGAGGCCGGGCTGGGCTCATTGCCCGGCGGCGGGGCCGAGGTCTTCGACGAGCGGGTCCACAAGGAGGCCTTCAAGACCAAGATCGGCGCCCACGAGTGGCTCGATGTCCACCTCGTCGCCCACGAACTGGGGCTCAACTCCAACTGCACCATGCTCTACGGCCATGTCGACAAGGTCGAAGAGCGCCTGCGCCACTTCGAGATTCTCCGGCGCTCGCAGGACCAGGCGCTCCAGCGCCTCGGCTACGAAGGTGACCCCGACGGCTTTGTCGCGCAGGGCGTCCCCGAGTCCGCCCCGTTCGATGCCCCGGTCATCACGCTCAGCAGTCAGGGCGAGGTCCTCCCGACACCCGGTGGCACAGGCGTCTCGCCTGTGCAATCTCAGACGACCTCCAAGAGCACAGGCGGGACGCCTGTGCCACCAGCTTCCGATTCACCGGTGCTGGGCGGCTACTACCAGACCCTCACGCCCCTGCCCTTCTTCCCCGACGGCTCCGAGCTCGAGTTCCTCCCCGGCCCCGCGGGGCTGGAGAACCTGCGGACCATCGCCGTGGCGCGACTGATGCTCGACAACTTTCCGCACATCAAGGCGTTCTGGATCATGCAGACCCTCCCGATGGCCCAGCTCATGCTCGAGGCCGGGGCCGACGATATCGACGGCACCGTCGTCTGGTACGACATCACCAAGGCGGTGGGCGAGGGCACGCACCAGGAGACGACCGTCACCGACCTGCAGAAGGCGATCGAAGAAGCTGGCTACGAGCCGGTGGAGCGCGACACGCTGTACCGGCGTGTTGAGCGTGATGGGCGCGAGTGGCGGGTTGATCCCTGACCCAACATGTGCATCGCAAATGGTTGGATACTGATAGTTGATGCTCACCCAATCGGCGTGATGTAAAACTTCCGCGACACACCCTCGAGCTCGTGGTGGTAGTAGAACGAGTTGGGCGCGGCCGAGCAAACGGACTCGAGCACACGCGGCAGCTCCTCGCGGGTGATGATGGTGCGGACCATCTTGAGCTGCTTGTTGAGGCGCCCGTCGATGTCGGACTGCACCGTGTACGTCCGGTGCGGTGAGACCTTGCGGATCGCCTCGCCGACCGTGTCCGGGTTCTCGTCGATCACCACCAGCATCGTGATCTTGAACTTGTGGTACATCGCGTTGAGCGTCTGGGCGCTCACGAAGATGTACAAGCTCGTGTACATGAGCGTGTTGACCAGCGCCGGAAAATCGTTGACCTTGAGGTACTGGAGCAGCAGCCCAAACGCGGTGGACACCACGCCCGCGATGATCGCGATCGAGCCGACGGGGCGGAGGTACTTCATCGCGTAATGGGCCGCGATGATGTCCTCATCGCCCGTGGAGCCCCGGTGCTTGAAGGCCACCGCCTTGGCGAAGCCGGCGATGATCCCCGCGAACAGCACCAGCGTGATCCGCTCGTTCTGCGGGGCGGGGTCGGCGAAGGCCATCTCGGGGAGCACGAACAGCAGCGTGACGACCGTGGCCACGACGATCGCGGATCGGATCGCGAACCCCCGGCTGATCCTGCGATACGCGAAGGTCAGCAGGGCGATCTGGAAGACCGCGTAGAGCACGATGAAGATCATCGGGTTGTCGAAGTAATAGGCGATCGAGACCGCGATGCCCTCGGTGCCCGTCAGGATGATGCCCGAGGGGAACACGAAGTACTTGAGCGCGATCGCGTACACGGCCCCGGCGAACACCATGAACACCGCGTCGATCGGACGGATGCGGATTGGCGGGCGGTTGGCTTTGCTCATGCGGGATTCCCTCGTTCATGCGTGATCGCTCCGAAACTGTAGCCAAAAGAAAAGCACAGCCGCGGGCTGTGCTCGTGCGATCGATCGGATCCGATCCGCTCAGAAGCTCCAGCCAAGCCCCATGTAGTAGATGACGTCGTTCGGCTTGCGCCCCGAGCCCGGCTGCGAGTCGTGGCGGTGCTCGAAGCCCGTGTTCAGGGTCAGGCCCGAGTCCGCGTCCATCACGACCTCGAGCTCGGCGCCGGTGTTCCAGCGGAACTCGCCCAGCTCGTCGAGGCTGGGGTAGTAGGTCGTGGTCGCCTTGAGCTTCGCGTTGTCCGAGAGCTTGTGGCGCAGCTCGAGCCCGATCACGCCCTCGGGGACAATCTTCTCGTCCGCCTGGTCGCCGATCTCGTAGTAGCCGCCGATACCCGCGCGCCCGAGCAGCAGCGTGGTGTCCTCGTCCTCGTAGATCTCGTACGCCACACCGGCGGCCGCCGACAGGCGGTGATCCCACGCCTGGAACTCGTCGTACTCGTACTTGCCGTTGGCGAAGTAGCGCCACTTGCTGTCCGCGATCAGCCAGTCGTTGTCGATGAAGGCGACGCCGCGGGAGGTGTCCTTGTTGCCCTCCGAGGTGCCGTAGATGTAGCTCACGCCCACGTCGGTCTCGGTCTTGGAGGTGTAGCGCTCGCCGGTGATCGCGGCCCGGGCCGAGAAGTTCTCGCTGTTGCCCGATGCGCCCGTCAGCGCGACGACGGCCTTGAAGTCCCACCCGTCCGACCAGGAGTCCGGGTCCTCGGGCACATCGGCCTCTTCCTCAGGCTGCAGCCAGTGCTCGTTGGCACCCTCGCCCCCCTCGGCCTTGATCGCGCCGCCGGTGACCGCAGCCGCCTCGCGTTGCGCCGCTTCGAGCTCCGCACGCGCCGCCTCGAACGCGATCCGCGCCTGCTCCAGGCGTTGGAGCGCCGCGGCACGCTCGCTCTCGGTGTCATTCGCGAGCGTCATCGGTGCGAGCCCGGCACAGGCGAGCAACGCGGCGAATACGGCATGGTTCTTGGTATACATCATGTACCTCTCGTCGAGAATCTGTTGTTCGAGCCCTCATCCCCTGGGCGTGGTGAGATAGCGAATGCGCGCCGACTCGGGGAGTCAACCCATCACGCGTGAAACCCGAAAGTGCTTTTCCCGTATCCTTAGTGATACGCATGACCATATCGCACACCTGCCCAAGCTGCTGCCGAGAACTGGGACACATCCGTGGCGTGGCGGATGCGCACTACGGGCTCGGTGTGATCGTGTGCCCGGGCTGCGAAAAAGCGGTGGTGAGAACGCGTCACCCGGACCTTCTGTTCTGGAAGCGTGTTCGTGTCGTGCGTAAGAGCTTGCAGAGACTTGCCTTAGGGCTGGTGTTCGCAGGGTTGTCCACTGGGGCCACGATCGGCATGGCGTTCTGGATGATGCCGGAGATCACCGATCGGAACGGGCGGTACCAGATGCCCGACATCGCGAGCCCGGAAATCCCCTTTCAGATCGGCATCGCGATCCTCATCACGACGATGTGCGGCTGCATCGCCCGCACGGTGTACGCGCACCTCAGATTCCCGCTCGTTCTGGGGATGTTCCTGGTGCTGATCGGCGTCTTTCTCAACATCGACTGGCTCATTTCCCTCCTGATGATCTTTGTCAGCGATCTGGCCAGCGCAGACGTAGACATCCGCACGGCGACCAGCAGCGAGATAAGGCGCCGCCTGCTGGCCTGCCTTGCACTGCTCCTCCCGTTCTTGGCGGGCATGGGGATCGGTGTGTTCTTCAACCGCATGATCGAGCACACATCGAGCAACCGCGTCGTACGCATCCGCAGGAGGATCCGCAAACGCAGATCACGCCTGGACTGAGACACAACCATGAGCAAAGCGAACAGCGACACACAGATGGGGCACGACCAGATCCGAGCCGACCGCGCCTGCGCCGGTTGCGGGTTCAATCTCTACGGGCAGAGCGTCACAAAGGAGGAGCATTACGGGCTCGCGATCGCCCGCTGCCCGGAGTGCGGCACGGTCGCCGCCCTGCAGCAGTACCCGGCCATGAGCCACTGGGTGAACCGCTTCCGGCTTATACTCGCGGCGATCTACATCTTCCTGCTCTTCGCTGTGTTCGCGGGGAGCACCATCGGGATCTCTGGATTCGCGTTCGCCGGGTCACGGCTCGCCAGCGAGAACCTCGCGGGCTTTCTCATGGATGACCTGAACAGCTGGATCGCTGCGCAGGAGGCATCGCAGACCGCGACCCAGCCGCTCAACGGGTTGCCTGCGCCGGCGAACACCGTCACGCGGTTCACGTCCAGCATGACACCGGAGTACATGGCGTTCGGCTTGCACGACGCGCTGGAACGCTACGGGAGTCTCTGGGGCACGATGAGCCGCGAGTGGATCGTCATGATGGTGCCGGCCGTTCTGGCCTGCGCAGCGATGGGGATCTTCTGGTCCACCGCGCTGCTCGGCGCAACCCGCAGGCGGGCGCTGATTGTCCCGCTGGTATCCTGCCTGATCGGCGGCGGGTTCATCATCGGCGCCAACAGCCCGGACAACACCTACCCATGGGTCTTCGATTATGCCCACCAGCTCTACATCCCGCTCATGACGCCCCTGATCCTCGCCATCGAGTTCGTCGCGCTCGCGATCGGTATCTGCGTCGGCAGGATGGTGGCGCGGTTCGTCGTGAGACTGGCGCTCCCGCCCCGGGCACGCGTGCCGCTCGGCATCCTCTGGGCCCGCGACGGGCTGGAGATGCCCAGGCCATAAGAAAACCCGCACCGGATCGGTGCGGGTTCGTGGGGTGCGGTCTGCGACAAGGCGTTTACTTGTCCTCATCCTTCACTTCGTACTCGGCATCGATGACGTCGCTGTCATCGCCGGTGGGCTCGCCCGCGTCGCCGCTCGGCTCTTCGCCACCCGCGGCAGCGGCCTGCTGCTCGTAGATGACCTTGCCGAGCTCCATCGAAGCGGTTTCAAGTTCCTTGAGCCCGGCTTCGAGCGCTTCCTTGGTGACCGAGTCGTCCTTGAGCTTCGATTCGAGGTCGGAGCTCGCGGACTCGATCTTGGACCGGACCTCGGCGCTGACCTTGTCGCCGTGCTCCTCGAGGGATTTGCGCACCTGGGCGATCATCGCGTCGGCGCGGTTCTTCACGTCGACGAGCTCGCGGCGCTTCTTGTCTTCTTCGGCGTGCGCCTCGGCGTCGGCCTTCATCTTGTCGATCTCGGACGAGTCGAGCCCGCCGGAGTTTTCGATGCGGATGTCCGCCTGCGTGCCGGTGCCCTTGTCGACCGCGGTCACCTGAAGGATGCCGTTCGCGTCGAGCGCGAACTCGACCTCGATCTGCGGCGTGCCGCGTGGCGCCGGGGCGATCCCTGCCAGCTCGAACTGGCCGAGCGAGCGGTTGTCCTTGGCGAACTCACGCTCGCCCTGCAGGACATGGATCTGCACGCTGGGCTGGTTGTCGGCAGCCGTCGAGAAGGTCTCCTTCTTGCTGGTGGGGATCGTGGTGTTGCGCTCGATGAGCTTGGTCATCACGCCGCCCATGGTCTCGACACCCAGCGAGAGCGGGGTCACGTCGAGCAGGAGCACATCCTTGACGTCGCCCGTGAGGACGCCGCCCTGGACCGCGGCACCGATGGCCACGACCTCGTCCGGGTTCACCGACTTGTTCGGGTCCTTGCCGAAGATGTCCTTCGCGATCGCCTGGACCTTGGGCATGCGCGTCGAGCCACCGACGAGGACGACCTCGTCGATCTTGCTCACGTCGATGCCCGCGTCCTTGAGCGCGTTGAGGCACGGGGCCTTGACACGCTCGAACAGGTCGTCGCACAGCGACTCGAACTTCGAGCGGCTCAGCGTCTGCTGGAGGTGCTTGGGGCCCTCGTTCGTCGCCGTGATGAACGGCAGGTTGATCGTGGTCTCCTGCGAGTTGCTGAGCTCGATCTTCGCCTTCTCCGCGGCTTCCTTCAGGCGCTGCATCGCCATCGCGTCGCCCTTGAGGTCCACGCCCTCGGCCTTGCGGAACTCTTCCGCGAGGAAGTCGATCAGGCGCTGGTCCCAGTCGTCACCACCGAGGTGGGTGTCGCCGTTGGTGCTGAGCACCTCGAACACGCCGTCGCCGACGTCGAGGATCGACACGTCGAACGTGCCGCCGCCAAGGTCGAAGACCGCGATCTTCTCGTTGGCCTTCTTCTCGAGCCCGTACGCGAGGGCCGCCGCGGTCGGCTCGTTGATGATCCGCTTGACCGTGAGGCCGGCGATCTCGCCAGCGTCCTTGGTCGCCTGGCGCTGGGCGTCGTTGAAGTACGCCGGGACGGTGATGACCGCCTCGGTGACCTTCTCGCCCAGGTAGTCCTCTGCGGTGCGCTTGAGCTCACCCAGGATCATCGCGCTGACCTGCTGCGGGGTGTATTCCTCGTCGCGGATCTTGACCTTCACGAAGTCATCGGCCCCGCCGGTGACCTCGTAGGGGACAAGCTTCTCTTCCGAGCTCACCTCGCTGTGGCGACGCCCCATGAAGCGTTTGATCGAGAACACCGTGTTCTTGGGGTTGGTGACCTGCTGGTGCTTGGCCTGCTGCCCAACAAGGCGCTCGCCCTTATCCGTGAAACCAACGACCGAGGGGGTCGTGCGGTTGCCCGAACTATTGATGAGGACCTTGGGGGTGTCGCCTTCCATCACAGCGACGACCGAGTTGGTGGTCCCGAGGTCGATTCCGATGATTTTGCCCATGACTGGCCTCCTTCTGGATTCGTCGCGGTCGGGGCCCATGAGCCCCGGCGACGAGCTGATCGTGTTTGTACGCACAACCAGTTGCAATCAATGTGCCAGTCCACACGCCCAGCCACGGCGCATCAGGCCCAATTTTCGACCCCTGAGGGCCGTCAAGGGTGCCGATTTGGGCTCTTCCTGCCAGAGTGGCAGTGTAGTTTGGAAACCCGACCGGGGATGATGAAGATCGCATTGATCGAGGCGTGAAAGCCCACCGCTGAATAATTCCTATTGACAATATCCGATCAATTTAGTAGCCTCAATCGAGTGCAGTCATATAAACGAGTTCATACGAACACCGGAGGATTGATTATGTATTTACATGTAAGCCTGGTCGCTATCGCTTCGCTGGCCGCTATAGCGCACGCTGACGTAACGCTGAATGCCGACTCAGAGTTCGGCGCTTCTACTGTCACAGTTGATCAGGACAACCAGCTTGAGTTTCTCGATCTGGGGCTTACGACGGGTGTTTCATTTGAAGATATGCAGAATACACACCTTCAGCCAGGCGGTGCGTTTGAGGGCTGGCGCCATGCAACACGAGCGGAAGTTGATGGGCTCATTGCCAGCGCCGGTGTCGTACGAAGCTTCAGCAGACTCACACCGGTTTCAGACGCAGTAGATCTCGCGCGGTCCCTCGGGCTCACGTTCCACTTCCCCGATGGAGATCTCGCCAGGGGATTTTACGACGGCGGCGGGTTTGGGCATATCATCGAGTTTGGGCCAGCGTTCGACTTCAATAAGTTCGAGACTATCGCATACTACAACGTCGGTTCGCACCACAAGGATGACTACGACGAGACGGGGCACTACCTCGTACGAGAGCTCCCCTCCCAAGCCTGCCCGGCAGATTTTACTGGCGATGGGCAGCTGGACTTCTTCGATGTCGCAGCGTTCATCTCCGCTTTCAACACCGGTGACGACGCTGCGGACTTGGACGACAACGGCAGTTTCGACTTCTTCGATGTATCATCGTTTCTGATGTACTACAGCATGGGCTGTCCCTGACTTCAACGAAATCTTCAACGGTTGCGTCTGACCGAGTCCCGTTTCGAGAACGCACTCCATCAGTTTGTACGGTGGATGTGCGTTATCTCTATTCGAGAACGAAGGCGGATTCACTGCACTGCAGAGTGAACTATTCGTCCACAAACGTCAGCGCCGCCTCCATCACCGGGTCCTCACCCGCGAACAGCGGCCCGGACCGCCACGGGATCAGCACGTCCGGGTGCACCGCGTCCGGGTCACCCTCAACCTTCTGGAACCAGCGCGTCGAGTGCGACACCGTGAGCCCGGTGTTGGGCAGCTCAAAGCGGCCCAGCTGCCCGAAGTGGTTGGGCTTGCCGCCCGTGGGCTCACCGATCAGCACCGCCCCGCAGTTATCCCGCAGCTGGTGGCTGTTGCTCATCGCGCTGCTGAACGTCTGTCGGGAGATCAGCCCGATGATGTCGCCCGGGTCTGAGAACCGTTCCGATTTCTCAAGCGCCTGCCACAGCGGCCAGATGAGCGTCTCGTCGCCGCCGCCGTTGAAGCGCAGGTCGATGATGATCCGCTGCGCGTCCAGCTCGTCGGACTTGGACATGACGAACTCAACGAACTTGGCCATAGGCAGGTTCTCCGCCTCCCTGCACCGGTTGTACGCCACGTAGAACGCCTCGTGCTCCGCGATAAAATCGCTCTGGTAGTACCCGCCCTGCTTGCGGTACGCGATGGGCCAGGGCTGCTCCAGCAACTGCACGAAGCTCACCCACCCCCGCATCTGCGACTCGGGCACGCAGGGCATCGCGTGCACCGTCGTCTCGCCGTCTTGTTCCAGCGTCACGCTGAGTGCATCGGCATGATGATCCTCGATCGCCTCGACCGCTCTCAAGGCGGGAAGCAGCGTGGCGTACCACGCGCTCGTGCCCTTCTTTTTCGAGTCGTTCTCGTACGCGAACAGCGCGGAGACACCCTCGAGCACCTCCTCAATCGCGATGCCGTTGATCGAGACGACGCGTGAGCCGATCAGTTCCTGGTGTTCCCTGGTCGCGAACGTGACGAAGGTGCCATCCTCCATCACCATGATCCGGATCGGGAGGCGACGCATAGCTCGGCCGATCTCGCCGAAGCCGATCGTCGTGTGCGCATCTCCACCGAGCGCTACGAGGCGGCAGACCTCCATCGCGATCAGCTGATCATCCAGCGCATCCAGACGATCGTGGATCGCGAACAGCGCGTCCTCGAAGTCCTCCACGCTCACTTTGGTGTAGAAGTTCGGGTGATGCTGCAGCAGCCCGTCGGCGAGGGTGTCCAGATCCTCCGCCCAGTGTTCGCTGCTCCGCTGGGCACCCGCGATAGCCGCGAACACGGACACCACAGCTACAAAGAGAAAACGGCCCCATGCGTTCATCATGGGGCCGAGTGTACCAGATCAGTCTGCCGATCCAAAGTCTTACTGCCCCTGCGCCAGCGAGTACCCCCGCTGACCGTCGTACATCTTGATCGGGATGAACTCCGTGATCGAGAACTTCTCCGCGACCTTCGCGAGCAGGTGCACCGTGGGGCCCTGGCCGATCTGGCCGATCCCGTCCTTGAGCTCGAAGCGGGCGCAGCAGTTGTTCACGATCTCGGTGTACGGCGATCCGGTCGGCCACACCTGCGTGCCGCGGTTCGAGATCACCGTCAGGCGGAAGGAAGTCCCATCGCAGATTCGCTTCAGGCGGTCGGCGAGATCGAGCGGCGTGAGCGTCGTCTCGAGGAAGATGTCGCAACCGACGATCTGGCTCTGCACCTGCTCGTGTGTCACCATCATCTCGTTGACGCTCGGGCGCGTCGGGGGCGTGTGGCAGATCATGTCGCCGCCGGGCACGCTGCAGGGCGAGACCGTCTCGGGGCTCTTCCCGAGGTTCTTCGCGACCGTCTGGGCAAACGCGGTGGTCCCAACCGGATCGCCCTTGCCCTTCACGTCGCCCGTGTGCACGCCGGATTCCAGCGTGTAGAGCAGCGCGTTCTCGATCTCGGCCGCGGTCTTGCGGAGCCCGATGTGACGCAGCATGATGAGCCCGGATAGCAGCAGGCTCGTCGGGTTGGCCTTGTCCTGGCCCGCGATGTCCGGGGCCGTGCCGTGCACCGCCTCGAAGATCGAGATCTGATCGCCGATGTTCGCCGAGGGCGCGAAGCCCAGCCCGCCAACGAGGCCAGCTGCGAGGTCCGACACGATGTCGCCCTGCAGATTGGTCAGCACGATCATCTTGTAGCGGTCCGGACGCAGCACGAGGTTCATGCACAGCGCGTCGATGATGACGTCCTCGGTCTCGATGTCGGGGTAGTCCTCGCTCAGGAAGCGGAAACGGTCCAGGAAGGTCCCGTCCGTCATCTTCATGATGTTCGCCTTGTGCCCGCAGGTGACCTTGTCGATGCCAAACGACTTGGCCGTCTCGAACGCGAAGCGGTTGACTTGGTCGCACCCGGGGGTCGTGATCAGTCGCTTGCCGGAGTACGAGTCCGGCGTGAGGCGGTGCTCGATGCCGCCGTAGGTATCCTCAACATTCTCGCGGACGACATAGAAATCGACGGGCACACCCGCCTGCGAGAAGACGGTCTCCACGCCGGGCAGGGACTGGAAATGGCGCAGGTTCGCGAACGCGCCGAAGGTCTTGCGGAGCGTGACGTTGATGGACTTGCCGCCACCCCCGATCGGGGTGCCCATCGGCCCCTTGTACAGGATCCCCGTCCCCTCGATCGATTCGACCGCCTCGTCGGTCATGCCGCGGGTCTCCCCGCTCGCGAAGACGCTCTGGCCCATCTCGACTTCCTTGAACTCGACCTTGTCGAGCACACCGGCTGCCTCGAAGATGTGCATGCACGCACGCGTGATCTCGGGGCCGATTCCGTCGCCGGGGGCGAGCGCGATCTGGAGCTTATCGCTCATAAATTCCACCTCTTTCGGGGGATAGTTGGTCTGAATACGCAGGTACCTATCGGCAGGATAGGCCCCCGGAGTCAGTTCTGATACCCAAGGGACATGAAGAACCGCAATCCCACTCAGGAATGGGTTGCGCGTCGCAGCCGCTCATGGAGCGCCGCCGCGATCGCCTGCTCGTCGGGGTCGCCCGGTTCGGGCGGATGCTCGATCCAGATTGTGGATCCGGCACTCCGGTCGGCCTCGTGCAGGGCCCGATAGATCGCCTGCGCGTACCCGCCGAGATCCTTGGGCATGCCGATCAGCACGCCACCGTTGGGGTGCGTTCCCATCGACCAGGAGAGAAGCACCGCGCTGGATGGTGCGGTCCGCAGTTCGTCCCCGCTCACCAGCCGCGCGGGCGTCCGGGGCTGGTAGTGTGCGCCGATCAGGCCCGGCGAGCGTGCCTCTTCAGGCGCATGCTTCGCTTCCGCGACGCGGATCTCTCGTCCCAGGGCCTCGCTGATCCTGTGCGCGCCGATCACGCCAAGGCGCAGGACGGTGGGGGTCTCGCCGCTCAGATCGAGCACGGTGGATTCGATCCCCGCCCGGCAGTGGCCCCCGTCGAGCACGATCAGATCCTCACCGTCGAACGCGTCCCGCACGTGCTCGGGGATCGTTGGCGAGATGTAGCCGCTCGGGTTCGCGCTTGGTCCGACGATCGGTCCGCCGAACGCCTCGATCAGCGCGAGCGCCACGGGGTGCTCCGGGCAGCGGACCGCGACGGTCGGGCCCGAGGCGGTGACAACATCCGGCACGATCGCCAACCTCGGGAGAACGAGGGTGAGCGGCCCGGGCCAGAACGCGCCGGCGAGCATGCTCGCGTCGTCGCTCCACGATCTCACGACCCGCCTGGCCATGGCCTCATCGCTGACATGCACGATCAGCGGGTTGCTGCTCGGGCGCCCCTTGAGCCTGAACACCCCCTCGACGGCTTCCGCATCGAGCGCATCGGCACCGAGCCCGTAGACCGTTTCCGTGGGGAACGAAACGAGCCCGCCCGCGTGCAGGCGCTGGACACCCAGCGCGATTCCCTCTGGCCCGGAGATGATCTCAGCCATCGTCAGCCGGCGCCTCTGGGCGCATCTCCGAATCCTGGTGCTCGGGCGCTTCGTACTCGAGCGCCGACTCGCCCGGGGCGAGCTGGTTCGCGTCGGGAACGATGAAGTCGATCCGGTTGCGACGGAGTATAGTGCCCATCGCCGCGTGGAGATCGACGATCGCCTTGTTGTACTCGGTCAGGGCCGAGGCCTCCGCGATCTCCGCGCTCGCGAGGGTCTCCTGCTGGTTCAGCTCGATGTTCAGCCGCTCGACGCTGTACCCCGCGTTGGTCAGCTCCTTCTCGACAATCAGCGACCGCAGGGCCTCGCCCTGCGCGACGCGTGAGAGCGTGGACTGCTCGATGAGCGCGCCGTTCGTCGATACGGCGTTGAGCGCGTTCTTGATCTCCAGCACGATCTGCTGGGCGGTCTGGCGGTAGGCCACGACCGACTGCATCCGCTCAAGTCGCGATGCCCGGTACGCCGCCTCGCCCGCGCGATTCCCGATGGGCTGCTCGAAGCGGGCCCCGATCAGCCAGTCGTCGACAAACCGGCTCCGCCCGGTGTCCGCGTACGCATCACCGAACGAGTCGTCAAAGCCGAGCAGGCGTGCCTGCGCGGTCAGGTCCAGGCGGGGCATGCGCTGGTTCTTCGCGAGCTGTTCCCGGATCGTCGCGTCGTCGATGCTCAGCAGCGCCTGCTCCATCTCCGGTCGCTCCTGCACGCCCGCGGTGATCGCGTCGAGCAGCGAGAAGCTGATGGGCTCGGCGAGGGCGTCCTGGCTGGGGACAATCAGTGTTTCGGAGCCAACCGGCAGGTCGGGGTCGTTGATGAGCGCCTTGAGCCGGTCGCTCGCCAGACGCAGGTTGGTGCGCGCCACCAGCAGGTCCGCCCGTCGACGCTCAACCCGAGCGACCGCGTCCGCGACCTGGGCCTGGCGTGCATCCTGAACCCGTCGCGCCTGGATGTCGTCTCGCACCTCGATGCCGCGGTCGAGCAGCTTCGCGCGGATGATCAGTACCTTGTAGGCCTGCACGAGGTCCCAGTACGCATTCTCTGTTTCCGCGGCGGTATCGATCAGCGTGTTCTTCAGCTGCGACACGCTCGTGCGTTCCGCGTTGCGGGCCAGGTTGATCTGGGCCATCGTGGCTTCACGCCCGAAGTCACGCAGCAGCGGCTGCGTGATCCCCAGCACAAAGTCCGCGTTGTGAGCCGGGTTGGGCGAGGGGGACGTCCCGAAGAACGAGCTGTCGACGTTGTTGTAGCCGATGTCGTTGCGGAACTCGATGGTCCCGCCAGAGTTGAGCTGGCGCGACACGCCGACCGAGCCGGTGGCCGTCTGCGCGTCGTTGCGGATCACGCCCGGGGGGGTGCTGCCGAAGCCCTGCCCCGCCTGCGGTATCGACGAGTCCTGATACTGGGCGTCCGCGAAGAACAGCCAGTCGAACTGCGCCTCCGCCTCGGCCAGCGCCGATTGGGCAATAGCGGGCGAGAACCGCGCGATCTCCACGCTCAGGTTGTTGCCCACGCTCGATTGGATCGATTGCTCGAGCGACAGACCGATCAGGGTCGTCTGCTGCCCGAGCAGGTCCTCTCCGACAAGGTGCGCGATCGGGCTCTCCTCATCGGGGTACTCCGCACGCAGCGCCTCGAGATACCCGTCCGTCGAGAACTCGTTGCTGATCTGTTCGAGATGGTCCTCGCGGATCTCCAGTTTCTTCAGATCAAGCGAGGGGGAGATGCGTCGCGAACCCGGGTTGGCCTCGGCATACTCGATCTCCCGCTCGATCGCGTTGATCATCGAACGCTGCAGCAGTTTTTCGCTGTCGCGCTCGATCGGAGAACTGCACCCCGACGCCGCGAGAAGCGAGACAAGGAGTGCCGGGGCGGAGAGGGCAACGGTCTTCGGAGGGTGCACACTCAAGGTCATACCCAAACGATAGGTTGGATACAATGCGATTGTCGTTGTTGTTCGCAAAGAACCTTCTGGGCGTTCGCTCGCGTAGACTACGAGTAGCTCGGATGCTGTCCGGAACAAACCGACGGGGACAGGATCAGGTAAGGAGGCCCGCTGTGCTCATGACGAACCGACGAACCAACCGCTCTATTCGCCAGAACGCCCGAGTTGTCTGCTCGCTGACCCTCGTGCTCAGCGCAGGGACGCTCGTGTGTGGGGGTATCTCCTCAGACGCCGTCGCGGGCAGCGCGATGGTGGCACAGGACGGCATGGGCCACATGGTCGTGGATCGGAACGATGAGGCGCTCCGCTGCGGCGATCAGGACGTGTTCTACGCCATCGCCCGGCTCAGCAAGGGCACCGTCCTCCGCACCGCCGGCGAGTCCGGCGCGTACACCCGCGTGGTCATCCCGGATTCCATCGGTGCGATGGTGCCCGCCACCGAGGTCGAACGGATCTCCGGCGCCAACCGGGTCCGCCTGAGCGTCGATTCCAAGCTCCGCTCCCCGTCCCACCTCATGGGGCTCTCGGGTGCCTGGAAGCAGCTCTACTCCACGGCCCTGCCGGCGGGGACCGAGCTCGAAATCATCGAAACACTGACAAACGAGGCCGGGGGCACCGTCGGCTACCGCGTCCGGGCCCCCCAGAGCCCGAGCGGCGAGTTCCCGGTCGGCTACATCCTCACCGAGTCGCTCCGCCCGGCCCTCAACTCCGAGATCGAGGGCGGCACGCCCGACCCCGTCCCGCCGAGCTCGGACGATGACGAGACGGACACGACGGACACGGACCCTGAGCCGCTCCCGGAAACCGATCCCGAAGAGGCCACGGAGCCCGAGCAGGCTGAGGACGACGGAGCCGTCGATACCTCGCTGCTCGAGGAGCAGGTCACCAGCGACCCGGTCGAGATCAACAACAGCGCCCCGGTCACGACGGAGAACGAGCCGAGCGTGATCACCGCCAACGAGGCGCGGATCCCGACCTCGGAGCTCGAGTCGCTCGAGGCCGCGTTCGAGAGCGCCCGCTCCATGCCCCGTGCCGAGCTCGACGAGGCGCTCAGCGAGCTGCTCGCCGAGTTCACCCGCACGCTCGAAGAGGTGGAAGACGACGAGTCGCTCGCGCGGGCCCTGGAGCAACGCATCGAATGGATCCGGATCCGCATCGAGACGCGTGATCAGCGCCGACGCATCGCCGAAGCGCTCGCGCAGTACGACGCGGGTGCGGACGAGACCACCCAGGCCATCGAGGCCTGGCAGCAGGGTCGCGCCTACCAGCTCGTCGGGCGGATGGTGACGTCATCGGTCTACACCGGCGCCAACCTGCCGCTGCTCTACCGGGTCCAGGGCACCGACCCGATCACGGGCCAGCCCCGCACGATCGGCTACATCGCCCCCAAGAAGGACCAGGACCTGCGTCACATGCTCGGCCGCGTCGTCGGCGTGCTCGGCGTGATGCGGAACGACGCGGCGCTGGGCCTCAAGGTTGTTGAGCCCGAGCGTGTCGACCTGATGCCCGAGTAATGCCACGCCCAGAACGCGAACACCCCGAGCCCGATCCCTCATCGCCCCCGGGCGATGACCGCGATCAGGGCGCGATCGTGCTCGCGAACGCGCTCTCGATCAACGAGGACCCGATTGATGCCGCGGCGCAGGCCGCCTCGCGCCTGCACGCGAAGATCGAAGACAAGCCAGACCTGCTCATGGTGTTCGTGACCCCGCACCACGCGCAGCGGATGGGCATGATCGCGGACACCCTCCGCGACGCGCTCGGCGCCAACCACATGGTCGGCGTTTCGGCGTCTGCGATCATGAGCGGGTCCACCGAGGTCAACGATTCACCCGGCATCGCACTGCTCTCGTGCAACCTGCCCGGCGTCCGGATCTCCCCCTTCTGGGTCGACCACATCTCGCCGCGCGACTCCACGGACGAGCGGGCAGCGAAGCTCGCAGATCAGATCGACGCGGGCACCGACATGCGTGCCGCGTTCTTCTTCGCGGACCCGTTCTCGGTGCCCCTGGTCAAGCTCATCCCGGCCCTGTCGGCCTCCCGGATGCAGCACATCACCTCGACCGGGCGGGTGGAGTCCATCGGGACCATCCTGGGCGGCATGGCATCCGCCGCGACCCGCCCGGGCGGCAACTCGCTGCTGCTCGACGGCGACGTGCGCTCCAGCGGCGCGATGGGCGTGACACTCTCGGGCCCGATCCAGGTCGATACCGTCGTCTCGCAGGGCTGCCGCCCCATCGGGAATCCCATGATCATCACCAAGGCGCGGGGCAACCTCATCCTCGAGCTCGCGGGTGTGCGCGCCGTGGACGCGATCCGCGACGTGGTCCACATGCTCAGCGAGCAGGACAAGCAGCTGCTGGGCAACGGGCTGCTGCTCGGGCGGGTGATCGATGAGCACAAGTCGCACTTCGGGCGCGGCGATTTCCTGATCCGCAACGTGATGGGCGGCGACGAGAACTCCGGCGCGGTCGCGGTCGCGGACCTCGTGCAGGCGGGCCAGACCGTCCAGCTCCATCTCCACGACGAGCAGACCGCACGCGAGGACCTCTCGCTGCTGCTCGACGGGCAGCGCCTGTACGACAAGCCCGCCGGCGCACTGCTGGTGTCGTGCACGGGGCGGAGCGAGAAGTTCTTCGAGGAGCCCGGGCACGACGCCCGCGCGATCGCGCACGCGTTCGACCAGACACCCGACGGCGCCAAGCTCGCCAAGTCCGGCGAGGAGCTCCGCGCCCAGGACGGCATCCCGCTCGCGGGCTTCTTCGCCGCCGGCGAGATCGCGCCCATCGACGAGCAGATCTTCCAGCACGGGCACACCGCCGTCGCGGGGCTCTTCCGCAAGCCGGATCCACTGACGAGCTGACCGCTCAGAGCAGCCCCAGCGCCTTCAGATCGTCCGTCGGCTCACTGAACGAGCACGACCCGTACCCCGTCGCGAACGACTCGCGGGACTGGGCCAGCTGCGCAACGTTCACCGCGTAGTCCTTCCACGCCACACGGTTGTCCTCGAACGAGAACGACGCCGGGTCCGTTTCGTTGAGCAGCTCGAAGGCCTGGGACTCTCCGAAGCCGTTGCAGTATCGCACGAATGTCGCCGCGAGGAACACGTTGATGAACCCGTGCATCACGCCGCGCGGCGCATCCTCCTCATAGGTGAGCGCGTGCTCGGAGCGGATGGGATGGTGAAGCCCCGCGGTTGCCTTGAAGGCGACGTCCGCGGCATCGCAGGCGACGATGAACCTGGCGATGTCCTCGGAGGACGGGTAGAGATCGGGCGTGACCCCGCCGCAGCGGATCTTCGCGACCGCGCCCGAGCCCGCGATGGCCGCGACGAACCCGCGCGGGTCGCCGCCGAAGATGATCTCCTTGGGGATCTCGAACGCGGGCACGATCATCTCCGGGATCGTCTCAAGCGCCTCGTCGATGTCTCCGGGGGTCGAGACACGCATCTCGATGGCGTCCACCATCGCCAGCCCGTTCGCCTCGTTGTCGTGGTGCTCGTTGAACGCGAAGATCTGATCGAGGTTCTCCTGAAGATCCCCGATGATGATCGCGCTGATCTGCCACGGGTCCTGGAAGTCCGCGTGCTCGCGGTACCCGCTGGTGGCGTACGTCCCGGGCATCAACGCCGACGCGTGCTCCGTGAGCTCGCCCAGCCGGTTCGCGGGGCAGATGAATCGGGAGAGGAACCGCTCGTACTGGGACCGGATACCCCGCGCGTAGTTCTGCGTCGCCGTGCCCATATCGAGCTTGCTCGGCGGGAACAGGCCCGCGTAGTCGATCAGCCCGGTCATCAGTGTCTCGATGCTTCGGATCATGTTCGTGCCCTCTTTCCCTGACGGGGCGCTTGGGTTGTGCATGGCGTGCCTCCCGTTTCAGTCGTTTTCGTTGAAATCGATCCCCGCGGGTGGGCGTTGCCCCTCGTGCATCACGCACTCCCACGGGTCAATGGATCGTATGGGCGCCAGCGTGGGATCGAAGAAATCGCACAGCGCACGCCGATAAAGCGCGATCCGCCTGTTCGTGGCCGCGTCGCCCTCGTGGTGCCCGTGATCGATCAGGAACCGCCACTTCCGGCCCGGGTCCGCGTCGATGGAGTTGAACACCGCCGCGGCGCAGTGGGGGGGGACGACCGCATCCACGCGAGCCAGCATGGCGAGAGTCGGCACCCGGACCCGTCGCCCGTGCACGATCGCATCGCAGAGCTTCAGCCGGTCCAGGAGCTCTTCACGCCGATCCGGGTTCGCGTCGATCACGCGTCTGATCTGCAGGGCGGCCCCGCTCGGTGCGCTCAGCCGCGTCGCCCAGTCGCCGAGCGAGGGCATCGCGATCGCCAGCCGATCGATGATCGACTCGCCGCGCAGCTTGCCGATGAGCTGCCCGGCGCTGATCACCGCGAGCCCGCCCCCGAGCGACGAGCCGTGAAGATACACACCGTGATGGTCGACAGAATCATCCACGGCGATGTCCGTGTCCGTGTTCCGGTGCAGCAACGCGTTGCGCATCACGCGGCAGGCGTTGCACACGTCGGCAACGCCCTTGGGCAGGATCCACTCGTCGTGCGATTCCGCGTCGAATCCCTGCGTGATCCACGTGTTGCCGTGCTCGTTGAGCTTCACGAGATCGCCGCAGCTCGTCCGCGACCCAGGGTAGCCGCGGAGTCGCATGAGGAGCACCGCAACCCCGCGGTCGGCCACGCGTTGCCAGCGCCGCGCGTTGACATCCAGCGGATCGGGCGGCATGTCCCCGTGCACCGTGACCAGCGACGCCCGCACCGGGCGTCCGTCGCCGGGCAAGACCAGGCGGGCACCGATCGTCACCCCGCCGGCGGAGTCGAACTCGTGCGTCGCCGAGAGATCACTCGGGTCCGATGTCTCGCGCCGTTTCAGGACCGGGGTGTGGTCCACCAGCGCGTCGAACCAGTGCTTCCAGAAGGGGCCGTGGTCTGATACGGGCACAGGGTCCCCGATGTGCGAGAATGTGCGCACAAAGTCGGGGTTCGTGCTCGCCACAGGATCCATGCCGGCGACTCCCTTTCGCTGCCGAACTCAGTCGTTCGGCGTGAGCTCCTGCTGCGCCGCACGGTACGCCGTGTCGATGGCGTCCAGATCGATCCGGGCCGTCCAGAGCTGTGAGCTTGGCTTCTCGCCTTCCGGCGCGGAGCCCCGCTGGGCGGTCCAGATCATCCACTCGCCGTTGCTCGTGAACGCCGGCAGCCCGTCGAAGCCGCGCGCCTGGGTGATGCGCAGCCGAGCCGTGTACTCGGGGTCGTAGGTGCCCGTCGCATCGATCGCGTAGATCTCGTAGTTGCCGTGCGATACCTCGCTCGTCGCGTAGAGCAGGTACTTCCCGTCGGGTGTGAAGAACGGGCACCAGTTCACGTGCTCGTTGTCCGTCAGCTGGAGTTCCTCTTCAACCCCGGTGATCTTCCCGTTCTCGTCAAAGGCGAGCCGGGAGACGAAGATCTGCAGCAGGTTGTCGCCGCGCCGGTCGGAGCGGTAACAGATCGACTTCCCGTCGGGCGAGAAGAAGGGGCCTCCGTCGTAGCCGTCCGCGGTCACGAGCGGTGTGTGGGTCTCGTCGTTGGTGTCGTACACCCATATGTCGCCGTTGTTCTCGCCGGGCTTGAGGCGCGTGTAGAGGATGTGGCGCCCATCGGGTGACCACGAGCCCTCCGCGTCGTAGCCCTCGCGTGCCCAGATGACCCGCTCGTTGACGAGCGAGGGGACCGACACGATGTCGTTCATGTCGAGCTGGGGTGGCGTGGTCTCGCCGGACTCCTGATGCGCCTCGGCGCGGGCCTTGGCCTCGTCGCTCAGGTCATACTTCATCTGCAGATCGCCGACGAGGATCTCCATCTCCACGGGGAACTGCCAGGAGTAGCGTGAGTTTTCGCGCTGATACCCGACCACGTCCGAGCCGGACGGCGAGGTGCGGGTCGAGCCGAAGAGGATCTTCATCGGCTCGGTTGGGTGGAACCAGCCGCAGGTGTTCGATGAGCCGGGCTCGGAGACGAGCCCCGCGGGCCCGATCCCGGTGATGCTGCCCCGATCATCGCGTTTCACGCCCGCGACGTACATCGAGTAATGGGCCCCCGCCTTCTCGCCTTCCGGCGGAACCGGGATCGCCTGGAAGATGATCATGTTCCCGTCGGGCGAGAAGTAGGACTCGCCCGCTTTGATGTACTTCGTCTCGGACGTGAGCTGCTTGTATTCACTGAGGAAGTCGCTCTCAAGGGTTGGCCACTGGTCATCCCATCCCGGGTTGGGATTGGGGTTGCCGGTATCCTGAGCGATCGAAATGGCTGAGCACGCAGCGATGGCACACAGCGCGAGCGTCGAAGTCTTCATTGCGGGGCTCCTCTTGGGTCTACACTGAACCTGCATGGTTGATACTAGGTCTCAACAACCGATTACTCGCGTCCGCACCGAGCCCATCCCCTTCTTTGCGTACGAGCCCCCAAGCGCCCCGATCCGGGTTCTGTTCGAGGACGAGCAGTTCGTCGTGGTGGACAAGCCGGCGGGGCTGCTCTCCGTGCCCGGCATCGCCCCGGAGAAGCAGGACTGCCTGCGCTCGCGGATCAAGGAGATGTACCCCCACGCCAAGGGGCCGATGACCTGCCACCGCCTGGACCTGTCCACCTCCGGGGTGATGATCCTTGCGCTCGACAAGAAGACCCACGCGAACCTGTCGGTCCAGTTCGAGTTCCGGCGCACCCTCAAGCGCTACATCGCCCTGCTCGAGGGGAACCTCAACACGGACGAGGGTCTGATCAACTGCCCGATGCGCAAGGACATGGAGATCCGCCCGCTGATGCTCGTGGACTATTTCGAGGGCAAGCCCTCCCAGACCCAGTATCAGGTCCTGTCACGCGAGACCTACCGCGACCGCCGAGTGACCCGGGTCGCGCTGGAGCCCCGGACCGGGCGGACGCACCAGCTCCGCGTCCACGCCGCCCACCCCCGCGTCACGACGGTGGGGACCCTCGGGCAGAAGAACGAGGACGAGACCACCGGGCTCGGGCACCCCATCGTGGGCGACGAGCTCTACGGGGACGCCACCAACGCGGACCGCCTGATGCTCCACGCGTCCATGCTCACGATTCATCACCCGCGCACGGGCAAGCAGATGACCTTTAAGGCACCCGACCCGTTCTGATTAATTCCGGGTGCCACGGGTTGCTCAGCTGAAGGCTGACAACCCGTGCGCTGCTTTTCTCAGGTGAGTGTGTAGATTCAAGCCCACGCCCCGCAGACGGCACCACTTTGCATCTTCCCTGATCCCTGATGTCTTCTTCAGTCTTCAGTACACCAACGCGGGCAGGTGCGGTGCGGGCCAGCTCAGGGCGGTGGATTCCATCAGCTTGCGCAGCTCAAGGATGTCGTGATCGCCGAAGGCGTTGCGATCGAACGAATCGATATCCAGCACCCCGTAGCACGACCCGTCGTCGTTGAAGAGCGGGATCACGACCTCGGCGCGATCACGCGGATCGCAGGCGATGTAGTGCTCGCCGAGGCTCTTCACGTCGTGGACAAGGATGGGGCGTTTCTTCTCCCACGACATGCCGCACGCCCCGTGCAACTCGATCGGCGAGCACGCGGGCTTGTCGCGCGCGGGGCCCAGGATCATCTGGTCCGCCTCGGGGTCCTTCTCGTAGAACCCGACCCAGGAGACGCCGTAGTCCTTGAAGAACCGCCAGAGCACGTCGCAGACCTCGCGCATGCGTCGGTGGCGGTTGCCGGACACATTGGAGAGGGCCATCGCGACGGGCTTGTAATCTCGCTCGAATACGGGCATGCACAAGCTTAGATCGGTCTGCAATGAAAAACCCACCCGGCGTGTGCCTGGGTGGGTCCAGAAGAATCACTTGGCTGATCGCTCAGAGCGTGGCGCTGGTGAAGGGCAGGAGACCCAGGAAGCGGGCACGCTTGACGGCGCTGGCCACCATGCGCTGCTGGCGGGCGTTGGTGCCAAGGCGCTTGCGCCCGTAGATCTTGCCGTTGGGGGTCATCATGCGACGCAGGGACTCGACGTCCTTGTAGTCGACGTACTCAACACCCTTGCCAGAGGTCACGGTGACCTTGCCGGTGGGGGCGCTTCCGAAACGATCGGGCTTGCTTGCCATTCTGCTCATAAGACTTCATTCTCCGTCATGGACTTCGTGGCTCGTCGGACCGCACACGCGGCCCGCAGCGAGCGACGGGGAGGGTTCCTGAAAGCACTTCAGGGCGGGGACTTTACGCACGAAGTTGGTCCGGGTCGACTCAAGCGTCCACGCTTTGCGATGCATTCTGCGGGTTGTATGTGATCTGTTCAGGTTTGCCGAACACCTGATCCAGCGATACACGCCCCGGGCCACGCCACATCAGGTAGCCCGCGGGGATCAGGAACACGATGTTCCGGATCACCTGGCACCAGCCGACCGTCGACCCGCAGATGAAGTTCTCGTCGCCGAAGCATGAGCAGTCCGCGCTCACGTCGGTGAAGATCACGTGCAGCAGGGCGTAGATGAACAGGGCGAGCAGCAGCCCGATGCCCATGGCCGCGGACCGGGCCCGCAGGCCGATGATCAGCATGAGCCCGGCGAGCAGCTCGAACCACGGGATCACGAACGCGCCGATGACGATCAGCTCCGGGTGGGTGTCCGCGTTGAGCAGCTGAAAGCCCTTGATCGCCTCGGCGAACGACTGGATCGCGGGGATCTTGTTGTACGCCGCAAAGACAAACACCCCGCCCAGGAAGACGCGCAGGGGCAGCTGTAGCAGGATGGACTCGAGCATGCCGGTCTGTGGGTTGCTCCTCGTGCTCATGGGGCGCTCCCTTCCCCGGTCGGGAAGCCCGCATCCACCCAGTCGGTGTACCCCACGCCCATGATGCGCAGGTCCGTGAATCCGATCTGCTCCAGGCGCCTTGCTGTGTTGTGCGACGCGTCACACTCGCCGCCCACGCAGTAGATGACGACCGTCGACTCCGGCGGCATGGACTGCGCGATCGCGAACGCGCGGTCCGAGTCGGTATCGAAGAGCGATGACGCGAGCCACGCCGCGTACTGGATGTGTCCTTCTTCAAACTCGTGCTCGTGGCGGGCGTCGATGAAGTACGCGCCGTCTTCCCACAGCTCGTAGGACTGGCGGAGCGTCAGCGTGCCCTCCGGCACGGGCGCGTCGAGCACCTCGTCCGGCACCTCGATCTCGACGGGCGACTCAGCGCCCACGGGCTCGTCGGTTGCAGGGGTGTCAGGGGCTGCGTCCGCGGGGTCGGGCGTACCGGCATCGACCGGGTCCGACGGGGGCGTCTCGCCGCGTCGCCCCTGACCGCCGGTCACCTCGCCGTCGGTGCGTGTCGCGACCCTCTCGATGTTGATCGGCTCGATCATCAGCGCGTGAACGGTCCCGAACAAAAAGGCTGCCCCCACGATCGAGAGCAGCCCGGAAGTGATATGCATGCATCGCATGGATGTGGACTCCGTACGGATCGTCTTACTGAGCGCGGAGCTGGCCGTACATCTGCATGGTCAGCTCGGATTCATCCTCGACGTCCGTGATGATGCGGATGGGTGTGTTGAATCGGGGTGCCGGGGCGACAACCGTCCCGGAGATCTTCACGATCCAATCGGTCTTCTCTTCGTTCGCGGGCTCGAAGGTCGTCTCCGACTCGAGCGCGATCGTGTTGAACGCGACGCTCTCGAGCGCGAAGGGCTTGCCGCTCTTGGACACGACATGGAACTCCTTCTCGAAGGTGTCGCCGACGATCATGCGTCCCATGGTCACACGGACGGGATCGAGCTTGAGGTCGCCGAGCACACGAGCGATGACGGTGCCCGACATGATCGAGCGGCGCTCATCGTTGGTGCGGATGGTCACGTCCGCGCGGTGGTTGTCGGGGCGTGCGTTGGGACGGACGGTCACACGCACGATCGACATCCTGAGGGTCTCGCCCTTGTACTCGGTCTCGCCCATGTCCTCGACCTCGACGTCGAAGACCTCTGGGTTGCCGACGGTGGCGCGGGTGACCTTGAAATCATCCGTGCGGCCGTAGATCTTGAACTCCTTGGTCGCGCTCTGCCCTTTCTCGACCGCCTCGAACGGGACGATCTTGGGGTCCATCACGACGATCGGCTTCACGAGCGCCCGCACGATCAGGGTCTCCGACGGCGTGGACTCCGAATCCGTGAAGATCGTGATGTTGCGCGCGATGGTGCCGCTCTTGCCCTTCGGGTCGAACGTCACATCGAGCGTGCCCGTCTCTCCGGGCATGTACGTCTTCTTGGCCAGCTCGGGGACCGTGCAGCCGCAGGAGGTCTTGACCTGGGTGATGGTGAGCGGGCCCGCGCCGGTGTTGCGGAACAGGTAGCTCAGCTTCACGTCGTCCTGATCAAAGATCTCGCCCGCGTCCTGGGTCTTGCTGGAGAACACCAGGTTGCCCTTGTGCTCCATCCCGGGCTGCATGACTGCAGGCGCCTCGGGTGAAAGATCGTCACGATTCATGCTGCTCTGGGCCAGCCCGGTCGACGCGCACAGCGTCACGGTGCCCATCGACATCAGAAGCATTGATTTGAAGCGGTTCTTCATGGTTCAAACCTCCCGGTCCGTCTGACACGCCGCGCCGGTCCGCGATCCGGCGACAGCATCGTATATACCTCATTCTACTTCGCCGGGTTCTGTGCCCCGATCGAACTGAATCACCTGTCCTGGCGTCTCTACCCTGATTCTGACCCCCAGAATCGTCAGATTCAAAGAACTTTGCCGGAAAAGCGGACCTTCGTGCCGCTGTTCGGGTCGCGTTCAGAGCGGGGCCAATGCCGAGACGCCGGAAAAACGCCCCGGGCGCCGGCTTATTGCGGATCAGGGGCGATCTTCTGGAAATTCTGATCCCGATTCCCTCAGCAGCCGCCCTCGTTGAAGGCGGTCAGGAACGCGGACACATCGAAGAAGTTGAACGCCCCATCGTCGTTGAAATCCGCGATCGGGTCCTGGGCGTTGTACGCCGTCAGGAACGCGCTGACATCGAAGAAGTCCAACTCGCCGTCGTTGTTGAAATCCGCGGCGGCAACGCACGCCTCCACGGTGTAGGTGCGAGACTCGGTCATGAACGCGTTGCGGATCGCATCGCTGCGGACCCAGGGCGTCGGGTCCACGACCTCGACGGTGATCTCGTGGGCGCCGTCATCCAGATTCAGCGTGGACAGGTCGACCTGGTCCTGCCCGAACGCGTTGACGATGATGGCCCCGTTGAGGTACCACACGACCTCGAGATCGTGCCCGATCGGCTGCATCGGCGTGACCCACGCGACGTCGTCACGCCCGAGCACCGCGCCGTCGGGCGTCCCGTCGTCGATCGGGTTCACCTCCTTGTAGATCTGGTGGATCAGGCGCTCCGCGCTCGGGAGGTTGAACGGGCGGTTCAGACTCCGCATCATCGAGTTGTTCGAAGGGCGGTACACCCCGAACTGCGAGTAGCTCGAGCCCTCGTAGGTGCTCACGGTGCCGTCGAAGCCGGGAATGGACTCGTCCATCCATTGCCACCACTTGGTCTGATTGTTGAGCTGCGTCTGGCGATCGAAGGTCGATGAGTTGCGGGCGCTGGGCTCTCCCCCGGAATACGTCGTCGGCCCGCCGTAGGTGTACTCGTCCGCGAGATCGCCCAGCGAGTGCCCCATCTCATGGATCGCGATCTCGACCGCCGCGCCGTTCTGCCCCGCCGCGGTGCCCAGGTTGTTGCTCGCGTATCCCGCGCCGCCGTACTTGCTCGAGTTGGAGATCGCGATGACCTGATCGATGTCGGGCGCGCTCGCCGCCGCCTGATACGCCTTGCTCACGCTGACGCACAGCAGGCGCTCGGTCCCGTTGCACCAGTACGCCATGTCCAGCGCCGTGTCGCGGTCGATGCCGGGGTTCGGGTCGTTGTCCACGCCCGACTCATTCGAGACCACCCCGACCTGCGTCCAGCGGAAGTAGGGCTCGTAGGTGATGAACGGCTCGTAGCGGAAGAAGTTGTTCTGGATGCTGGTCGCGTCCGCGGCGAACTGCGCCTGCTCGCCCGCCGTGTAGCCGTCGCCCACGATGACGAAATCGAGGCGGTTATCGGGCACGCCGCGATTGGCGAGCTCGACGGCCTCGATGACCTGCAGCGCGTCCTCGTCCATCGGGACATAGAAGATCCCGCCCTCGAGCTCGTCGCCGTGGCCCTCCCAGCAGCCGTGGACCCTGGTCATCGTGCCGTCCTGCACGTCATGGCCGCCGGCTTGGGGCTCGGGCTCGTGGGCCATCGTGGAGCCCGCGAGGAGTGCAAGAAGCGTAATCGAGCGCATTCCCAAGTGATTCATTGGGGTTTCTCCTGATTCAGTCTGTAGGCGTCGGGCCGCGACGCGAACGCGTTCAAGCCGGCGCGCACGCCGACCCAGCCCTTTTCGGACAGATCACGATACGGATACAGACCGCCCGCGGTTCCCGCAGAAATCCTCGCGATACACCGGATACAGACCTTACATGCACCCCTGGATGAACTCGTTGAGATACGCCGAGGCGTCGAAGAAATCGAAGATACCGTCGCCCGTGAAGTCCGCGTTCAGATCGCCGCTGTTGTACGCGTTGATCCAGGTGGAGATGTCGAAGAAGTTCAGCGCACCGTCCGCGTTCATGTCCGCGCGGCAGGGCCCGCTGAACGGGGCCACGATCGAGGCGATCACGGGCCCGCTGCCATCATCGTCAAACACGCCCAGCTCCGCGACCTTGGTGGTGGGGGGTTGGGTCGAGACGAACGAGAACGAGTAGGCCGTGCCCCAGCGGATCGCGTTGCCCAGCGGGTTGGAGTTGAAGTCATCGCCCAGTTCCCACGAGGCGAAGCCGCTGACGACGCTGAAGCCCCAGTCCGTCCCCTCGATCTGGTTGTCCACCTCGTCGATGTAGTCGACGTCGTGGAACATCGGGTCGTTCGCGCTGCGGTTGAACCCGATGGGGATGCGCAGGGCGTTGATACCCCGCGCCGCGTTCTGGTTCTGGATGGCGTAGTCGTACCGCCACGTCCCGTCGCCCAGGTTGGTCGCCTTGGAGCCAACATGGACGAGCCCGTCGTCGGGCAGGCTCACCGACGAGATCATGACGCTCGGGTCGGGCGTGTCCGCGCCCAGACCGTGATCGCGCCACGCGAAGATCGCGGGCTGCCCGCCGAACGTGTTGCCCTGAACCTGCGGCGAGTTGGTCGCGGGCGTGAACGACACACGCCGGTAGCTGGAGTTGTTTTCCCGGGCGTCCGCGCTCTCCTCGTTGCTCACGTACTGACGCTCGACGAAATAGAGCGCCGCGGTGTCTGAGAGATCCGCGATCCGCGCCTTGAGGCGCTTGTAGACCGGGTTGCCGGTCTGGTTGATCGTGCTGAACGGGTACGGGAAATCGCCGCTCCACGCGTCCACCTCGATGCGGGGGCCCAGGTTGGCCTGCCCGCCGGCGAGCCCGGCACCGATGGTGTCCGAGCACCCGCTGCCAAGCATCCCCGGTGCGCCCGGGGTGCACCCGAAGTCGCAGGCGTTGCTCTGCAGCGGGAAGAACGTATGCCCCACGAACCCCAGGCCGATCTGCTCGAAGCGACCATCCCGGAGGCGGTACAGCGACGAGGTGAACACCGGGTGGTCGGGCGTGGAGTCCACGTAGGTGAACGGCGAATCCCCGATATTGCAGGTCACATCGCCGAAGCTGTACGACTGGTAGTCACCGACCGCGCCGTATGTCTGTCCATTGGTAATCTCTGAGCAGAGCAGGTCCGGCCCGGCGAGCGCTGTGCCAGCCAGCAGCGGAACCATCAGTGTCATCGTCATCGTTCGCATGGCATCTTCCTCCTGTGTGTGGTGAACAGGCAATGTAACACGCAGGATGGTACCAACAAAGAAAAATCACGCGCACCAGCTTTATACCGGTTCAGCGGCCCGAATGAGGCACCGCGGCCTGCTGCGACCGTTTCAGCGGCTGCTTGTCGAGCGGCCCCGGGTGATCCGGGTTGAGCCCGCCCGACTCATACCGCTCCCGCCACCCCTCGATCGCGTCGTACACGTCCTGCGCCGTTATCGCCTCGCGCAGCGCGTTCTTCAGCGGGCGGCAGTGCCCGCCGTTGATCGGCTTGCCCAGCAGGTTCGCCTTCTGGCGGAACACATGGCGCGCGTGGTGCTCGTCACGGTACGTGATCATGCGATCAAAGAAGTTCCGCAGCATGTCCAGCTTCTCGTGCTCACTCGGACGCAGATCGGACAGGTCAACCGCCGCGACCACGTCCTCGTCGCCGGGGTCGATGCCCAGATACATCACACGCTGCTGCAACGCCCACGCGTACCTGAACAGCCACGGGTTGCTGAACGACCCACGCCCGATCATCACACCAGCGCACCCGGTCGTGTGGAGCATCCGGACCACGTCGGTCTCATGCTTGATGTCGCCGTTGCCGATGACCGGCACCTCGGGGAAGCGCTCGCCCACGTCTTCCACGACCCGCTTGATGCCCATCAGATCGCACGAACCCTTGAACTTCTGCTCGGTGGTCCGCCCGTGAACCGTGATCATGGCCGCCCCACGCTCGATCAGGCCCAGCGACAGCCTGCTCGCGACGCCCGCTTCCTTCGCCTGCTCGTCCCACCCGAGGCGCATCTTGGCCGTCAGCGGCACGTGCCCGGGCATCACCTCGCGCACCCGCTCGAATATATGGAACGTGTTGCCCAGGTCGCACATGAGCATCGACCCGCCGTTCTTCTTGGTGACCTTGTCCACCGGGCAGCCCATGTTGATGTCCACGACCGTCGCCCCGTGCTCGGCGCACCAGGCGGCTCCCTCCGCAAGAATCTCGGGGTCAGAGCCGTAGAGCTGCATGCCGATGGGCTTGTCCAGGTCGTTGGTCTGGGCCAGGTCGCGGGTGGTCTCGGCGCTGAGCAGCAGCCCCTTTGGGCTCAGCAGGTCCGTGCACGCTAGCCCGACCCCCCCAAGTTCGCGGCACGTGATCCGCCACGCCAGCTCGCACCACCCGGCGATGGGCGCGAGCAGCAGGTTCGATTCGAGCGTGACATCACACTGGGGCGCAACGAGTTGGAGCTTTTTGCCGATCACCGACTGATTCTAGTTCAGGAGGAGAAACCTGTCTTTTCACCCGGGCCGCATGCCTCAAATATGAGGTAATTGGCAATCTCTAAGATTGCTTTTCAGGATGTGATCTTGCTGAAGTATACTCGTCGCAAACACACGGGGGCTTCACAACATGCGAATACGATCGAGGGTGATCCGCATTGTTCTTTGCGCATACGTCCTGCTTCTGGCAGCACCCGGGTGCACGAATGCATTCGTAAATCAGCCCGTGTTCAAAGCGATAGGGGCCTTCGGTGTGACCCATACGCAGATCACGCCAGATTCGAGCTCGACCACCGCAAGCGGATTCGGACTGTATGTCTGCAGCGGCACACTGGGGATTGGCTGGGTGGATCATCAAACGCTCGAGTTGCCTCGTTCTGAATCAGGAATTCATGTCTCCGTATTTGATGACGAGATGGTCACCGGCGCGGTCGCCGAGCATCTCGCCTCCGGCGCGTGCGACGCGTCCTGCCAGCGGTGGGTGCCCATAAGCCCCAGCGTCCGCATCGTACATCACCGATCAGTACAAGAACCCAGTATCCCATCTTCCGGATTCATCCATCAAGGAGCAATGAAATGAAGATCCGCATGATTGCGCTCTTGGCGCTGCCCACGCTGCTGCTTGCAGGCTGCGATAACCTGAATCGCTCCTTATTGTTCTACACCCAGACAAATGTCGGCATCGAAGTGGGGGTCGACCCCGCCCAGCAATCCGGCAAGGTGCTGATCGGGTACAAGCGGGCCGAGGGCGTGGTGAACCCGGTGTACATCCCACCCGAGAAGAAGATTGAGCACGACAAGGACGGCACGGGCAAGATCACCAAAACGACCATTACGTACGCGGGAGGCGAAGCGAATAAGGTCTATCGCGAAGAAGCCTACTCGGTCATGGCCAAGATCGCGGGCGAAGCCGGAGGACGTGGCTCTGCTGGGCAGTCTGCCCAGTACGAAGCCGCCGGCAAGATCGCGCAGTGGTTCGCCACAGGCGAAGCCGCCAAGCTGCTTGCTGCGAACGAGTATGCGGCTGCTGCATTAACGGGCTCAAGTGAAACGGCTAAAGCCATTGCAGAAAATCTCAGGCTTGGCAAATCACTCTCTGAGACAGACCGGATTAACACGGAGGCCCTCTCCGTACTATCTCAAGTGGCCCTCGGGCTGAAGGATATGCGTGATAACGATAATCATAATGAAGCAGCAAAGGCACTCAATAACTTGAATGCCTTGGCGGCTTTGCTTTTAAAAGATGTCGGGAAAACCACTCAGCTGTTGGATGGGAGGCTTAACGCTGGGCAGCCAAATGAGCAAAGAGCACTTGTTGTCAAGACACCACAGGACATCGATCTCGCTGTGGAGGGAGCGTTTGGTCGTTGGGCAGGGGTTTACAATCAGATCAAGCAGAACGAAGCGCTCCTGCTCCTCTTAGTTCAAGAAGACAATATCGCAATCAACTATGAAGATGCCTCCGAAGCGGACGTGACCGACAGCAAGGAGGCGAGAAAGAAAATGGCCATCATGATCCAAGACCTCGCCGCAAAGCGGCTTGAGATGCAAGCCGACTTCAACTCAGACAAAAATATGATTACATACCTTCGTGAAGGCGTTGCGGTATGGATGTCGCGATTCACAGGGGAAGGGGAGTAACAGCATGCAAGTTGACTTGGAATACAGCAATGAAAAAAACTGCTATGTCTCCTTCACGGCGACTCAAATGAAAGGCAGTCCGTGTCTCGGTGTAATTCGCCCAGATGATGGAAACCAAGATGCCTCAGAACTGGGCCGCCAACTCTTAATTGGTGAATGGCCCGGCAGAGAAATCCATGGGATCGCATGGAATGACGGGGCTTGGTACGTGTCGTATACGTGAGTTACAATCACACGGACCTGGTGCGTGAGCTGAGCGGATGCATCACCCTATCTACTGATTTAAGATCAAGAGAACGAGCACCAACGCCACCCCACCCATAATCCCCGCGAAGATGTCATCCAGCAGGATGCCCCACCCGCCCGCGATCTTCTGCATCGCTCCTGCGGGCCACGGCTTGAGGATGTCGAACGCCCGGAACAGGAAGAACGCCCCGAGCACCGCGCCCATCGTCGTCAGCGGGCAGTTGCAGATCCCCGCGGGGATGAACATCAGCGTCAGGCACTGCCCCGCGGTTTCGTCGGCGACGACCTCGGACGGGTCCTTGCCCCACTTGGCCTCCGCCTCGTGGCCAAGGAGCACGCACGCGCCGGAATAGATGATGCAGATCAACGCCAGGACGAGGTAATAGACCCACGCGAGCGGATCACCCGGGCCGATGCCCAGCATGATCAACGCGTAGGCCAGGATGATCGGCGGGAGCGAACCCCACGTGCCGGATGCCGGGCGCATGTACCCCAGCCCGCCGGTGGTCAGGAGCATCTCGGATGAGCGAGGCATCGTGATCATGGGTCTTTCCCCTGTGCGTTCCGGGATTCAGCGTTTCTTGATGCCCTGGCCGCCCTTGTTGGACTTGGGGCGCGGCTTGCCGCTCGGCCCGGTGACCTTCGTGGACTTGCGGGCCTTCTTGCCCCGCATCGCCTCGAGCATCCGGGCGTTCTCATCGATGGTGTGCTTCGCCGCCTGCCCGACATAGGGCAGCCCGGACACAATCGTCGTGATCACGGTCGCCCAGACCAGCAGGACGATCACCAGACGCCCCGAGCTGCCCGGGATGGGCGAGCCGAGGGCCACGATCAGCAGCACCACGGGGATCGTGATGCTCTGCAGGATCATCTTCGCCTTGCCCAGCGTGCCCGCGGAGAAATCCACGCCGTCGGCCTCATAGACCCCGCGGATCGAGGTCACGAGCAGCTCACGCATGAGGATCGCGACCACCATCCAGGGGGCGACGCCGCTGGCCTGAAAAACCTCTTCGTTCGGCATCAGGGTCGCACGGAAGCCCGGCGTGACGAGCATGATGAACGCGCCGATGACCAGCAGCTTGTCCGCCATCGGGTCCATGATGCGTCCGAAGCGGGTGACTGCCTTCCATTTGCGGGCCAGGTGCCCATCCAGCGCATCGGTGATCGCGGCAACGATAAAGACGATCGTCGCGGCGATAATCAGGCCCGAGCTCGGGTGCGAGATTTCCCCAAGTCGATCAATATCAGAGGGTTGTGCGTACATCTCGCGCGGCTGGGCGTACGAGAGCAACGCGATAAAGACCCACGCGAGCACCACCCGGAGCAGGGTGAGCAGGTTGGGGATGTGGACTTTGCGATCGGGCTGCTGCTGGAGCATCATCTGCGGTGCGTTCATGACGCCGATGATAGTGCCGGTGAACCCCGCGTGTCGCGTTTCTCATGGAATCGGACGCGCTGTTCCCTCATCGCAAGAATCCGCGTTTCGCGTGCCTCAAAGCGGTTGGTGAGTGGAAGCCAACCCACGCGGGCACTATCCTCTCGATCACAGAATCCCGCGCGTTCTCGCGTGGGTCATCACGTGGTTCGGGTCGTCGACGAAGAGCACGCGTCGCTCGGCATCGGTCTCGGCCACAACACACGCAGCGGGCCGGTCCGTCGCGTGTGCTCGAAGAGGTTCTCACCCGATTTCGGGAACGAAAGAGACACGGTGGAACAGATCATCGATCCGATCGCGCTGTACCTCATCTGCGGTCTCGGAGCAGCGGGCGTCGCACTCGCCCTGCCGCGCCGCGATCGTGAGGGCGGGCGCACCATGACAATCGTGGGGGGGCTGCTGCTCGCGGCCACCTTCGGGCTCGGCGCGCTGATGCTCGGGCTCAAGGCGGGCGCTTCCGACAGCCCGCTCCCCAACTACTTCTTCTACCCGTTCGCCGCCATCGGGCTCGGCGGGGCCCTGCGGATGATCACGCACAAGCGCCCGGTCTACTCCGCCCTCTACTTCATTATGACGATCATCGCGAGCTGCGGCATGTACCTGCTGCTCTCCGCAGAGTTCATGGCCTTCGCCCTCGTCATCATCTACGCCGGCGCCATCCTTATTACCTACCTCTTCGTCATCATGCTCGCCACCCAGGCCCCGACCGGCGACAAGGACGAGCTGCTCGACGAGGTCGATGCCGAGGCACGCGAGCCGTACCTCGCCTGCGCGATCGGCTTCGTGCTCATCGGTCTGCTCACGGCCGCGATGTTCCGCGGCATCGGCGATCTCCCGCAGCCGACACGCGACACCACGCTCGCGCAGGCCGAGGACGCCGTGCTGCTCAACCTGCCCCGCAAGGTCGACCGGATCTTGGAACGCAACGACCTGCTCCCCGAGGGCTGGCGCGTGGCGCGTGACGCGGAAACCGGCCGGGCGGTCCTGGACGTCGACGCGCGCACGATCACGCTGGAACTCGTCGATGGCGAGGACGCCCACGGGCACCCCAACGTCATCGCGACCCGCGTGCTCACGGGCGAGGACTGGCCCGCCGATCTCAGCGCGAACAACCTCGACCGTCTCGGTTACAACCTGCTCAACGATCACCCCATGATGATCGAGGTCGCCGGCATCATCCTGCTGATGGCCATGCTCGGCGCGACGGTGCTCGCCCGCAAGCACGTCGAGCTCGAGGAAGACCTCAAGGCCGCCCAGGCACGCAAGCTCGGCGCCTACATCGGTGACCAGCAAGGGGGTGCGTCTTGATCGAATCCATGCTCCAGATCATCCAGCCCGCGCAGCTCGCCTTCCCCGAGCCCGTCGAGGCCTCCGTGATCGCGCCGTACCTGTTCGTCTCGGCCGCGATGTTCGTCATCGGGCTCGTCGGGTTCCTGACCCGCAAGAACATGATCATCATGTTCCTCTGCACCGAGCTGATGTTCCAGGCCGCCGGCCTGGCCCTCATCGCGTTCGGGCGTCACCACCTTGGCGCGGACGGGCAGACCTTCGTGATCTTTGTGCTCTGCGTCGCCGCGGCCGAGGCCGCGATGGCGCTCGCGCTCGTTGTGCTCCTCTTCCGTCACCGTGAATCGCTGGGCGCCTCGGCCTGGAAGGAACTCAACGGATGATGACTTCCTCGCTGCTCAACTCGATGGTCTCAACGGTCGCGGCCATGGCGCCAGACACCGCCGGGCACGCCGCACACGCGGAGCCCGCAGCCGTCGGGCACGGCCCCGCGTGGGTCCTGCTGATCCCGTTCCTCCCCTTCGCGGGGTTCCTGCTCAACGCCTTGTACGCGGCCTTCGGCGTCAAGTCCAAGCTCCCCGCGTGGACGACCGTCGGGCTCCTCGCCTGCTCGTTCATCGCGACCCTGAGCATGTTCATGGGCTACGACGGCACGCCGTACACCGTCCAGGCATTCGAGTGGTTCAACATCCACTACGGCGACAAGTCCTTGGTCGCGAACTTCTCCTTCTATGTCGACACCCTGACGATCTACTGGATGCTGTTCGTGACCGGGCTCGCGACGCTCATCGCGCTCTACGCGAGCGAGTACATGTCGCACGACGTCGGCCAGGGCTACAACCGGTTCTTCGCCGCGTTCGCGCTCTTCGTCGTCTCCATGTCCTGCCTGGTCATGGGCGACAACCTGATCATGCTCTACCTCGGCTGGGAGGGCGTGGGGCTCTGCTCCTACCTGCTGATCGGCTACTTCTACAAGAAGCCCTCCGCCGTCGCCGCCGCCAAGAAGGCCTTCATCGTCAACCGGATCGGCGACCTCGGGCTCGCGCTGGGCGTCTACCTGACATTCGTGCACTTCGGGACCGTCCAGTACAGCGAGCTCTTCGCCAGCGAGACGCTCCAGGGCTACATCGCCGCCGCGTCGCACGGCGACTTCTCGATGATCCCCGGCGAGGCCCAGTGGATCGCCCTGCTGCTCATGATCGGCGCCTTCGGCAAGTCCGCCCAGTTCCCGCTCTACGTCTGGCTCCCAGACGCGATGGAAGGCCCGACCCCCGTCTCCGCGCTCATCCACGCCGCGACCATGGTCACCGCGGGCGTCTACCTTATCGCCCGCATGTACCCCCTCTTCCTGGTCTCCGAGACCGCCCTGCCCATCGTCGCCTGGATCGGCACCATCACCGCCTTCCTCGCCGCGACCATCGGCATGGCCCAGTTCGACATCAAACGCATCATGGCGTACTCCACGGTGTCCCAGCTCGGCTACATGTTCGCCGGCCTCGGCTTCCTGACGCCCACCGGCGGCGCGTACCACGTGCTCACCCATGCGTTCTTCAAGGCCCTGCTCTTCCTCTGCTGCGGCGCCGTCATGCACGGCTTCGCCGGCCAGCTCGACCTCCGCAAGCTCTCCGGGCTCTGGAAGGTCAAGGGCTGGGGCATCGTCTCGCTGGGCATGCTCGTCGGGTGTATCAACCTCGCGGGTGTGCCGTTCACCGCCGGCTACTTCTCCAAGGACACCATCCTCGCCGAGGCGTTCGTCACCCCCGGCTACGCGTTCCTCGGCTGGGTGCTGATCCTCACCGCGGGGCTCACCGCCTACTACACGTTCCGCGTCTTCTTCCGCGTCTTCGTTGGCCCGGTTGAGTACCACCCCGGCGATGAGCTGCACGACCACGATCACGATCACGGCCACGGCGAAGATCACCACCACGACGCCGGCCAGCACGGCGATCACCACGCCGATCACTTCCACCCGCACGCGCCGGGCTGGGCGATCAACACGGTCCTCGTGGTTCTCACGGGCTGCTCGCTCCTCGCCACCGGGCTCTACTTCGTCGGCGGCGACAAGGACGCCCACACCAAGCACTACGCGGACACCATGGTCATGGACTCATCCGCCTCGTACCACTCGGGCTACTCCAAGCACGCCTTCGAGGCGTACGAAGCCGACCCCGAGCATGCGCACGAGCCCGGGCACGGCCCACGCGGCTCGATCGACAAGGCGCTCGCCATGCCGCTCACCGGCGGCGACCCGCACAAGATGATGTACTTCATCTCCGGCGTGGTCGGCGTCATCGGCATCGCGCTGGCATGGCTGCTGCACTACCAGGGACGCACCAAGGCATCGGAGTGCAAGATGGACGCCATCGCCAGACGCTTCGGCCCGATCCCCAGGTGGGCCGAGAACAAGTGGTACGTGGACGAGCTCTACCACGCGATCTTCGTCAAGCCGCTCCGCATCATCTCGCACGTCTTCCACTGGGTGGACAAGCTGCTCGTTGACGGCATCGTCAATGTCTTCGGGTTCCTGCCGCGAGTCTTCGCGTGGATCATCCGCCCGAGCCAGTCCGGCGTGCTCCAGGGCTACGCGGTCAGCATGGCGGGCGGCCTGGCCATCCTCCTCTTCGTCGTCCTCATCATCGTCTCGCGTGCAGGGGGTGCGTCATGAGTCTTGAAGTCTGGTCCCTGCTCGCCCTGATCTTCCTGCCCGCGGTCGTGGGTGTGCTCATCGGGCTCGTGAAGAACGAGGACAACGCCTACCGCATCGCGCTCGCCACCACGCTCGCGCTCTGCGTCCCGGCCGTCGGGCTCCTCGGCGCGTTCGACTTCAACCACGCCGGCATGACACAGTTCGAGCACTCGATCCCCTGGGTCCCCGGGCTCGGGCTTGAGTTCTCGATCGGCATGGATTCCGTGAGTCTGCTCCTCATCCTCCTGAGCGTCCTGCTCGGCCCGATCGTCGTGCTCGCGTCCAAGACCGCGATCACCAAGGACCGGCGGATGTACTACGCCTGGCTCACCGTGCTCCAGGGCGCGATGGTCGGCGTGTTCGCAGCCCAAGACCTCCTCCTCTTCTACATCTGCTTCGAGTTCACGCTGCTGCCCATGTTCATCCTGATCCGCAAGTACGGATCGACCAACCGCATCGCGGCATCGACGAAGTTCTTCCTCTACACCTTCACCGGCTCGATGATGACCCTCGCGGGCCTGATGTACGTCGTCTGGTTCGTGGCGCAGGACGCCCAGCTCGGACGCTGGACCCTCGACATCGCCACGCTGACGCACTACGCCGGCAACATGAGCCTCACCGAGCAGGGCTGGGTCCTTGCCGCGATGCTCGCCGGCTTCGCCGTCAAGGTCCCGCTCTTCCCCGTCCACACATGGCTGCCGCTGGCCCACACCGAGGCACCCACCGCGGGCTCGGTCATCCTGGCCGGCGTGCTGCTCAAGCTGGGCACCTACGGCTTCTACCGCTTCGCCGTGCCGCTGGCGCCCGAGGCGTTCTTTGAGTACGCGCCCGCCATCGCCATCCTGTCGATCATCGGCATCATCTACGCCGGGCTCATCTGCTGGGTGCAGGACGACATCAAGAAGCTCGTCGCCTACTCATCCGTCAGCCACCTCGGCTTCTGTATCCTCGGGCTTTCGGCCCTCAACGTGACCGGCTTCTCCGGCTCCATCCTCTACATGCTCAGCCACGGCTTCTCCACCGGCGGGCTCTTCCTCATGATCGGCTTCATGTACGAGCGCTACCACACGCGTGACATGAACGAGGTCGGCGGGCTCGCCTCCAAGATGCCCGTCTGGGCCACATTCATGGTCTTCTTCGCCATGGCCTCCGTCGGCCTGCCCGGCCTCAACGGCTTCCCGTCCGAGCTCCTCTGCCTCATCTCCGCCTTCCAGTCCGACGCCGCCTGGAACGCCGCCGGCGAGCCCGGCGCGTGGGGCGCATCGCTCGGACCGTGGTTCGCCGTCTTCGCAGGCACCGGCATGGTCATCGCCGCGATGTACCTCCTGTACATGGTCGGCAAGATCTGCTTCGGCGCCTACAAGGAGCCCGCGGACCACCACCCGCACGACGAGCTCCCGACCGATCTCAACACACGCGAGATCCTGACACTCACACCCCTCGCGATCGGCTGTGTCCTCTTCGGTCTCCAGCCCACGCTGCTCCTCGACGCCGTCAGCGAGCCGGTGAACAACACCGTCCGCCTCGTCGAGCAGGCCAACGGGATTGAACCGGGCGAGCCCGCGATCCGCCACATCATGAACGAGCACGCCGACGATCACGGCAACGACCTCGGGGGAGATTCGCATGACTGAGAAACTCGCGATCCTCTGGCCGGAGATCTTCCTCTTCATCGCCACCTGCCTCGTGATGATCACCGGGCAGTGGCCCTCCCGCGCCATCCGCCAGTTCACCCCGTGGATCTGCGCCACCGCGCTCGTCCTCGCCTTCTTCGCCGCGATGACCTCGCCGGCGACGCAGGGCATGTTCCCCGCCATCGTCCCTTACGCCAAGATGATCATCGCGGCGGTGGGGCTCCTAGTCCTGCTGCTGCTCTCGGGCACCGTGGACCGTCAGCTCGAGACCGACGTCGACAACGGCAAGGCCTTCCAGTCCATCCGCTCCAACCGCGGCGAGTTCTACGCCTTCTTCATGTTCTCCCTCACGGGGCTCATGCTGACCGCGTCGGCCGACGACCTGATCTGGCTCTTCCTGGCCCTCGAGCTCACCTCGCTGCCGACCTACATCATGGTCGCCGTCTCGCGTGAGGAGGACAGCTCGCTGGAAGCCGCCGTTAAGTACTTCTTCCTCGGCGCGCTCGGTGCCGCGATCTTCCTCTACGGCTTCGCCATGATCTACGGCGCAACGGGTTCCACGAACCTCGCCGAGATCGCTCAGAGCTTTGCCAACGACGGGATCTCGCCGATCGGCATGATCGGCATGCTCATCGCCGTCATCGGCGTGTCGTTCAAGATCGCCGCCGTCCCCATGCACTTCTACACGCCCGACGTCTACCAGGGCGCCGCGTCGCCGGTCTCGGCCATGCTCGCGTTCGTGCCCAAGACCGCCGGCTTCCTCGCCCTCATGTTCCTGCTGGGGACCGTCGGTTGGGGCTACGGCCTCAACGGGGGGCACCTGCCCATCGAGCTCGAGGCAACCCTCTGGATCATGGCCGCCCTGACCATGACCGTCGGCAACATCCTCGCGCTCCTCCAGTCCTCCGTGAAGCGCATCCTCGCCTACTCCTCGATCGCCCACTCCGGCTACATGCTCGTGGGCATCATCGCGGGCCCGGGCTCGGAGGGCGGCGCGTTCTATCAGAACGGGCTCGCCGCGGTCCTCTTCTACCTCTTCACCTACGGCGTCATGACCGTCGGCACCTTCGCGGTCCTCGCCTCCCTCGAGCACCGCAACGGCAAGGAAGCCGACCACATCGACGACATCCGCGGGATCTGCAAGTCGCACCCCGTTCTGGGCTGGACCTTCGTGATCACCGTCCTCTCCACGCTCGGCTTCCCGCCGCTGCTCGGCTTCATCGGCAAGCTCGGGCTCTTCTCCGCGGGCATCAGCGCGGGGCACTACGCCCTGATCGTGGTGCTGGGCATCAACTCCGCCATCGCCGCGTGCTACTACCTCCGCCTGGTCGCCGTCGCGTACATCGACGACACCGAGAAGACCAAAGAGCCCGTCTACACCACGCCGTTCTTCATGCGCCCGCTCGCGGGCGTGCTCAGCGCGGGTGGCGTGATCCTCTTCATGGTCTTCTCAGGCCCGATCGTTGACGGCGCGCTCAACGCCGCGGCCTACGTCGCGCCGGTCCCCGCGGAACACCACGACGAACACCACGCCGAGGACGAGTCGCACGCCGACGAGGTCGCGTTGCTCGAAGAATAAGCGGTGACACACCCCATGCTCGACGCGTTATACACCACCCTGCTCCCGGCCCTCTCCGACGCCGCCAACGCCGGGTCATCCACACCCGAGCATGTCGCGTACTTCTCTCTCGCCGGGCTCACGGCCCTGCTCACCCTCACGGTCCTCGAGGTCGTGCTCGGTGTCGACAACGTCGTCTTTATCGCGATCCTCACCGACAAGCTGCCGGAAGAGAAGCAGGGCAGGATCCGCAACATCGGGCTCCTGCTCGCGATGGTGATGCGACTGATCCTGCTCGGGCTCGCCTACTGGATCGTGAAGCTCACCGAGCCGCTCTTCACCGTCTTCGATCGCGGCTTCTCGGGCAAGTCCCTCCTCCTGCTCGGCGGCGGGCTCTTCCTGATCTTCAAAGCCGTCAAGGAGATCCACCACCTCGTCGAGGACGGCGGGGCCCACAAGGACGATCCGCATGTCCGCCCGGGCATGAAGAAGAAGGCCGTCACCGTCGGCTCCGTGCTCGTGCAGATCCTGCTGCTCGACCTGGTGTTCTCGCTCGACTCCGTCATCACCGCCGTCGGCATGACCACCAACTACTGGATCATGGCGACCGCCGTAGTCATCTCGATCGGCGTCATGCTCGCCTTCGCGGGCCCCATCGCCCGCTTCGTCAGTGCGCACCCGACCATGAAGACCCTCGCGCTCGCGTTCCTCGTCCTGATCGGCGTGCTGCTCGTCGCGGAGGGCATCGGCGAGCACTTCAACCGCGGCTACATCTACTTCGCCATCGTGTTCGCGTTCGTGCTCGAGATCATCAACATGAAGGCCGGGGCCCGACGAAAGAACAGCGTGCCCCGCGTGCCCGAGCCGGGCGCATCCGAAGAGCACTGAGCGGCTGCCCTTCGTACAATCCTATTGCCTATTGCCTATTGCCTATTGCCTATTGCCTATTGCCTATTGCCTATTGCCCACCAAAGGTCCGCCTCTGGCGGATTGCCTCATCCGGGCTGAGCACCATCACCGCGTGCGGCCCGATCCCCTCGATCTCGAAGACCCCGCCCACGATCTCAAAGCCCAGCTTCTGGTAGAACCCGAACGCGTTCTCACGCGCGTTGCACCAGATCGGGTCCCGTTGCAGCGACCACACCCGATCGCGAGCACGCTCAACAAGCTCTCGCCCCAGTCCCGTGCCCCGCGCCTCTGGGACAGACGCCATGCCCCGGATCCGCCACGCCCTGGGATCGGCGAACGGATCGCTCGGCGGCTGCGCATGGCGGTACATCGACAGGATCGCGAGCACATCGCCGTCCGCGCTCATCGCCCCGAGGTGGAACGTATCCGCGTCGTCATCGCCCGGGTACACGAGCTCCTCAGGACGCTGATGGGGGCGCAGCACGCGCTGACGCACCGGGCGGGTCTGCGCCGCGGTCAGCTCGCGGATCTCATTCGTCATCAGCGGATTCTCCGATCGTGTGACGCTCGATCGCCTCCAGGAACGTCCGCCCGAACTCGTCGAGCTTCTTCTGCCCGATCCCACGGATCCCCAGCAGCTCATGGCGGTTGGTCGGCTTGTTCAGCGCCATCTCACGCAGCGTCGAGTCGTTGAACACCACGTACGGGGGCACGCCACGCTCCTCCGCGATCGACTTGCGCAGCGCCCGCAGCGACTCGAACAGCGCCTTCTCGTCCTCGTTCATCGGGCGGCTCGTCACCACCCGCGACGCACGCGTCCGCCGGTTCCGCTCGCTCTTCTCGGATCCCGTCCCGATCGGGCGGGCGAGCTCCACCGGGTCGAGCCCCTTCATCACGCTGATGCCGCAATCCCCGAACGCGAGCGTCTCGAACCGGTCCTCGACCACCCGCGTGAGCGCGTCCGCGGCGATCAGCTGATCGATGAACGACATGACCTCCGCCTTGCGCCGGCTCTTGAGCATCCCGTGCACGCGCAGGTTGTCGTGCCCGTACTCGCGGATGCGCTGCGTCGCCCCGCCCCGCACAACGTCACAGATGTGCGACGCGCCGAACCGCTCCCCAGTCCGCGCCACCGCGCTGAGGATGATCTGCCCGATCCGTTTCGAGTCCTCTTCGGGCGCGGTCTCGCCGAGACACACATCGCACGCGCCGCAGTCCGTCTGCCCCTCGGGCGGCGTGTAGCCCTGGCCGAAGTGCTCGCTCAGGAACTTGTGGCGGCACGAGAAACTCGCGACGAACCGGCGCATATCACGCACGAGCTGGATCTGCGCGCTGGGATCAACGCCGGTGTCCGCCGCGTTCATCTCGATCAGCCGCTCCCATCGCCCGCCGTCGCTCGGCGCGTAGAGCAGCAGGCACTCCGCATCGAGCCCGTCGCGCCCCGCGCGACCGGTCTCCTGCTGGTACGCCTCGATGCTCTTGGGCATGCACGAGTGCACCACCAGACGCACGTTGCTCCGGTCGATGCCCATCCCGAAGGCCACCGTGGCAACCACGATATCCAGCGTCTCGTTGCTGAACGCCTGCTCGATCTCGTGACGCTTCGAGGCGTCGAGACCGGCGTGGTACGCGTCCGCGTCCAGCCCCAGCCCGCGCAGCTCGTCCGCGATCTTCTCCGTGTCCTTGCGGCTCAGGCAGTACACGATGGTCCCGCCGCCGTCGCCCGCGCTCGCGTGACGCCCGACCGCCGCCGCGATCTGGTGCGCCGCGTTCTCACGCGCCTGAACGCGGTAGGTCAGGTTCGGGCGATCGAAGGTCCCGACCATCACCTCGGCTTCTTCCAGCCCGAGCTGCTTGACGATGTCCTCCCGGACCCGCGGCGTGGCCGTCGCGGTGAACGCCTGCATCGGGACGCCCGGTGCCACCTGCCGCAGCTCCGCGATCCGCCGGTACTCCGGGCGGAAGTCGTGACCCCACTGGCTGATGCAGTGCGCCTCATCGATCGCGATGCATCCCAGGCGATCCTGATCGCACATGATCCCGACCAGCGTCTTGAAGGACGGGGTGACCACCCGCTCGGGCGCCGCCAGCACGAGATCAAGATCGCCCGTAACGAGCTGCTTGGCGATATCGCGCGATTCGTCGAGCTCCAGGCCCGAGTGCATCGCGGCCGCCTTGTACCCCTGAAGCTCGAGCCCACGCACCTGATCCCGCATCAGCGCGATCAGGGGGGACACCACGATCGTGGCCTTACCCGTGATGAGCGGCGGGACCTGATAGCACAAGCTCTTGCCGCCACCCGTCGGGAGGATCGTCAGGCAGTCGCAACCCTCGATCCCCGCAACGATCGCACGCATCTGCAGCGGGCGGAGCTCATCGTACCCCCAGACGCGCTCAACGACCTCCAGGATCTGATCCCGCAGCGAATCCGTGCTCTGATCTTCCGTGCTCATCGCCGACATAGAAAGAGTATAGATCGCCCGATTTCTGCGTGTTCACCGTGGGATTCGACTTCTGGCCCAGACTTCCCGCTGGCCTGCACAGAAGTCGGCATACGGACCCACCCGACCGGGTCTTCAGTCCAGAACCAACTCCACCGGGAAGGACGAGGAATCAAACGGGCCAAAGAGCTGCTGCGCACGCGCTCGCCAGCTCCCGCTGAGCCCCGCCTCATCCGAGCGTTCCACGAGGAAGTACACATCACGCGTATCCGGCGGGAGCACCCAGTCAATCGTCTGGTCCATCTCGTGCGGCGGAAACTGCCTCGACCCGAGCGAGGGCAGCTCGCCCTGCGGCCCGGTGTGCGGCGATCCGATCCACAGCCCAACACGGACGAACCCCTCACGCGATCCATCGCCCGCACGCACCCTGATCGGGAACACCGCGAGACGCTCGCGCAGATCGATGGTGCCCAGATCGACCACGCCCTCACCTGTGCTGCGCTGGAGATCACCCGGGCCGAACTCGAGCACACGCGACCCCGCGACAACCTGGGCGCGAGTCATCACCCCAGTGAACGCGTTCTCGAACCGCCCGTCATCCTCAGGGAGAATCCACAGCTGCTGCTCTGTTCCGTTCGTATGGGTATACCACGCATGGACTTCCAGCCCACGACGCCCACCTTCGCCGGGCAGGAGCACCCTCCCGAGGATGACTCCATCCGGTGATGCAGCGCTGTGCGACGCCGCGCTCTGGGAGGGCGGAACCTCGCTGCGTGATTCAATGACCGTGACAGGATCGCGGGTGCAACCAGGCACGAGAACGAGTGTGAGCATGCAAGCAGAAAATACAAAGCGCAGGATCGGTGGCATGTCCTTGCATACCACACGATGGCGAACCGGGTTGAGCTGAATCAAGAGGTTCATGCCTGCATATTCAGTTCTGAGGAGCATTCATGGCATATTGAGCGCCTGCAAAATCCCTGAAAAGCGGTCGATTTGCCGCGTTTGAGCAGGGTTTCTGCATCAGTTCTCACGGATGATGCGATTTTCATGCGCTCCTCATCATGACCCCACACGCGGGACTAATCCTCTTTCATGAGCAGGCGGGTTTGGCAACGACCCGCGAGACCACAACACCACGTATTCGAAGGGACACATTCCATGTCAGACAAACTCAAAGATACCAAAGTCGCCATCCTCTCCACCAACGGCTTCGAGCAGAGCGAGCTCTTCGAGCCCCTCAAAGCACTCAAGGACGCGGGCGCTGATGTCAAAATCGTTTCGCCGCATTCCGACTCCATCAAGGGCTGGTCGGGCGAGAACTGGGGCGATTCCATCGACGTGGACATGACCATCGCCGACGCGCTCCCACGGGTCGACGAGTTCGACGCCCTCGTCCTCCCCGGCGGCGTCGCCAACCCGGACTCGCTCCGCACCAATGAGGACGCGATCGAGTTCACCCGCGCCTTCTTCAAGGCGGGCAAGCCGGTCTCGGCCATCTGCCACGCGCCGCAGCTCCTGATCGAGTGCGACGTGCTCCAGGGACGCGAGGTCACGAGCTACCCGTCCATCAAGACCGACCTCAAGAACGCCGGCGCACGCTGGGTCGACAAGGAGTGTGTCTGCGACCAGGCGCTCACGACCTCACGCTCGCCAGATGATCTCCCGGCCTTCATCGAGAAGACGATCGAAGAAATCGCCGAGGGCGTACACGCGGGCCAGAAAACCGCATAAACAGCCAGTCATTCAGCTCTCTCTCTTCCCGCACCCCCACAGCGAGCATCAGAACACCATACGTATGGGTGCTGCCCGCAGTGGGGGTGTGTGGTATGGGGCAGCGGAACCGGAACGAGCCCCAGCTAGGGGCTTGTTTCATGTCATGACGCAATCCGGATCATGGCCATTCCGGAAACTCGCCGGTTTCCCCCACGCTCGGGTTGAGCGATACACCAACCGGGTCTATAACTAGAATAGTTCTAGAAAAAGCACGGCGTGGTCCCATCCGGGCGCCACGGGGACCCTTTCAGACGGAGAGACGCATGTCGGACACCAACGAACCCAAATGCCCATACATGACCACCGCCGAGGGCGCACCAGCCGCGCGTCAGCAGGCGCTCACCGCAGGCCCGAAGGGCCCGCTGCTCATGCAGGACACCCAGCTCCTCGAGCAGATGCAGCACTTCAACCGCGAGCGCATCCCCGAGCGCGTCGTCCACGCCAAGGGCTCGGGCGCGTACGGCACGTTCACCGTCACCCACGACATCACCAAGCACACCAAGGCGTCGATCTTCTCCGAGATCGGCAAGAAGACCGAGTGCTTCCTCCGCTTCTCCACCGTCGCGGGCGAGCGCGGCGCGGCCGACGCCGAGCGCGATGTCCGCGGGTTCGCGCTCAAGTTCTACACCGACGAGGGCAACTGGGACCTCGTGGGCAACAACACCCCCGTGTTCTTCATCCGCGACCCGTACAAGTTCGCCAACTTCATCCACACCCAGAAGCGCGACCCCAAGACCAACCTCCGCGACAACAACATGCAGTGGGACTTCTGGTCCCAGTGCCCCGAGTCGCTCCACCAGATCACGACCCTGTTCTCCGACCGCGGCATCCCCGCGTCCTACCGCCACCTCAACGGCTACGGCTCGCACACCTACTCGTTCATCAACGCCGAGGGCGAGCGCGTCTGGTGCAAGTTCCACTTCAAGACCAACCAGGGCATCCAGAACTGGATGGACGAAAAGAGCGCCGAGACCATCGGGCAGGACCGCGAGTCGCACCAGCGTGACCTGTTCAACGCGATCGAGAAGGGCGATTTCCCGAGCTGGACCCTCAAGGTCCAGGTCATGACCCAGCCGCAGGCCGACGAGTGGTCCGCGAAGACCGGGTGGAACCCGTTCGATCTCACCAAGGTCTGGCCGCACGGCGACTTCCCCCTCATCGAGGTGGGGCAGCTCGAGCTCAACAAGAACCCCGAGAACTACCACGCCGAGGTCGAGCAGGCCGCCTTCAAGCCCAGCGCCCTCGTGCCGGGCATCGGCCCGAGCCCGGACAAGATGCTCCAGGCACGCCTGATGAGCTACGCCGACACCCACCTGCACCGCGTCGGCGTGAACCACCACCAGATCCCCGTCAACAAGCCCCGCTGCCCCGTTATGCACTACATGCGCGACGGGCAGGGCGCCACCGCGGAGACCTACGGCTCAGCACCGAACTACTACCCCAACACCGTGTCCGGAGCGCCCCAGCCCAGCGACCAGTTCAACGAACCCGCGTGGGAACTCGGGCAGACCATCGTCGATCGCTTCGACTCCACGGTCGACCACGACGACTTCACGCAGGCGGGCAACCTGTACCGCCTCTTCGATGACGCGGAAAAGGACCGCCTGACCACCCGTCTCGCCGGCGTGCTCGGGGACGCGACGAAGGAGATCCAGATGCGTCAGCTCTGCCACTTCTTCCGCGCCGACCCGGACTACGGCGCACGCATCGCGACCAAGCTCGGCGTCGATGTCGATGCCATGATGGCCGGCTCCGGCGCGGGCGAGGAAGCCCACGCGGTGGAAGGCACCCGCAACACCTGAGCTCCTCCGATACCCCGGGAGCTCTCTTTCTCCTCCACACACAGCCGACGCACGCCCGATCTGTTGGGCGTGCGTTTTTCATTCTGGTTTCATCTCCCCCGGATACCATATCCCATGCACACCCACGATCAGCAAACCATCTCCAGCACCCTCCGCACCGCGTGCGACCACGTCGGGCTCGCCGGCACGCTCGAAGCCGCGCACGATCTCGCACAGATGTGCGACTGCTCGAGCGACACCACCGGGCACAAAGGCCTCGAGGAGGCCGCCGCAAAGATCGCGGGCATGGAGACGGCGCAGATCAACGATCTCATCCGGGTCGGCACCGCGCACTTCCACCTCCTGAACAAGGCGGAGCAGCTCAACATCGTCCGCGTCAACCAGCAGCGCGAGCGCGACAGCGAAACCGGCGAGCCCCGCCCCGAATCGATCGATCAGGCGATGCACCGCCTCCGCGAGCACGGCGTCTCCATCGACCGCACCAAGCAGCTTCTCGAGCAGCTCGATATCCAGCCCACCCTCACCGCGCACCCGACCGAGACCCGCCGGCGCACCATCCTCGACAAGCAGACGGACATCGCGGACTGCGTGATCGCGCTGCGGGACGAGACGCTCTCGGCCCGTCGCCGCAAGGATATCGCCGAGCGTCTGGACCGCATCGTGTCCGTGATGCTCCTCACCGACGAGATCCGCGCCCAGCGGCTGGGCGTGCCAGACGAGGTCATCAACGGGATCTACTTCCTCTCCACCACGATCTGGCAGACCGTACCCCGCCTGTTCCGCGACATCGTCCACGCAGCCGAGCGTGCGTACGGCGAGGAGCAGGCCCGGATCGTCGCCAACGACCTCCCCGCGATCCTGCGATACCGATCCTGGATCGGAGGCGATCGCGACGGCAACCCCAACGTCACCGCCAAGGTCACCCGCGACACCTTCCGGCGCATGCGTGAAGCGGTCCTCACGCTCTGGGACGCCGAGCTGGGCAAGCTCCGCCACGCCCTGAGCGTCTCGACCCGGCGTACCGATCTCGGCGATGAGATCGCCCAGCGTGTGCAGGACGACCTGCACTGGATCGACGACATGGAGCACTACGGGCAGCGCCAGTACGAGCCGATCCGCGTGCGGATCGTCCAGATGCAGGCACGCATCGCTCGCGACCCGGAGTATCGCGCGAGAGATCTCCTCGATGACCTGATGCTCATCCGCGACGCCCTGCACCGGGCGGGTCTTTCCGACGTCGCCGAGGAGGGGCTGCTGAGCGACGCGATCGTCCGCGCCCGCGTGTTCGGGCTCCACCTCGCCACGCTCGATATCCGCCAGCACTCACGCGTCCACGAGCACGCCATCACCGAGCTCCTCCGCATCTCCGGCGTCTGCGACGACTTCACAGAGCTCAGCGAGACTGAAAAGCTCGAACTCCTCCGCCGCGAACTCCAGACCGCCCGCCCGCTCACCCCGCGCGGCGCCGCACTCTCCGACGACACACGCGAGCTCATGGACACGCTCGACGTCGTCCGCGAAGCCGTCGAGCAGGAGCCCGACGCCGTCCGCTCCTGGGTCATCTCCATGACCCACGATGTGAGCCACATGCTTTCGCTGCTGCTGCTGATGAAGGAAGCCGGGATCTTCCGCCCGCCAACCAACGGCACCGCGGCCCGCTCGCGCGTGCACGTGGTGCCGCTGTTCGAGACGATCGACGACCTCGAGCGTGCGCCATCGCTGATGACCGAAACACTCACCGACCCCGTGTTCAGGGCCCACCTCGACACGATCTGCGCCGACGGCCCGCTGGAGCAGGAGGTCATGCTCGGCTACTCCGATTCCAACAAGGACGGCGGGTTCCTCATGGCCAACATCGCCCTCGCGCGGGCGCAGGACGCCGTCGCGAGGGTCTTCGCCGAGCAGCAGGTCCAGCTCCGATACTTCCACGGGCGCGGCGGAACCATCGGTCGCGGTGGGGGGCGTGCGGGCCGGGCGATCATGGCCGCACCGCCCAACGCCCGCACCGGGCGGATGCGCTTCACCGAGCAGGGCGAGGTCATCACCTTCCGCTACGCCCTCCCGGACATGGCACGCCGCCACCTCGAGCAGATCGTCCACGCGGCGCTGCTCGCATCGTCCGACGCCTGCGAATCGCCCAGCGATCCCGAGTTCGACGAGCTCCTCTTCCAGCTCGCCCAGCGGGCACAGGCGGCGTACCGCGAGCTCATCGACGACGCGTCGTTCTGGGAGTGGTTCGTCGGCGCCTCGCCCATCGAGCACATCGGGAACATGCCCATCGCGTCTCGCCCCGTCTCCCGCGCCCAGGGCAAGGCCCTGACCTTCGACCGCCTCCGCGCCATCCCGTGGGGCTTCTCCTGGATCCAGATGCGCGCCCTCGTCCCCGGCTGGTACGGCATCGGCACCGCCATCGCGGACGCGTCTGACTCCGACCGTGCCGCCCTCCGAGCCAACGCGAACCGCCCGCTGATCTCGACCATCCTCGAGAACGCCTCACAGGAGCTCGCCCGGGCCCGCATGCCCATCCTCGAGCGCTACGCGAAGAACGCGCCGGGCGGCGCCGCCATGTTTGAGCGTATCCACGCCGAATACCTGCGCGCACGCGAGGCGATCCTCGACGCCACGGGCAACGACGACCTCATGGCCCACTCACCGGTCGTCGGGCGTTCGATCCTCGAACGCAACCCCATGACCGATGTCCTGCATCTCACCCAGATCGAACTGCTCAACCGCTACCGCAGCGCCTCAGACGACCAGACCCGTGCCGAGATCGCGCCGTACATCCAGGCGAGCATCAACGCCATCGCCGCCGCGATGCAGTCCACCGGCTGACCCCCCCCCAGAAACTCCACCCCGTTCGGGGCTCCCCGCGGATGAAATCTGCGGCATTTTTGTGCGCACCAATCTCCACCACTTGTATCGCGTCACAAACCTGTCAGCATAGTGCCATGCCGGGCGCATTCCGCGAGCCGGCGCATCCCTTCACAGGAGTTGCACGAATGGCAACCAAGACCAACACCTCGAAGCCTGCACCCAAAGCAGACACCAAGCCCGCGACCAAGCCGAGCACCAAGCCGGCCAAGGGCAAGTAACACGACATTGCCGCGGGTTCCCCGTAACCCGCGACCGCACAGGCCGCCCGGGAAGTGGGACCAAAACCACCGAACGGGCGGCTGTTTTTTTGGCATCCGTCAATCATGGATCAAGAGCATCTCAAGCCAGCAGTTCACACCCTGATCGGGGCTTGCCCAGTTAGGAACTGTCTGAATCTCAACCGTTTTCGGCGAATTGAACCCGGTGCCCATACGCAGAGATGTACAAGGGGTGAAAGCAACGCTTCGTATGCTTTCTCCACAAACGCGGGAAGGACCCCAATGCAGCCAGCTTCAAGTTCAATCAGATCACTCCGAATCAACGGCATGGACAGCGACTCATGCATCAAGAAAGTCACCGATGCACTCCGTGATGTGCAGGGCGTCAGGATCAGGTCCGTGAGACTGGGCACCGCGAACATCGATACCGATCAGGCGGGCTGTGACGCAGCGTGCACGGCGGTCTCCGCGAGGGGATTCGAGACGAAAGAGGTCAAATCGAGTCAGAAGAACATCAGCGATTCGCTCAAAATGAACACGGGGATGACCAGTCAGACTCCCTCATCACAGGCCGCTGCCAAGGAAGCACAGAAGAGTGCGCCCAAGAAGCACCGACCGGAGACCCCGCCCTGCTGCTTGGTCTTTGAAGAGGGACGAGCAGCCGGGTGTGTAACCCACGCAGTCCGACTGACCTGATTGGGGCTGTGTGGAAGAGCGGGTTCAGAGCGTTGCAGATCATGCGCAGCCCCTGAGCCCGCTTATATATAGCTCCAGATCACTGATCACTCGTGCTGTGCAGCGCCATCGCGTTCCCCTCGCTGTCCTCGATCAGCGCACGGCACCCGTGCGGCCCGATCGCGTGCACACCCTGCACGACCTTCCCGCCCAGCTTCTCGACCTTGTCTATCGCATCGCGGATCCGTCCATCCACATTGAGATAGATCATCACCCCTTGGCCCGTCGCCCGCGACTGCCCGGGCTGACGCGGCACCAGGCACCCGCCGTTGCCCTCCTTGTGTTCCAGCACCGCGAACGCGTACCCCTCAAAGGACTCCTTCGTGCAGGTAATCGCGCAGACCCCCTCATAGAACGCGCACGCCCGATCGAGATCATCGACGAAGATATCGCACCAGACGATGCGGTTGTGTTTGCTGTTGAGATCTGACATAGCTGCCTCCGGATCCAGTCTAATCGATCGGAACGACCACCGCACCCGTCTCTCCAGTAACCGGATCGAAGTACTCAACCTCGACCCCCGCAGCATCAGCCGGCACGGGCCACATACGGGTCATGTCGAACCGCGAATCGATCGCTTCCCCATTGACCCGCGTCACGATCTGACGATGCGTCAGCCCAAGCTGCTCCGGAACCGATCCGGGGATCACGCTCGCGCGGTATCCATCCGGGTCCTCATGCATCGCGAAGAACCCGAGCGACTCGCACGATACCAACCGGGTCGCGCCATCGTTCCGCACGATCTGAACCAGCTTGGAAGCCCAATCGATACGAACGCGGCACCCCTCCAGCATCCCGACGCCGATATTGTTCGATGCCTGATTTGCGCCGGCCACAACGCCCTCGTACGCGATGCCACCGATACGCACCGGGCCGTACGTCGGAAAATAATCCGCGCTCCATCGTTCACCGTGCACGCCTACGGCCTGAGCTCGATACGCCAGCTGGTTCCGATCAAGGCATTCGAGCGTCGAGGTTGGATTGAGCAGCAGCGATGAGTTATGACCCGTATCCAGTGTTGCCCAGAACTCGCGCTCGATACCGCCGCGATTGCGCAGCCGCATCGGGATCAGGATCTTCTTGTCATGCGTGGTCCGAAACGGCGTTGTACCTGAGTCATCTTGACTGAGCCGCGTATCGCTGATCGTCATCTCGCCGCTCACAAAGTCGAGCGTGAGCGTCCTTTCTCGTAGCCCGAGCATCCCCAGCACGCCGTCAACCTTTGCGTCACGCTTGTTCGGCACGATCACCATATCAAAGTCGCTCAACTCCAGCGGGCCAACCCGCATCGAGTCAACCTCAAAAGTCGGCTGGTGCCGCTCGTTGCGGGCATAGTCGCGGAGCAGGACAGCCCCATCGGGCACAAGCCCAAGCTCGACCGCCACACGCTCACAGATGCTGTGGACGGGCGAACCGGTATCGACGAGCATCCGCAGCGGCGGGCTGCCGTTGATGCTCACAAATGCATACATCTCGCCAAAATGAACTTCGGCGGGTATGGATCCGGTCTGGCAAGCTCGCTCGACGGTAACCCTCGCCCAGTCATGAGGGAGGCAGCCGGGCGTGCATGCGGAACAGAGGAGGAGCAGAATGATGAGAGATCGACTCATGAACACAATCTAGACGCATAAAAAGAACGCGGCCTGACACCGCATTCTCAAAGTCTGTTTTAGATCGATTTATATCACGCCATCTGCTTGCTCTCGTTGAGCTTCTTCCGGATCCCGCCATTGCGGACGTATTCGATCTCCACCGGCGTACGGGCCCAACAGATTCACCGCCAGAAATACCCCCAGCTTGCCTCGACCTCCACGCTGTCGCCGGGCTCGACCGTCACGTCCCAGCTGATCCGCGCCATGCCGTTGAAGCGGCTCCACCACCAAGGCCAGCTGTACCCGTGCCACCAGTTCCACTCGTGCTCGCTGCCCAGGCGTGGGTCGTACGGGCTGAGCATCTCGATCTGCGCGCCCTGCCCCGCCTCCGGCCGCTCGCCGAACGCGACTTTGACGATCTCCATACGGACCGGCTTGTCCTTGCGGTTGGTCAGCTCGCCAAAGAATGCGATGCGGGCCCGGGCGTAGTCATGGCCGTTCCAGCGCACGGCCTTGAGCTCACGCTCCTCCTCGATCTCCCTTATGTCCACACCGATCTCGACTCCCTTGCCGACCTCGAGATCGCTCACGCCGCCGGGGGCGGTGAAGGTCAGCATGCCCTGCGCGAGCGTGCGACCGTCGCGGAGGACCAGCGCCGGGGCGGTCGTGATCGGGTAGCCGTCGTCGTTGTTGTTGTTGATCCGCAGGACGTGCGTGGGGACCGGGCGAGTGAGCGCCCGCTCGATCGCGGTCTTCCGCTGCTCCGTGATCGAGCGTGCGAGCTCGAATGGCGGCCTCGCGGGGATCTCAAGGCGATACAGCGACTCGTAGCCAACCTCGTAGGAGATCAGCGGCACCACCATGCGAGCGCCCCGACGCAGGGTGATGTGGTCGACGGTGTACACAAACAGATCCTCGGCCCGCTCCGAACCGGTCAGCTCCGGGGACGCCGGTGCCGCCGTGCCCGATACCTCGGTACTTTGGCGCATCATGGCAGTCTGCGACATCAGCGCGTTGGAGAGCATCGAGGCCGTGCCCGATGCACTCCGGAAGTGCGGTCCAAGGCTCGCGAGCTGATTCTGCAGCGCCATCGGATCCAGCGAGTCGGCGAATGCAAAGCTCGGCACCCCGACCGCGAAGTTCATCGTCACATCGTTCAGATCCGCCAGCTCGTTGACGATGGTCGCCTGCAGCTCCAGACGGACGAGATCATCATCGATGATGCTCACCCGGTACGAGGGGATCCAACGCACGCCCTTCTGCACATACATCAGGCGTACGTCACCCTCGCTTGGGACGTCCCTCTCCCATTCCAGATCGAGCGTCATCCGCTCCCGATCACGAACAACCTCCGTGACGGTGTTCGGAGAGCCGTCGAGGAACCGCAGATCGCGGATCTGATCGATCGGGACCGTGGCAAACCCGTCCTCGGTCTCGACGATGGCCAGGCGGGTGCCTGACGGGGTGCCCGTTGGCGCGGAATGGAAGTTTGAAGGGAGAAATCCATGCTGCACCGACCGCTGAGTCATGGCTGGGGCGGGCACAGGCCCCGCCTGGATGATCTCACGCAGCACGCCCTCTCGGACCTCGTCGCGCGTATCCAGGAAGGCGATCCGAGCGCCGATGTTGGCCTCCAGCAGCTGCGGCATCGTCGAGGTACGAGCGGCTTCTCGCTGCTCGACACGCTGCGAGACGACCGACGCAAGCGTGGCCTGATCTTCCAGCTCGTCAGCCCAGAACGTACCCAGCACCGGGCGGGGCATGTCTGAGATCACGGCGTCGCCGTGTTCATCGAGCACAACCGTCCCCGAGCGGACAACCATCGCGTGCCCGTCCTTGAATGTCGTGATCTCGGTAATCGGCAGCTCGCCTGAGCCAGGGCCCGCTACGCAGTTCGCCGAAAGGCAGCCAACGATCAGGTTCAGGGCCAGCAACGGTCGCGTGTTGTTTGCGTGCATCGATGAGTCTCCAAGGGGTGCTGTTGATCCTGAAGATACGATCGATCCCCGGCCTGGACCGTCACGCCTACGTAACGAACGAACGCACAGAAAAAGGGGATCGAGCATGCCGATCCCCTTCAAGTACGCGAGTTGTCACAGCGGCTCACGCCATCTGCTTGCTCTCGTTGAGCTTCTTCCGGATCACCGTGTGCAGGATCCCGCCGTTGCGGAAGTACTCGATCTCCACCGGCGTATCGATGCGGCAGGTCGTCTCGAACTCGAACGTGCTCCCGTCCGGACGCGTGGCACGCACCGTCACGTCGCAGCGCGGCTCGACCGGGTCGGGCATCACGATGTCGAACTTCTCATCGCCATTGAGGCCAAGCGACGCCGCGTTCTGCCCGTTCTTGAAGACCAGCGGCAGCACGCCCATGAACACCAGGTTGCTGCGGTGGATCCGCTCGAAGCTCTCCGCGATCACGACCTTCACGCCAAGCAGCAGCGTGCCCTTGGCCGCCCAGTCGCGGCTCGAGCCCATGCCGTAGTCCTTGCCCGCGATGACCACCAGCGGCGTGCCCGCGGCCTTGTAGTCCTGGGCCGCGTCGTAGATGTACTCCACCGGGGCCGACGAGAGATCGTCGCCCTTGGTGAAGTTGCGCGTCCAGCCGCCCTCGGGCTGGTTGTCACCCTGCTTCGCGATACGGTTCTTGACACGCACATTCGCGAAGGTGCCCCGCGTCATCACGCGGTCATTGCCGCGACGCGAGCCGTAGCTGTTGAAGTTGGACTTCGCCACGCCCTTCTCGATCAGGTACTGCCCCGCCGGTGTCTCGGGCTCGATGCGGCCCGCCGGCGAGATGTGGTCCGTCGTCACCGAGTCGCCCACGTACACGAGGCAGCGCGCCCCGCTGATCGGCGAGAAGCCCGGGGCCTCCTCGGTCATCCCCTCGAAGAACGGCGGGTTCTGGATGTAGGTGCTCTTCTCTTCCCAGGGGTACAGCTCGCTCTCGCTCACCGGCACCTTGTTCCAGGTCTCGTTCTCACTGTACACCGCGCCGTACTTCTCCTCGAACTGCTTGGTCGTCACCGCGCTGGCCACCACCTCGTCAATCTCGGCGCGCGTGGGCCAGATGTCCTTGAGGTACACGTCCTTGCCCTCTGGCGTCTGCGCGATCGGGTCGTTGGCCAGGTCGAGGTCCACCGTCCCCGCGATCGCGTACGCCACGACCAGCGGCGGGCTCGCCAGGTAGTTCGCCTTCACCGCCGGGTGCACACGCCCCTCAAAGTTCCGGTTGCCCGAGAGCACCGAGGTGCACACCAGGTCCCCGTCCTTGATCCCCTGCTCGATCTCCGGCGGCAGCGGGCCCGAGTTGCCGATGCAGGTCGTGCAGCCATAGCCGACCGTGTGGAAACCAAGCGACTCAAGATCGTCCGTCAGCCCAGCACGCTCGAAGTACTCCGTCACGACCTTAGAGCCCGGCGCCAGCGAGGTCTTGACCCAAGGCTTGCGGCTCAGGCCCAGCTCCTTGGCCTTCTTGGCCACCAGCCCCGCCGCGATCATCACGTCCGGGTTGCTGGTGTTGGTACACGAGGTGATCGCCGCGATCACCACCGAGCCGTGACGCAGCGTGACCTCCTGCCCGACCTCTTTCGGGTGCGATGCCTCGGTCAGCGTCACCTTCGCAAAGCCCTTGTCCTTGCAGGCCACTGCCTCTTCCGGCGGGTTGACCGGCGCGTTCTCCGCCTGCCCGCCCTCATCGGCGAAGCCGCCCAGGTCAACCGCCTCGCTCGGTGCGGTCTTGCCGAAGGTGTCCACCATGTCCTTGTGGAACTGGGGCATCATGTCCTTGAGACCGATCCGGTCCTGCGGACGCTTCGGACCGGCCAGCGACGGCTCAACATTGTCCAGATCGAGCTCCAGCACGCTGGCGAACTCCGGCTCCGGCGCGTCCTTCGTCCAGAAGAAGCCCGACGCCTTGGCCCACGCCTCGGTCAGCGCGACCTCCTCCTCGGTCTTGCCGGTGAATCGGAAGTACTCGATCGTCTTCTCATCGATCGGGAAGAACCCGCAGGTCGCACCGTACTCGGGCGCCATGTTGGCGATCGTTGCCCGGTCGGGGATGCTCAGCTCGGCCATCCCGTCGCCAAAGAACTCGACGAACTTCTCAACCACGCCGTGGGCACGCAGCATCTGGGTCACCGTCAGCACCAGGTCCGTCGCCGTCGCCCCCTCGGGCAGCTTGCCCTTGAGCTTGAACCCCACAACCTCGGGCGTGAGCATGTACACCGGCTGCCCGCACATCACGGCCTCGGCTTCGATGCCGCCGACGCCCCAGCCCAGCACGCCCACGCCGTTGATCATGGTGGTGTGCGAGTCCGTGCCCACCAGCGAGTCCGGGTAGACCCACTGGGTCCCGTCCTGCGGCTTGGTCAAGCAGCCGCGTGCGAGGTACTCCAGGTTCACCTGGTGCACGATCCCCGTCGCCGGCGGCACCGCGCGGAAGTTGTCCAGCGACTCCTGCCCCCACTTGAGGAACGAGTACCGCTCGTTGTTCCGCTCGAACTCCTTCTCCGCGTTGATCGTCAGCGCCACACGCGTCGCGAAGTCGTCCACCTGCACCGAGTGGTCGATAACCAGGTCACACGCCACCGCCGGGTTGATCTGCTCCGGGTCGCCGCCCAGATTCTTCATCGCGTCGCGCATCGCAGCGAGGTCAACAACACACGGCACGCCGGTAAAGTCCTGCAGCACCACCCGCCCGGGCATAAACGGCATCTCCACGCAGTTCACGTTCTCCGCGTCGTAGTTCGCCAGCCCCGACACGTCGTCGTTGGTGACGATGAACCCATCAAGGTTCCGCACCATCGCTTCAAGCAGCACCCGAATCGAGAAGGGCATTTTTTCGATATTCCCTACCCCCTGCGCCTGCAGCGACTTGAGGTTGATGTAGCTGTAGTCTTTGCCGTTGACCGAGAGGCTGTCTTTCGCATTGAACGGGTCGCCTGCCATGGTGTTGCTCCTTGTGGAAGTGGGGGACTCCTGATTCCACTACAGTATCGACGGTCAGTGTGCATGAATCAAATCAATGGCCTTTACTTGCTGCATCAATAAATATTATCAGATGAGATCAGGTCTCTTCTGTCTCAGCGGGCGTTACCTGAATCGGGTAGCATTATGAAAAGGAAGGTGCGGACAATGGGATACAAGCTGACTAGCCTGCTCCGATTGCCAGTGCAGGAGGAAGTATCGCTGTATGTCTTTGTGGTTGGAGCCTCAATATGGGAAGGTGGGCTCGACGAGGTCGTGCGAAGGAACTTCGATAACTTGGCAAGAGAGTTTGGTCCAGATGCAGTAATTGTCGATGCATTGACCGCAGAGTTTCATGGGGAGGTTGTGCGGCAATATCTTGGTACTGATTTCAAAGAGTTAAAAAACTTGATGCCTGCAATACTTCTCACTGACTCTCATCCAGATGACTTGACGAGCGACTCAATGCGAGTGCTGGTTCCGCTGGGAGATATTCATCAACAGTACGTAGTATTAGATACTTTTTTAGCTGAACTTGCCAGCTTTGCACGAGGCGAATCAGATCAACTGCTGAGATCACTTGAACAGGCGTCAAGACTCAAGAGTGCTGCGGCGGAAGTAGTACGGATTAACATTCCAGTGCTACCGGGTGTAGTGACAATCAACCTCAATCATGCGTTTCGTCATCTGAAATCCTGGTACAAAAGCAAGAGAACAGATATCGCCTAGAGTCGTTCAATCAGCATCTCTTCAAACACCGCCGACGCCCGGCTTGGCAACCGATCGAGCGTCCGGATAACACCCAACGCACGCGTCAGCCCACTATCCCGACAACGCACCCCCATCTCGGGGGGCAGCCCGTGCTTGCTCACGAACCCCACCCCGATGTTCGCCCGCACCATCTGCACGATCGACTCGATCGAGCGAAGCTCCATCACCACCTCGAGCGTCACCCCGTGGGCCGCCGCGCCCTGATCGATGATCTTGCGCACCGCCGACCCCGCCTCGAACGCGATCACCGCCTCGCCCGCCAGCTCCTCCCAGCGGAAGGTCTTGCGACCGTGCAGCGCGTGCCCCTCAGGCACGATCAGCATCAGCTCGTCGCGGATCTCCTTCACGATCATCAGCTCGTCCGCCCGCGGGTGCTCGATCGGCAGCGTCACCACACCCAGGTCCAGCTCGCCCGAGAGCACCCCCTGCGCCACCGCGCTGCTGCCCGCCTCGCGGATCGAGAACCGCAGCCCCGGGTGTTTTTTGCGAACGGCTTGAATCGCCCCGGGCAGCAGGTAGCCGGTCGCCGTCGCACCCGCGCCAACCCGGATCGAACCGGTCTCCAGCCCCACGAGCGAGCGCACCGCCTCGGCCGTCTGCTGCGAGGCGCGCAGCGTGATCTTCGCGTGCTCCACAAAGACCTTCCCCGCCTCGGTCGCTTCGACCCCGTGCCCCGTCCGGTGAAACAACTCCGTGCCCAGTTCGTCCTCCAGCTTACGCAGCGCCGCCGAGAGCGCCGGCTGGGTCACGCCCAGCTCCTCCGCGGCCCGGGTCATGTGACCGTGCGCCGCGATCGCGATCATCTGCTGCATCGATCGCAGGTCCATCAGCGTTCCTCACGCGGGACGCCCGTCCCCAGCGCATCGATCAGCACGCCGATGTACTCCTCGTAGTTCCGCCACCGCTCCTTCGAGCTCGAGTACACCGGCTTGCGTACCTGATCACTGCTCAGGGTGCTCACCGCGCGGTCCGTCTTGTGCGGCGAAGCGCACGCATCGTCCCACGCAAGCCCGATGAAATCGATGATCCGCCGCGCCCCGCCCTCCAGATCCGCGATCAGATCCTCGTAACGGACATCGAGAATCGGGATCGAGCCGATCGAGTGCCAGTGCGCCATGTACCGCTCATACACCCGGTACTGGTTCGCGAGATGGTTCAGGTCGTAGGCGTAGCCGTGGTTCTTGTCGCCGACAAAGTCGAGCATGAAACAGCTCACGCACACGTCCAGCGGGTTGCGGACACAGTGGATAAACCGCGCCCCGGGGAACATCTTGCTGATCACGCCCACGTGCTCGTAGTTGTTCGGCAGCTTGTCCGTGATCCGCTCGATCCCAGACCCCTTCTCACGCTTCGCCGCCTTCTCCATGATCTTGAGCGCCTTGCGGGCGTGCCGATCGAGCGAGGCGGCCTTCAGCTGGTCCGCGATCTCTGCGCGATCACGCAGGTGCTCGTTGGGGTCCGTCAGCTCGCGCGCGGACCAGTACGAATCGAGCAGCTCACCCGCGCCGTACGCCCGGGGGTGCGACGCGATGATCTGCTCCACAAGGCTCGTGCCAGACCGCGGCATGCCGATGATGAACACCGGCTTCTCGCTCTTGGTCCTCGAGATGGGGATCCGCGGGTACCGCTCCGCGCTCCACGCGCCCAGCCGCTCGTTGCAAGTCCGGATGATCCGGTCCGGGTCGTACCCCGTCTCGCGCAGATCGCCGCCGATCCGCGCATGCTCGAACGCCTCGCCGTACCGCTTCGCCTTGTCCAGCAGCTTCGCCAGGTGCAGGCGGATCTCGGAGTGCAGCAGGCGGGGCAGCTTTCGCCCGTCATCGTTCTCCGCGAGCAGGCGCTCAAGCGATCCGATCCCCTCATCCAGCCGCCCCATCTCACCGCTCAGCAGCGCCGCCACGTTGATCAGCTTCGGCGCGTCCACCCCCCGGGCGATGGCGTCCTGCAGCAGCTTGTCCGCGCCCGATGGGTCACCGCCCAGCCACCGGATCATCGCCGCCGGGACCAGCGCGTCCGCGTCGTTGGGGGCCAGCTCGATCGCCCGCTGGGCGCACCGCAACGCCTCCTCCTTGTGCCCGAGCCGGTTGAGCACCTCCCCGAGCTTGGTGTGCATCCCGTAATGCGAATCGTCCCGCGAGATCGCCTTGTTCAGCGATCGCTCGGCCTCGTCGAGCTTGCCCAGCCCGCACTGGCCCGCGCCGACAAAGTAGTGCCCCATGGACCACTGCGGCTTGAGCTTCACGATCTGCTGCCCGACCTCCAGCATCTCCCGCGACCGCCCCGCACGCTCCAGCTGCTGGGCCTGACGCGCCAACGCCATCGGATCCTGTGATGTACCGCTCGTTGAACCACTCATCGGAGCAGTCTAGGGCCCGTAAAACCGCATCGTCCCGCCCCACACACCACCCCGCCACGCTATCCTCTATATACACACGCTCGCACAGTCGCGACGACGAGGACGCACGCATGCCACACCCGCGCCACACGGCCCAGATCATCACGCTCGCCGCGATGTGCTCCACGAGCATCACACTCGCACAGAGTTCCGAGTTCGAACTCAACGAGACCGGCGAGTGGAACCAGACCCAGGCGCCCGAGCCCGGAACCGATGCCGCGTTCATGGCGGACATGACCAGGCTCATCGCCGAGGGCAACCCCGGCCGCGCCAGCGACCGCCTCGGTGACTGGCTCGAGGACCACAAGCGGACCCGCAACCGCTACATCCCCCAGGGCTACTACCTCCACGCCCTCGCACGCTACAACAACGACCGCGAGTACAAGGCGCTCTTCGATCTCGAGTCCATCATCCAGGACTTCCCCGATTCGCCATACTTCCTCAAGGCCGTCGAGCTCGAGTACCAGATCGGCCTCGACTACCTCAACGGCAAAAAACGCCGATTCCTCGGCATGCGCATCGAGAACGCCCGCCCAACCGGCGAGGAGCTCCTCATCCGCACCCAGGAGCGCGTCCCCGGCTCCGCGCTCGCCGAGGAAGCCGCGATGCGCCTGGCCGACCACTACTACAAGCGCCGCGAACTCAAGCTCGCCGCGGAGATGTACTCCATCTTCCGCCAGAACTTCCCCGACTCGCCCCGCGTGCAGCGCGCCATGCTCCGCGAGATCGAGGCCAACATCGCCCGCTTCAAGGGCCCACGCTACGACGGCTCCGGGCTGCTCGACGCCAAGCTCCTCATCGAGGAATACCAGCGCCAGTTCCCCGCGGACGCCATCCGCTCGGGCATCACCGAGGGCCTCGACGCGTGGATCGACGAGTCCGCCGCACAGCAGGTCCTCGATACCGCCCGCTGGTACCTCCAGGTCGACGACGACGCATCCGCGCGGTTCGTGCTCGCACGCCTCATCCGACGCCACCCCGCGACCGACGCCGCGGACGAAGCACTGGACATGATGCTCGAGCGTGAATGGGTCACCTTCGAACCCGCCCCCGCCGAGCCGAACCCCAGCGACGCCACCGAGCAGGATGCGGCCACCCAGAACACCGAGCCCGCCGCAGATTCCGAGGAACCCTCCCCATGATCGGGTGCTTCCCCTCCATCATCCTCGCGGCCGTCCTCGCGCTGACGATCGTCCTCGTTCCGGGCTGCGCTTCCTCGCCCAACCAGGGCTACGCCTTCGACTCGACATTCGACGAATCGATAAACACGATCGCGATCCCCATCTTCCGCAACGAGACCACATCACGAGGCATCGAGGTCCAGCTCACCGAGGCGCTGATGAAGCAGGTCTCCCAGCGCACCCCCTGGCGCCTCACGCCCAGCGACCGCGCCGACACCACGCTCGTCGGCGTCGTCACGGGCACCACGCTGCGGGCACTCTCCGACGACCCGCAGACCGGGCTCGTGCAGGAGCAGGCCATCCAGATCACCATCCGATTCGAGTGGCGGGACAACCGATCGGGTGAGATCCTCGTCGCACGCGACAACTACAGCGCCTCGGCCGTCTTCCACCCGTCCAGAGCGGTGGGGGACCGCCTCGAACTCGGGCAGCGCAGCGCCATCGAAGAACTCGCCAGCGACATCGTCTCGGACATGCGTTCAAGCTGGTAATACCCAATTTCGACCGAAAATCGATCCCCCGCACCCCTGCATGCGTACACAATCGGGCGGTTGTGCATCACCACAGCGCTATGATTGGCCTGCAGACGCCTGTTCTGTCGCATTCGACGCCATCCGGGGAAATAGATACCCCGCATCGGTCGATATTCTGAACGCGGCCGACCACATTCTCCACGATCCGGGAAGCAACACGGATCGAAGCCGTCCACACGGACGAAGACACCCCACGAACACATATGCCTGAACAGAAACCCGAAAACAACAAGCCGAACCCGCAGGACCCGAACGGCAACAAGCCCCCGGTCCCCAACAAGCCGCAGAGCCGTGGCATGTTCGGGTTCTTCGCCATCATGCTGATGGTCCTCATGCTCGTCATGTTCCTCTCCTCCGCGGAGAAGGGCTCCGAGCTGACGTTCGCGGAGTTCGAAACCTCGTACGTCCAGGGCACCATCAAGAAGGACACCGTGATCCTGCGCGACAGCGCCATCACCGCCGTCGAGGTCCAGCCCGAGGTCGACGCCAACAAAACAAAGGACCGCCTGGTCCGCGTCCCCCTCAACACCGGCACCCGCGAGCTCTACGCCGCGAAGCTCGATGCCCTGACCAACGGGAAGTTCAAGTCCCCGCCGCCCTCCGGCTGGGTCAACTTCCTCTACATGTTCGGCCCCATCCTGCTCCTCATCGCCATCATCTGGTTCATGCTCGCAAGGGGCATGCGCGCAGCAGGCGGCGGCGCAGGCATGATCGGCTCCTTCGGCAAGTCACGGCACCGCACCATGACCAAGGAGATGACCGGCATCACCTTCAAGGACGTCGCAGGCATCGAGGAAGCCAAGTCCGAGGTCACCGAGATCATCGAGTTCCTCAAGAACCCCAAGCGATTCACACGCCTCGGCGGACGAATCCCCCGCGGCGTCCTGCTCGCAGGCCAGCCCGGCTGCGGCAAGACCCTCCTCGCCAAGGCCATCGCCGGCGAGGCAGACGTCCCATTCTTCTCCATCTCCGGCTCCGACTTCGTCGAGATGTTCGTCGGCGTCGGCGCCAGCCGCGTCCGCGACCTCTTCAAGCAGGCCAAGGACTCCTCGCCCTGCATCATCTTCCTCGACGAGATCGACGCCATCGGGCGTCGCCGAGGCGGCGGGTTCTCTGGCGGCGGCAACGACGAGCGCGAGCAGACGCTCAACGCCATCCTCGTCGAGATGGACGGCTTCGCATCCGGCGACGGCGTCATCGTCATCGCCGCCACCAACCGTCCCGACGTCCTCGACCCCGCGCTCATCCGCCCGGGCCGATTCGACCGCCAGATCATGGTCCCCCTCCCCGACGTCGCCGGACGCCTGCAGATCCTCAAGGTCCACGCCAAGAAGGTCAAGCTCGGCCCCAACGTCGACCTCGAGAAGATCGCCCGGGGCACACCCATGTTCTCCGGTGCCGACCTCGCCGCCATCATCAACGAAGGCGCCATCTCCGCGACCATGCTCGACAAGGAGTTCATCGAGCACGAGGACCTCGAGGAAGCACGCGACAAAGTCAAGTTCGGCCGCGCCAACAAGTCACGCGTCCGCGAGAAGGAAGAGAACAAGCTCGTCGCCTACCACGAGGCCGGCCACGCCGTCCTCCAGGCGCTCCTCAAGGACTCAGACCCCCTCCACAAGGTCACCATCATCCCCCGAGGACAGTCCGGCGGCGCCACATTCTCGCTCCCAGAGAAGGACCGCATGGGCTACTCGCTCAAGTGGCTCCACGCCACCATGCGCGTGATCTGCGGCGGCCGCATCGCCGAGGCCAAGGCCATGGACGACGTCTCCTCCGGCGCCTCATCCGACATCCAGCAGGTCACCCGCCTCGCCCGCGCCATGATCCTCGAGTGGGGCATGAGCTCCAAGCTCGGCTTCGTCAACTACGCCGGCGAGGACTCCCGCGAGATGTACATCCCCGACAAGGACTACTCCGACGACACCGCACGCGTGATCGACGAGGAAGTCCGCTGCATCGTCGACGAGGCCTACGCCGACGCCGAACGCCTGCTCCTGGACAACTGGGAGAAGGTCGAAGCCGTCGCCAACGCGCTGCTCAAGTACGAGAACCTCACCGCCGACGAGGTCCACACCCTCATGCGCGGCGAATCCCTCGGCCGCTCAACCGTCGCCGACCTCCTCGGCTCCGGTCCATCCGGCCCCGCGAAGGGCAACAAGCCCGCCGCCGAGCCCAAGACCGCCAACGAGGGCGAGACCGACATGCCCGGCGACACCGTCCCCGACCCGGCATGACAGCGAACCCGAATGAGCACACAAGCCCGGCGGTCAGCCGGGCTTTTTCGTGTCTTCCGTGCCCGGGTACCCGTGCTCGCGGCGCAGCGCGGCGATGCCTGATTCTGCTATATTGAGTCCATGCAGGATCATGAATCATCAATCGAATCCCCGTCGGCCCCACACCGCCACGCGTGCATCAAGTGCGCCTACGACGTCTCCGACATCGACCCCCACGGCGCCTGCCCCGAGTGCAACACGCCCATCATCTCCACGTGCATCACCTGCGATTACGACCTCTCAGGGACCGCGCCCGACGCCCCATGCCCGGAGTGCGGCACGCCCGTCTCCTGCTCCATGGGCAACAGCGCCCTCGGAGAAGTACCCACACAACGCCTCAAGTCCGTCCACACCGGCTTCCGCCTCGTCACCAACGGCATCCTCATCTACATCGTCTCGGTCATCACCACCATGATCCTGACCTTCGTCATCATCAACAACCCAAACCTCAACTACCCCCTCACCGCCGGCGCCGCCATCATCAACAACGGGCTCATCATCATGATCATCGTCGGCTGGCTCAAGCTCTCCACCCCGCTCGAAGGTCTCACGCCCCGACTCGACGCCGCCGACAAACGCTCATTCGTCCGCGTGATGCTCTGGATCTTCGCCGGAACAACCGCGGCAACACTCGTCTACGGGCTCATCCCCAGCGACCCCCTCGTGGTCAGCGCCATCGACATCGTCTTCGGCATCTTCTCACTCCTCTCGCTGGTCGTGATGCTCCTCGTATTCATCTCCAACGTGATGTACATGGGCTGGTTCGCCATGCTCGTGCGCAACCGCAAGATGGCACGCCGGTCCAAACACTTTGTCTGGTACGGCCCCCTCATCGCCATCGTCGGCATGCCCATCTTCTTCATCGGCCCGCTGATCACCCTCGTCCTCTACTGGAACCAGATCGAGTACGTCCGCCGCGACCTCAAGAAGGTCATCCAAGCACGCCCAAACGCCTGACCCCCTTCCCCATCAACCCGAGGGTCTCATGCTCCGCCGGCGTGCTGGTTGTGAAGAAATAACCTTGCATCGCTATATCAAGTTGCACAAGCCGTAGAAGCCATGAGCCATGCCACAAAGCTGTGGTTTTGTCGTCGATCAGCGGAGTGAGACTGAAATTCAATACAGGGTATTGAACGTGTGATGCAAGATGTGGTAGTGTAATCCCAACAAGGTGGTATGCGTGGGCTTGTGTGTTGTGTTCTGCCCGTTCTGAACTCAGACCGACAGCAACATGACACAACGACCAGAAGACCCGAGCCCGAACACCGCACCAACGCAAGAAGAAAAGCGATGTGATTTTCACACAGCGTTCCTTTGCTACGACGATCGCCTCCAGCCGATCGCAAACCACATCAGCACGCTCCTGCAGCAACGCATCGAAAACCCCTCAAACCGGACAGAGAAACTGCTCAACACCCGGGGGCTTTCGACAAAGGTCGAGCAGTGCGCCTGCGATTACACATGCCCGAGCTACATCAACAGCCCGGAGTTCAGCGGGCTGCTCATCAAACTCCACCCGGCTTTCGATGAGACCGGGGTCGCCGATCCGGCGCAAGCCGCTGATCGCGTGCGCGTGAGCACCGACAAAATCATCAAGGGCCAGCCCAAAGGCGAGGGACGCCCGAGCTACGTCGTGCAGAACGCGGATGAGATCCCCGTCACGCTGATCAATGAGTTCCAGCATTTCATCAAGGAGTATCGCGAAGCCACCAGCATGCTCTACCGCATGCGCAAATGGCTGATGGGCATCTTCTCCATCGGCTTCATCGGGCTCGCCGTGGCGGTGATCAGCATGATCGTCGACATCCGCACTGATCTCCGTGAAACTGAAAAACCGCCGCCACCCACCGCCGCGATGAGCGTCCTCCGGTCCACCCACGGGACCGGCGCGAATCTCGCGGATTTCACACCAACCTCTCACGTCGCGCGGGCGGGCCACTACTTCCAGATCGAGAACTGCTCCGTCCCCGACGGCCATCACGGATATGTCATCCTGATCTATCCCGACGGGGCCGTGGAAACGATGAAATACGATCCGAACGAAGAGTTCTACGAGATCGGCAAGCACGAGACGATCGGGCCGTACTCCATCCTGCTCCTCTCCGTCCGCGACCGGACCCTCTCGCCGCCCACGCCGCAGAACTACAACACAGCAGAGAGCGACCGACAGATCGAGCAGATCAAGACAATGTTCCAACTCGGTGGAGACGATGCCCCGTCCGGCCAGCAGCGGTTCGATTACACAACCATGAGCCTGGCCCGCAACCTGCTCGTCATCTGGTCCGCCCAGAACGCCAAGATCGAGTATTTCACAGAGGAAGACCGTGGCGGCGGCTCATTGCGTGCCGGCTCGTCCAACCTGAACAATGTGCACGACTGGTCACAACGCGTCATCCACACGCTCAAGGCCAACTTCGGCGATCAGCCGGAGGACTGGTCCATCGCAGGCATGACCTTCAGAGTCAACGGCACGCCGCAGGCCGATCCCGAATCCGTATACCTCGCACCATAAGCGTTATCCGATGTGTTACCCAGGGGGACAGAAGTTGAATCCGATCCATTACCTCAGACGCACGATGCTGATGCTCAGCATCGCGATTGTTCAGGCCAACGCCCAGGGGCTCAAGGCCGGCAGCGACGCCGAGCCGCCCAAGCTCGAACGCCACTACGCCGACGTACACGTGCTTGCAATCGGTGTGAACGATTACGAAGCCAACACCCCATACAAGGATCTCAGCTTCGCCCTCAACGACGCCAACGAGGTCGCGAACGTCCTGCAGCGCCACTACAACTACAAGGTCCAGCGCCTCACCAACCAGCAGGCCACGCGTGACCGCATCTACAAGGCCATCACCGACACCGCGATGAGGATGAGCGAGGACGACGTCTTCATCTTCTACTTCGCGGGCCACGGCGCGACACAGATGTACGCCGATGAGAAGGGCCAGAAGCAGACGGCCGGGTACATCATCCCGTACATCAGCGAGAACCTCCGCGAGATCACCTTCGACGACGTGCGCGACAACATCAAGAACAAAGGGGCCTACAAGGAGCCGGAGCAGGGGCCCGAGGAGACCGACGAGGACTACGAGCGGAGGTGCAAGCTCCACCGCATCGAATGGGAAGACCAGCGCCGCGCCGCGGAGACACGCGCCCGCGTATTCGAGCACGCCATCGACATGATCGAGCTCCGCGACCGGATCCTCGATCAGGTCCCCGGGAAGCACAAGGTCATGCTCTTCGATTCTTGCTTCTCGGGCTTCGCGACCGTATCGACACGAGCCGCGCTCGGCGCCGACGAGCTCGACAGCTTCATCCAGAACTTCAGCCGCTGGAACCGCCTCCGCAACAAATCCGCCTACGCCCTCACCGCGGGCTCAAGCACCCAGGAGGTGATCGAGCACACGGGCGAATCTCGCGGGTACGACCACCACATCCTCAACGAGCACCCCGACACCCCGATCAACCACGGCGTGTTCACCTACGAGCTCATCTCGGTGCTCCGCTCCGTGGAGAAGGGCGACGCGATCAGCGTCAATCAGCTCTGGGAAGAGGTGCAGGACCGCGTCATCTACACCATCGCACGCATGGGCAACGGCTACGAGATGCACCCACAGGTCAGAGACCTGCTCCCATCGGGCGAGTCCGGCGAGTTCGTCTTCGTCGCCGACCCCATCGACGACTGGCTCCAGGGCATCCTCGTCGGGCTCAACAGCGACTCCATGAAGCCCGATGACATCCAGGACGCCGTGACACGATCCACAGAGGTCGCCGAGCAGTCGCGCACGGAGCGGCTCGACCGCGAAAAACTCGAGTCCGAAGCCATGCTCGTATACATCTCCCGCCAGGCCCAGCGGGGCGATCTCGCCTCACCCAGCGAGCTCGAGAACGACCCGCAGCTGCGTGAGAAGTACAGCGTCACCCGCCAGCGAGCCGCGTCCGGCGACGAAACAGCGATGGCCACGCTCGCCTACATGCACGCCTACGGGCTCGGCACGAAGCGGGACATGCAGCAAGCCGGCGCATGGGCCGTGGAGGCCAAGGGCGAAGGCATCGCCCACGCGAGCGTCGTGCTCACCGAGCTCCTCGAGAACGGCTACGCCAACGAGCTCAACATCGAAGGCGTCCAGCAGCTCGACCAGCAGCTCCTCAAGGACCAGACCCAGCAGTCGCAGGCAGCGGGGGGCATCGCCATCCTCCTCGCCGCACAGACTTCCGACAACGACGCGGTCCGCGGCGCGGGCACGATCCTCGGCCTGGGCATGGCCGCCGAATCGTTCTTCAGCGAAGCGCCGCCGATGAGCTACGAGGCAGCACTCGCAGAGATCGATCTCAACATGCAGAAGCTCTACCAGTTCGCGGAGGGCATCGACGACCTGCAGACGCAGAAGCAGAACAACGACTTCGAATCGCTCAAGGCCACCCTGCTCGTGCAGATCAACGCGCTCGAGGACAACGGCCTGAAAAACCACAGCCGACGAGTCGGTCGCGGACGCAGCGCGCCATACAGATACCCGCGACGCAACATGGCGTTCCGTTCAGCCAACCAACTTATCAAGGGCATCAACGAGCTGAAAGAACCAAAGTCAAGCAGCGAAGTCAGGGCGTTCCAAGAAGCCGTCGGATCGCTGGAAATGCCGTACTGTGAAATGATCGCGCTCTCGGATTACCTGTCCGGGCGGCGTGAATGGGCTCACAAATAACCCGGAAACCGAACCATACCAATCGGAGACACACACATGTTCAGTAAGCTCAGAGTTCTCTTCCTCGCACTCATCCTCGTTCCCATTGCCATCGGCGGGTGCTCAGCGATCGAAGGAACATTCGAATCGGACGGAAACAAAACGGAGGACCCCGACCGCATCGCCACCATCGAGATCTACAACGCCGATATCGACGACTACCAGACCCTCACCCTCCACGCATCCGGCAGCGGCGACTGCAAGCACGCCATCCGCCAGATCCGCGCAAAGCGCTACGACGAGGCGATGAGCACCCTCAAGACGTACCTCGAGAAGAAGGACGACGATGCGCGGGCCTGGTACGCGCTCGGGGCGCTCCAGGAGCACAACGAGAACTACAAGGACGCCCTCAACAGCTACCAGAACGCCGTGGTCAACGACAAAGAAGCATCCGGCGAGTACCAGTCCGCCGTCGATCGGGTCCTCTACCTCGTAGAAGAGTAATCCCCGTTCCACAAACGCAATCCGGTCTCACCCAGTTCTCGTCAGAGCCCGCACACGCGGGTTCTTTTTCATCCGAACCGTGATACACTCCGCGCAGCATGCACCACCTCACCGCCCTCCGCCACGACCTGCACGCCCACCCCGAGCTTTCGGGCAGCGAGCACGACTCCCACGACCGCGTCGTCGCCCACCTCCGCGCCCACGCCCCGGGCATCGAGATCGCCGAGCGCGTCGGCGGCACCGGCCTGCTCGCCACCGTCACGCCCGACTCCTACACCCGCACCGTCGTCTACCGCGCCGACACCGACGCCCTGCCCATCGCCGAGGAAACCGGCGCCCAGCACGCATCAACCATCCCCGGCGTCATGCACGCCTGCGGCCACGACGGCCACACCACCATCGCCGCCGCCCTCACCGAGCACTTCGCCAAGAACCCACTGCCCGACACCCGCCTCATCGTCGTCTTCCAGCCCGCCGAGGAGATCGGCACCGGCGCCCAGGCCATCCTCACCGACCCGCGCTTCACCGAGCTCATCGACGACCCCGCCTCAACCAAGGCCCTCGCCATCCACAACCTCCCGGGCTACCCCATGGGCCAGCTCGTCCTCAGAGCCGGCCCCATGTGCCCCGCCTCGCTCGGCCTCCGCCTCGTCATGCGCGGCATCGGCGGCCACTCATCCCAGCCGCACCTCTCCCGCTCGCCCCTGCCGCCCGCCGCCGAGCTCGTCGCCCAGCTCAAGCAGCTCCCCGAACGCATCGAACGCGCCGGCTCCCTCGTGACCGTCACCCACCTCAGCGCCGGCATCGACGCCAACTTCGGTATCACCCCGGACACCGCCGTCCTCTGCGCCACCCTCCGCGCCCTACGCAGCGAGCACCTCGACACCCTGCTCACCAAGGCCCTCCAGCTCGCCCAGCGCACCGCCGAGGACGCCACCCTCACCCTCGAGCACACCACCCACGAGCAGTTCGCAGCCGCCGTCAACGACGAGCAACTCGCCGCCCAGATCACCGACATCGCCCAGCGCGAATCCCTCGTCCACACGACCCTCGACCACGCCATGCCCTGGTCCGAAGACTTCGGCTACTTCGGCGACCACTTCCCCGCCATGCTCATCGGCATCGGCTCCGGCGAATCCCAGCCCCACCTCCACGCCAGCACCTACGACTACCCCGACGAGCTCACGCCCATTGCCGTCAGCACGCTCGCGACCCTGATCCGCGCCCTCTGAGCGCATGACAAAGGACGCCTTCGCGCCCTCCGTGGTCTTCGCGTTCAACCCGGAATCTCAAACTCCCATCGCCACGATCGTGTCCGCGAGCTTGATGAACCCCGCCCGATCAGCGCCAGCGCCGTAGTGCACGATCCCGTTCTCCTTGGGCGCGTGCTCCACACACCGCTCATGGATGTGCAGCATCACCTCGTTGAGCTTGTCCAGCGCACGCTCCTTGGTCCACGCGTCGTGCGATGCGTTCTGGTGCATCTCGAAGCACGACGTCGCCACCCCGCCCGCGTTCGCGGCCTTCCCCGGACCAAACGTCACGCCCTTCTCAAGAAACACGCCGCGTGCCCCGTGCGTGCAGGGCATGTTCGCACCCTCGGCCACGAACCGGCACCCGCGCTCCGCGATCGTCTTGGCGTCGTCCTTCTCAATCTCGTGCTGCGTCGCGCACGGCAGCGCCACATCATGATCCACATGCGACCACGGCTTGTCCTCACGGAAGAACGAGCACCCGTCGCCCTCCCAGTCCTTCAGACGCCCGCGCTGGTTCTCCTTGAAGTCGATCAGCTCCCTGATCTGCTCCTCGCTGAACCCCTTCTCGCAGATCAGCGCACCGCCGGAGTCCGACAGCGACACAACCTGCGCGTCCTTCTCGTGCGCCAGCTCCGCAGCATAGAGCGCCACGTTCCCCGCACCCGAGATCGCCACCCGCTTCCCGTCGATCTTCTCGCTCCGGTGCTTGAGCATCTGCTCCGCAAACGTCACCGCCCCATACCCGGTCGCCTCCGTACGCCCACGCAAGCCGCCCATCCCGAGCGGCTTGCCGGACATCGCCCCGTCCCGGAGCTTCGTGATCTTCATGTACTGCCCATACAGGTAGCCGATCTCACGCCCGCCAACACCGATATCACCCGCCGGCACATCAACGCTCGCGCCGATATGACGATAGAGCTCACGCATGAACGCCTGACAGAACCGCATCACCTCGTTGTCGCTCCGCCCCTTCGGGTCGAAGTTGCTCCCGCCCTTGCCGCCGCCGATCGGCTGACCCGTCAACGCGTTCTTGAAGCACTGCTCGTACGCCAGGAAGTGCAGCGTGTCCTCATCCACCGTCGGGTGGAACCGCAGCCCCCCCTTATAAGGGCCCAGCGCGTTGCTGTGCTCGATCCGCCAGCCCAGGTTGACCTCCACCCCGCCGTCGTCGTTCACCCACTCCACACGGAAGCGGATCACCCGATCCGGGATCAGCAGACGCTCAAAGACCCGGGCCTTCCGATACTTCTCGTTGTCCGCGATCACCGCCTCGACCGACTCCGCGACCTCCTCGATCGCGCTGCGGAAGAGCTTCCCGGGCTCGATCGCGTCGATCATCCCGCCGATATCGAGTCCTGTATCCACTGAAGACATAAATCCCCCTGTATCTGATGGCCCGCGGCGCACGAACCCAGGCCCATGACCACGCTTTCGATGAGTAGGACGTCCCAGACGCGAACACAGCCCACCATGAACGATATCACCATCAGCCCGGCCCATGACCCCAAGCTGGGGCGAATCTGGGTGCTCCGCGCCACCCAGGTCCTCCCGCAGCCACGAGACGCCGTTTTCCCGTTCTTCGCCGACGCCCACAACCTCGAGAAGCTCACCCCCAGCTTCCTCAAGTTCAACGTCCTCACGCCCAAGCCCATCGACATGAACTCAGGCCGCGAGATCCGCTACAAGCTCAAAGTGCGAGGCATCCCCATCAAATGGAAAACCACCATCCTCGACTGGGACCCGCCCCACCAGTTCGTCGACAACCAGGACGCGGGCCCTTACGCCCTCTGGCACCACACCCACACCTTCGAACCAACCGAGGACGGCACCGGCACTATCTGCACCGACACCGTCCGCTACCGCCCCGCCGGCTGGATCCTCGCCCCGATCGTCAACAAGTTCTTCGTCCAAAGGGACGTGGTCAACATCTTCAAGTACCGCTTCCAACGCCTTGAGGAGATCTTCCCGCCAGAGACAGAGTGACGCACGCAGAACCAGAACTCTTGGAATGCGTATCGTATTAAGTGACGCAAGCAAACCCACTCAAAGCCAGAATCGCCCAACTCTGGCTTGTTGTCGCCGCGATCGTCATTTGCGCAGAGTTCGTTTTCCCGCTCCTCAAAGGGCGCTCCAGCGCTCATCGGGTCTACTACCTTCGTGCCGTAGAGTACGAAACAGGGATTAGGATCTTCCATTACCTGGAAGACGAAGAGGTGATCCGATCATTCGTAGATGATGGAGACCCCGATAGCTACACATATCTGGGAGCGCTCACCATTGGGAAGTATCCGAGGACAGAATTCGAACTGTTTCGTCCTTGGGTAAGCTCCGAAGGGGTGTCACAGATCAGCCCTGTGTTCAGTCATTCAGCACGCAGGCTACTTACTCATGATGAGCTTACGGATCTCGTGCTCACAGAGGCAACGTCCAGCCTGAACTCCGACGATCCGCTGTGGGAGTTCGAGCGGATGCAAGCAACAGGATTCCTGAATCTGATCTCAAACAACTCGGCACCGATCAGGAAAACTCACCATGCAAACATGGCAGTTGACCTGCTGATCGTAGTGATCATTGCTGGAGCTGTGTATTGCGCCGTTTACTTGTCGAGGTTAAGGATTGCGACTCTGAGAGCGAGCAACTTGGAATCTAGCTGCCCATCCTGTGGATACTCACGAGAAGGCATTGGCTCGAACACCCTGTGTCCAGAGTGTGGAAGATCATTTCACAGTGAGTGACGACAAGTTCATTCAGACCACCCAACCCAACTCCGCTCTGCGTCCTCTGCGTGACCTTTGCGCCCTCTGCGTTCAAAGAAGCAAACCAGCTGCGCAAACGATCCCTCACTCCTCAATCAACCCCGTCCCACCCGTCAACTCACGAGGCACCCATACCGTCCGCAACAAGCCCAAGGGCTGGCTGCTTGCACCGCTCATGAACAAGTTCTTCGTCCAGCGCGATGTCCAGAACATCTTCCGTTACCGCTTCCGCAAGCTCGAAGCGTACTTCCCACCACGCGACTGAGCTGATCTAGCGCCGCCGACGCGCCGCCAACAGACCACCCGCACCAAACAGCGCCAGCGTGCCCGGCGACGGGACCCAGTACTGGATATACAACACCGATCCGTCCATCAGCGTCGCCTCGGCACCGCCCGGGTTGTCAACGACAGTGTCATACAGCTCGACCTCGAACACCCCGTCCTGCCCCTGCAGGAAGTGGAACCCCAGGTCGCTCCAGAACTCAACCATCGGCACAAACGACTGCCCCTGCCCCGGCCCGTCGTTACTTCCAAAGAGCGACGTGTCGTAGCTCTCACCGTTGCTCGACCGGAACTGCATCCGCAGATCACTCAGCCACGAGTCCCCGATGGTCTCCACCTGCAGGTTCCACCCGATCCCATGGATGTCCGAGTTCGCGAACGCCACCGCATCGAGCACCTGATCCACGCTCTGCCCCAGCTCGTCGTACGCGCTGAGACCCGAGATATCGATCGTGGTGCTCGCCAACCAATGATCGCCGTAGCCCACCGAATGATCGCACGCATCGCACGCCATAGTTTGCCCGGCGAACACACCCAGCCCGATTACCAATCCTGCAAACTTCATCATCCGGTCTCCTGTTTGTACAAAGATATAAACACCACGAAGAGCATAACTCATCGCGTGGAAAACGAAAAGCAGGAAATCGAAACGAGAAGAGAAACCACAGGCCCAGAGGCCAAGTACCCATCACTCCTCAAACAACGCCGTCCCACTCGCTAGCTCACGCGGCACCGAATCAAGCTTCTTCGGCTCGGCCAGCTCCTTGCCGCTCTTGGCACCCGCGTCCTCGAACTTGCGGAGCGTGGGCACCATCCGCGAATCGATCGACCCGACCAGCTTGTTGTACCGCTCAACCGCCTGGCGGATCGATTTGCCCAGGTCCGACGCGTGCTCGAACGCCGTCGCCGCGCGCTCGTGCAGTTCCTTGCCCAGCTCGAACAGCTCCGCCGCCTGCTCCGTCAGCGCGTGCTCACGCCAGCCCACCGCGACCGCCCGCAGCAGCCCGATCAGCGTGCTCGGCGAAGCCAGGATCACGCCCTGCTGCGCCGCGAGGTCCAGAAGCTCCGGCTTGCGCGACAACGCCGCATCAATAAAGTGATCGCCCGGCACGAACATCACCACAAACTCAGCGCTCTTCCCATTAAACAGCGACCAGTACTTCTTATCGCTCAGCTTCTTCACCTGTTCCACGGTGTGGCGGGCGAACCGCTGCATCTGCTCCTCGCGAATCTCGTCGGTGGGGGCGTTCACCGCCTCGATGTACGCGTTGATGTTCGCCTTCGCGTCCACCACGATCACCCGCTCGTTGGGCAGCGTCACCACCATGTCCGGGCGCAGCAGGTTCCCCTCGTCGTCACGCTGCGAGAACTGCTCGTTGAAGTCGCAGTAGCTCGTCATCCCCGCCAGCTCCGCCACACGCCGCAGCTGGATCTCGCCGTACTGCCCGCGCACCTCCGGCCGCGACAACGCCCGCGTCAGGCGCGCCGTCTCCTCGCGCAGCGACTGATTGCTATCACTCGATGCCTTCACCCGCTCGTCGAGCTGCGTGATCTGCTCCTTGGTCTTGTCCAGCGTCTCGCGGATCGGCTTCACCATCGACTCGATCGCCTGCTTCCGCTTGTCCAGCTCGCTCTGCGAAAGCTGGTCCGCGTCCTTGAGCCGCTCGGCGATGAACTTGCCCAGCGCCTCCTGGTTCGCCCGCAGCGTCTTGCCCCCCAGCGACTCGAAGTCCTCCCGCAGCTGCGCCCGGCTTGCCTTGAACTCCTCGATCAGCTTGCCCGCCGCGTCCAGCCGCTCCATCAGCTTCGCCTGCTCCACCGACAGCTCGGTCACCCGCCCCGCCGACTCCTCCGCCCGCGCCTGCGCCTCGCTCAGCGACGCCCGCGCCTGCTCCAGATCGACCAGAACCCGGGCGTTCTCATCCGCAAGCCGCTGCGATTCACGCCGCGCCTCCGCCGCGTCATCCCGCGCCTCGTTCCCGCCACGCACCAGCACCACACACCACGCGCCCAACGCCAGAACCAGCACACCCAATACACCAATCGCGATTTCCATGTCAGGAGTATATCAGGGTTCGGGCATGCACTCCCGCACCGATCCAGCACGCCCGGACGAACAATCCGCACAACGCCGCTCCAGCGGCTCGTTGCAGGACCCCGCGATCAGCTCCACCCCGTACAAAGCGGAACAGTTTCTGGTTGGCACATCGCCAATCCTCAGTTAGACTCTGTCGGAAAACTCTTCAACAACCACGCATCAGGATCTGGGGTCACATGGGTTTGTCAATCAACTTTCAGGCGCACACGGCGCTGTGCGCCGCGTGCTTGTGCCTCACATCACTTCAACCAGCCCACGGGCAGGATGATTGCGCCCCGTTCCAAACCAACAGGGCCGATCTCCTCGAAGGCGCATCCCATGTTCAGGTTGTCGATTTCGACGCCGACGGCATCCTCGATCTGGTCGCCGTCGCACCGCCAAACCTGATCCAGATCATCAGGGGCCTCACAGACGGTACATACGAGCAGCAGACCGTCATCGAAACTGGGGACGCCCCAGCCCGCGTCCACACGCACGACTACAACGACGACGGCATGATCGATATCTTGGTCATCGGGTCCCGCGCCAACAACTCACGCGTCCACCTGAACAACGGCGACGGAACATTCAAGCAGCAAACCATCCCCGTCGTCGGATACCAGTACGTGCGCGGCTCGATCGAGGCAGACATCGACAACGACGGCGACCCGGACTACGTCGCACTCTACTCATCCTCGCCGTCAACAATCGCCACCTTCCTCAACAACGGAGACGGCACCTTCGAGGTCCGCCCCCGCTCAACCTACGAATACGCGCCCGCCTACGCCGTGTCAGACCTCAACAACGACGGCATCATGGACCTTGTCGCAGCAAGCTATCGAGATGACGTCATCACCGTGTACCACGGCAGCGGCAACGGGGCGTTCACCGCCATGCCCAGCATCCCCATCGGCAGCAACACGCCAAGGCACTTCGAAGCCGCCGATCTCAACAACGACCAATACACCGATCTCGCGGTCGTTACGACCTACGGCATCAAGCTGCTCTTCGGCGATGCGCAAGGCGAGCTCAGCAACGACGGCACGATCTCCGCGCCCACCGGCTACCGCTCTCAGGCGGCGGCGCATCACGCGTTCAAGTCCGGTCCCGCCAACCTCGTTGTCGTCGGCCAGAACCAGCCCGGCGTCGCCTATTTCCAGAACGACGGGCTCGGCGCCTTCACGCTCTCACAGACCGTGCCGCTGGACTGGAACCCAACCATGCTCAAGCTGGCCGACCTCGATCAGGATGAGGACCAGGACGTTATCGCGATCGATGTGTTCACCGAACAAGCCGCCATCATGGCGTGGGACGAGCACACCAGCTCCCTCCAGCTCGTCGGCCAATACCAGGTCGGACGAAACCCAGCAGAGATCATCATCAAGGACATGAACAGCGACTCCCGCCCGGATGTCGTCTTACACAACACCACCGGCGACGACGTCAGCATCCTCTTCAACGAAGGCCAGATGCAGTTCAGCGAGGACCCCCTCCCGCCAACCATCCAGCTCGAAGGCCGACCGGTCGCAATCCTGACGCACGACTTCGATCAGGACAACCGCGAGGACCTCGCGGTCGTCACCGGCGATCCCAATCAGCTGCTGATCATCCGCCGCGACAGTGGGGCGGTGTTCGAGACCATCCACACCGCCGACCTCTCCGCCTACCCCAACGACGCGATCGTCACAGACATCGACCAAGACGGCCACGACGACGTCGTCTGCATGACCGGACAGGACAAGCTGGAGATCCTCTACGGCCCAGAATACGACAACCCGCAGTCGATCAACGCCGCCAACTACAGCTACGGATTCACACTGATCGACATCAACGGCGACGGCCTCGACGATTTCTACACGCATCAGGAGCGCTTCCTGATCAACGAGGGCGGCCGCGAATACACACCCCTCGAGCTCAATCTCTACGAGGGCATCACCCAGACCTACGGCGCCGTCGCCTTCGACGCGGACATGGACGGCGATCAGGACATCGCCCTCTACCTCGAAAGCGCCCCGCAGCGCCCACAGGGAGGCGGCGACCACGACCAGGGCGTGTACCTCTACACCAACGACTCGGGCACATTCTCACTCGAGCGCCGCACCCAGCTGGGCACCTCCCAGAGTGAACTGACCGATCATGCCAAGATCGATGCAAACCAGGACGGCATCACGGACCTCGTCATCAGCTCGGGCCGAGGACACCCAACCCAGGTCTACCTCGGCAACGGCGACGCCACATTCACCCCGATCACCGTCGCCGCCCACCTCCAGCTCGAGCCATCCAGCATCGCCGACGTCAACGCCGACGACCTGCCAGACATCATCGCCGCCCGCCCCGGAAACGATGACGTCATCATCGTCCTCGCGGACCCCAACGGCGGCTACCAATCACCAATCAGCATCGACACCGGCCAGACGCCCATCGCCACCGTCGCCCACGACGCCGACGGGGACGGTGATAGCGACATCATCTCCGCCGACAACCCGGACAGGACCCTCAGCATCGTCCGCAACCTGTGCCAAAGCGGCCCGGGCGAGTGCCTCGCGGACACCGACATGAACGGCTTCCTCTCCAATCAGGATGTCCTGCTCTTCCTTCAGTGGTACACCAGCGCCGACCCCCGGGCCGATCTCAATCAGGACCAGATCATCAACTTCTACGACATCCCCGCCTTCATTCTCCTCTACCAGGCCGGCTGCTCCTGAGTGAATCCGCCTCCACGCCACGCCCCCTGCCAACTTGGCACCCCAACCCCCAAAACCGCCATCCCTGACACCACCCGCCAAGCGCAACCCCCGAATTCCACCGAAATTTGACCCCCCATCCGCCCACGGACCGGCACGCCCTTTGCCCATATACGGGCACATGATGGTCTCACAGACCCATCCCGACGCCGCAAACCCCAACGGGCGGCTCAACCTCCTGCTCTCCTCGGCTGGCTGGCAGGAATCCCCATGGGTCGAGCGCGTCCCCGCCATGCTCACCCCCATGGGCGTCCGCTCCCACATCGCCGACTCCGCCGCCGCCGCCCAACGCGTCATCCAGTCCCTCCCGATCCACATCGCCGTGGTCGATCTCGCCCTCCCCCTCGACGAGCGCGATCCCACCGGCGAAGAAGCAGGCACCCGCGTCCTCAACCTCCTCGCCCGCCTCGCCTCACCCCCGCCAACCGTCGTCATCAAGCGCCGCCGCACTTCCCGCGACGCCGTGCGTGAGATGAACGCCGCCCTCCGCCTGGGCGCCTTCGCCGTCGTCGATCACCCCACAGCCCAGCGAGAGATCGAGACCCTCCTCGACGTCCTCCGCCGCTGCATGACCCGCCATTACAAAGACCGCTGGCCCGGAGCCAGCTAGCCAAACATCACCTCCCCCGCGCTTGCGGGGGAGGTGTCCCGCCCAGAGGCGGGACGGAGGGGGTCTCCCCGATCCCCACTCGTCGTATTCCATTCACCAAGCCCTAGTGGCTAGTCCCTAGTCCCTAGTCCCTTCCGAGAAACAGGAGATCCAAACCATGGCAACCAAGACCAAGACCAAAGTCGCCGTCCGCCCCCTCCACGACAAGATCCTCGTCGAGCGTGACGAAGCCGAGACCGTCACCAGCGCCGGCATCTACCTCCCCGAGTCCTCCACCGAGAAGCCACAGTTCGCAACAGTCCTCGCCGTCGGCGAAGGCACACTCAACGACGCCGGCGACCGCATCCCCCTCGACGTCAAGCCCGGCGACCGCATCATCCTCTCCAAGTGGGGCGGCACCGAGCTCAAGCTCGACGGCGAAGAGTACCTCATCGTCAACAGCTCCGACGTCCTCGCCATCGTCGACTAAGGAAGGAGAGCCATCAGCCACCAGCCATCGGCCATCAGCAGGAGTGCATCCAGCCACTCTTCCCTGATCCCTGATGGCTGATCCCTGATGCCTAGCTATGAACCAGGACCAACTCCGACAAGCCCTCAACGAACTCAACGGAGAGCGCAACGCGCACTTCGCCCTCACCGGCATGCACGAGTCGGCATCAATCCTGACCATCGCATCCGCCATGCTCATCCCCGAAGAGACAGACAAACTCGTCAAAGTCACCGACGGCAAGAGCGTGTACATCATCGAAGCCGAGCGAATCGCATACATCCGCATCGGCCTGTAACCAAGTCCCCAGTGGGACGGGCTTCCAGCCCGTCTTCCCACCACCGGCTCAGGCACCCGCCCGAGCCGCACAACAAACAGAACCGGCAAGGCGCAGGCCCCATTGCCTATTGCCTATTGCCCATTGCCTTCTTAGGAGCATTCCCATGGCAGCCAAACAGATCGCATTCAACACCGACGCACGCGAGCGCATCCTCAAGGGTGTACAGAAGCTCGCAAACGCAGTCAAGGTCACCCTCGGCCCATCCGGCCGCGTCGTCATCCTCGAAAAATCCTTCGGCGCACCCACCGTCACCAAGGACGGCGTCACCGTCGCCAAGGAGATCACCCTCGACGACGCGTACGAGAACATGGGCGCCCAGATGGTCAAGGAAGTCGCCTCCAAGGCCTCACGCGAGGCAGGCGACGGCACAACCACCGCCACCATCTACGCCGAGTCCATCTTCACCGAAGGACTCAAGAACATCACCTCCGGCGCCAACCCCAACCAGATCAAGCGCGGCATCGACATGGCCGTCACCGCCATGATCGAAGAACTCCACAACATGTCCAAGCCCATCAAGGACTCCAAGGAGATCGCACAGGTCGGCACCTGCTCCGCCAACCAGGACGCCGAGATCGGCAAGATCATCGCCACCGCCATGGACAAGGTCGGCAAGGACGGCGTCATCACCGTCGAAGAGGGCAAGTCCCTCGAGACCGAGGTCGAACTCGTCGAGGGCATGCAGTTCGACAAGGGCTACCTCAGCCCCCACTTCGTGACCAACCAGGCCACCATGGAAGCCGAGCTCGAAAAGCCCTACATCCTCATCCACGAGAAGAAGATCTCCAACGCCAAGGAAATCCTCCCCATCCTCGGCAAGGTCGCCGAGTCCGGCTCCCAGCTCCTGATCATCGCCGAGGACATCGACTCCGAAGCACTCGCGACCCTCGTCGTCAACAAGCTCCGAGGCACCCTCAAGGTTACCGCCGTCAAGGCGCCTGGCTTCGGCGACCGCCGCAAGGAAATGCTCCAGGACATCGCCACCCTCACCGGCGGCACCGCCATCATGGACGAGCTCGGCATCGACATCGAGAAGCTCGAACTCAACGAGCTCGGCCGCGCCAAGAAGGTCACCGTCTCCAAGGACAACACCATCGTCGTTGAAGGCGCCGGCTCCTCCGCAGACATCAAGGGCCGCATCGACATGATCCGCGCCCAGATCGAGAACTCCACCTCCGACTACGACCGCGAGAAGCTCGAAGAGCGCCTCGCCAAGCTCGCAGGCGGCGTCGCCCAGGTCAACGTCGGCGCAGCAACCGAGGTCGAAATGACCGAGAAGAAGGCACGCGTCGAGGACGCACTCCACGCCTGCCGCGCCGCAGTCGAGGAAGGCATCCTCCCCGGCGGCGGCACCGCCGTCCTCCGCGCCCGCCGCGCACTCGACAAGATCCGCAAGAAGGCCACCGGCGACGAACGCATCGGCATCGACATCGTCCACCGCGCCGTCTCCGCCCCCATCAAGCAGATCGCCAAGAACTGCGGCCTCGACGGCTCCGTCATCGCCTCCAAGGTCGAGGAGAACGACGACAACACCTTCGGCTACAACGCCCTCACCCACGAGTACGGCGACCTCGTCGCCATGGGTGTGATCGTGCCGACGAAGGTCGAACGCGTCGCCCTTCAGAACGCCGCCTCGGTCGCAGGCCTCCTCCTGACCACCGAAGCCGCGATCGTGGAGATCAAGGACAAGCCCGTCGGTGCCGGCCACTCGGGCGAGGACTTTGATTACTAACTACAATCCCGTCTCTTGCCTCGAAAGGGGCGTGAGGCGTTTTCGCTAGACATTTTGCCCGCCAGAGGTTAGCCTGTATACCGACGATCGTCGAAGTAGAGGGCAATATGTCAAAAAAAATCATCAAAGTTGACTTAGATAAAATTGATAATATCGCGGATCTAACTTTAAAAGAAGCTGTAGATTTAAGCGATTATCTAAAAGAAACATATGGTATTGAGGCGGCGGCTGGCGGTGCGGTGATGGTAGCCGGGGGGCTGTCTGCCCATGCCCAACCGATTGGCTTGTCAAAAGAGGGTGTGATTGGTGCCATTGTAAGCGCGCTTATTGAATCCAAGCGACAACTTGGCATGGAAGTCGAGTTGAAGAGTTGGAGTAGATCGTTGCTTGGAGATCGTGTTGTTGACACTATTGCCTCGGATGTCAATGATAACTCTCAGGCATACTCACAGGGCGCAGAAGAGTTACTTGAAAACTTAGAATCGCTCGTCGCGCAACTCGAGCAGGTTAATGTAAAAATTGAAAAATTGTCGGATAGTTTTCAGTCAGGCATCGCGAAGGGTGGTGGCTGATTATGCTTGATTTTGGTAAGGCTGCAGCGAGTATTAAGCGACTGAATGATGAGTTTGTACGGATGCAAACCAATCTTGATAACCTCGGCAGGAGAATCTCTGAAGCACGAGATGATCAGGCGCGTGGATTGAGCGAAATGCGTTCGCAATTAAATCAGATGCAGAGCGCTCTTTCGAAGCTTGATGCAAAGGTTGAAGGTGCAGCCAGTAGTATTGACTCGCTTACTGGCAGAGTAGATCGAATCGAACTCCGCCTACAAACAGTTGGTGATAACGTGGTTGCACTTCAAGCTGTTGCTGAGGTCGCCAAGTATATTAATGAGGGAGATGGTGAGGTATCTGCAAATAAATCGTTGAAGGATGGCTGATCAGTAATTTTCAGTCGGACTGCATTCTTCAACTCCTTGGAGCCCTTCTTTGATTCAAATAGCCGGGTGCCCTCTTTCTTCCACTTGTGCCCCCCTTCTCTCCATCCGTGCCCTCCATCGACTCAAAGAGCGAAGGAGGCCGAAGTGCAGCCGGATCCGTTCCGCCAGCCCCCGCAGCAACCAACCCACCCGATCCGCCTTCAGCGGACAACCTCCTTCGTCCTCCGGATCAAAGCCGGGTGCCACGGGTTGATCCGCCAAAGGCGGACAAGCCGTGTCCTCCAACAAACCTGGGCGTAGATCATCTCAACCCCATCGATCGGGGTGGCCCGACGGAGCCGTCCCCGGCTCCGTCGGCATCAACCACCAATCGCCCACAACCCCGAAGGAGACTCCGTCCCCATCGGGCCACCCAGATCTACTCCCCAAGCGGGGTTGCAGGGGACCCCTCCCCTGCACAGCCGGCTTTGAATCTCGGTGTGGTACCTCGGACTCGTGGCTTGCATGTGAAATCACAAAATGCAGCCCACAACGCTTACGCATGAGCCGGTGCTGCGGTACATTTCAGCAATGGGCTACTTCCTAGAGTGTCTGATCTCTGTGTTCCTCTTTGCCAGAGTGTTCTGGGCATCAAGGGTGGTGGCGGCCAGCCATGATAAAGAGATCATGTATCCAAACCCAATAGACGTATGGCTTGCGCTGATTGGTTTTACTGGCTATGTTGCGATCCCATACTGCGCGATAGACAAGTCATTGGCTGGCCCATGCGCGATCGTAGCGTTCGGGGTTGCAACTCTCATGGTGCCCTTTGCGATCGATCAATCGCCCCTGAGTGAGAGCCCGTATCGATTGCTCCGATATGCTCGGTCTTGGTTGAAGTCCCGGGTCCAAGGGATTGGGCGTGCGATAGTTCTCTTTGTCTGCTCGTGGATTGTCATTCAGATCCCATACATCGAAGAGATCATCGTCTTTATCATTGCAAACACCGCAAGCAGGATATCCGACATAGATGCAAGCAATGCGCGTTCAGCAGCAGTTGTGTTTCCGCTGCTGGCTCTGGGAGCGATCGTGCTTTATGCGAAGTATCACAAGAAATGCAATCCCTCATTCTGGAGCGCGATGCTCACCGGCGTAGCATTTTTCTACACAGTTCAGATCATCTTGATCTATGTGGTGGTCATGGAGGCGAACTCTTTCTATTCCGGCACAGTGGGAGTGTTGGTGGCATTCGTGCTTGATCTATGGGTATCCCATGAGGTTGATTTGACTGAAGTAACGTGGAGTGAGTATGCCTGATGCACAATGGTCCCCTTGACCCTGGACCACCCAGAGCCGAGACACCAGTCCAGACCCCCTTCCCAAGAGCCGGGTGCCATGCAAGTGACGATGTCTCCTGCCGGGTGCCCTCCTTCTCTCTATCTGTGCCCTCCTTCGACTCGAAGAGCGAAGAAGGGCACATTGCCACGGCCGGGTGCCCTCCTTCCCGTCTTCTGTGCCCTCCTTCGACTCAAAGAGCGAAGGAGGGCAAAGTGCAACCATCCCCATCCCCCTCAAGCCCCGCCGAAAGACGAAGCCGGGTGCCATGCAGGTGACGAAGTCTCCTGCATGTTCTTGAGATCGACCAGTCTCATGCAGAAGCCGGATGCCATGCGCACACCCTGGCCCACTCAGGCCTGAAGCACGACCTCCTCCCCAAACCCGCCCAGCCAATCCCCAGCTTCCCGCCATATTCAGTTATTTGGCTTGTGCAGGTTAACATCGCCTGATACCCTCATGACACAACACGGGATGGTGTGCATGCCCGTGTAATTAGTTCATATCTGGAGGAAAACATGAATATCCACATGACCGTACCCATGATGCTCGCGGCAATCACGTCCACCGCCATGGCCGGCGTCACCTACGACGCCCAGAACCGCTACGTCCGCGCGGAAGCGTTCACCGCCACCGGCAACCCAAGCGACCAGATCTCCAGCCCCGACTTCGCCATCTTCGATGCATCCATCAACCGAGACTTCGACAGCATCAACGCCTACGCGACCCAGACGTCCGAGCTCACCGCCAACGGCATCTCCATGACCGGCACCGCATTCGGCAGCTTCGGATCAGGCGGCGACATCGCCGGCATCGGGCACTCCTACCTCGAGGTCCACTTCACACTCTCGCAGGCAACCGACTTCACCCTCAACTTCACCGCCGACGGCAACGCCGGCAACTACGACCTCGACCTCGGTGCCTACAGCGCCGCCGGTTCGTTCAACACATTCAGCATCTACACCCCATCCGGCACACTCGATGCCGGCAGCTACAGCATCATCATCGACTTCCGGCGCGACCCCTTCGAGCACAACGGCACCTTCGAGACCGAAGGCCAGATCAGCTTCGACCTCGCATTCGTGCCCGCCCCCGCAACCCCGGCGATGCTCGCAATCGGCATCCTCGCCACCGCCCGCCGCCGACGCAACTAACAAAACGCAGCACCAACACACTCAACCACAAAGGGCAGCACCAACGTGCTGCCCTTTTCAACGCCCCGGTGCCCACCGTCTCCTCAAAGCCCCGAGTGCCGGGTGCCATGCAGGTGACGGAATCTCCTGCATGTCCTTCCTCCGCAAACCCGCCCATGCCCAAAGAAACAGACCGCCCCGCACGCGATGACGAGAACAGAACCATTCCATGTATTCATCTTGACGCCTCTCCCGCATACAAAACAAATCCCCTGCGACAAGCGTGGCATCAGTCAAACGTATGCGACTGCGAAAATAGAACCCACCAGCGGGGGGATCAACCAACTTCCGACATCGGCCGCCGTCCCCCCAAAACACGCCCCTCCCACACACCCGCCACACCGAATCGGGATGCCCCGGAGAAACCGTGCTCGGCTCACCCGGGGCCCCGCCCTCATCAACTCGCGCGCTGGGCCGCACCCCGCGCGGGCTTGACCGAGATCCACTGCGCCAACTCGGGCTCGCTCTCAGGAACACGCTCATGCCGCACGCTGTCCATGTGGAACTGGATACCGATCCTGCACGACGTCTCGCCCTCGCCGAGCGACCCGTGCACCACCTTCCCGATCACCCAGCAGCTGTCCTCGGAGGTCGAGAAATCAACCACCAAGTAATCGTCCGCCCGCAACAGCATCGGCGCCCGCAGCCCGACGCCGCCACGCGAGATATCGGTCAGCTCCGCGCGCATCCGCATGACGTGCTTGCCCTGCAGCGCGACAACCCGCACCGTGCGTGCACACGCAGACCGCTGGTTCACACGACGATCAGCCCGCTTGCCAGACCAGTCATCTGTGGCGTACAGGCCATCCTTGGCCAGCCGCCTGATGTCATCCAATGACAGAACCTGCCCCCGCTCCGCAACCCGCTCGCCCGCCTCGCTGACCAGCGGGCCCGGCAACGCCTGCCCAGCCAGCGCCGACGCGGGCACACACACCCACGCATCATCCTCATCAGGCCGCTCGCTCGCCGCAGCCCCCGCGTCCTGCCCCTCTCCCGGGCCCTCGCCTGGTTCCGGCGACTCCCCGTTCCCGCCGGCCACGCGAGAGCGCCGACGCAGCTGCTCGCGCTGCATATCCGAGGTCAGATCCGCCAACGCCTCCGCCAGCCGCTTGTCCTCAGGATCGGCCGACATGCCGACCTGCGCACCATCCCTCGCCTCGCCCACGCGCCGCACCGAGAACCGGCCATCAATCCGTTTCTCGCCCGCATGAATCCGCACCACCACCGAGTCGCCCACCCGCAAACCCGCAGGCACCTGCACACAGATCCCCGCAGCGCTCACATCCACGACCCTGCAGCCCTCGTGCGCACCGACCCGGGCCGTAATGCCCGAGCACACCGTGCTCACACGGAACGACGACCGCTGATTGGCCGATCGCTTCTCCGTCACCGCACGCAGCGTCAGCCGCACACCATCGACCGATTCAACAACGCACGCAACGCCCATAAACCGCCCGTCCCCGGGATCGGTATAACGGACCTCGCACGCACAACCCGCCGCGCACCGCGCCGCGCCGCAATCCTCGACCACGACAACCACCCGCCCGTCGTCGCTCGACTCAACGGCCGCACTGATCGCCTCACAATCCTCGCCCGCTTCGCCGCAGAAGAGCGAGACCATCTCCGTCGGAATGTTCATCTTGCCCCCCTCTCATATCTGCCGCGTTCATGGCTTGGTACCTTTCATCAAGTGACCACCACCAATCTGCCAAACGAGCGAAGCCGTTTCCCATCCCGATCCAAAAACACAACCAAATCGGCACAACCCCGATCGCGCTGTTCCGCCAGGGAAAACTGGGCAAACCCCCCGCAGCCACCGCCAAAAGCCGCATCGCCACCCCACCAGATCAGCCAACCCCGCACTTATCGGCGGCTGACGAACGACCGCCCACCCGCCCGAATGGCACGCCAAGCACCCTCACTCAAACTGGGGGGCGCAGATCGCAACGCACCCATCCCGACAGCGATACCCAGCAAATGCTGGTATCCTCAAAGCACACAATCCAAAGGTCAGATCACGGGGGTTCTGATGGATCAAACCAAGCTCAATAGAAAATCACTTGTGTGGCTCCTGCCGGTGCTGCTCTCGCTCCTCTACCCGCCCATGCAGTCACAGTCCTACATCGGCGGAACCGGCAGTGGGGAACTGGCAGGCGCCGTCGGCGGTCGCCAGTTCGACGGCTGGGGACCATGCTGGCACCTCTTCGAGTTCGATTTCGATCATCTCGATTCCATCCTCGACGTCGGCTACTTCATCGAGGGCGACCACGCCATTGAGTGGGGCGTGCTCGTGTGGGAATGGTTGGTCCTGCTCGTCCTCGTCATGATCTACCACGCACTGCGTTCAAACCCCGCACCCACCCAATAGCCGGGCGCCCCGATACCAAAGCACCGGGTTGCGAGAACACACCCTCACCCCTTTCCGGTCGTCCGGCCGGTGTGATCTACGCGAAGCGCTGCTTCAAATGCAACCCCTCCAGCTTAACACCGAAGCCAGAGCCTTTGAAATCAAGGGCAATCACCTCGCAGTAGGCTGCTAGGCGAAGGATTCGAGCGCAGAACCTATTGTCATGCCTATTTTAAATCAATTTTCCCTAGTTTAGGGGGTCTTTGCACATGATTCCTCATTATGCTATGCTTGTAGAATGGGGCAGATGATCGCCAGCCTGTTGCTTGAGTATCCAAATCTCTACAGGGACTTGCTCTTAGGATTAGTGGGTGCGATCATGTTCTTGATTGTTGAGTTTTCAGGAGCTTTGCCCGAGATTGCAAGTTTGCTAGCCAGTGAGCCCGTTGATGGTTGGGAACAGCGAAGCGCTGATGCTGCGAGTGGAAGTGCGAGTGGGAAAAAGTGGAATACTCGTATTTGCTTTTTAGGCATACACATCTTTGCGGCGCTGCTCAGCGGGCCTTTGGTGGCAGCACTGTTAATTGAACCATCAGATCCGAAGGGGGCTGTTATGGCAGGGCTTGTCGGCCCGAGCTTGGTGCGGCATCTTCGAAGCAATTTTGTTAAGAACTCAAATGCAGGCAACGAAGGTACGGGGAAGGAAGAAAACGATGGGTAAGTCGGTGCAACGGCTCTCGAGTTACAGTACTTCTTTCACGACTATAACGGCGCTGGCTGCGGGTGCCCTAGCATTTTGGATGGATATTGAAAATCAGAATGGTGTTTTAAAACTGATCACATGGTTGCTTGCCCCTGCGGTCTTAGTCTTTGCGGTGTTTTTGCTGATCAGCTATCGATCCACGCTGAACATGAGGAAGCGGATGCTGAATATTGAACTTCGCAACTTTCAGCAAGCATCGGATGCATCGGTTACAATTGCGGATTTAATTGGGCGGCTTGCCCCGCAGGATCGTGAGCGATATGTAGAAGAGATTTCAAAGTTTTACAAAAAACTCGTAGAGCTTGATCGTGTTTTGGACTCTGTCGCAGATCAAGATGTGCTGATGTTTGTATATTCATACGATGGCGGCAAGAAAAAAAGCACGATACTTTGGAAGCCCGCCAGTCAGGATTTCGAGGAATCGGATGTAGTATTTGAGGCAAACAAGCATGTCTTGGCTAATGCGGCAATGAGGTGTGCTGTCTCGGGTCGGCCGCTGGTGGCAAATAGAACAAACTCTGGGTATGGTAATGTTATTGGTGCCAGCTCGTCCGGTTCCACTATTATTACGTTTGCAGATTCTATAATTGCGGTTCCGTTGCGGCATGTTGCTGTAGATTCTGTAATCGTGCTTGTGTTTAAAAAGCATCCCGAGGAGGGGCCTTTAGTCTACCGTCGAGTCATTGAGCGTATTCGTAAATGGGAAGAGGATGGCATGTTTAAGCTAAGAGGGGCAGATGTGTCTATATCTAACGAGGCCTGCTGACAGTTCGCGGTGCACCTTGCTGACAACCAGCCCGGCCAAAGCTTGAGCCTGATCCTCTCCTATAGCTCCGCCCGCTACCCTCTGTCGAGATAGAAGAACACTCAACGCCTACGTTCTCAAGCACCACGCCCCGCCGGCCTCCCTAGCCACACACCCCTTACCCCTCCGCACCACCCACCGGCATCCGGAACACAAACCGGATCTCGCCACCGCCCTGCTCCAGCTCCAGCGTGCCCCCGTGCCCGCGGGCGATCTCGGATGCGATATACAGCCCAAGCCCCAGCCCATCCTGATCTTCGGCCAGGGTATTGCGACGGAACGGCAGGAAGAGCTGCGCGGCAACCTCGTCAGGGATCGCTTCCCCCCGGTTCGCGACCTCCACCACGAACTGCTCCTCTTCAAGAAACACCCGCGTCCAGACATCGCCCCCCGGGTCGCCGTGCGTGATCGCGTTGCCCACAAGGTTCGAGATCAGCTGGCTCAGCCGGGAAACATCCACGCGGACTGGCGCATCCAGGCGGACATCCCCGCGGATATCCCGTTCAGGGTGCGCGATCTTGATCTCATCGATCACGTGCATCAGCCTGCCCGCCAGATCCTCGTGCTCCACCGCCTTGATCCCGATCCCACCGCCCAGACGCCCACGCGCGAGGTCGAGCACGTCGGCGATCAGCGCATTCATCCGCTCGGTGCACTCCCGGATCACCCCGCCGATCTCATTCACCTCGGCCCCATACTCATCCTCGGTCAGCTCCACCGCAGACATCTGGATCGCAGCCAGCGGGTTCCGCAGGTCGTGCCCGAGCACCGCGATGAACTCCTCGCGCAGGTCCGCCGTCTCACGCTCGCTCAAAAGCGCCAGCTGCGACCGCTCGAGCTGCAGATGCGAATCCAGGTGCTGCGCAATCAGATCCGCGAACAGCGTGAACATCCCCAGCACCTCCGGAGAGCTCAGCCGATTGGGAGCACGATCCAGCGCACAAAGCGTCCCGAAAAACGTGCCATCGGGCAGAACGATCGGCACCGAGATGTAGCACTGGATGCCCATCTGCACCAGCGTCGGATGATCACAGAACGTCGTATCCTGCGATACATCATCGATCACCACCAGCTTGTTGTTCCGGCGCACACCATCGCACAGCGTGGCATCGATCTGAATCTCGCCGCCCGGCGCAACCCCCAGCTCGATCTCATCGAGCACCGCGCCGGCGATCCACCGCTCCGCGGTGACGCGGGCAACGCAGGCGAACCCCGTCCGGGTCACGCGGCAAGCAACATCAAGAAGCTGCTTGATCGGCTCCACGCGGGCGATCGCATCCACCTCCCGCATGAGTTGCGGCTCATCCAGGCTCAGTTGATTCGTCATGTGCTCCAATCCCAGAACTTCGCTCTGATTCTGCCGCTCTAGCGTACAATAGAGGGCGCACGAAAGGCAAGCCCCATGGATGACCCCATTCGAGTATTGTTGGTCGACGACGAGCCCAAACTCCTCGCCGTCTGGCAGCGATACCTCAGCAGAAGCCCCGGCGTCGAATGCGTGGGATCCATGCACTGCTGCACCAACCTCGCAGAGCAGGCACTGGAAACCGACGCACAGGTCATTCTCATGGACCTGTCCATCCCAGAGACCGATCCCTTCGAGGTCATCAGCGAGCTGCAGGACGCCAACATCCCCGCCCGGGTGCTCGTGTACAGCGGCCGTTCAGACCGCGGCCTCCGCGAAGAACTCGAACGCAGGGGCGCGTGGGGCTTCGCGGACAAGCTGGAAGCCCCGCCCGCGGTGGTCGATCGCATCGTCCGCATCGCAAACGGCGAGAAGGCGTTCTAGACCCCCCAGCCCGCGGTGCCCCGATACATACACGGTGAGCCGGGTGCCATACAGGTGACGAAGTCTCCTGCATGGCCTTGATATACCCATCCCATTCTCCTCTGCGGCTCCGCGTCCTCCGCGCTCAGTCCCCGCTTCACCCCCCTGGCATTCAACCAGCTCCCCCGCGCATCTCACGATTTGTGCGCTGTATTCGCGCCGGGAGCCCGCTCAGCACCCCGCTTTGTACGCCAACAGGAACTCGTTCACATCAAAGTAGTCGTATGACCCATCCATATTCAGATCCGCAGACGGGTCCTGAGCGTTGTACGCGTTGAGGAACGCGTTCACGTCAAAATAGTTGAGCTGCCCGTCGCCCGTGAAGTCCGCGGGGCAGAGCTGCGCGACACCGACCGCGTGCCAGAAGCCGATCGAGATATCAAACGGGCCAGCCACAAACTCGTCAGACGCGATCGCCTCAGAGAACGACAACGAAACAGCGTACTCCTCCTTGGGATCCGCGCTCACGCCCGAAGACTGAACAGAAAACGCGCTCAGCTCGAACGGCTGCGCATACGCGACCGAAGCAAACGAGAAAAACACAATAGACAGACAAAATTGATGTGCAATCATGAGAACGGACTCCAATGTAGTTGATACCCTGAACGCACACGCAGCATACGGAAAACTGCAAGAACTGTCAAACCACGATGAACGAGTAACACAAGATGATGATCAGATTAAGCACGATGATAATGGCCGGAGTTGTCGCAACCACTGCAGCCGCAGAGCCTTTCGCGGTGCAGGGCCAGCTCCGCGACAACGGAACACTCGCGACAGGCGCATACGATTTCCAGTTCTCGCTCTGGGACGCCTCGGCCAGCGGCACACAGATCGGCTCCACCGTCTCCGTGGACGACCTCGCCGTCAGCGCTGGCGTGTTCTCAACCCACATCGATTTCGGTCAGGTCTTCACCAGCGACGCCGTCTGGGTCGAGGTCAGCGTCCGCGACGGCGCATCCACCGGGACATACTCCATGCTCCCCGCCCGCATACAGATCGGCTCTACACCAAAGGCCCACCACGCACTCACCGCAGACGAACTGACAAACCCCCAGTGGAACGAGGCCCCCGGCATCCTCTGGTACGGCTCAGGAACAGACAGGGTACTCATTAACCGCTCAACCGCGATCGCCGCCAACGAGGTCTTCGGCATCCAGAACAACGGCGGCTTCAGCGGCATGGTCGTCTCAAGCCCATCGGACTCAAGCCAGCCATACATCGCGCTCGCCGCGAACAACTCCATCGATGCATACCAGTGGTACGACGGTAGCACAGACAGCTGGGTGTTCTGGAAGAGCGGCGCGCAGAGAATGTACTTCGATGCCGCGAACTCAATGCAACTGCTCACGGATCAGGACATCGATGGTGCCCTGAGCGTCTCAGATACGCTCTCGGTTGATGGCAACGCCTACATGACAGATGTCGATGCGATCTCACTGCTTGCCAGCGGCGACGTGACGGCGAACGAGTTCAACTACGATCAGCCACGTTCACGAGTGATCTCGACCGACCTCTACGCATTCGCAATCTATGGCGGATTCATCGCGACAATCGACCCCGGCGGGGGGAGCGAGATCCCCACAGCACAGGTGTTCACCGGAGCAACCGGCAGCCTCCGTGCGGATGTGGATATACCCGACGGCGTCACGCTGGACAGCTTCGACGCATACTGCCTTGACGAATCGTCGACAGAGCAGCTGATCGTCACGCTTCACGCCGAGTCGTACATCACCGGCGCCATCACAACCCTCGGGCAGATTACAACCTCAGGCAGCGTGGCCAACGCGATCAGAACATTCACGTACAACAACATCAACCACACCGTCGACAACTCAACCTACTTCTACTACTACGATGTCGTGAACGACATGGGTGCCTGGGATTCAGGTCAGAACATTGGTATCCGAGGCGTGGTGCTCCACTATTCATCAACCACACCGCACTGAGTCACGCGATACGCGGCACGAAAAGCGAACAGCCTGCTCACCAGCACCGTTCCGGTGCTGGTTTTTATTCCACAACAACCACGCATGCGCCGCAATCATGCCAAATCACAGGCATGACGCACGCAGTTCCAACGATCTCTCGCGCAGCGACACGCTTTGTGAGCCCAAGCTGTGCGCTACCGGATTTTCACTTGAGCCGCAAAGCCGACACACGACAGTTCCCCCATGCGATTGAACACACAAGCCGAATCAACGACCGCGGCACAACCAGTATCAATGGCTCAGTCAAGCGAGCCAGCACTCACCGACCACCTCCTCGAGGACCTCATCAGCCCATCCATCAGCCGGGTGCCATGCAGGTGACGAAGTCTCCTGCTTGGCCTTGATATACCCATCCCATTCTCCTCTGCGGCTCCGCATCCTCCGCGCTCAGTCCCCGCTTCACCCCCCTGGCGTTCAACCAGCTCCCCCGCGCATCTCACGATTTGTGCGCAATCTGCACGCGCATCTCACGCTTTGTGCGCTGTATTCGCGCACTACCCCACACCACACTTGTGCCGACCAAAAGACATGCGGCAATTCCCGCATGGTCATCAACACACAACAAACGAACAAACCCGATCCCACCCTCCTCCCCCACAATTCGGAGATCCGCCAACGGCGGACCGGCCGAGGTGCCGCCACAGCCGGCGGAGGTGACTCAGTGTCCCTCCCCGCGCCCCGCGGGGAGGTGCCGACGAAGTCGGCGGAGGGGTCTCACATTCCCCTCCCCCAAACCAGCGGAACAGTGAAGTCTTCTCCCACGCCCAAACTCACCGACCACCTCCTCGAAGACCTCCTCAACCCATCCATAGGCGTCCTCGACCTCTGCAACTACCACGAGCTCTCCCTCGCCGAGCTCGACGCCATCATCAACTCCGAGGCGTTCCGCATCGCCAAGCGCACCATCGAATCCGTCTCCCGCGCGCGTCGCGAGCTCCTGCAGCCCGAGGCCGAAACCCTCGCCCTCGCCCGCATGACCGACCTGCTCAAAGACAAACCCGAAACCGAGCGCCACGCCGAGACCGCCCGCAAAGCCGCGGCCGCGGTCCTCCGCGCCAAGCCACGCAAAGACCAGCCACCCACGCCCGCATCAGCCAAGAAACGCGGTGGCGATCAAGCAACAGCGCCAGCCAGACGGCGCAGGCGATCCGCGGACCTGTCACTCCACGAAAAATCACTCCACGAAAAAACCGCGTCGCAAAGGACGCGGCTCAGTACGCATGAACACAATCGCGCTCAGACCTTCGGGCCCTTGCCCTTGACCAAGCCCATCACGAGCGAGACAAGAAACAGCACGACGAACAGGAAGAACAGGATCATCGCGATATCAGTAAGCCCCTCCGCGATACCCCCGAATCCAAAGACCGCCGCGATGATCGCGACGATAAAGAAAACGATTGCCCATCTCAGCATGGCACGTTCCTTTCTATCCCCCCAGATCATTCCGGGTTCCTTCTACCCTATCACAACCCCGTGCTTCGCCGAATACCAAATCGAATGAACTTTCCTTCATCTTCGATCCCGCATCAGCCTTCGCGCAGGATCTTCTCCATCTTGCGCCCCTTGGCCAGCTCGTCGACCAGCTTGTCGAGATACCGAACCTCACGCGTCAGCCTGGTTTCGATATCCTCGATCCGGTACCCACAGATCACACCCCTGATCTGCTCCGCGTTCGGGTTCAGCTCCGCATCCGCGAAGAACGCCCCGAACGTCGAGCCGTTGTCGATGTGCTCCTGAATCTGCTCGTCGGTATACCCGGTCAGCCACCGGATGACCTCGTGCAGCTCCGCCGTGGTCCGACCCTTCTTCTCCACCTTCGTGACGTAGTGGGGGTAGACCGACGCGAAGGTCATCTCCGCGATACGCTGATCGTGCTCCGGGGTCGTCGTCGCCATGGCGGTATCTCCGTTGTGTTCAATGGGCGCAGTGCCGGGAAGCACGCACAAGCCCCATGATACAACACGCCCGACACCAAGAAAACCCATTCCGATCGTGTACCATGTGGCTATGAAACCGATCACCGTATCCGAGACAATCAACGCCCCGCAAGACCGCGTCTTCGCGGTCAGCGCGGACATCCCCAACTGCGCCCAGTCCATCCGGGGCATCGAGTCGATCGAGACCCTCCGCGAAGCGCCGCCCTCGGACAAGAACCTCGGCCCCGTCGGCGAGGGGTATACCTGGCGTGAGACCAGGATCATGTTCGGCAAGCAGGCCACCGAGGACATGACCATCATCAACTGGGACCCGCCCACCTCCTACGACGTCGAGGCCCGCTCCCACGGCGCCTACTACCTGAGCACCATCGCCTGCGAGCCGATCAACGACGCAACGACCAAAATCACCATGACCTTCACCGCCAAGCCGGAGACCCTCATGGCCAAGGTGATGATGGTGCTCTTCTCCTTCATGAAGAAGAAGCTCTGCCAGGCACTCCAGGAAGACCTCGAAGACATCAAGAAAGAAGCCGAGCACGCCGACTGATCCTGTTGAACGCCCGCATCATGCGATGCGGGCGATGGGGGGAACGTCATCCGCGGCTGCGGTCGTGGAGGAGCAAGTTGAGGCGCGTGCGGTCAGCGCTGTTCGAAGATCGTATCGATCTCGTCTCGATTCGCCGCTGCGGCGCCGCCCTCGGCCTGCTGACCGAGCAGCTGCATGAAGCGCTTCGTGTCTTCCATCGAGTTCACGTGCGGGTAGTTCTCATCGGGGGCGTCAACGCCGAGGAACGCACACAGGGGGGCCCAGCCGTCCCTTGCTTCGAACACGAGCAGGCGATCCTTCGGCACGCCCGCGATCACCTCGGCGCAGTGCTTCTCAAAGCACGCCATCATGTGCTCCCGATCATCCATCCGCCCATCGAACAACCGATTGATGTTCCCCTCAAGCATCGGCCCCATGGGCGACGCCGCGAGTTGCGCGGTCACACTCGGGTTGAGGATTGTTTCGTTGACCGAGGTGAACCACTTCCCCGGGTCCCGGCGTGTCAGGATCACCTTCGCGTCGGGGTAGTGGGCCATCAGCGTGCGCCAGTGGGTGCAGCTGGGCCAGTCGACCGTGGCGTTGTAGCCCTCGAAGGCCCGGTCCCAAAGCGACGGGTCCGACTCGGCCTCCCCCTTGCCGATCCGTGTCCAGAGCGCGACGCGGTCGGGGTTGGGGAGCACCTCGCTCATGTGGTGGCAGGGCCCGAACCCGAGCTTCTCGAGTGCGAGCTTGAGCGAAGCCGTGCCCGTGCGTCCGTATCCTGCGCCGATGACCCTGAGTCCCATGAGCTGTCCCCTTCTCGGTTGAGTGTGTGTGCGTATGCGGTGCACCAGCGTATCAGATCCCCCGATCATGTGGTATGCTGATCTCCGTAAATCAACCGCACTCGAGCAATGGGGACCCCATGGCGACAGCCCAGTATCCAACCGTTGATCAGCTCGGCGATACCGCGCCGGACGCGATCCGTGCGCACATCGATCGCCTGTTCCGTGTGTTCTTCTGTGATCCTGAGGAGCCGCAGTCGGCGGCGAGCCTGATCTACATCACCGGCTCGCCGCACCCGCTTGGAAACTGCGCGTTTTTCTCGCGGGATGCGGGGCTGGATGAGCTGCGGGAGAAGGCCGAGCGGCTGATTGGCTGCGGGTATCCGAGCGCGATCGTGCTGATGAACGACGATCAGGCGGAGCAGGCCGAGGCGATCGAGTCGCTCGGGTATGTCTTTGCTGAGGGGATGCCGCTGATGTCCGTCACTCCTGACACCCTCAAAGCGACTGCCCTGCCCGGGGGCTACACCTTCCGGGAGGTCCCGCTCGGAGAGGACGCGGCCTGGAGCGAGGCGGTTTCCACGGGGTATGGGCTGCCGCTGGAGCTTGGTTCGCTCTTTGGGATCAGGGTGGCGAGTGAGCGTTGCGAGCCCGGGGTCGCCCGCCACTTCGCGGTGGAGCACGATGGGGCGCTGGTCGCGACGTCGATGCTGTACCTGCACGATGAGCTCGCGGGGATCTACGGCGTGGCCACCAAGCCCGAGCACCGGGGCAAGGGGCTGGCGGCGCACCTGACGGCGGAGCCGCTGCGCATGGCGTGGGGGCTCGGGTACAGGACGGGGCTGCTGCAGGCGTCGGCGATGGGGGCGCCGGTGTATGCGCGGATCGGCTTCCGCTCGCACGGCGAGATGGCGCTGTATGTGCGGATGCCCGAGGCGTGATGGGGGCTGATGGTCGCGGCTGGCTGCTCGGCTCAGGCGTTGCCTGAGACCTGGGCGACGTGGAGCGTGTTGGCGTACTGCTGGAACCGGGCGGCTTTGGCGTCGCGCATGCGCCAGACGTGGACAAGCTGCGTGTTCTGCGCTCTTCCGGTTTGTTTGTGCACGCCCCTGTAGTGCCCGAGGGCGACGATGGTGTCGCCGGCGTCGAGCAGCTCGTCGATTTCGACCCTGAAGCCGTCCCATTCGCCGATGCAGCGTGCGAAGACGCCGTTGAGCACGGCCTCGGGGCCGGTGTAGGGGTTGCCGTCGGCGTAGGGGAAGTCGTCGGCTTCGTTCCAGACGATGTCGTCGTGGAATCGCGCGAGCACGGCGGGCACGTCTCCGGTGGAGAATGCTTGGTAGATCGATCGGACCGCATCGAGGTTCGGGTTGCTCATGGTGTCGAGTGTAATGGATTTCGCTTGGTGCTGCGCCCGGGCGCATGCTGTATGATGTTGGTCATGACGACCATCGTGCAGCATGTCCCAAGCGGGAAACATTACATCCTTCTCGGCGCGGGGTTCGGGGCGTGGGCGACCGCGCGGCCGAACCGGCTGCTGGGAGATCTGTTCGCCACGGACAAGAACGGGCAGACCCGTGTGCTGTGTCTCTGCGATGCGGAGGGGCGTGTGGAGTGGGCGTTCGCGGATCGGGTCCGGGTTGTGCGTGTGGATGGCGTCGCGCCCGGGGAGGCCTTGGGCGGGTTCGCCGAAGGGGTGGATGCGGCGGAGTAGTGGTTGTGAGTTGTGCAAAGAAAAGGCCCGGTCGCACTCGCGAGCCGGGCCGGCACTCCCTGTTGGGGAGTGACGGTCAGGCGATTGGTCGTCCCGACCTTTGTTCACGCGTTGCCGGTGGGCAATGGGCGTGAGGGTGGCATCCCGTTGTTCATGCCCGTGGTGTGAAGCGGTCTCGCTTCCGGACGGGAGGTGAGCGGCGGGATGCCTGTGTATCAGCACGGTGCGCTTCCCTCCTCGGGCTCTGGAGCCTGCCCGATTGCGCACGGTGCTGTGGGGTTGTTGTCAAAGTTTCCCCCGAGCTGTTGGGCTGGGGGGAAACGAGCAGGAATGGATGCCTTTAGTCGTCGTCCCCGTGCTCACCGGAGGTGACGTGGTCTTCGCCTTGTTCGTGTCCGACTGCGTATCCCGCGCCGGCGCCCGCGGCCGCTGCCGCGGCGATGCACCCTGAGAGCACCATGGCGGTGGTGCTCGTCAGGATGATCGCGGTGTAGAGCGCGACCTGAGAGGGGGCGCGTTTGAGCGGTGTATGGCTGTGTTGCTCCTGGCTCATGGTGTCGGACTCCGTCCTCTGTTCTTCACGGGGCGGCTCTCCGAGCGGCCCGTGTCTCGTGTCGATGTTGGACTATCGCCCCCGGGTATGAACCGCACCTAAGGAAGGCATGAAATGTTCCTCATTTTGCGGGGAGGCGCTGCGGGGCGCTTTTGGTGCGCGTGGGCTGCGGGAGGCGCCTAGCTCGGATATTTTGTTCCAATTATCTGATTTAATGGAACAGAATTTGGTGGGCGTGTGCGAGAATGTGGGTCTGGGAGGAGCAAGGCATGCGGATAGAGAAGTTGGTCGTGATGTGGATCTTCGCGCTCGTGGCGGGGATTGCAGCGGGTCAGTCATTCAATGTCGAGTTCGGGCGTGCGGGGACGGCGCCGGGGCCGGGGTATGGTGGCGTCGGGATGGCGGGGGTTTGGAACTCGTTTGAATCGATGGCGAGCTTTGAGCGGCTGCCGCTGGTTGGTCTCGATGGTCAGCCGATCGCGGCGGACATCATGAACATCGGGTTTGATGTGATCGAGTCGGCGGACATCGCCGGCACATCGGGCGACGACGAGGCGTTGCTTGACGATTGCTTCACGTCGTTCAACGACCCTGTGGACGGGTGTTTGTTCATGCGTTTTCTCGAGCCGGGCGCGTACCGGGTGATCATGTACGGCATCGCGCCCGATGACGTGTCGCTGCTCTCGCGCCTGCGGATCGATCAGAATACGGAGGAGCCGGTGCTGGTTGGTGGGGTTTGGGCTGGTGCGCACGAGGAGGGCGTGACGTACATGTCCCAGCTCGCGACGGTGGGGAGTGACGGGCGCCTGGATATCCACTCGGGCTTGCCGGGCGGGAACATCCGCTCGGTGTGCAACGGGATCCAGGTGGTCCGGCTGGCTCCGGCTTGCGCGGCGGACCTGACGGGTGACGGCGAGCTGAACTTCTTCGATGTGAGCGCGTTCCTGAACGCTTTTACGGCGATGGACCCGGTGGCGGATTTCACGGGCGACGGGGTGCTGGATTTCTTTGATGTGAGCGGGTTTTTGAACGCGTATAACGCGGGGTGCCCGTAAGGCGCTGATCGCGGTTTCTGCTGGCGTTTGCGGTCTGATCATGTATCATGGTGGGCTCTTGCTTGGGTCCTTATGAGATGATCGGATTGTGATGCGTGTACATGCTGGTGTTGTTTGTTTGATCGGTTTTGCTGGTGTGTCTCTTGCTGGGCCTGTGGGGTGGGTGGCTCCGCAGTACGGGTACTGGGGGGATGGGGCGAACTGGGACACGGGGATGCTGCCGTCGCTTGGGGACGATGCGGTGCTCGGGCACGGTTCGTTGTACAGCGTGTTCGTGGCGGGGGCGCATGAGGCGGGGTCGCTGAGCATCACGAACCCGGAGGCGCGGCTGGAGATTCTTGAGGGCGGGTCGTTGGATCTGTATGGGGATCTGATGACGGATGGGCTGGTCGTTGTGAACCCGAAGGGTCTTGATGGGGCCAGCACGCTCCGGTTTATGACGGATGCGATGCTCGGCGGAGGCGGTGCGGTGCGCCTGATGCATAGTGATGATCCTGGCGGGCTGATTGAGGTTGCGAAGGGTTCAACATTGACGGTCGAAGAGGGCTTTGTGGTTTCCGGGAGCGGTCGAGTTTCTGGAGATCTTGATCTGTATGGTGCGGCGATTGGGGACGACCCGTTCGGGGATTTGGTGCTCGGCGGGGGTGCCATCAATCTGTACGGGTCGTACGTTGCGGGGTTTGGTGGTTCGATCTCGATTGAGGATGCGGAGTTCAGGATGCACGAGGGGGCGGTGCTCCGGCTGCTCGGGCCCGGGTCGCGTTTGAACCTCAATAACTCGGATGTCTACAACCTCGCACTCACCATGGGGGAAGGGGCGGTGTTGCATCTGCCGGATTCTGGGCTGAGTGGGACAGAGGACGATGTATGGATTCGTGATTCGGTCATCGAGGGAGAGCTTGAGATCGTGAACGGTGAAGACCTCATGATCGTGGACTCTCAGATTGTTGACGCGCAGATCCTGATGCGTGTGCCTGCGGGATCGGGGGGGGAACTGAGCTTTGGGTCCAGTTCGGAGTTTCTGGGTGAGGGTTTGATCCGCATCGAGAGCGATGATCACCATCGAACCACACTCTGGGGCGGTACAAATAATAAGTACAACGCGTATGAGATTGAGGGGTTTGGGCGTTTTTCAATACCAGGTACGAACGTATCAGAGATTAGGAATCTTGATCCGGGGAAGATTCTCACCATCTGGGCCTCGGACACAAGCACTTCTGGTTTCACAAATCTGGGTGTTGTGCGGGCGGGTCAGGGCTCCGTGATCCGGCTGGACGGAGGGCTAACGCAGAGTGATACTGGTGAGATTATCTCTGATGGCGAGGGGAGTGTGGTGGAGATCTATCACACGATCGATGGTGGGATTCTGCGGGGAGTGGATGGGGGGATGTTCAGGTATCGAGAAGACTGTGAGCTCATTGATATCGAGAATCATGCGGTGATTCAGGGGCTTGAGGCGAGCAGGATTCATGTCGAGGGTGAGATCGAAAACTTTGGGAGCATTTCTGCTGATCTGATTTCAACTTGGGACATCGTTTTTTCAGGCGATGGTGAGCTTGTGTTGGTTGGCGGGGAATCACGGATTGGTGGTGTCGGGACTCCGGCGAAAACATTCACGAACTCAGCGGGGCACACGGTATCTGGCTACGGGGAGTTTCGATCAGAACTAATCAATGCGGGTTTGATCAGCGCCGATGTGTATGAGCAGACGCTCATACTCTCGGAAAATGCTGGATTCACAGATTTCTTTCTGAACTCAGGTATTCTTCAGGCAGTTGGCGGAGGGGGCTTGCAAATCGAATACCCAGTATTACAGGAAGTGGATGGCGTGCTCCGTGCGGCAGGTCCCGGGAGTCAGGTGATTCTTGACGATCCTCGCCTTTTTAGTAGTGGACCACTCATTTCGGGAGGGCGTATCACCACTTCTACTGGTGGCATTATTCGGGTGGCTGATGATGTGTCTCTACATGAGATCTCAGTCCAGGGAGACATAGTGATCGAATCCGGCGTGACGCTCGAGTTTCAGGATCTTGAGCTGTTTGAAGGAACGATTGAGCTCGTGCCTGGGACGACAACCGCACTGACGACTTTGACTGGGAATGTCCAGAGTTACCTTGAGTGGAGCGGCACGATCCGTCTTGGGGCCCCGTGGGAACGGGTTGCACTCGGTGCACAGTTTGGTGGGGGAAATCATTTTGGCCCCGACATGCGTATCGAGGGGTATGGTCATGATGGAACGAGCGTCGTTCTCGAGGGTACTCTTGCGCCTGGATTTGGGATAGGAGACTTTGAGGTACGCAGCTGGCTCACGCTCTCTGGATCGAATTCTGTGCTCGAGGTCGACGTCGGGCCAGATGCTCATGATCGAGTCATCTCGACGAGCACCCATCGTGAGGTATCCTTGCACGGGAAACTTCGAGTCAGCTTTGTCGATGGGTTTCAACCTGTGGGGTATTGGGCCCGTGAAATCGTACTCGCACCGAGCTTGAGTGTGGATCTGCGGGGTCTTGAGATCGGGGATCCGCCGGAGGGCTTGGTGTCTCGGACGTTTGTTGAGCAAGGGTCCGTTTGGGTGGGTCAGACCTGCCTCGCGGATATCAATCTGGATGGGCAGGTTGATTTCTTTGACACCTCCGAGTTTCTGAAGTGGTTCCAGCGGGGGAGGTATGAGGCGGATCTCAACGGCGACGGGGAGCTGGACTTCTTTGATGTGACGGCGTTCATCGTGGGGTATCAGCAGGGGTGCCCGTGAGGTGAGGCGGGGGGAATAATCGCGTGTCTACAATCTTTCTTTCGCAAGAAGGAGATTGAGCATGCAGACACGACCGCTCGGGCAATCAGGGATAGAGGCATCTGTTGTGGCGCTGGGCACCTGGGTGATGGGTGGCTGGATGTGGGGCGGCGCGGATGAGAACGAGTCGATCGGGGCGATCCACGCGGCGATCGATGAGGGGATCACGCTGCTGGATACGGCGCCGATCTACGGGTTCGGGCACAGCGAGATCGTTGTGGGCAAGGCGATCCGCGATCGGCGTGACAAGGTGGTGCTGGCGACGAAGTGCGGGATGGTGATCAACGCGCCCGGCGGGCGGAGCGTGGGGCGGTCGACGGCTTCGGGGCCTCATGATGACGGGCACCTGGAGATCAAGATCTACAACCATCCCGAGTCGATCCGGAGCGAGGTGGAGCTTTCGCTCAGGCGGCTGCGGACGGACTACATCGATCTGTACCAGACGCACTGGCAGGAGGAGGACACCCCGATCGAGGAGACGATGGGGGCGTTGGTGCGGCTGAAGGAGGAGGGGAAGATCCGGGCGATCGGGGTGTGCAACGCGACGCCGGAGATTATGGATCGGTACCGGAGTGTCGGGCCGCTGGACAGCGATCAGGAGCAGTACTCGATGATCCATCGGAAGATGGAGGGCGGGGCGTTCCAGGGTGAGGAGGGGCTGGCGGACCAGATGGGGTACTGCGCGGACAACGGTGTGGCGATGCTGGCGTACTCGCCGCTGGTGCTGGGGCTGCTGACGGGCAAGGTGGGGCCTGATCGTGAGTTCCCGGATGATGATCTTCGGAGCCGGCAGAAGCGGTTCAGCAGGGGGAACCGTCAGAAGATCGCGGACCTGCTGGCCAAGTTCCAGCCGGTGGCGGACAAGCACGGGTGCACGATGGCGCAGCTGGCGATCGCGTGGACGGTGAGCCAGCGCGGGATGACGCATGCGCTGGTTGGTGCGCGGACGCCCGAGCAGGCGCGGGATAATGCGGGGGCCGGGCGGGTCGTGCTCGATGATGAGGACCTGTCGCTGATGAACGGGCTGGTGCGGAGTGATGCGACGGCGCTGGATATGAGCTGATGGCTGAGGCACGCAAGATTCATCGCAGGGATCTCGATGCGTACCGGCGGCTGCGTGTGGCGATGCTGAAGGAGGCGCCGTGGGCGTTCGCGTCGCTGCCGTACGTTGAGCTGACGAGCCACCCGAGCGTGGTGCGGCAGTGGCTGGACGACCCGGGGAACGAGCTCGTGGTGATCGACCACCCGGACGAGGACGGTGAGCTGGCGTCGGCGGTGGGGATCCAGCGTGAGACGAAGGCGCAGTTCCGCCACAAGGCGGTCGCGTGGGGCGTGTACACGGTCCCGGAGTATCGTGGTCAGGGGTTCGGTGAGGTTGCGATGCGGCAGGCGATCGAGGTCGCGCGGTCGTGGTCGGGCGTGGAGACGCTGCTGCTGCATGTCACGGGCGTGGCGGCGGAGGCGCTGGAGCTGTACAGCTCGATCGGGTTCGAGACGTGGGGCGTGGAGCCGGACTGCGTGCGTCTGGGGGGCGAGTCGTACGACGTGCACCGGATGCGTTTGTCGCTGTGAGGGGCGGGGGCGAGGCGTGGGCGTGCTGGGGCATCGAAGCGGCCCGGCGGCTCCGGGTTGAGCCAGAGTGTGTTTTTGAGCTTATGGGCTTTCCGCTCCCGGATCGGCGGTCATCTCGTTGTGCTCTGCGGCTTCCTCGATGCCCTCCTCGACGATCTCGGCTGCTGCTTCTGCATCGTCTCCTTCCGGCTGTTTGCTCGCAGATGCTGACGGGACGATGGCGAGTTCGACACGGACAGCGAAGTGGTCCGAGCCGGGTGTGAGGATGCGCTCAAAGCTGTGGACCGCGAAATGGCGTGAGACAAACACGTGATCGAGCGGGTAACGCATGAGCGGGTACTGGGCGTGGTATGTGTTGATCAGCCCACGCCCGACGCGCGGATCACGCAGCCCGCTGATCCGGGAGAAGAGCGCGGTTGTGCGTGACCATGCGACGTCGTTGTAGTCCCCGGCGACGATCCAGTTTCGCTCTGGATGCTCATGGACCTCTCTGGCGAGCAGCACGAGCTCCGCGTCTCGGATGCTGCTGTCGTACCGTTCTTCTTCGTGCTCTTGCTTGAGGGCAGGCGGTGTCGGGTGGATGGCCACGAGATGGACGCGGTGGGCGTTTATCTCGAGCTGCGCAAAGATTGAGGGTCGGTTCTCGGAGATGATGTAGCGGATTTCAGCGTTGTGGAGTGGTCGCCTGGACCACACCGCCAGCCCGAGTCCGTCCTCGAGCACGGCCTCGGAGCGGTGCTCGTAATCATCCCGGATCCGGCTGAGTGCGTTCGCCCAGGTCTGATCGAGCTCGACGAGGATGAGCACATCTGATTCTGATTGTCTCAGCATCTGCTCGACCGCCTCGTGCTCCTTGTTGCGTTTGTCCAGGTTGCAGATGAGCAGGGAGATGTCGGGCGAGTCCGCGCCGGGCACGGCGTGGGGCCAGATGCTGGTGTATGGGATGATGTAGGAGGCCTGCCAGAGCATCACGGCGAGGAGGATCGCGAGGAAGGCGGAGCTTCCCTGCTTGCGTCTGCAATGGCGTGCGAGGGCCAGCATGTAGAGCATGAGCACGCTGGAGACGATGAGTATCTGGAGGCGGGGAAAATCCCAGAGGCGGATCGGCCACCAGCCGGTGGGGATCAGCGGCAGTGCGGTGATGCTGAGGAGGAGGAGGATGAGGGCGCGGGTTGTCCAGTTGACCGCTCGGCTCACTGGTCTTTGATCGCGCACGGTTTGCTCAGATGTAGGTTGGTCCACGATGTTGCTCTTGAGACCAGCGGGTGGGCTGGGAGTTGGGGGCCGGCCTCTCCGCGCCGCAGTATTAAGGGCAGCCGTTCTGGAAGGCGACGATGAATGCGGTGATGTCGAAGAAGTTGAACTCGTTGTCGTTGTTGATGTCGGCGCTGGGGTCCGCGTCGTTGAAGGCCATGATGAAGGCGGTGACGTCGAAGAAGTCGAGGGCGCCGTCGTTGTTGTAGTCGATGGCGCAGGGGATGGTGCATCCGTCGAGGGAGAGGATGCGGACACCGGCGTCGCCGGCGGCGATGTAGATGAGGTTGCCCTCCTTGACGAACTCGCGGTAGCGGGTGATGCTGCCGGGTTGGGGGACCGCGGCCGGTATGTGGGCGAGCAGCGTGGGGGCGAAGATGTTGGTGTTGTCGTAGATGGCGAAGCCGCCCGAGCTCATGGCGACATAGAGGGTGTTGCCCTCGACGAGGATGTCGTAGACGAAGGCCTCGAAGTCGCCCTGGGGGGTGGAGAGGTCGGCGTCGAAGTGGGCGAGCTCGATGGGGTCGGTTGGGTCGGTGATGTCGAAGATGCGGTAGCCGTGGTCGTTGTCGGCGGTGTAGAGCAGGTCGCCGTCTCGGTGTGCGGCGGGGATGCTGGGGACGCCGCTGGGGGCCATGCCGGCGATGGTGCTCAGGTGCTGGGGGTTGGTGGGATCGGTGAGATCGAGCAGGTAGGCGTCGCTGCCAGATGTGACCATCGCGAGGTCATCCATGAGGAATATATTGCGGACGGACGCGTCGATCGGGAGGTTGGAAATGGGGGTGAGCGAGGTGTCGGGCTGGATCTGGTAGACGAGCAGGCCGGCTTGCTGGTCGGTGACGTAGGCGAGGTCGGCGCTGATGGCGATGTCCGCGGTGAGTGAGGGGGCCTTCGGGTCGGTGTTGGTGGGGTATGTCCCCAGGGGGATCGGGTCGCTCGGGTCGGAGATGTCGAAGGCGTTGAGCCCGGTGGTGCGCTCGGCGACGAAGAGTGTGTTGCCGACGGCGTCTGCGCCGCGTGAGCGTGGGAGCTGGGTCGCGAAGGGGAGCTGGGCGATCCACTGCGGGCGGAGCGGGTCGGTGGTGTCGATGAGGTTGACCGAGTAGGTGTGCTTCGCGAAGGTCTCGCTTGATGTGATGAGCAGGTTGTTGTGCTTGTTGAGGTAGGTCTGGCTGGCGGCGGTTCGCGCGGAGCTGAGGGGGTTGGTGGGGATGGTGATGATGGCGAGCTGCTCGTCTGAGAGGACGACGAAGTTGTCGCCGAGTTGGCGGATGTGCTGGGCGTAGAAGTCGTCGTCGAGCATGAAGGAGGCGATGGGGTGCGGGGTGGTGCCGGTTGTGTAGACGTCGATGGTGCCGTTGGCGGCGAAGATGAGGTCGGCGCGCACGGTGGCGTCGTTGTATGTGTTGATGGGCGAGTCGATCGTGAAGATGACCGGAGTGTGATCGTCGATCCGGGTGCTCAGGAGGTTGCCGGTGTCTTGGGCGATGACGGAGGGGTGGTCGTAGCGGTTGCCCGCGGCGAGGTCACGGCTGTCGAGATCCCCGATGAGTGTCGGGTTGAGCGGGTCGGAGATGTCGTAGCGGCTGCTGGACTGCGTGATGAGCACGTCGCCCTGTACGAAGAACGGTTGTTCGTCGAAGGGGGTGATGGTCTGTTCGTACGCGTCGATCCCCGGTGCGAGCGGGCGCTCGATGTTCAGGGCGTAGGAGTCCACCAGGAAGACGTGGCTGTCGGTACGGGGGAGGAGATAGTCGGTGTCGTAGAGCCCGCCGTAGAAGCGGCGGAACCAGGGGTCGGTCTTATCCTCGATGTTGTAGATGGCGATCTCGCCGTCGCCGTGGAGGTAGGCGGCTTCGCCGATGATGGTGATGGATTCGGCGCTGAAGGCGTAGAGGTCCGTGCGTCCGATCACCGTCGGGTTGGCGGGGTCGCTGAGGTCGACGATGGTGAAGAAGTCGTAGTCCTCGATGATGTAGGCGTGGTTGTCCTCGATGGTGATGGCCATCGGGTTGGTGAGGCCGTCGAGCGTGGCGAGGATCTGCGGCGGCTGGCAGTCGAAGGATGTCTGGGCGGCGGCCGTGCTCGTGGTGGCGATGATCGCGAGCGGCGCGGCGGTGGTGGCGAGGATGGCGGGGAGGGAACGGATCATGCGGTTCATCATGCGTGCATGGTAATGGGGTATGGGGATATGAACAAGATCCAAATCTGAGTTCGGGGTGGGGCGCACAAAAAAGACGCCCGATTGCTCGGGCGTCTTGTGCCATGTTTGTGGCGGTTCAGGATGTTTGAACGCTGGGCTGCTTACGGGCAGCCGGCGTTGAATGCGGCGAGGAAGGCGGAGACGTCGAAGAAGTCGAAGTTTCCGTCGCCGGAGAAGTCGGCCGCGGGGTCCATCGCGTTGAACGCGGTGAGGAACTCGGAGACGTCGAAGAAGTCGAGCGCGCCGTCGCCGTTGAGGTCTGCGGGGCAGACATCGCAGTCCACGACCGCGACGGAGACGGCGTCGATGCCGGCCTCAACGATGGAGCCGCTGCCTCGGTCTTCTGCGATGAAGCGGATGCGGAACTGGTCGTTGGGTGTGAAGCCGGGGATGCCGGTGAGGGCGTAGCTCACTTCGAACCAGCCGCCGTTGGACTGCGGGTGGTTGACGCCGAGGGTCTCGAGCGGGATCCATGAGGAGCCGCCGTTGTCCGAGATCTGGACGAAGAACTCGTCGTCGATCGCGGAGTTGCCGGCGTTGTTGAACCAGCGTGCGTAGGAGATGATGGAGGCGCCGGAGGCGTCCATCACGGGTGAGGTGAGGATGGTCTCGTCGACGTCCACGTCGGTGTTGGAGCCGGGCGAGCCGTTGCCGGTGATGTATGCGCGGCCCGATCCGTCGTAGTCTGACGGCGGGTCGGCGCGGTCGCCGGCACCTGTTGGTACTGCGATTTCCCAGCGTCCGGTGGAGGCGCTCGTTGCATCACCTGATACCGACCATCCAGTGATCCCCTCGAAGTCGTCTTCGAATGCCACGACTGGTGCGTCGAACGCGGAGAGGACGGCGTAGCTTGTTGTCGGCGCGTCCTGGGGTGAGGTCTGGGTGAGTCCCGAGGTGGTGTCGGCGGTGAAGTAGTACTTCACCTGGGTGCCGCAGTCGGAGCTGGGCAGGTTGGCGGTGTAGGTGCTGCCGCCTGCGCTGGACATGGGGATGGCCTGGAACCCGGAGCCGGTGTCGACCATGAGGGTCGGCGTGGCGGTGTCGAGGGTGCCCGCGACGTTGCTGAACTCCGCGGAGACGGTGGTGCCGCCGTTGGGGTGCGCGAAGTCGGGCGCGGCGACGGGCTGGATATCGATGAGTGTGAGCGGCGGGGCTGGCATGTTCTTGGAACCGAAACCGCCGTCGATCTCGAAGTAGTGCGGCGTGCCGTTGCCGATGTCCGCGTCGTCGTCATCGAGCGTGAGGTAGTCGATGGTCATCTGGGGGGTGATGAGGGTTCCCGAGTGGACGAGGATCGAGTTGACTGCCCAGTTCATGAGGAGCTGCTGGTAGTCGTCGGGCTCGGTGAGGGCGAGGAGGTTGCGTGTCTCCCAGACAACGCCGGAGTAGAGGGGCGCACATGCGTGGCCGTCCGTCGAGCAGGGGTAGGTGAGCGTGTTGTTCGCCGTGCGTAGTGCGCTGCCGCAGGACCCGAAGAAGCCGATGCCCAGGTCTGGGTTGTCGAGGATGATGACGGACATGACGTCGCCGGTGCCCTCGCCGTACTGGCCCTGGCCGGAGCCGCCCGCGGAGACGAGGTGGTGGCCGTACTCGTGGTGGACGACGGAGGACCATCCCGTGTTGGGGTTTGAGGAGCCGGAGAGGCAGAAGTTGATGGTGTCGATGGCCGGGTCGTACCAGGCGTTTCCGGGGCAGAAGCCGTCGGTGCGGTTGACCCAGACTTCCATCTCGGTGCCGTCAACGAGCGGGTATGAGGGGTTTGCCTCGAGGACCCAGTCGCGGATGCGGTTGGATTCGACGTAGACGTTGACTTCTGAGCGGACCTGCTCGGAGTTGTTGAGCGAGTTGAAGAGGATGTTGATGGGGTTGTTGGGGTCGGCGGTGACGGACTCTGAGGTCTCTGAGCCGAGGTAGTTGTTGATGTTGAACCACTGTCCGTCGAGCTCTGCGTCGATGGTGACGTTGCCTGAGCCGCCGTTGGGGATGGTGTAGTTGCCGTCCACGTCGGTGATGGCCGAGCCGCCGCCCTGGAGCGAGACGTTGAGGTATGGCAGTGGCTGCGCGATCTCGTCTTCGCAGATGTCCGCGGCTGGGCCGTCGGAGGCGAGGCCCGAGACGTTGCCGTGGGCGTCGATGGTGCAGATGATGGAGTCTGCCTGGAGGATCTTGCCGGTGGTGGCGTCGGTGATCATCTCGATCTTTTCGTAGCCGTCCACGTCGAGGATGGTGCGGTCGGCAACGACCGGCTCGTGCGGGTTGGCTTCGTCGCCGGCGTAGATGACGCGGTCGGTGGTCCAGATCTGGATGTCGCCGTGGAACTGGTCGTTGGCGATGCGGAGCAGGTTATTGCGGTCGGCGGCTGCGCGTGCGACCTGGGGCTCGGGGTTGAAGCTGCTGAGGTCGAAGAGCTGCGAGCTGGCGAGCACGAGGGGGTTGTTGGCCTCGTTGCGTGTGAGGAGGACGAGCTTTGAGCCGTAGACGGGGAGGCCGTCGCGGGTCTGTGTGTAGTAGGTGGCGGTGAACTTGTACGCGTCGTACTCGGGCTGGTACATCACCTGCTGGGTGTGTCGTCCGTCTTCGAAGGGGCCCTCGGGGATGAGGTCTGCGACGTCGACGCCCCACATGTCCGCGTGCTGAGCGAGGAAGGTGTCGACGGACTGTGCGGCGGTGGCGCCGTGTGAGAATGCGCGGCCGTAGACGCGGCCGATGCGGCCGTCGCGGTGGGTTGCGAAGTTTGCGTGGGTGTGTGCCTGCTTGAAGTCACTCATGGCGCGGGCGCGGGTTGGTGTGGCGCTGCCTGCGTTGAAGACGATGTCAGCGGCTCCGGCCGTGAGCGTGGCGACGCTCAGGATCGCGAGCGGCGCTGTGCGGGTGATGGTACGAGCGATAGTCATTTCGAGACTCCTCCTGCTCTGGGTATGAGGGTATGTTGAGCGTTGATGGACGCTCCGCGTTGGGGACCTGACTGCTTGGCTGAACGGGGATCCAGCGATTTGCCTGGCTTGCAGGCAGGGTGAGCGCGAGAACCGCCCTCACCCGGGCACACGACTTGCCCGGGCCAAAGTACCTGTTTACCCCGGAGTATGCAAGTATCAATAAGGGGTTTGAGGGATTCTGGCTATTTTATTTGGGCTTTGATTGGGTTGGGGTCAGTTCCGCTGGATCGCGGCGCGGGCCATGTAGGCGAAGAATCTGGTCTGGCGGTCTTCGTCGAGCTGGTGATAGATCTCGAGGAGGAGGGCCTCGCGCTGCTCGAGGGTGGGCTGGAGGCGGGTCTGCTTGATGTGCTCGATCACGCGGTTGCGGATCCAGGCGCGTTGCTCTGGGGTGGGCTCGATGGCCTCGTACATGGCGGTCATCGAGGCCTGGTAGCGCCGGAGTGAGTACTCGTATGCGCGGGCGATGTCCTGCTGGTAGAGCTGGGTGTTGAGCTGGTTCTCGATCTTCTTATAGGTGGCTTCGTTGAGCGGGAGGCCCTGCATGTTGCGTTGGTCTTCGGGCGTGTTGGCGCTGACCCAGCGGCGCCAGTAGTCGTTGAGGATCCGCCCGAGGCGTTGGCGCTGGGGCTCGCTGAGCATGGCTTCGAGATCGGCGCGGAGCGGGTCGCGGCGCATGTCTGGGTCGTGGCGGAGGCGGAGCTGGGCGCCGAGTGTTCTTGCGAGCGTGGTGTTGCCGTCGGTGATGGCATCGGTGATTGCGCGGACGGTGTCGATCTCGTCGACGAGGATCTCGGCGAGGTCGAAGACGCGTGCGGTGGCGAGCTCGCGTGCGCGGGTGCGGTCGTCGGGGTCATCGCAGACGAGCATGAAGGCGGAGAGCTCGGGCCGGCCCTCGACGGGGATGAAGTTGCCCGACATATCGGTGGTGCCGATGGTTTCGAGCTGTTCGTGGTTGATGTCTGGGCCGCGGAGGGTGTCTGCGGGCTGGGCGAGGGCGATGGTGGCGGTGAGGAGAAGTGTGGTGAGCGTGAGCATGCCATCACTCTACCAGAATCAGTGGTTCTGTAGAAGGGTATTTATTGGCTGCGGGTGGTGAGGCCGAGCGCGGCCGCGCAGGTTGCCCCGATGGTGTTGGCGACGAGGTCCCAGGCGGTGTTGATGTAGCCGCCGACGTTGGTCTCTGGCATGGAGAGGACGGCGATGAACTCGATGACCTCGTTGATGGCGCCGAGGCCGATGCCCATGAGGGCGGCGGCGATGGCGGTGGGGGCGGAGCGCGGGGCGTTGAGCAGGGCGAGCAGGGCCTGGAAGCAGGCGATGGTGGCGCTGAAGAAGCCGAAAGCGTGGACGATCTGGTCGTACTTGGGCAGGTCGGGGTGGATGCGCATGGAGTAGAGGACGGCGGAGGTGGGCTGCTCGGCCTCGGTGGTGGCGGCGCGGTAGGCGTCGGTGAGGGCGGGGTCGACGGGGACGGTGCCGCCGCACATGTGCAGCAGGCCCCAGATGGCGAGGAGCCAGAGGGCCGGGGGTGTGAAGCGGATGGCGCGGTGGAGGAGGAAGACGATGGCGATGAAGATGAGCATCACGACGGCGTACATGAGGAACTCGGTGTTTCCCTGGCGGAGGGCGAGGGCGGAGCAGACGATCATGTAGAGCGTGACAAAGGCGATCAGGGGTTTGGAGATCGCGTTGTTGCGTTCTGGCGTGGGGTCGGTCATAGTGTGTATGTCGGACCAAGTGCGTGTTTCACGCGAGGAGGCGTCATGAGCGAGCACCCAGAGCCCGTTGTTGTCGGGGCGTACCAGAGCGAGTTTGAGGCCAATATCGTGTGCAGCATGCTCCGCAGCGAGGGGGTCCCGTGCGAGGTCTCGGGCGGCACCGTCGGCGGGATGCGAGCGGAGGCGCCGGGGCTGGTGGAGGTGCTGGTCCCTGCGGCGCACGCGGAGCGGGCGAGGAAACTGATCGCGGCGCATGACGAGCCGAGCGGGGACTGACTGACTGATACTGATCTGGTTATCGGTCCCGGGCGGGGGTGCCTATCTTCTGCAGCGGTCCTGAGCCGGTGGTGGCTCGTCGGAAACGCGGGTCGGCGGGGTGCTGGCGTGGAGTCGGGGGCGGATTGTACGGATATTGGGTGTAGCGATGTTCGCCCCGATCACCCAATCCGTGCTCGTCTCGCCCGCCCGCGCGGGGTGGAGCGCGGTGGTTGAGTCGATGGAGGCCGCCTTCTCTGACCCGACGCACATCATCGTGCTTGGGATCGTGTTCGGGAGTCTGGTTGTGCTGTACGCGAACTATCGCGTGGCGCGCTGGATCGAGCGCAGGGGCGACCAGCAGCACGAATCGTGATAGTTCGATTCAGCAGGAACATTTCATAATGTGCTGCGAAAAGATGAGTACGGCGCAGTCGGGGACTGATTTATTCGCGCCGACATGATACTGGAATCCTGGGAGTGAAAGAACATGATGCAGAGAAGAGGATTCTCACTGAGTGAGTGCGTGGTGCTTGTGGCCGTGGTTGGGTTGCTGTTGACGGTCCTGCTGCCGATGCTGGGCGCGGCGCGGATGGGCATGCGTGCCCAGAGCAGCGCGCAGCGGCTGATGTCTATTGGTCAGGGTGGGATGATGTACGCCGCGGACAACAAAGGGCGTCTGTTCAGCTACAGCTGGCGCGGGGGCGAGACGTACATCATGCCCGATGGGCGGAAGAAGACTGCATTCGATGATTACGATGCCGGTGCGTATCAGAACCAGGAGATTCTGATGCGAAGAACCGGGCGTATCAGCGGGATCTACAAGATTCAGAACTTTACCAGTCGCCTCGCGCATCGGCGTTACTCGCACTTGGTCCTGATGGATTACCTGAACGAGCCGTTCGGGAGCGATCTGTTTATTGATCCGAGCGACGGCAAGCAGCAGTATTGGAAGGACAACCCGCTCTCGTATGAGGATGCGGATTCGAGCTTCCCGTACTCTGACGGTATTCCCGATGGGTACGACCCCGATACGAACTGGCCAGTAAGGCCAGTGAGGCAGCGCTGGGCATTCAACTCGAGCTACCAGCTCGTTTCGGATGCGTGGCAGAACGATGTCGGGTTGCGGTACATACCGGTTGAGAACACGCCACACCTGCTTACTGCGAGTGGTTCGGGGCGGGTGCCGCTGGCAAACGGTCGAAGGATCACCAGTGTGCTGCACACGGCCAACAAGGTGTGGATGCACGAGGAGTTCGATCGCGATCGGTCGCACCCGCTGTACTTTGGGTACGACGAGGCGGAGGTTGAGAAGCTGATGTTCGACGGCTCGGTGAACAGCTGGGCGAGCGGGCTCGCGGCGCCGTCGGTGGTGCCGGAGTACGGGATCTTCCACTGGAAGCAGGTCTACGTGCCGCTGGATAAGTTCCCGGTGCCTGTTGGTGGCCTTGGTGACTCAACCGAGGTGAGCCAGCGGTTCAGGTGGACGTACGGCGGGCTGACGGGCATCAACTACGGATCGTTCTCGTTCGATTGAGCGTCAGCGTCAACTTGTGCGAGCAGAAGAGTCCGGCCATCGGCCGGGCTTTTGTTATTGCATGCCCTGACGGTCCGGTTATGATGCCACGGTCCTGATTCTGGAGGCGTGATTGATGCTGGTACGTCGTGGTGTTTCGCTTGTTGAGCTGCTCGTGTGCGTTGTGGTGCTGATCCTGCTTGGGTTTGTGCTCGTGCCGACGGTGCAGTCGGCGCGATTGGATATGCGTGGGATGGGGAGCGAGCAGAACCTGCGCCGGATCGGCGCGGGCGCTGGGCAGTACGCGCTGGACAACAAGGGGCGGATCTTCGGGTTTAACTGGGATGCGGGTGAGCAGTACATGATGCCCGACGGGCGGGTGAAGAGCGCCGCGACCCGTGTGCAGGCGGCGGCGTATCAGGAGCAGGAGATCATCATGCGCCTGACGGGTCGGATCGATGGTGTGTTCAAGATCCTCAACAACGATGATCAGTTCGCACCGCGACGCATGTCGCACCTGGTGCTATTGGACTACATGGGCGAGGCGGCGGGGAGCTCGCTGTTCATCGACCTGGCGGACGGCCCGCAGTATCTTTGGAGCATCACGCCGACGAACTATGGCTCGGGGAGCTTTGTGCCGTATGCCAACGGGTACCCGGGTCCGGGGTACTACCACAGCTTCACGATGGAGCAGACGAGCGCCCGCCAGCGGTGGGCGTTCGGGAGCAGCTATCAGGTCGCGACCAGCGCCTGGAACAGCGATGCAGAGTATCAGCGGGTGCTTCCTATCGAGTCGCACCCTCACGCCTACTCCATCGGGAGCGGCGTGGATCTGCCCGCGGGGCGGTTTACGGGTGAGGTCTACTCGCCGAGCGCGAAGGTGTGGATGTTTGAGGAGTTCGATCGTGATCGCACGACGCCGGCGTACTTTGCCCACAGCTTCTCGCGAGTGGCGAAGCTGATGTTCGACGGTTCGATCAATCTCGAATCGACCGGTCAGGCGAATCTCTCGGGTGTGCCCGAGCGGTTCAGCCCGACGGACTGGCGTCAGACGTACCTGCCGTTCGAGCACTTCCCGCTGCCGGTGCTCGGTCCGGGGCAGAGCAATGAGCCGATGAACACGCGCTGGATGTGGACGAGCGGGGGGCTGCGGGGTCTGGATTACCCACTCTCCGAGCCGCCGCGTGGGCCTCGTGTGAAGGGGATTGGGCAGCAGCCGTAGGCGTTGCGGCGTGGATATGGTGAATTCACCCCAGCTTGGTCGGGGCTGCTGCGTGACGCGCGTGGTGCCGCTAGGATTGAGTGTGTGAGACGCACGCGTCGGCGTGGCGTTTCTGAGAGCAACCAGAGGAGTTCAGTATGAAGACATTCGCAGTCGGAGTGGTCGCGCTGATGGCGCTCGTGTTCGCGGCATTCGCGGTCAAGCCCGAGCAGGCCGAGGTGGCGCAGCCCGAGACGGAGCCGGAGACCAAGCAGGTCGAATCCGAGCCCAAGGCGGAGAAGTCGGACGAGGAGCGATTCGTGTATATCCAGATGAAGACCAGCAAGGGTGACATCTTTATCGAGCTCAACAACGAGCTCGCCCCGATCAGCACGGCGAACTTCGTTCGCTATGCGGAGGAAGAGTACTACGACGGCACGATCTTCCACCGGGTGATCCCGAACTTCATGATCCAGGGTGGCGGGTTCGACAAGGACATGAAGAAGAAGGAAACCCACGAGGGCATCGAGAACGAGTGGAAGAACGGGCTGAGCAACAAGCGGGGCACGCTCGCGATGGCCCGCCTCGGCGGCCAGGCGAACAGCGGCACGTCGCAGTTCTTCATCAACGTGGCCGACAACGGGTTCCTCGATACCCCGCGTGACGGCTCGGGCTACGCCGTGTTTGGCAAGGTCGTGAAGGGCATGGATGTGGTGGACGCGATCCGCGTGGTGCCCACGACGACGAAGGGCCCGTACGGGGATGTGCCGGTCGAGCCGGTTGTGATTGAGAAGGTCACGGTCCTTGAGCAGGCCAAGGCCGAGGAGCTGGGGCTGGTCGAAGCCGACGGCTGATCTTCGGATTCCTGCAAGATTGACACTCAACGCCCGTTCCGCTGAAGGAACGGGCGTTTTTTGCGCGTCGTGGCGTGAAAACGCGATTCGGTGACGGGATGGGTCCGAGAACGCGTCTGTTCAAGCGGCTCGTGGACATGGCCGATGAAACTTCAGCGGCGAGTTTCCGTATGACGATTGTGGGTCTGACAACATGATGAGGGACGCCATGCGTATGACCTGCACACACAGCAACACACCAGATATCAGCAGCAATGACGCGCTCGATGAGTCGGGGATTATCCCGTTCGCGGATGAGTGCGGCAGCGATAGCAAGAACACATCCTGCACCGGTGGCCCGCTGCCGGAGCCAGAGCGTGACAGCGCCCGCGAGGCGTTCGGTCCGGTCGGGGAGCGGGTTTCCGTGGCCGATCGCGAGCTGGGGATCGAGCGTGACAAGTGGGAGCGCCGCGGGAAGTACTCGTGCCCCTGCTGCAATCACGCGACGAGCCGGGTCGTCCGAGTCCGGGTGGCGAATCGTCCGCGTTGGTCGGCGGTGTGTGCCGTGTGCGCGGCGACGCTGCTGGCGCGGGTGCCCGGCACGATCGTGGGCGGGATGGTCCGCCCGACGCGTCGTCGTCGTTCGATCCCGGGCCAGGTCGCCCATGGGTTTCGTCGATTGGATCAGGGCGGCTATCGGCGTGCAGGGTGAGTCCCCGGCACGCTTGGATGAAGATCAGTGATCTCCTCTGCCCGGTGCGAACCGGGTTTTTTGTGTGCGGTCAGGCCCTGGCCGCGAGCCAGTCTGGCAGGTCGGGCTGGGCGAGCTTGCGGAGGGTGATCTCGGCGACGCTGTTCCCGGTGCCGATGTGCTCGGTGTCGATGTGCTCGTAGCCGAGCTGTGGGGCGAGCTTGAGCAGCGCGGTGCTTGAGAAGGGCTGGAGCATGAAGCCGTCGCCGCGGACGGAGTCCTTGTAGATCTCGATGTGGTACTTGATGGCCGCGGGGTTGTGCAGGTCGATGGCGTCGGCGTCGAGGATATCGAAGTAGAGGGTCCCGCCGGGCTTGAGGACGCGGTTGAGCTCGATGAGGTTGAAGAGGATGTCGTAGTAGAGGAAGTGGATGAAGACGGCGGTGGAGACGGCCTTGTCGATCGATGCGTCGGGGATGTCCGGTAGGGACGCGTAGCTGATCTGGTGGAAGCTGGTGTTGTCGAACATCGAGAGCTCGTCGCGGGTGAAGGCGAGGAACTCGGGGTTGAGATCGGCGCAGTGGACCTGGCGTGCGGTCTCGCAGAATGCGCGGGAGACGAAGCCGCAGCCGGAGCCGAAGTCGAGGACGGTGTCGGTGGGCTGGATGTCGAGTTTGCGGCAGAGGCGTTTGCCGAAGGTGTAGCGGCTCTCGCGGATCTCGAGGATCTTTTCTTCGGGGGCGTCGCCCCATTTGGGTCCGATGCAGGTGCAGAGCATCTCCCGGACGGTGTCGAGTGAGTGCTGGTACCAGGGGCTTGTGGGCATGGCGTGATCCCGGGCGGTGGGTCAGGCGTTGACGTGGGGCTCGAGCCACTCTGGGATCTGAGCGTCGGCGACCTTCTTGAGGGTGACCTCGGCGACGTCGGCGCTCTGCGTGGACTCGACGAGCTTGAATCCGAGCTGGGCGCTGAGGTTCTTGAGTGCGGTGAGGGAGAAGGGCTGGATGAGACGTGCCTTGCCTCGGTTGTGCTTGTAGGAGCCGACGTGTGTTTTGATGGCGCGCATGGATTCGAGCTGGAGGACGTCGGAGTCGACGATCTCGGTGTAGAAGATGCCGCCGGTCTTGAGGATGCGGTTGACCTCGATGAGGTTGTAGATGAAGTCGTAGTAGTAGAAGTGGATGAAGACGGCGGTGGAGAAGACCTTGTCGATGGTTGCGTCGGCGATGTCGGGGAAGCTGGCGTAGTCGATTTTGTGGAACTTGGTGTTGTCGAAGTCCTGGAGCTCGACCTTGGTGAAGTCGAGGAACTCCTGGCTGATGTCGATGCAGTGGACTTCCTTGGCCCGCTCGCACGCGGCGCGGGTGACGAAGCCGCACCCGGAGCCGATGTCTGCGACGACGTCGTTCTCGTCGATCTTGAGGCGTTTGGCGATTTTGAGCCCGTGCTTGTAGCGTGAGTCGCGGATCTCTTCGAGTTTCTCTTCGGGGTTTGGTCCGAAGTTGAGCCCGATGCAGGTGATCATGATGTCGCGCACGGTCTTCATGTCGTGGCGGTACCAGGTGTCGGTGCTCATGTGGTGGCTCTCCTCGTGCGAATCTTGTTCTGGTGCGGTCGATTGTACGTGTGGAATAGAGTTTTGGGCGGGCAGGTTTGTCCGAACACGAAAAAACCCGGCTGGTGGTGGGTCAGCCGGGTCTCGGGTTGAACTGAACGCTGCTGGGGCTCCCCCGTCGGGGAGCGTGATCCGTGATTGCTTCGCGTCCTTGCGGAGCATCGCCGTCCTTGGTGGGTCCAGGGGGCGGACACACCCCTCACCAGCTCGGCTCAGTTCTGTTGAATGTCTCGTCCGATTGCTCGGGCGTGGTGGTGGGGGTCTCTTCAGCGGCCTTGCTTCGGAGACGGGGTGAGCGGATACAGATTGGTTCGGCCCTGGGCGTCGCGGCCTGCGATGCGTTGTGGGCGGGTTGTGTGTGTCAGGTTGGTCGTTTCTGTGCGAGTTTCTTCGAGAGTTCGGCCATCTTCGCGAGTCGATCGTCGAACTCGTTCTTCCATGCGTCCCGTGCGCGGATTTCGAGTCTGTCGCCGGCACCCAGGACGATCACTTCCTTGGGAAGCCCCAGGTGCTCGAGCTGCCATGCGGGCAAACGGATGCGGTTGTTGGAATCCACATCCACTTGTTCCGTCACGGAGTGCAGGATCACGTCGAGTTCCGCCTGGTCCTCGTCGGGTGTCAGGCTCGGGTCGCGTCGCCCGGCCGTGAAGAGCTCGTTGTGCATCTTCTCGGTGTAGAGGCGGAGCGATCCCGTCTGCGGCCATGGCACGCAGAACCAGGTCGCCCCGTCGTGTTCCGGCGACCAGCGATTCCGGAACTTTGCAGGTATGGCCAGACGCTGCTTCGCGTCGATACTGGCTTCTGCTTGTCCGGTGAATGGCACGGTTTGTATCCCCGATGTGGTTCATTCGTGGGATTATCGCCCACTATCACCCACAACGCAAGCCGAGTCTCCCCCAAAAAGAGAGATTGGGGAGCGTTTGTGGACAATGAAGCGGGTTGCGGATAAGTCGTTGACATTGACAGGGCCCGTAGGATCTTTTTTGGCAGATACTTACAGTTTTCGCCCCTTGTTTGCACACAATGGGGTGTGAATATGTGAAGATAGGGCGATATCACCCAATCTTCCGGGACAGTTCCGGGAGGATGGGACACGCACACGACGGGGACATCGTGCGTGATCGAGAGGGGACGCAATTTAGGGGAGTTGCGCGTCGATGAATCAGCAACAGAAGTCCATGTTGGAGTCTGCGCTTGGGGTCTTCCCCGCGGGGATGTTCCTGTTAACGGCCGGCTTTGAAGACCAGCGGGGCGGGATGTTCGTGCAGCACGTGCAGTGCTGCGGCGAAGACCCGGCGATGCTGTGCATCGCTGCTCGCAAGGGGCACACGATCGACCCGCTCATCCGCGATTCGCGAGCGTTTGCGCTGGGTGTGCTCGGGGATGGCGATCGCCTGATCGAGCGTCGCTTCCGCAGCCATGATGCGCCGCCGAGCGAGACGCCGCCCAAGGGCGAGAACGATCCGTTCGATGCGATCGCGACGCGGACGCTGGTGACCGGTGCCCCGATCATCACGCGTTGCCCGCTGTGGTTTGATTGCGAGGTCGCGCGGCGTGTTGATCTCGAGTCCGAGATCGAGCTGTTCGTGGGCGTGATCGTCGGTGTGCTGCACGACGGTCAGGTGCTCAAGATCGACCGTGTGCCGGAGAATCAGGGTTAGTCTCCGGTGCTGGTGGTTTCATACAAGGCATGAATGAGTTTCTGTTCGAATGCGGCCCGGGTGAACCGGAGCGCGTTTGTTCTGCACTCGCCATCGAGGTTGAGATCGGGCTGCGGGCAGCGCTCGATGGCATCGGCGAGCGCCTCGGGGGTGGGGTCGTGAAAGAAGCGCCCGGTTGAGGCGTCGATGACCGAGTCGAGCGCGCCGCCGGCGTGCTGGGCGACGACGGGTGTGCCGCAGGATTGGGACTCGACGGCGGTGATGCCGAAGTCTTCGACCTGTGGGTAGAGGAAGGCGCGGGCACGCCGGTAGTGGTCGCGGAGCTGTTCGTCGGAGACCTTGCCGACGAACGAGATGAGCGGGTTGTTCTTGGCGTGCCCGCGGAGGGCGGGCTCGTGCGAGCCGGAGCCGACGACGATGAGCTTGCGGTTGAGGCGGATGGCCGCGTCGATCGCGAGATCGACGCGTTTGTAGGGCTCGAGCGCGGAGACGATCAGGAGATGATCTCCGCGTGGTGTATCGGGGTCGGGCGTGAAGAAGTCGGTGCGGACGGGCGGGTGGATGACGGACGCGTCGCGCTGGTAGCAGTGCTCGATCTGCGTGGCGGTGTGTGTCGAGTTTGCGATGAACCGCGAGACGCGCGAGGCGGTGCGCCGGTCCCAGGCGCGGAGCCGTGGGGAGAAGAGGGCGAGCCCGAGCGAGCGGATGACTCCCTTCGGGTCGTGGGAGGTGTAGTTCTGGGCTTGGGACCAGAGGTAGCGGGCGGGCGCGTGGCAGTAGCAGATGTGCGGGATGCCATCGGGTGGCTCGATGGCCTTGATCGCGGAAGAGCTGGTCGAGATCAGCAGATCGATGGGGTCTTGGGCGAAATCACGGCGGAGTTGGCGGCTGAGCTGCTCGACGGCCCGCGGGTAGAGCGGCAGGAGCCAGCGACGGAGCGCGTCCGGGCGGTTGTTGAGTGAGGAGGTGGTGCGCGGGAGCGCGTCGAGCGTGGGGGAGAGCGAGGCCCCGTTGTCGAACATGGTGTAGATGCGCGTGATGGTGTGGTTCTGGGCTTGCAGGAGCGAGGCGATGGCGTCGAGGACCATCTCGCCGCCGCGGTACCCGACCAGCCAGTCGTGCGCCAATGCGACCCGGAGTGGGGCGTGTGTTGGAACAGGATGGGGCTCTTGGGGGTCTATCATGTGGGCGGAGGACGCGGGAACGGCTGGGAGATTTGTTGTGACGAATCAGACGAACGCGTTGACGCACTCGGATCGCGGGATGAACCCCGCGAACCGGCTCGGGCTCGACTACGAGCGAGAGGCGGAGAAGCTCGGGACGCCCGTGTGCCCCATCATTGATGCGCACGCGCACATCAACGGCGAGCGTGCAGCACAAGTGTACAAGCGGGTGTGCGACCTGTACGGGATTGAGCGTGTCTATTCTCAGACGCAGCTGGCCCAGGCGGACGCGGTGCGTGAGGTGATGGGCGATCGGATCTCGTTCGTCGCGATCCCGGAGTACATGCACGAGGACCGGCAGTGGGCGCATACCGAGGGGTTCCTCGAGAATCTGGACCACTGGCACGCGCGTGGGGCGCGGATGGTGAAGTTCTGGGGTGCTCCGCGGCTGCGGGACTCCGTCTCGACGATGGGGCTGGCGCCCGAGGAGATCGTGGCGTTCGATTCGGCGTGGAAGCTGCGTATCGCGGAGAAGGCGGAGTCGCTGGGCATGATGCTGATGGTGCACTGCGCGGACCCGGACACATGGTTCCAGACGATGTACGCGGATTCTTCGGTGTACGGGACCAAGGCGTCGCAGTACGAATCGCTGGAGCGGTTGCTGGAGAAGACGGGCATGCCGTGCATGGCCGCGCACATGGGTGGTTGGCCGGAGGACCTGGGGTTCCTGGGCGGGCTGCTGGATCGGCATCCGAAGCTGATTCTTGATACGAGCGCGACCAAGTGGATGATCCGCGAGCTGAGCAAGCACGACTCCGCGGCGTTCGCGGGGTTCCTCGATCGGTATGCGGGGCGGATTCTCTTCGGCTCTGACATCGTGACCAGCGACGACCATCTGGTGTCCACGGATCCGGACAGCCCGGCGTTCGGGAACCAGCTTGCGAGCAGCGAGCAGGAGGCGTTCGAGCTGTACGCATCGCGCTACTGGGCGTTGCGGACGATGTACGAGACGGGTTATCGGGGGGAGTCCAACATCGCGGACCCGGATCTGAAGATGGTGGACCCCGATCGGTACGACGCGCTGAGCGCACCCCAGTTAAGGGGGCATGCGCTGGATCGGTCTCAGCTGCGGGCGTTGTATCGGGATGCCTGCGTGGCCACGCTGGGGCGTTGGTATGCGGGTGATGACCCCTGGGGCGGTTGAAAACGCCCGTAAATCGGCGGAATCGTGGATTCGAGGCTTGTGGCGCGTCGGGCATTCCGTTAAGTTGGGTATGTGCTCGGAGCGAGACGTGTGGCTGCCGGTGCGTCGTGAATATCCCCCTCTGATGCGTGTTCTCGCGCATCACGCCCGATGTTGTGCGGGCGAAGAAATCCAACAGGAGCGAACGATGAAGCAAGGGTGTGCCTTGGGGCTTGCGCTGATTGCGGTGTCCGGTGTGACCGGCACGGTGATGGCCCAGTCGAGTGTGGACAATGACCAGATCATCAGCGACTTTGAGCAGCCCGAGCTGCGCGAGATCCGCTTTGATGTGGACTCGGGTCTGGTCCGTGTGGAGAACCCGCAGCCCGGCTCGCGTGACCTGCAGGTCGCGATCTGGGAGGACGTGATCGAGGTCCCGGATGCGGCTTGGGTCCGTCTGCGATTCAGCGATGTCGCGCTCGCTCGCTCGACGGAGAACGTGCGCGAGAGCTACATCAAGGTCACGTCGCTGTTTGACGGGCACGAGCAGTACCTGGACATGAAGTCGCTGGGTGAGTGGGGGGGCACCAGCGCGTACTTCAACGGCGGTGCGGTGAAGGTTGAGATCATGGCTTCGCCCAACGCGACGGCGCAGGTGAACCGTGTGCGTGTGACCGGTGTGCAGGCCTCCGCGCCGGTGACCGGCGACCGCTCGATCTGCGGCAGTGTTGATGACCGTGCGTTGAGCTACGACAACCGCGATGCGCGTCTGATGCCGATCGGGTGTACGGCGTGGCTGTTCAGCGATCATGGCAGCCGGATGATGAGCGCTGCGCACTGCGGCCCATCGGGCGGCGACGTGATCCAGTTCAATGTGCCCCTGTCGACCAACGGCGGCTCCACGCAGAACCCGCCGCCTCAGGACCAGTACCCGGTCGATAACGCCTCGGTGCAGGATAGCATCGGCGGCATCTTTATCGGGAACGACTGGGCGTACTTCGGTGTGTTCGACAACTCGAACACGGGCATGAGCCCCGGGCAGTCGTACGGCGTGCATCACACGCTGGCGACCAGCGGTGTGAGCGCGGACAACCGTCCGATCCGGATCACCGGCTACGGCTCCACGAGCTCGCCGGTCCCGCCGAGCTGGTACCTCGTGCAGAAGACGCACGTGGGGCCGCTCGTCTATCGCAGCGGCAACACGATCCGTTACGCGACGGACACGACGGGCGGCAACTCGGGTTCGGCGATCCTCGACGAGAACAACCAGACGGTCCTGGGCGTGCACACGAACGCTGGCTGCAACAGCACCGGCGGCAACCAGGGCACGTACATCTTTAACAACGACCTGCAGAACGCGCTGGCGAACCCGCTGGGCATCTGCCTGCCCCGCGATATCCAGGCATCGGTCGTGATGCAGCCCACGCACGTGCAGCCCGAGGGCGGCGACGAGATCGTGCTGCAGATCGATAACCTGCAGGGTCACTCCGTTGTTGGTGTGCCGAAGTTCATCGTGAACGCGACGGACGGCACCAGCTTCGAGCAGGACATGGTGGACAACGGCGACGGGACGTACAGCGGCACGTTCGGTTCGTACTACTGCGGCAGCTCGGTTTCGTACTCGTTCGAGATCGAGGACGAGCAGGGCACGATCGTGACGGTGCCCAGCGCGGGCTCGTACAACACGGTGGCGCTCGATGATCTGACCGTTGCGTTCGAGGACAACTTCGAGACCAACATGGGCTGGGTCGCCTACACCACCGGCGGGTCGGCCTCGTTCATTCGCGCCGAGCCGAACGGCTACGGGCTGGGTGATCCGGACAGCGACGCGGACGGTTCGGGGCAGTGCTACGTGACCTCGAACATCAATGGTCTCGACGTGGACAACGGCAGCGTCTGGCTGCGTTCGCCCCCGATCGACATCACGGGCGTCGAGGACGGCGTGGTCCGTCTCTCGGTCTGGATGACCGGCACGGGCCCTGACTCGATGGACATCGAGTTCAGCGGCAATGCGGGCATCTCGTACACCGATGTGATGTCGATCACGAGCACGAACGGTTCGTGGATGGATGTCGCGATCGACCTGGCGGCGATGAACCCGGTGTCGAACATTATCCAGCTGCGCATCAGCGTGACCGATGCCGGCGCGGATACCACGGTCGAGGGCGGCGTTGACGCGTTCCGTATCTCGAGCGAGGTGTGCGACACCAGCTCCTGCCCGGCGGACCTGACCGGCGACGGCGTTGTGGACTTCTTCGATGTCTCGGCGTTCCTCGCCGCGTTCAACGCGATGGACCCGGCGGCGGACTTCACCGGGGACGGCAGCTTCGACTTCTTCGATGTCTCGTCGTTCCTCGACGCGTTCGGCGATGGCTGCCCGTAATCGCTGAGGCGTTTTCCTGAATCGAAAGCCCCGCGGTGATCCGCGGGGCTTTTTTTGTGCTCAGTTGTGGAGCGGAGTTGTGAGCCGGTTCGGTCAGTCGAGTGGATTGGCAACGGTGGCCATCGCGTCGAGGCGGGCCTGGAGCTCGGGGGCGGCCTGCTCATCGAGCTTCGCGTCGAAGCTCAGGTCGAGGCGTGCGGGGGTCAGCGGGTCGCTGAACCCGTCTGTTGCGCGGCTCAGGCGGAGGGGGGCGGCTTTGAACGCGCCGTCGATGGAGCCCTTGCCCGGCTTCTGGCCCGGGAGCATGAAGCCGGCGCCGTCGTAGATGCCGATCTGGCCGTTGGAGATGATGGCGTAGCGGATCGAGGCGTTGGCGGCGGTTGGCTCGATGGGGGTTTTGCCGGGCTTGGGGTCGAGGAAGAGGTGTATGTGGACGATGGTGCCGGAGATCTGGGACCAATCCGCGTTGTTTTTGAAGAAGGATGTCAGCATCTCGTCCGAGAGGTCGGTGAGGTAGATGTCGGCGGTGTTATCGTCGTGATAGCGATAGACGCGTGTGCGGAGGTTCGTCTCGTAGACGGTCCCGGTGGTATCGGAGATGACGGTCGAAGAGCCGCCCGAGCCGCCGCCGCCCCTGAGGGCGTTGCACGCGGTGAGCGAGCAGGCCATGGACGTGGCGAGCAGGCCGCAGAGCATGTGCCTGGTATGCGATGAACGGGACGTGGGTGCGTGTGATCGGGATCGGGTCATGCGTCGAGCATAGCGGGAAACCGGGCGTTTGTGTCCCCGTGGGGCATGAATGTGCGCCGCAACCGTTGACAGTATGAAACGGATAGTTGTACGGTGCGGATAGGCACCGGAGGAAGAAAGGATCTGGCATGGCACGCATGAATCATCGTCTCGCGGGTGGGCTACTCGGCGCGATCATCGCGTTTTCCGGCACAGCGCACGGTGGCGTGCTCGAAGCGTCCGTGGAAGCACCGGCGAAGAAGTCGTCGGCGGCGGGTGGTGAAAGCAAGAGCCAGCCGGCCAAGCGCTCCTCCTCCTCCAGCGGTTCGCGGAGTGAGCGTGCGGCACCATCGAGCTCTGGATCCAAGCGGAGTGCCGCACCGAGCCGGTCTTCTTCGCGTTCGGCGAGTCCTGAGCGGCGATCAACTCAGCCACGATCCAAGGTGGGTTCTCAGCCGAGTCGTCAGCCCAAGTCGCAGCCGAAGAGCCGACCGAGCACGCAGCCCAAGTCGAGCCCGAGCACGCGGCCGAGCCGTCAGCCGAGCACGCGGCCCAGTTCTCAGCCGAGATCGCGTCCTCAGCCCAAGCCCCAGCCCAAGCCGAGCACGCGACCGAGCACCCAGCCCAAGTCCAATCCTGCCCCGAGCCGGACCCAGCCGGCCCAGACCCGTCCAAGCCGGACGCAGCCGTCACGTGTGACGCCGGATCGGACGCGCACGACCCCGAGCCGGGGCACGGTGGATCCGAATCGCACGCGTACGACGCCGAGCCCGCGGGTGGAGCCCAGGACCGAGCCGCGTGGGGTGGATCGGCCCAGCGTTCGCCCCGACGGGGATCCTGTGCGACCGATCTCGACGGGGACGGGCAACGGCACGGTCAAGCGGGTGATGAGTGGGGGGCGGGCGACGCCTCGGGCCACCAAGAAGGGTGCCCCGTGGGGGTTTGATCTTGATACGGCGCGGGACTCGTTCGCACGCCGGATGGGCGGTGGCATGTCCGGCGTTGGTGGTCGGATGGGGTCGCACCCGGATGAGCCGGGTGGTCACGGTGGTGGTCATGGCGATGGTCATGGTGGTGGGCACGACGACGGGCATCACGGTGGTGGGCACGATGATGGACATCACGGGGATGACTGGCACATCGACATCGATATCAACTTCTGGTCACACCCGACGTACTGCCCCGGTGGCTGGTGGTATGTGTGGGGCGATTACGACGGTGATGGCTATTTGGACTATGTCTGCACCAACGGTTCGTACTCCGTGTATTGGTACGGTTGGACCGGGTCATACTGGGACTGCTCGCCGTGGTACGGCTGGTACCCGACGCGGTACCGGACGTACTGGTGGACGCACTCGATCCCCGATACGTACCGGGGGACGGTCTACGGCACGGATGACGAGCTGCTCGATGAGCCCACGGTGACGCTCGTGGACGACATGCCCGAGACGATCCCGGAGGCGGTCCCGCTCTCTGCGGTCGAGGTGGCGCGTTTAGAAATGTCGATCGGGAATCCCGGGGTCGCGATCGAGGCGTACCGTGCGCATCTCAGCACGTATCCCGATGACTGGTACACCCTCCGGGAGCTGGGCATCGCGATGATCCGTGATGGGCAGCGTGGTGACGGCATCGCGATGATCGGGTACGCGCACAGCCAGGACCCGCTGCTGGCCTACGACGCCATCCCCGTCGAGCTCTTCGAGGGCGACGGGCGCCTGATGCGTGACGTGCTGGTCAAGGTGGTGGGTTGGGCGCACCGGAACCCGTCCGCGAGCGCGTGGTTGACGGTCGCGTTGATCATGCAGGGCGAGGGTCGCACCGGCCCGGCGATGAAGATGATTGATCGTGCGGAGGAGCACGGGCTGGGCTTCGAGGTTGCAGACCAGATGCGGTCGGCGTTGCTTCAGCCCTGAGCCGGGGCGCTTGGTTCGCCTGAGGGTTCTTGCTTCTCGCCCTCGTCTCCGCCGCTGGTGCCCTCTCGCTGAGATTGGCGTTGCATCATCATGCGCTTCACGGCTCTGGGTGAGACCAGCGGGTAGATCGAGATGAGCGTAGCCGACATGACCATGAACGACGTGTTGGGCATGGCGTTGGCGAGCGAATCGATCACGAAGAGGAGCACGCCGAGCCCGACGGCCCACGCGGCCCCGAGCGGGCCGAAGAAGATGCGCCTCCGGGTTTTGTGGGCGGCGAGGGGGAACAGCGGTGAGATGAACATCGCGTAAGTGCAGCAGAGCCCGAAGACGCCGGTGGTGCCGAGCAGGATGGACCACCAGCTGTCGGAAACCGTGATGTCGCGACCGTCATCGTCGCGGACGCGCCAGCGACCCCAGCCGCCCCAGCCGAACACGGGGCGGTTGTTCATGACCTTGTCGGCGATCATCTGGTCGTTCTCGAGACGCATGTTCAGCGAGCCGGACCGCTCCTGCCCGAGTGGCTCGGCGAGTTCGACGAGCTGATGCCCGTCCCACCCCGCGGTCCGCAGCCCGATGTAGCCCATCGGGGCGAGCACGAGCACGAGGAGCAGGGGGCGCAGGCGGGTGCCCTGGATGAACTCTGCGGTCCCGATCAGGCCGATCATCAGCACCGCCGCGCCGGTTGAACGAAGCCCGATGGTAACGAGGATGAGGAATATCGCGATCCAGGAGATGGGGATGCCCCAGATGGTGCGGATGGCCTTGGATCTCCAGAGGACCCACGCGACGAGCGCGGCGGCGGCCATCCATGCCCCCAGCGCCAGCCCGTGCTGCATGAAGACCATCGGTCGCCACCCGCCCATGCGGTAGGTCATCGAGAACGCGGACGGGCGGAAGCCGTAGATCTTCATGCTCAGCTGCGGGCTCATGACCATCTCGTAGATGCAGAGCGGGGCGTAGGCCAGGGCGCTGACGACCACGGCGACGCAGACATCGCGGAGCGCGGGCAGATCGGTGAAGAGCGTGCGTCCGATCCAGTAGGGGACGCCCCATTCAAGGAACCTGTTCGCGACGGTTGTTGCTGCGTCGTAGGGGCCGAGCCCGTTGAGGATCGAGCTGATCCCCGGTGCGACCAGGAAGCCGACGAAGAACAGATCGAGGAGCTTGGGGCGGAACTTGATGAGATCGGAGAATGCGAAGAGGAACGCGGGGATGAGCGCCCCGAGCCCGGCGGCGAGGAGCTTGGTGTAGTTGGGCAGCCCGGAGAGGGCGATGCCGGTCGCGGGGAGGAAGAGGTTGCCGCCGAGGATGGAGATGAGCACCACCCGCCGTACGGGGATGATCAGCGCGAGCACGACCATGGCGAGAGGCCATGCGAAGAGGACGAAGATAGCGAAGTTGTTGGGCGTCATCTGTGGTCGGAGATTATTCCGCCTTGTTCCAGAGCGATCGGATCTCGCCCTTGGCCACGCGTCGGTTCGCCTTGATCACGGCCAGCGCATTGAGCGGGAGTGTCGCGATGGCGACCGGGAGCAGCTTGAGCCTGCTTTTGAGCGTGTGGTGCTTGAGCTGGAGGAACTGCTTGTAGATGAAGTGCTTGGGCACGGCCCAGAACCCGCGGGCCGCGAAGGTGTCCTTGACCAGCTTCTGGCTCCACTGGGGATCCTGCGCCTGCAACTCACGCATGAGCGCGCCTGCGGGCTTGCTTGGCGTGGATTCTGCCCAGAGCTTGTCGTAGATGATGGCGTTGATGGAGAGCCCGAGCACGCGTCGGGTTTTGTTCCGAACGACCTCGGAGGGCTTCATGTACGGATCGAAGATGACCTGCGCCTCGTGGTCACGGATGACGAGGTCGGGGTTGTCTTTCTTCGTGAATCCCTCGGTGACAATCATGGCCCGCACGAACGCGTCCTCGCCCATGAGCACGGTGGGGAGGTACATCGATCGGATGACCTCTGCTCGCCCGCAGTAGAGGCAGCCCGCGAACATGCCCTTCATGCCCCTGCGGAGGGATGTGGCGCCGATGGACAGGCGGTCGGCGGCGGACTTGTGCTCTTTGTGGTGGATCTGCTTGACAGGCGTGCCGCCCGCGACGGCGCACTCGGGGTGGTTCGTGAGTGTGTTCACGAGGTTGTAAAGCACGCGGTCGTGTGCGAGCTTGATGTCGGCGTCCATGAAGACGAGCATGTCGGCCTCGGGGGCGGAGAACTCGTCGACGAAGTGGTTCCAGGCGTTCTCTTTGCCAGGCTCGGTGAGCTCGCACACCCGCGCATCAAAGAAGCCCGCCTGGTTTTCCCCGGCGGGCTGGAGCTGATCGATAGCTTCCTGGGCGCGCTGCGTGGTGGAGTCCTTACAGCCGTTGGGAACGATGACGAGCTGCGCTCTCACCGGGTGCTGGCCCTGGTCATCCGAGACCGCGCCGAGCTGCTGCGAGAGGGTGGAGGCGATGGTGCGGGCGATGCCTTGTTCTTCGTTGTAGGCAAGTATGCCGATTGAGATCGTGATCATCGCGTTCCACTCTTCGGTTCGACGGTTGCCCGGGCATGATTATTCGACGAGCGTGATGGCGCGTTCCTGGGTTTCCTGCTCGAACCAGTTGATGACACTCGCCGCGGTGTACTTGGAATCGAATCGTGAGCGTGAGAGCTGGCGGGCGTGCTGGATGAAGTCCTGCATGTCCCCGCTTACTTCGTACGATTCGAGGTACTGCTGAAGCCCGAGCTCCGGTGGGGGCGCGAAGAGTTCGTAGTCCACGCCGCTGGGCTCGATATCCCGGAACCAGTCCTCCGCGTCAGTGCGGGAGGTGCCGATGCGGAATGGGCGGTCGTGCATGCTGAAGTGGTTGTACTCGTTGTTCTCGATCTCGACCTGCGACTGGGTCGCGCCCTCGAAGATCTCGATGAACGGTTTGTTGAGGTTGCGGTTGTCCTGCGAGGTCATGTCGCGGTAGAACGCGTTGCTGGAGATGTTGACGTTCTGGATGGTCTGTCCCGCGGCCGGGGCCTCGAGGTTGATGCTCCCGTTCCAGTCCAGGATCATGTTGTGGGTGATGTCGAGGTTCGTGATGCGCAGGTCGCGATCGCCGCCGATCGAGATGGCGTCGCGGTTGGCACCGATGGTGTTGATTGTGAAGTAGTTGTTCGAGATGTCCGCTTCACGGATGTTGCTGACGGTGAAGCCGAACGCGCGAGGGAGGTTGTCGGCGATATCGCGACCGTACATGACGAGGTTGTTGCGGACGGTGCCGTTGACGCCGCCCTCTTCGGGGTACGAGCCGCCACCGAGCAGGAGCGCGAGCGGGTTGGAGATGAAGATGTTGTTCTCGACCACGCCACCCGGGCGGAGCTGGAGCCCGTGCGATGATGCGTCTGCGATGATGTTGTCGCGGAAGACCAGCCCGGTGCAGCCGTTCTGGATGTAGATGTTGTGGTTGAAGATCGTGGGCACGGCACCGCGGTCGGTATTAAACCCGTTGCTCGCGAAGACGCTGTGCTCGACCAGGAGCCCCTGCACGCCCTTGGCGTACATGCCCTGCGAGTGGCCGGTTGTGGACCACGAATCGACGATGACGCAGCCGTTGAGGCGGATGCCGCTGAGTGTGTTGGACTCGGGGTAGGCCTGGAAGACGACGTTGCCGCTGAATCCTGAGACGTAGAGGTCCTCCAGGAGGATGTCATCGCACTCGGCAAGCCAGCGGATACCGACGGGTGTCGAACTGTTATCTCTTGACGCGGGCTCGAGGTGGAGCCCGACAAACGCGACGTGGGCGATCAGGTCGTCGCCGCTCGCCTGCATGCCGTTCTGCCCGTCGGCCGGTCGGATCTGGGGTCGGTTGGGGTCGTCGCCGTAGGCGCCGATGACAAGCTTCTCGTCGGGGCCGCGCCCGCTCTTGGATGGGCGTGGGAGGCTCTCGTACCAGACGTCGCCGCGTCGGAGGAGCATCCAGTCCGGGTGGCCATCGCGGAGGAGTTCGTATGCACGATCGAGGGTTTTGACCGGCTCATTGGGCGTGAAGCCCGAGTTGGTGTCGCTGCCCTGCGAGCTGGAGACGAAGATCAGTCGGGTGTCTTCGCTTGGTGCGAACTGGGTCCAGAAGGTGGCGGCGTCGTTGTCTGCCAGCGCGGTGGCTGGGGTGATGGCCAGCGTGGCGGCGCCGCAGATCGCGACCGCGAGCATGCCGCGGGCGTTGGTGCGGTTGATGAGGGTTCGTGCGAGCTGAAGAGGAAGGTTCGTCATCAGGGTCTCCGGCAAGGGTATCGGGCAATCCCGTCGAATGGTTCGCCCGAATTTGCGGGGGGTGCGTGAAAATGGGCAACGCTAGAGAAGAGTTTGCGATTTGAAGCGGGGTGTTGTCAAGGAAATGAAAACACCCGAGCTTTCGTAATCGGCGTATTCGGCACATGAGGTCCGATAACGCTGGGAATGGTGTTGTTTGATCGGGTCGGGTTCGGTACACACGTTAAGCGGTCGGTGGGGTTTGGGTTCGGGGTGGTTATCTTCGCGTGCTGGGGGGATGGGTTCTCCGGGAAACCCAGTGCTGGGCGGGAATTGTGACAATTTAGGTGAGATCTCCGTCGACGCGTGGTTTCGCGCGGTCTAGAGTCGTGGCCCTTCTCTCGGCGTGGTCCGGGAGGGTTTTATCAACCGTGTAACCACACGTGGTGCGTTTTCCGGCCGAGAACGCGAGTCCCGGGATTGATTCCGGGCAACTAAGCCGGGTGTGGGAGGTGGAGACATCATGGCCGACAAAGAAGTCATTGAAAAGTTCAAGATCATGGCCCCTGGTGGTCAGGCCACGCCTGCGCCGCCGCTGGGTCCGGTTCTGGGTGCCAAGGGTGTGAACCCTGGTCAGTTCATCCAGCAGTTCAACGCCGCGACGGGTCAGCTCAACGGCAAGGTCGTTGGTTGTGTCGTGACGGTATACAACGATCGTTCGTTCGAGTTCGAGATCAAGTCCTCGCCCGCGAGCGTGCTGATCAAGGAGGCCGCCGGTATCCAGAAGGGATCGGGCGAGCCCAACACGAAGAAGGTTGGCAAGCTGACCTGGGAGCAGTGCCGCAAGATCGCGGAAGAGAAGGGTGCGGACATCAACTCGCACGATCTCGACGCGGGTGCACGCATCATCGCGGGCACGGCACGTTCCATGGGCGTCGAGGTGGAGGGCTGATCGATGGCAAAGACAAAGCGCGCTCAAGAAAACGCGAAGCTGGTGCCTGCGGAGGCGCTCGAAGCAAACGAAGCATTCGCGGCATTGAAGAAGTTCATCCCCACCAAGTTCGATCAGGCCGTCGAGGTCTGCATGCACCTTGGTGTTGACGTGAAGCACGCCGACCAGATGGTCCGCGGCTCGGTGTCGCTGCCCAAGGGCATCGGCAAGGCCAAGCGTGTCATCGCGTTCTGTGATTCGTCGCAGGTCGCGGCGTGCAAGGAAGCCGGCGCTGTTGAGGCGGGCGGCGAGGACCTCATGCAGAAGGTCGACGGCGGCTGGTTCGACTTCGATGTCGCGATCGCCTCGCCCGACATGATGCGTGTGATCTCGAAGCTGGGCCGTGTTCTTGGTCCCAAGGGCCTGATGCCCTCGCCCAAGAACGGCACGGTGACCCCGAAGGTCGCCGAGGCGGTCTCTGAGTTCGCGGCCGGTAAGGTCGAGTACCGTGCCGACAAGGGCGGCAACGTCCACGCGGTGATCGGCCGCATGAGCTTCAGCGAGGGCGATCTGCTGGAGAACTACAACCACTTCATCGAGACGATCGAGAAGGCGCGTCCCTCAGCTGTGAAGGGTGAGTACGTGAAGCGTATCACCATCAGCGGGACGATGACCCCGGGCGTTCAGATCAAGACCGCGGCAGCGGCGGAATAAGGAGGACATCATGAGTAAGCCTGTCAAGGAAATGATGATCCGTGAGTACCGCGACCTGCTGGGCGACAACGAGAACGCGATCGCCATCGGGCTCCGCGGGATCGAGTCGAACGACACGAACGCGATCCGCGCGGGTCTGGCGAAGAAGGAAATCCGCGTCACCGTTATGCGGAACAAGCTCTTTGGGCAAGCGTTCGGCGATACCAGCCTCGCGCCGCTCAAGGACGTGCTCAAGGGATCCAGCGCGATCGCGTACGGCGCCGAGTCGGTCGTCGATGTGGCGCGTGAGATCGTGGGGATGCTCAAGCAGTTCCCCGACATCGAGCTCAAGGGCGCGGTGCTCGACGGGATGCTGTTCGAGGGCGACGCGGGTGTGAAGGAGCTGAGCAAGTTCCCGACACGCGAAGAAGCGATCGCTCAGGACGTCACCCTGATCCTCGGCCCGGGGCGCAAGCTCGTCGGTGCTGTCAAGGGTCCGGGCTCGAATCTCGCCGGCGTCATCAAGGCGATCGAAGAGAAGCTCGAGAAGGGCGAAGAGATCGCGAAGGTATGAGAATCTCGGGCGTCTGCGGCTCAGTTCGCCGGTGCCCGTTCACGGAACCCGTTGTCACCCGACTGGCCCTATTGAACCCCGTGAGCAGTGTGCGGGGTGGGTTAAAGAACCGAGCGGTTCGGTCCCTCTTGGGTGAGCGAGTCATGCTCGCGGCACGCGTCGCGGTGCGTTGAAGATGAAGGAGTTGGGCCATGTCCGACGAAGCAACCAAGACTTTCGAAGAAAAAATCACCAAGCTCGGCGACGAGCTCGCGGGTCTCACCCTCAAGGAAGCGGTCGACCTGGGTGACTACATGAAGGAAACCTACGGCATCGAGGCTGCGGCCGGCGGTGGCGTGGTCATGGCGGCAGCTGCTGGCGGTGACGAGGGCGGCGCTGCGGCCGAGAAGACCTCGTTCGACGTCATTCTCAAGAGCCCCGGCGGCAACAAGATTCAGGTCATCAAGGCGATCCGCGAGATCACCGGCCTGGGCCTCAAGGAAGCCAAGGCACTGGCGGAAGAGTCCGGCGCCAAGGTCAAGGAAGGCGTGTCCAAGGACGAGGCCGAAGATGTCAAGGGCAAGCTGGAAGAAGCCGGCGCCGAAGTCGAGCTCGGCTGATCCGCTGCACCCCCTCGTTCAGGGGTACAAAGAACACCGAGCGCTCTGCAGAAATGCGGAGCGTTCGTTTGGCTCGGGCGTGTGGTGTGGTGCCGACGCCCGAGGGGATACGGTGAGCGTAAAAGTCCGATCGCTCGAAGCTCCGGGTGTTTGCTCGGTAACTGTTCGGTCGGTGGTGATAGAGTTACGAAACGAAGGTATTGGTAGGTGGTAGCTGAGGATCGATGAGGCAAATTCGCTTCGGATGATCGAAGACGGGGCTGCCCGGGAGCTTGATTTGCGTGTCAAGATGCAAATTGGGTGCCGGGTGGCATTGTTGCGCTTGCAGGGCTAGAATATTTTTCCGGTCTTTACTCTTTCGGCGCGGCAGACCTGGACGGTATGGGCATACCACACAACCAATGGCAATCTCGATCAGTGCGCGCGTCGTACTGGTTGTGAACAGAACCATCACGAGGTGCTTGGATGGCAGCGACTAAAGTGCGCGGAATGGAGCGTACCCGCAGCGTTCGGAGTTTCGCCAAGCGAGGCGACACGACGAAGATCCCCGATCTCTGGCAGGTTCAGGAAGCCGCTTACGAGCGCTTCTTGCAGTTTGGCACAGACCCCGACGAGCGCGACATCGAGATTGGTCTCGAGGCGTTGCTCCGGGAGATCTTCCCGATTGAATCGTACGACGAGACGATGTCGCTCGAGTACGTGAGCTACTCGCTCGAGCAGCCGCGGTACACGTCTGACGAGTGCCGCGAGCTCCGTCTCACATATGGCTACCCGTTCCGTCTGCGTCTGCGCCTTAAGCGCGAGACGCACGGCGATCTCCCCGAGGAGGATATCTACCTCGGCGAGTTCCCGGTGATGATGGGCGGCGGGGAGTACATCGTCAACGGCGCTGAGCGTGTGATCGTCTCGCAGCTTCACCGCTCGCCGGGCGTGGACTTCTCGATCGAATCGAGCGAGGGCGACCGACCGCTGCACAAGGCGCGGATCATCCCCGAGCGCGGCTCGTGGATCGAGCTTGAGGTGACCAAGAAGGATGTTCTGGCGATGCGCATCGACCAGAGCACCAAGCTCACGGCGACGACCTTCCTGCGCTGTCTCGACGAGTCGGTCGCCAGCACCGACGCGATCATCAGCCTCTTCTACGAGGTTGCCGAGATCAAGGCGAAGGATGTCCACCCCGAGGACTGGGCCGCCGCTTCGATCATCGACACCGAGTCGGGCGAGGAGCTCGTCCACGTCGGGTGCCAGATCGGTGAGGAGGCCGCGGAAGCGATCCGCGCGTCCTCGCTCTCCACGATCAAGGTTGTTCAGAACCCGAGCGACTCGCTGATCCTCAACACGATCGCGGAAGAGAAGCTCGAGCAGTTCGACGAGGTCCCCGGTGTCGAGGGCGATTACGATCGCGCGATGCTGAAGGTGTACTCGCGTCTGCGCCCGGGCAACCCGCCGCAGGTCGACAAGGCCAAGCAGCTCTTCCACGAGAAGTTCTTCGACGACAACCGCTACCGCCTGGGCAAGGTGGGGCGATTCCGCATCAACCGCAAGTTCGATATTCAGGACATCCCCGAGGATCAGCTCTTCCTGCTGGGCATCGACTTCCTGAAGGTTGTGCAGTACATGCTCGACCTGCGCTCAAACCGGATCGACCCGGACACGGGCCGCCCGGTCGCGTTCATCGACGACATCGATCACCTCGGCAACCGTCGCCTGCGTACGCTCGACGAGCTCGCGGTCGAAGAGATCCGCAAGGGCCTGCTGAAGCTGCGCCGGACGGTGCAGGAGCGCATGAGCGTGAAGGACCCGGAGGAGGTCGCGAAGATCGCGGACCTCGTGAACTCCAAGTCCATCTCCAGCGCGATCGACTTCTTCTTCGGTCGCTCGGAGCTCTCGCAGGTCGTTGACCAGACCAACCCGCTCTCGACGCTCGTCCACGAGCGGCGCCTCTCGGCGCTCGGCCCCGGCGGTCTGAACCGCAAGCGTGCCGGCTTCGAGGTGCGAGACGTGCACACGTCGCACTACGGCCGCGTGTGCCCGATCGAGACGCCGGAAGGCACGAACATCGGTCTGATCTGTTCGCTGGGCATCTACGCGACGGTCGACGAGTTCGGCTTCCTCCGCACGCCGTACCGCGTCGTCGAGAACGGCGAGGTTACGAAGAAGGTCTTGGACCTTCGCGCGGACGAGGAGATCCGCTCGGTGCTCGCGCCGGCGGACGCGCTCGACGAGGGCGGCCAGTTCAAGGAAGGGCTCGTGCTCGCACGCTCCGATGGCGAGATCGCGGAAGTGAAGGCGAAGGAGGTCGATTACGTCGACGTCTCGCCCAAGCAGCTCGTGGGTATCTCGGCCTCGCTGATCCCGTTCCTCGAGCACGACGACGCGAACCGGGCCCTGATGGGCTCGAACATGCAGCGTCAGGCCGTGCCGCTGGTCAAGGTTGACCCGCCCTGCATTGCGACGGGCATGGAGAAGGAAGTCGGGAAGTACTCCGGTATGCTCATCCGTGCCAAGCGTGGCGGGACGGTGACCTACGTCGACGCGGAGCGCATCATCATCGACAACGCGGACGAGTACGTCTTCCGCAAGTTTGTCGGCCTCAACGAGCGCACCTGCCAGAACCAGAAGCCCATCGTCAAGAAGGGCCAGAAGGTCAAGGCCGGTCAGGTGATCGCGGACGGTGCTTCGACGAAGGAAGGCGAGCTGGCGATCGGTCGCAACGCGCTGATCGCGTTCAACACCTTCGACGGGTACAACTTCGAGGACGCGATCGTGATCAGCGAGCGCCTGGTGAAGGACGACGCGTTCACGAGCATCCACATCGATTCGTTCGACGTGGAGGTCCGCGAGACCAAGCTCGGTCGCGAGGAGTTCACCCGCGACATCCCCAACGTCAGCGAGCGGATGCTCCGCAACCTCGACGAGAGCGGGATCATCCGCGTGGGTGCCCGCGTCGGCCCCGGCGACATCCTGGTCGGCAAGGTCTCGCCCAAGAGCAAGACCGAGCTGACGCCGGAAGAGAAGCTGCTGCACGCGATCTTCGGTCGCGCGGGTGAAGACGTCAAGAACGACTCGCTCGAGGTCAGCGCCGGCACCAACGGCATCGTCATCGGCACCAAGAAGTTCTCGCGTCGCGTTCACATGAACGAGTCGCAGAAGAAGGCGCTGAAGGCGGAGATCGCCGAGTACGAGGCCGAGCAGGACGCGCAGGCGATCAAGCTCTTCAAGGAGATGACCCAGGCGATCAACGAGGTCGTCGGGACCGAGATGGTCGACCCCATGACCCGTCAGAAGGTCGGTGCGTCGGACATCCCCGAGGTCATCATCGAGCAGATCAAGACCTTCAACACCAAGTGGGTGAAGGGCAACAAGGACGTCAAGGAAGAGGCCGAGACGGTGTACCGTCAGTACTGGCCCCGTATCGAGGCGGTCGAGGCCGAGAAGCAGCGGAAGGTCGCGCACATGAAGCGCGGCGACGAGCTGCCCAACGGCGTGCTCGAGATGGTCAAGGTCTACATCGCGACCAAGCGGACACTCTCCGCGGGTGACAAGATGGCGGGTCGTCACGGGAACAAGGGTGTCATCGCCCGCGTGGTCCCCGAGGCCGACATGCCGTTCATGGACGACGGCACCCCCGTCGATGTCCTGCTCAACCCGCTGGGTGTTCCTTCGCGAATGAACGTCGGGCAGATCCTCGAAACCCACCTCGGCTGGGCGGCGCAGGTCCTGGGCTTCCAGGCCGTCACGCCTGTGTTCGACGGTGCGAAGGAAGAGGAGATCCACGCCGCGGTCCGCGAGGCGAACGAGCACGTTCGCAGCCGCTGGGCGGAGTGCGAGGAGAAGGGCACCTGGCCCCACCCGCGTGAGCTCCTTGCGGAGATGCCCGCGGGCGGCAAGATCCAGCTCTACGACGGCCGCACCGGCGAGGCGTTCAACCAGAAGACGACCGTGGGCTTCATGTACATGCTGAAGCTGCACCACCTGGTGGACGACAAGATCCACGCCCGTGCGACGGGCCCGTACTCGCTCATCACCCAGCAGCCGCTCGGTGGTAAGGCACGCACGGGCGGTCAGCGCTTCGGTGAGATGGAGGTCTGGGCGCTCGAGGCGTACGGGGCCGCGTACATCCTGCAGGAGTTGCTGACGGTGAAGTCGGACGACGTGGAAGGGCGTACCAAGATCTACGAGTCGATGGTGAAGGGCACCAACAAGCTCGAGGCGGGCATGCCCGTCGCGTTCGATGTCCTCTGCAACGAGCTCAAGGGTCTGGGTATGAACCTGACACTCGAGAAGAAGCAGCTCGAGGGCGGCAGCCTGCTGTGAAGCACGCTGCGTGACGGCGTCGCCCCGCGACCGAGCGGGTCGGCTTGTTCTCCTCGACTGTGAACGAACTGATACGAATCACTCCTGTACGGGAGACTGAAATATGGCTGAGAGTGTATACGATCGCGTGAACGACTACTCGTCGGTGAAGATCACCCTGGCGTCGCCAAACGACATCCGGGCCTGGTCCTACGGCGAGGTCAAGAAGCCCGAGACGATCAACTACCGGACCTACCGACCTGAGAAGGACGGCCTGTTCTGCGAGCGGATCTTCGGCCCGGAGCGGGACTACGAGTGCTCGTGCGGCAAGTACCGCGGCACCAAGTACAAGGGCTACATCTGTGATCGCTGCGGCGTGAAGGTGACCCACTCGCGTGTGCGTCGCAAGCGTATGGGGCACATCAACCTCGCCGCGCCCGCGGTGCACATCTGGTTCTTCAAGTCGCTCCCCTCGCGCCTGGGCACGCTGCTGGCGATGAAGACGAGCGATCTCGAGAAGATCATCTACTACCAGGACTACGTTGTCACCCGCCCGGGCGATACCGAGCTGACCTACAAGCAGGTCCTGACCGAGGACGAGCACCGCTCGGCCCTTGAGCAGTACGGCAACGAGTTCACCGCGATGATGGGCGCCGAGGCCGTGCGCGAGCTGATCGACCAGCTCGACCTGGACGCGATCGCCGACGAGATCCGTGCTGGGCTCGCCGCGACCCGCTCCAAGCAGAAGACCAAGGACCTCGCCAAGCGCCTCAAGCTCGTCGAGCAGGTGCGCATGAGCGAGAACGACCCGGCCTGGCTGGTCATGGACGTGATCCCCGTGATCCCGCCGGACCTGCGTCCGCTCGTGCTCCTCGAGTCCGGCAACTTCGCGACCAGCGACCTCAACGACCTGTACCGGCGCATCATCAACCGCAACAACCGCCTCAAGAAGCTGATGGACCTCAACGCACCCGAGGTCATCATCCGCAACGAGAAGCGGATGCTCCAGCAGGCGGTCGACGCGCTGTTCGACAACAACCGCTGCCGCCGACCGGTGCTCGGCTCGTCCTCGCGTGCCCTCAAGTCCCTCACGGACATGATCAAGGGCAAGCAGGGGCGCTTCCGCGAGAACCTGCTGGGCAAGCGCGTCGACTACTCGGGCCGCTCGGTCATCGTGGTCGGCCCCGAGCTCAAGCTCAACCAGTGCGGCCTTCCCAAGAAGATCGCCCTCGAGCTCTACCAGCCGTTCATCATCCGCAAGCTCAAGGAGCACGGGCTGGCGGACACCATCAAGTCGGCCAAGCGGATGCTCGAGCGCCGCGACGCGGAAGTCTGGGACATCCTCGAAGAGGTGATCTACCAGCACCCGGTCCTTCTGAACCGTGCGCCGACGCTTCACCGCATGGGTATCCAGGCGTTCGAGCCGGTGCTCGTGGAGGGCAACGCGATCAAGCTGCACCCGCTGGTCTGTGGTGGGTTCAACGCGGACTTCGACGGCGACCAGATGGCGGTCCACCTGCCGCTATCGATCGAGGCGCAGACCGAGGCCCACGTGCTCATGCTCTCGACGAACAACGTGTTCTCGCCCGCGAACGGTGACCCGATCATCAACGCGTCGCAGGACATCGTCATGGGCGTGTACTTCATCACGACGACGCTCAACAAGGTCGAGGAAGCGAACGAGCAGGAGATCCCTCGCTTCAAGGACCGCCACGAGGCGATCCTCGCGTTCGATTCCAAGAAGATCGGCATCCACGACATGATCTCCGTGCGTCTGACCGGTTACGACAAACTCGTGACCAAGGAGCGCGGCCCGATTGAGGCGATGCCGGAGAACGGGCGCCTGATCACGACGGTGGGGCGGATCATCTTCTCCGAGATCCTCGGTGAGGGCATGCCGTTCTACAACTGCGCGATCGGCAAGAAGGGCTGTGCGCGTGTGATCGACGATACCTACGAGTACTGCGATCGCGCCGCGACGATCAACCTGCTCGACGATCTCAAGAACGTCGGGTTCAAGAACGCGACGCTCGCGGGCCTGTCGTTCGGCATCACCGACCTCCGCATCCCGGAGGAGAAGGCGACGCTGCTCAACGACGCGCAGGCGAAGGTTAACCGCGTCGAGAAGAACTTCGATCGCGGTATCATCACGGAGCGCGAACGCTACAACCAGCTGCTCGACATCTGGTCGCACTGCCGTGAGGAGCTCACGAAGGTGATGATCGAGACGCTCAAGAACGACCGCCGTCACGAGGACGGGTCGTACGCGAGCATCACCGAGAAGGAGGGCAAGCCCTTCCTCAACCCGGTCTACCTGATGAGCGACTCGGGTGCTCGTGGTAACGTCTCGCAGATGCAGCAGCTCGCCGGCATGCGAGGCCTGATGGCCAAGCCCTCGGGCGAGATCATCGAGACCCCCATCCGCGCGAACTTCCGCGAGGGCCTGCACATCCTGGAGTACTTCTCCTCGACGCACGGTGCTCGTAAGGGTCTGGCGGACACGGCGCTCAAGACGGCGGACTCGGGCTACCTGACCCGCAAGCTGTGCGACGTCGCCCAGTCGATCATCGTCTCCGAGCACGACTGCGGCTCGCGTCGCGGTATCCTCAAGCGGGCGATCTACAAGGGCGAACAGATCGACGTGCCCCTGAGCGATCAGGTGTTCGGGCGTGTCGCGGTCAACCCGGTCACCGATCCGAAGTCCGGCGAGAAGATCGTCGACGCGAACGAGATGATCTCCGACGAGGCCGCCAAGCGGATCGAGGAGCTCGGGTTCGATTCCGTGCTCGTCCGCTCGCCGCTGACCTCCGAGTCGCCCACCGGCTGCTCGGTGCTCGACTACGGCATGGACATGTCCACCGGCAAGCTCGTCGAGGAGGGCATGGCCGTCGGCATCATCGCGGCCCAGTCGATCGGTGAGCCCGGCACGCAGCTGACGATGCGTACGTTCCACTCCGGTGGTATCGGTACGCGTGCGGTTGTGGATACGGAGTACCGCTCGATGAACGCGGGCACGGTCGAGCTGCGTGGCTGCAACGAGGTCGCGGTCAAGGACGAGGACGGCAACGACGCCCGCGTCGCGCTAAAGCGCAACGGCGAGCTGGCGATCCTCGACGCCGACGGCAAGGAGCTCGAGAAGACCAAGATCCCGTACGGCGGGTTCATCTACTGCAAGAACGGCGAGAGCGTGAAGCGCGGCTCGACGCTCGTGAAGTGGGACCCGCACCGGACCCCGATCCTCGCGGAGAAGAGCGGTCGCGTCGAGTTCGTCGATATCGAGATCGGCGAGACCGTGCGTGAGGAGGACGCCGGGCGTGGTCAGAAGGCCCTCGTGGTCATCGAGCACAAGGGCGACCTGCACCCGCAGATCAACATCGTCGACGCGGATGGCAACATCCTCGACTTCCACTACCTGCCCGCGAAGGCACGCCTGGAGGTCACGGACGGCGAGGAGATCGAGGCGGGCCACATGATCGCGCGTCAGCCGCGTTCGGCGGCCGGCTCGGCGGACATCGTCGGTGGTCTCCCGCGAGTCACCGAGATCTTCGAGGCACGCAAGCCCAAGGACCCGGCCTTCATGGCCGAGATCTCGGGCGTCGTCGAGATCCTCTCCGACAAGCGCAAGGGCAAGATGACGATCCGCGTGGTGTCCGACTCGGGCATCGAGAAGGACCATCACGTGCCCAACGATAAGGCGCTGCTGGTCCACGCGGGCGACTTCGTGCAGGCGGGCGACCCGCTGACCGAGGGTCCGCTGGTTCCCCACGACATCCTCAAGATCCGTGGTGAAGAGGCGCTCTGGCAGTACATGCTCGACGAGGTGCAGAACGTGTACCGCGCTCAGGGCGTGCCCATCAACGACAAGCACATCGAGATGGTCCTCGCGGCCATGCTCCGCAAGGTGCGCGTCGAGAACCCGGGCGACACCGAGCTGCTCCCGCACGAGATCGTGGACAAGTTCACCTTCCGCACGACCAACAACGCGATCGCGTCAAAGGTCCGCATCACCGACGCGGGCACCACGCCGCTGCGTGTCGGTCAGCTCTACGAGAAGGACGAGGTCAAGGAGGCCAACGCCAAGGCGGAGGCCGAGGGCGGCGAGATCGCCAAGGCCAAGCGTGCACGCCCGGCCGCGGGTCGCACCCTGCTGCTCGGCATCACCAAGGCCGCGCTCTCCAGCGATTCGTTCCTCTCGGGCGCATCGTTCCAGGAGTCGACGAAGGTGCTCACCGAGGCGTCGCTGCGTGGCGCCGAGGACGAGCTGGTGGGCCTGAAGGAGAACGTGCTGCTGGGTCACCTGATCCCGGCCGGTACCGGCTTCCGACGCTACCAGGACATCCGCGTCAAGACGCTCGTCTCGCCGGAGGAACTCGAGGAGGCCATGGCCGACGAGGAGTTCTACGACGACGCGATGGACGAGGCGGACTTCGCCAGCGATGACGCGTTCGGCACCCCACAGGTCGAGGTGAAGGACGTGATGGTCGGCGAGGGCTCCACCGAGGCCGCGGAAACGACCGAGAGCTGATCGCGAACTGATCCCAACTCACACAAGGGCGTCCCCACGCGGGACGCCCTTTTTCGTGCACGTATACAAGACTCAACGCCCTGCGCCTATGCTGGTTTCATGCCTGATCCGTCTCTCTTCGATGTCTTCCCCACCCCGTCCGATGCGCCCTTCGTGATCGAGCACATCGCCGAGGAGTTCACCAGCGTGTGCCCCGTCACCGGGCACCCGGACTTCGGCGTGATCACGCTGCGCTACATGCCCCGCCCCAACAAGGACGGCGGCGTGTGCATCGAGCTCAAGTCGCTCAAGCTCTACTACCACAGCTTCCGCAACGAGGGCATCTACTTCGAGGCGGTGACCAACACCATCCGCGACGATCTGGTCAAGGCGATCGACCCGCAGTGGCTGCAGATCGAGACCAACTGGAAGGGCCGCGGCGGCATCCGCTCGGTGATCCGGGCGGACCACGGGGACGTGCCGGGGCATTTCCTAGGCAGATGAGCTTTCCCGATGTCATCAGTTTGAACGATTTGTCCTGACTGATGCATGCCTCAATACGCTACGAATCTCAAATCAGTGCAATTCTCAATATCGTTTGCATCTGTGCTATCCCACACTCGTATGGAGTGAGTATCGCATATGGTCTAATTGATGTAACTGAGAGGTGCTGACGATGCGTTCGCCAAATACTGCTGTTGTTCTGACACTCTGTTCGATGGCGATCACACGTCCCGCAATGGCAGACGGGCTGCTGTGCCCGGGGGTTGATATCGTCGGGTCGTACGACACACCCACGCGGACTGAGGATGTGGTTGTGCGTGGATCGATCGCATATGTCGCTGATCGGTGGAGCGGTCTCCGTGTTCTCGATGTGCAGGACATGAGCAGCCCAATGTACCTCGGTGCGATCGAGCTACCCGGTTTGTGTAGGAAGCTCGCAGTGGTCGGTTCGACCGCGTACATAGCAGCTGGTGATGGTGGGTTGCAAATTGTTGATGTGAGTCAGCCGGCCTCACCCGTGATTCTCGGTGAGTTTGACTCGGCGGGCAACGTGCTGGATGTTGTCGTTGCGAACGGGATCGCGTTTCTCGCGGCAGGATCCGCAGGGTTGCAGATGATCGACATCCGCGAACCATCGGCTCCGGTCCTACTCGGGTCCTTTGGTACTGCTCTATCCGCTAACGGAATCTCTGTGGACGGCTCGAGTGTGTATGTGGCGAACGGTATGGATACGGGGGCAATGGACATCATCGATGTCAGCAATCCGGCTTCACCGTTCCTGATCGGTACCTTTGCATCACAGAGCGGTTTGAACGGTGTTGAGGTCGTTGGTGACAAGGCATACCTCGCGGTAGATCACACCGGCATGCATATTGTCGATGTGAGTGACCCAAGCTCGCCCGCAATGGTCGGGGCCTACGCATTGCCGTTTCAGAACTTCGATGTCCGTGTGTTCGGTTCGCTCGCATATCTCGCCTCCGCCAACGGTATTCATCTGATCGATATCCAAGACGCTCAGCATCCAACACTGGTCGGTGCGAATGACCAGATCGGCCGAGTGACATCGCTTGACGTTGTCGGTGATTTCGCCTTCGCGGCGAATGGGGCTTTCAACGGGTTGAAAATCATCCACACCAACAAGCTGCAGCAGCCTATCATGCTCAGCGCACGGACTGAAGCCCGTTCTGCACGAGGCGTGCATTCGGTTGACGGGCTCGCCTACGTGGCGGCCTCATCGGAAGGCCTTCAGATTATCGATGTGCAGGATCCTGCGAACCCGATCCAGATTGGCTTATACGACACGCCTGATTTTGCAGCATTCGATATGCGTGTCGAGGGCCAGATCGCGTATGTTGTTGATGGAGACTCGGGCATCTACCTGATTGATGTCAGCGAGCCCGAAACACCATCGCTGCTGAGCAGCTTCCAGATTCCTGGGTATGACTTTGAGCGTGTTCATGTCGATGGGACTCAGTTGTTCGCCGTCTCCTCGTTTGGAGCCTACATCATCAATGTCAGCGATCCTGTTTCACCAGCATTCGCGGGCGGCCTATCCCTGGTCAACTTGAACGATGCGGACACCGTTGGCGAGCTCATGTTTGTTACTCGGCGGAATGCTGGTCTGGAAATCTATGACGTCAGCCAACCGCTGTTCCCACAGCTCAAGAGCACTTACCCGATGGAAGATGCGCGTGGGCTCACGGTGATCGAAAATATCGCCTATGTGGTTGATGAGCATAGCGGTCTGCAGCTCATTGATGTTCATCACCCGGCGCAGCCATCTCTCCTGGGTTCATTCGATACGCCCAGCTCGGCATTCGATGTAGAGGTCGTCGATGGCAGGGCATACATCACGGACCAGGGGGCTGGGCTGCTAGTAGTCGATGTGCGTGATCCCGCGAATCCAGTCGAGCTTGGCCGTTACGATGCGCCCGGCACTGAGTACGCCGTGAGTGTTGATGGATCGGTCGCCTATCTCGCTTCCCTGAACGCGGGCCTGATCACGCTTGACGTCGCAGGTTGCTCGCAATGCAGCGTCGATCTTAACGGCGATGGAATAGTGGACTTCTTCGATGTGTCTGCGTTTCTGAGGGCGTACGCCGCGCAGGACAGCACCGCAGATTTCAATGGCGATGGCAGCTTCAACTTCTTCGACGTGTCCGCGTTCCTTCAGGAGTTTGCGACCGGGTGCCCGTGAAGCAGCTGCTGAGGGCACACGATCGTTACGGATAATCCTGCCGCGTCGGCCGAATCACCACATCACACACGTGCATCCCCGCCGGCTGGGAGACGATGAAGCCGATCGTCCGCGCCACGTCTTCCGGCACCAGCACCGGCGAGAACTTCTCCATGAGATCGCCGAAGGACTCCGGGTCGTAGCCCGCCACGCCCTGGAACTCGCTCTTGACGATGCCCGGCTCGATGAGCGTCACGCGGATGCCCTTGGGGCCCAGCTCGCGCCGGGCGGCCTCGGCCAATGAGTTCACGCCGAACTTGGTCGCGCCGTACATTGAGGAGAACGGCGAGATGTGACGCCCCACGGTCGAGCCCAGCACGACCATGTCGCACGGGTGCCGGGACCAGTCGCGGGATTCGTTGAGCTTGAGCAGCCGCTCGCCGGAGCGCCGGATGAGCTTGGAGACGCCCAGCAGGTTTGTGCGGATCATCTCCTCCCATTGCGAGGTGTCGGAGGTCATCACGGACCCGTTGAGCCCGCGCCCGGCGTTGGCGATGATCAGGTCCGCGTCCGTGGCGTACTGCTCCCTGGCGGCGTCGAGCATAGCGTCGATGGTGGCGTCCTCGCTGGCGTCGCCGGGGACGCCGACGGCCCGCGGGGCGTCGTTGATGCTGCCGAACTGGTCGGTGAGACGCTGGGCGAGCTCGTCGAGGCGGGACTCACGCCGGGCGTTGAGGATCACGCCGGCGCCGCGCGAGGCGAGATCGACAGCGATGGCCTGGCCGATGCCGGCGCTGGCGCCGGTCACGATCGCGACGCGTCCCTTGAGCGGTTGATTCTGAGGCATCGGGGGGCTCCTTGGGTTTCCTGAGTGTACGCACGCGGGATTGCCGATAAGATCCGTACACGCAGTTTGAACATTCCCGGCGGGCTGAACCGAAGCGCCCGCCGAGCCGTAGGAGTCCGCATGCACAGGACCAATCGATCGAACCATCTCGCCCGCGGCGTCCTCGTCGCGTCCATGCTGATCTCCCCGGCCCTGCTTCTGAGCACAGCCGGCGGATGCAAGGCCATCCGCGAACGCCGCGCCCAGCGTGCGGCCGAGCGTGAGCAGGAGCGCCGGGCGAGCGAGCTCCCGAACCAGAACGAGCAGATGAGCAGCGCCCAGCAGGACTGGCTCTCGCGGCAGCCGATCGCGAAGCAGGACGACGAACCGCGCAGCGAGCCCACCCCGCGCGTCACGGAGACGGATTCCGGTATGCGGATCGTCGACGAACGGACCAATCCGGTCGACACCCCCGAGCCCGAGATCTCCGTCGAGGAGGTCAACCGCGCCGCACCGCGCGGGATGCCGCGTGACCAGGCGAGCTACGAGCAGGGCGTCCGGCTGCACGCGGCCGGCGACCTGCAGGCGGCGCTGCGCGAGCTGGAGCGTGCGATCGCGTTCAACCCGCAGTTCACGCTGGCCTACCTGGAGTCGGGCGACATCCTGATGGAGATGGCGCAGTACGAGCAGGCGGAGCGCCAGTTCGCGATGGCCGTCCGCAACGAGCCGCGCAACTACATGGCCCAGTACCGCCACGCGCAGGTGCTTCACAAGCTGGGGTCGCTGGAAGAGTCGAACCGTGCGTACCTGCGTGCGTTGTCGATCCGCCCGAGCTCGTTCGATGCGAACCTGGGGATCTCGACGGTGCTGCTGGAGATGGGGCGCGCGGAGCAGGCGCTGCCGTACGGCCAGCGGGCCGTGCGGAGCGAGCCGCCGAGCGGTCGCGCACGCATGCACCTGGGCAACGTGTACGCGGCGCTCGACCGCCACGAGGAGGCGGTTGTCGAGTACCAGCAGGCGGCGGAGATGATGGACGCGCCGACACCCGGGCTGCTCCTGAACATGGCGGAGTCGCTCAACCAGCTCCGGCGTTACGCGGAGATGGTGGGGGCCCTGGACCAGCTCGTGCGCCTGGAGCCCACCGCGATCGCCTACGAGCGCCTCGGCTCGGGGCTCTTCCGGCTGAAGCGGTATGAGGATGCGCTCGATGCGTTCGGCGAATCCAGCAAGCTCGACCCGGGCCACTACCCCGCGTTCAACGGCATCGCGGTGTGCGAGCTCAACCAGTACCTCTGGTCCTCCAAGACCGACGGCGGCGCCCGCGAGCGCGCGGTGGCGGCGATGCGTCAGTCGCTGCGGATCGACGCGAAGCAGCCGCGGATCGTGGAGCTGCTGCGGCGCTACAAGGACCCGAGCGGTCGCGAGCAATGATCTCGATCTGTCAGTTCACATGAAAAAGGGGCGTCCCAGCGGGACGCCCCTTTGTGTTGATGTAGTGTACGGTTTACGGGAAGATGCCGCGGACCTTGTAGACGCTGCCGATGTGGTCGAGCGCGGAGGCGAAGGCGGCCTCACGCAGCGAGCACTTGAGCTCGTTGCGGCGTTCCATGACGCGCTGGGCCGCGACGACCATGTGGCGGTTGAGCTCGCGGTCGACCTGCTCGGCGCTCCAGGTGACGGCGTTCTTGTTCTGGACCCACTCGAAGTAGGACACGGTCACGCCGCCGGCGTTAGCCAGGATGGCGGGGATGACCTCGATGCCCTTCTCCATGAGCTTGCGGTCGCCGGATGGGTCGCAGGGTGCGTTTGCCGCCTCGCCCATGACCTTGCAGTCGAGCCAGTCGGCCTGCTTTTCCTTGATCATCTGCTCGAGCGCACCGGGGATGAAGACGTCGACCTTGGTGCGGTAGAAGTCCTCCTCGTTGATCTCGTCGGCTTCCGCGTAGCCCGCGATGCCGCCGGTCTTGAGGTTGTGGTCGAAGAGCTTGTGGCAGTCGATGCCGTTGTCGTTGCGGATGAATCCGGTGTGGTCGGCGACGGCGACGATCTTGGCGCCCATGTCCTGGAGGATGCGTCCGCCCCAGCCGTTCACGTTACCGAAGCCCAGCAGCGAGACCTTCATGCCCTGGAGGGGGATGCCGATGCCGGGGAGCATCTCGGCGAGGGTATCGGCGACGCCCTGTCCGGTTGCCTTTTCACGACCCGCGGACCCGCCGTACTCGACGGGCTTGCCGGTGACGACGCGGAGGGCGTCGTGGTGCTGGTGCGACGAGGACATCATGTAGGTGTCGGCGAACCAGGCCATGATCTGGGCGTTGGTCCCGACGTCCGGCGCGGGGATATCGACGTCCGGGCCGATCTGGTCCATGATGGCGCTGCAGTAGCGGCGCGACACGCGTTGGAGCTCGCCCTCGGAGAGCTCGCGCGGGTTGACCTTGACGCCGCCCTTGCCGCCGCCGAACGGGATGCGGACGACCGCACACTTCATGGTCATGAGGAAGGCGAGCGACTTGACGTCGTCGAGGTGGACGTCGTGGTGGAAGCGGAAGCCGCCCTTGTAGGGGCCGCACGCGTTGTTGTGCTGGATGCGGTAGCCCTTGAAGAGCTTGTGGTGCCCGTCGTCCATCTTGACGGGGAAGTGCACCATGATCTCGTTCTTGGGCTGCGCGAGGATGATGCGGGTGCGGTGCTTGAGGTTGATGAGCTCCGCGGCGTCAAGCATGGTGTTGACGGTCTGCAGGTACAGGTTGTCGGGGTCGTTTGGGAACCCGAGTTCATCGGTGACCGATCCGCGGGGGAGTTCGGTGGCGGTGGCTGTGGCACTCATGCTTATGCACCCGTTCATATGGAGGCGGAGGGGTCCGCCTGTTCGATCGCAGCACACGCAACTCTCGAGACCCCTCAATTGAAGGGGATGAGCCACCCGCCCTGCTGCTCAGGGGCGGGTGCCCGGCTTCCCAATAAAGCCGAGTGCAGGTCTAGATGGTATCCGACATGGCGGAACAAGCCCAACCTGTGATGAAGCGGAAAGTATTTTCAGAGATGGATTATCGACGGAATTGTCACCGTGTGACCAATGTTGAGGGGTCTGGGTGTCATGACACTGTAAATCCTTGAGATTGAGGCTTTTCCCGGGCTCGGATCAGATCTATCCTTCCTTTCCCATGAGATTGCATGGGACCGGCCGATCCGGTGCTCAGGATGGTCCTGAGCCCGGGCGAGATTGGACCTCAGACGCACCCCGAGGGGTGCAGCCGACGAGCCCGCTGGGCGACTCGGTGCGAGGGCACACGCGTTTGGCTTGGCCGGGCCTGAACGCGGGAGCGCTCTCGTGATACGCGCAGGCGTATGAAAGGAAGAAACACGCATGATCGACGAGAACCTGATCGCGTCGCTGGGAGTCGCTGACGACGAGACGCAGCAGTTACTCAACGAGATGTTCGGCGAGTCGGCAGAGTCCGAGACGCGCATGGATTCGATCCTGTCGGACCAGGCGAGCGACCTCAAGCCCGGCAAGCTCATCAAGGGCAAGATCATCGGATTCGCGGGCGACGACGTCGTCGTCGAGGTTGGGCTCAAGAGCGAGGGGCTGATCCCGCGCGAGGAGTTCGCCTCGATGACCGATCTCAAGATCGGTGACGAGGTCGACGTCCTGCTCGAATCGCTTGAGGGCAACGAGGGGCTCATCGAGCTCTCCAAGCGCAAGGCCGATCGCCAGATCGCGTGGCAGCGCATCGTGGACACCACGAAGGAAGAGGACATCGTCGAGGGCACCGTGATGCGGAAGATCAAGGGCGGTCTGCTCGTCGACATCGGCGTGCCGGTCTTCCTCCCCGCATCGCAGGTCGACATCCGTCGCCCGCACAACCTCGACGAGTTCATCGGACGCAAGGTCCGCGCCGAGATCCTCAAGATCGACACCGAACGGCGCAACATCGTCATCTCGCGTCGCAAGCTCGTCGAGCGTGAGCGTTCGGCGGCCAAGCAGCACCTCATGTCGAACCTCGAAGAGGGCCAGGTCGTCACCGGCACGGTCAAGAACATCGCCGACTTCGGCGCGTTCGTCGACCTGGGCGGCATCGACGGCCTGCTCCACATCACCGACATGTCGTGGGGTCGCATCAACCACCCGAGCGAGCTGCTCAAGATCGACGACAAGGTCGAGGTCAAGGTGCTCAACATCGACCACGACAAGGAGAAGATCGCGCTGGGTCTCAAGCAGACCGAGTCCTCCCCGTGGGAAGAGATCGAGGGCAAGTACCCGGTCGGCGCTCGCGTCAAGGGCGAGGTCGTCAACATCATGTCCTACGGCGCCTTCATCCGCCTGGAAGACGGCATCGAGGGCCTGGTGCACATCTCCGAGATGTCGTGGACGCGTCGGGTCAACCACCCGAGCGAGATCGTCAACCCCGGCGACGAGATCGAGGTTGTTGTCCTCGAGATCGACAAGAACAAGCAGGAGATCTCGCTTGGTATGAAGCAGACCGAGGTCAACCCCTGGGAGCTCGTCAGCGAGAAGTACCCCAACGGGACGATCATCACCGGCACCATCCGCAACCTCGCCAACTACGGCGCGTTCGTGGAGATCGAGCCGGGCATCGACGGGCTGCTGCACATCAGCGACATGTCGTGGACCAAGAAGGTCACGCACCCCAACGAGCTCTACAAGAAGGGCGACGAGGTCCAGTGCGTGGTGCTCGATGTCGATCGCGACAAGCAGCGCATCTCGCTGGGCGTCAAGCAGCTCACCGAGGACCCGTGGGTCGACGCGATCCCCGGCGCGTACCAGCCCGGCATGGTCGTGCGTGGCGCGGTCACCAAGATCACCAACTTCGGCGTCTTCGTCGAGCTTGAGGACGATCTCGAGGGCCTGCTGCACATCTCCGAGCTGGCGGACCACAAGGTCGAGAACCCGCAGGACGTCGTGTCCGTCGGGGAGGAGATCGACGTCAAGATCCTCCGCGTGGACATCGACGACCGCAAGATCGGCCTCTCGCTCAAGCGTGCCCAGTGGGGCGACGCGACCGGCGGCGAGGGCTCCGGCGGCGGCGACACCAGCGGTGGTGGCTCCGGCGGCTTCGGCGGCGGGATGGATCTCCCCGCGCGTGGCGGCATGGACGACCACGGCTCCATGGGTACCGACAAGATCGAGCTCTAAACAAGCAGCAGCTTGATTGAGCACAAAACCGCAGACGCCCCGACCGAGGACCAGGTCGGGGCGTCTTTTGTATGCCCAGGGATGCGGACGGTACTCTTTGATGGGGACACGCACGATCGGGTCGTGGTGGAGCGTCATGCATCGCGCCGGGAGCGGGGTTCGGACGCCCACAACACACACACTCGCGTCCGAACCGGTTGAGCTGGTTGAGCTTGCTATGCTCTGTGTGTGGGTGTGTTGATTAGCACATCGCGACGAAGCTCAGCAGGGTGAGCACGAGGATGCGACGGCGGACAGCGGTCATTACGACGAGTTCTTGCATTGTGGCCATGGGAGATGCTCCTGTTTTCAGTTGTCACCCAGAGATATACAACCCGCGTGCCAAACCCTGTTCCGCACGCTGGATCCACGCTCCCGGGGCCCCAAACCCGCATTTGGGTGTGTCAGGGCGGTTCGGCGTGTGGATCCCACGCAACATGTTGCACGAATACCACAGTGGGAGTCAACACTGATGATTGAAACACACGCCGGAACTGCTCGCACCCGACCGATAACCCTCTCCGTCATCGCCGCGCTGCTGCTCATGGTGAGCATGGCGACGCGGGCGAACGGGGCCCAGCCGACGATCGAGGCCGCCAAGGGGCTCGAGATCTTCGAGCAGGTCGAGGGCTGGGTCCGCGACTGGGACGTGCCCAGCGTTGATTCGCCCGAATCGAAGAGTGAGCCGCTGAGCGCGGTGGTGGTGACGCTCCGTCTCGACGGGCGGGTTTTCGGACGCGGCGCTGCGGCGTCGGCGGACCCGGACCCCGGGCTCGTGTGGCAGGCGACCAGCGAGGCGCTCAACGGCGCCAACGCGAAGCTGACGCAGGATCGCGACGCGATGTGGGAAGCGTTCATCCGCGAGCTCTCGGAGCGGATCACCATCACGCTGGAACTCGGTAACGAGCTGGTCCCGGTCTCGCCCAATGAACTCACGCTGCCCGGCTTCGGGTACAGCCCCGGCTCCGTGGGCTTCGCGGTCCGCCTGGGCGACCGGGCCGACGCGGTGGGGGCGGAATCGATCCTGCTCCGCCGCGGTGATCCGGCACGGACGGCCGCGGCGCTCTCGCTGACGCTGTCCGAGGACAGCGGGATCGTGATGCAGACGCCCGCCGAGCTCAGTGAGCAGGGCTATACGTTCTACCGCTGGGTGCCGATGAGCATCGCGCAGCCAGCGCCGGGCCTCGGTGGTGTGTTCCTCGATCGTGGGGGGCGCGCGGTCGATTCAAGCGAGATCTCCGTCCGGGCGATATCGCGCATGAGCGATCGGATCGCTTCGCATCTCATGGGGAGACGGTGGGAAGGCGTCGAAAACTACGGCTTCATGGGCACGCTGGACCCGGTGACCGGCAAGGTGGAGTCCCCCTTCGCGGGCGCCTTCGAGCAGGCCCTCGGGGCGTACGCGCTGCTCCGCTACGGCAGCGACGCTTCATCGCAGCAGGAACGCGACGCGGTGCTCGCGGGACGCGACATCCTCCGGGAACTGGCGGTGGTAGAGCGTGATGAGATCACGCCGTGGGACGACCCGCTCTCCGCGTGCATGGCGCTCATCGCGCTCTCGGAGATCCCGCTGGAACTGATTCTCGGTGATGAGGATCTCAATGAGCTGCGGGTGAACAGCCTGGCGACGCTGGACACGGTGTTCGCGGAGGATGATGGCTTCGACCCCATCATCCCGGCCGCCGCCCATGGGCTGGTTGCGCACGCATTGGCGGTGAGCGCCAAGCTCGACCCCCGTGACCGGACCGCGCTGACGGAGTCGGCGATCGCGCGGGTCTACCTGGACACCCCGACGGAGCTGCTGGTATCGCAGATGCCGTTCCTCGTCTGGGCCCAGATGGAGCACGTGGCGGACGATGAGGAGCTTTCGTCGAGTGCCGCGCTGCGTCAGATGCGCTCGCTGGTCTGGGAGCATCAGCTGCGGAGGGCAGATCTGGGATGGATCGATCGTGATCTGGCCGGCGGGATCGTGTTCACCCGCTCCAGCGCGCCGCTCCCGAGCTGGTCGTGCCTGCGCCCGCTCGCCGGGATCGCGACGATGCTCGGCGACGAGCGGATCACGCCCGGCACGATCGCTTCCGGGGACGTGCCCGGGGAGATCACCCGTCTCGTGGACTCGATCCGCTTCGTCCGGCAGCTCGTGGCGGAGGGGGAGGCGATGCACATGTTCGCCGATGCGGAGGGCGCCGACTGGGGCGTTCGCATGGCGCTGTGGGACCAGCGGATGCCCATCGAATCCAGCGCCATGGCGCTGCTGATGCTCACGGATACGGGCGCGAGCTTCGAGTCGCTCATGGAGCGTTGAAAACCGACTTCACGTGGCTGGAATGGCGGATAATTGCGGCTCAAAAGCGCACCGATCCAGAGCGGTTTTTTGCTGCTGCGCCTACAATATAAGCATGCCGGATGGCCCCTATGCAGACGCTTGCAGGAGTGGGCATCCGGCGCGGCAACTGACCCGCGCGGAGACCCTGCATGAGTGATCATTTCGACGGCGATGGCACGCCTGAAGAGGGTGCCTCGACGCCCGATCAACCCGAGAGCCCCGTCGAGCTGAAAGCCGTCGATCTGATGATCGAGCGTGAGCTGCAGGATTCGTACCTGACCTACGCGATGAGCACGATCATGGACCGGGCACTGCCCGATGTCCGCGACGGCATGAAGCCATCGCAGCGGCGCATCCTCGTCGCCATGAACGACCTGAACCTGCGCCCCAGCAAGAAGCACCTCAAGTGTGCCAAGATCTGTGGCGACACCTCGGGCAACTACCACCCGCACGGCGAGTCGGTCATCTACCCGACCATGGTCGGCATGGCCCAGAAGTGGAAGATGAACGTCCCGGTCGTGGACCCGCAGGGCAACTTCGGCTCGATCGACGGCGACCCGCCCGCGGCGATGCGATACACGGAAGCGCGGATGACCGCGGCGGCCGTGGACATGATGCAGGACATCAAGTTCGATACGGTCGACTTCGCGCCCAACTACGACGACCGCCTGCTCGAGCCGACGGTGCTGCCGGGCAAGTTTCCTTACCTCCTGATCAACGGCGGCATGGGCATCGCGGTCGGTATGGCGACGAGCCTCCCGCCGCACAACCCGACGGAGATCTTCGACGCGATCGTGCGCGTGGTCAACAACCCCGAGATCGAGCTCGGCGAGCTGATGCGTGACGAGCTGGACGAGGACGGCAACGTCGTGTACCGCGGCGTGCAGGGGCCGGACTTCCCGACGGGTGGTCGCATCCTTGGCCGCAAGGGCATCCTCGACGCGTACTCCACCGGGCGTGGGCGTGTCTCTGTGCGCGGCAACGTGCACGTCGAGGAGTTCAAGAAGGACCGCCACCAGATCGTCATCGACGAGATCCCCTACGCGCTCGTGCAGAACACGCTGGTGGAGAAGATCGTCGAGGCGGTCAAGGACGAGCGGATCAAGGACATCAGCGACGTCCGCAACGAGTCGGGGCGGAACGCGCAGTCACGCATCGTGATCGAACTGAAGAAGGGCGCGGACCCGGGCGTGGTCGAGAACCAGCTCTACCAGTGCACGCCGCTGCAGCAGACGTTCTCGATCATCAACATCGCGCTGGTGAACCGCCAGCCCCGCACGATGGGGCTCAAGCAGCTCATCGAGTGCTACGTCGAGCACCGCATCGAGGTGATCCGTCGGCGGACGCTGCACCTGCTGCGTGAGGCCAAGAAGAAGGCCCACGTGCTCGAGGGCATGATCTACGCGGTGGTGGACATCGACGAGATCATCCAGCTCATCAAGAGCTCGCAGACGCGCGAGGAGGCGATCCAGAAGCTCATGGAGCGCCGCTACACGATCCCTGCGTCGCACCCCGCGGCCAAGGACATCCCGCAGCGCCTGATGAATGCCATGCGTGAGAGCGACGCGGACGGCGGCGTGCTGCTCACGCGTGTGCAGGCCGAGACGATCGGCGGCATGCGCCTGATCCAGCTTGTCGGGCTCGAGATCGAACGCCTGGTGAAGGAGTACACCTCGATCATCGAGGAGATCGAGGGCTACGAGGCGATCCTCGCGAACCACCGCATGGTGCTGGACATCATCGTCGAGGACTGCGAGGAGATGAAGGGCCGCTTCGGGCGTGATCGCCTGACGAGCATCGAGGACGCCGCGGGCGACATCGATATCGAGGCGCTGATCCAGGAGCAGGAGATGGCGGTGACCATCTCGCACTCCGGGTACGTGAAGCGGGTGCCGCTGGAGACCTACCAGTCGCAGGGGCGCGGGGGCAAGGGCATCAAGGCCAGCGACTCGAAGGACGACGACTTCATCGAGCACCTCTTCGCTGCTTCCACGCACGATCACCTGCTGTGCTTCACGGACACGGGGCGTGTGTTCAAGATCAAGGTGTACGAGCTGCCCGAGATGAGCCGGACGAGCAAGGGTCGCCCGATCATCAACTACATCGACCTCAAGGAGGGCGAGCGGACGTGCGCGTACCTCGCGATCAAGGACTTCGAGGCCGGCAGCAACTACCTGACGTTCGTCTCCAAGGGCGGCATCGTGAAACGCACGGCGCTCAAGGCGTACGCGAACGTGAACCGCTCGGGCCTGATCGCGGTGGGGCTCAAGGACGACGACGCGCTGCTCGACGTGCGGATGACCACCGGGCAGGACGACCTGATGCTCGTCACCAGCGGCGGCATGGCGATCCGGTTCTTCGAGCAGGACGTGCGCGAGATGGGGCGATCGGCGGCCGGAGTCAAGGGCATCGAGCTGCGTGACAACGCGGAGGTCGTCGGGATCATGCGGATCCCCATGGTCCGCGACGAGAACGACCCGGACGTCACGCACACGGACCCGGAGTACATCGAGCGGGACCTGTGCCTGCTGACGATCACGGAGAACGGCTACGGCAAGCGAACGCCCGTGGACGACTACCGTGTGAACCCCGAATCGGGGCCCATGCGGTCGCAGTCGCGTGGCGGCAAGGGGCGGACGGATATCAAGTCCACGTCCCGCAATGGCAGATCCGTTGCCGCGATTGGTGTCTGTGAGGACGAGGACCTCGTCGTGATTTCACGAAAGGGACAGCTGGTCCGTATGGCGGCCTCGTCGATTTCGAGTTATGGTCGTGGGACCCAGGGCGTGCGTGTCGTGGGTCTCAAAGACGGCGACGCGGTCGTGTCCGCGGCTCGGATCGAAGAATCCGAGGAAGAAGAGCACAGCGCCGGCGCGGGCAGTTCCGCAGCTGGCGAGGCGACAGAGTAAGGACGCGTTATGGCCATCGACTGGTCGGACAACATCGTGATCGCGAACCTCGCGGATGAGCCCGCGCTCAGCGACGAGCTCTCCATGATCTGTGAGCGCGTGGAGGCGACGGGCGAGAGCGAGCCGATCCCGCACGCGGTGCTGGATTTCCACGAGGTGAGCTATGTCAACTCCTCGAACATCGCCCAGCTGCTGCGCCTGCGCAAGAACCTCGAGGCACGCGAGCGCCAGCTGGTGCTCGCAGGCGTCAGCGACGAGGTCATGAGCGTGCTCGTGGTCACGGGCCTGAACAAGGTCTTCCAGTTCGCGCCCGATATGCTCACGGCGATCGCTTCGATCCAGATCGCGGAACCCGGGGCCGAGGGCGTCTGATCCAGTTTCGGTGTGTCCGTTGGTCCGCGCCCGAGCGATCTGCTCGGTCGTGCGGTCTCACACGCCCGTGGGCTCGAGCGAGCCGGCGCAGGACATGAACAGGGCGGTGATGTCGTCGGGCTGGTGCAGCGAGCCGCACTGGGCGTCGAGGTGCGACTCGAGCGTGGCGATCGCGTGATCGAGCGCGTGCTCGCCCGATCCGGCGTCGGTGAGTTCCTGGATGTAGGTGAGCGTGGGGCGTTTTCGCTCGTCGCCCTCCGCGTCCTGCTTGGGGAAGGCGACCTCGAAGCCGTCGGAGTAGATGATAAAGACATCGCCCGGGTTGAGCTGGTGGGTCGTCTGCTCGAACTCGAGGTCGGCGAACACGCCCAGCAGCGGCCCCTGCGATTCGATCTGCTCGACCTCGCCCGATCCCGCGCGGACGAGCAGGGACGGGGGGTGCCCGGCGCCGGCGACGGTGATGGTGTTGTCCCGCTTGTCGTGGATCGCGTACGCCGCGGTGGCGAAGCGTGCCTGCTCGCCGGCGTTCTTGGTCATGGTGGTATTGAGGCGGCGTAGCGCCTCGGCGGGCTCGACGATGCGCAGCTTGTCGCCCTTGCCCTCGGTTTTGTGCAGCCCCTGAGAGATGACCATGGTCATGAGGGCGGCCGGGACGCCGTGCCCGACGGCGTCGGCGAGGAAGAAGCCGGTGTGGTGCTCGTCGAGCTCGACGATGTCGTAGATATCGCCCGAGACGTAGGAGGCGGGGCGGTAGACGATGCCCATGTCGATGCCCTCGATCTCGGGCAGGGCCTTGGGCATGTACTCGCGCTGGAGGGTCGCGGCGCTGGCGAGTTCCTCGTGGAGCTTGAGCATCTCCGTGTTCACCGAGTTGATCGAGAGCTCGGTGAGCGTGAGCTCGTTGGCGAGCTGCTGGATCGCCGGCTGGCGCTGGGCGAGGGTCCACAGGATGACGGCGGCCTGCGCCGGGTCGATGTCGATGGCCTCGCACATGATGCCTGCCCCCTGAAAGAGCATGGCGGCGTGGGCGTGCGTGTCGGGGATCAGCACCAGGGCGGGGCACAGGTGCTGGCTCAGGGCGTCGGCGATTCGGTTGAGCGCGGAGTCGGACACGTTCTCGTCGGCAATGATGAGCACCGGTGCCTGTGAGCCGCGCTGCTTGGGGGTCGAGTTGAGGATCGTGCTGAGCGATACCAGATCCGTGCCGAGCCCGCGCGGCTGAATGTGCTGCCCGATGCGCTGGATCACCGACTGGGCGCGAGGAGCGGGGGCGTCCGAGGTGCACGAGACGAGCACGCAGGGGCCCTGATGCGGTGTAGATGCGATGCGAAGTCCCACTTGACGATCCTCCGTTGATTCGGTCCACCCTCGATTCGGGTGAAACACCGGGACGGTGCAGGGACAGATCAAAGCGATCGTCTGTTCGTGGTTATGGGCAGCGCGGGGCGGGGGCGCACGCGAACCATCCGTTCTGACCGCGCAGGTCGATCGCGGATGATCGGACCTCGGGCTCAGCTGGTGACGGCCTGGAGGGCCTCGGTATCGAGCTTGATCTGGTCGCCCTCGCTGAGATCCAGTCTTTCGAGCGTGCCGCCCTTGAGCTCGATGACGTACTGCGCGTTGAAGCGTGAGGGGTACTTCTTGAGGCGGAGCTCGTACTGGAGCTGCGACTCGTCCTCACGCTTGGGTTCCTCGACCTTCATCGCGTGCATCGCGACGATGCGCCCGGCGCTGTCGAGGAAGATGATGTCGATATCGATGTAGCAGTCACGCATCACAAACGTGCGGATCTGCGCATCCGGGAATGAGAAGATCATGCCCTCTCGCTCCCCCATCGATTTCCTGTCACCGAGTCCCTTCGTGCGTGACGCCTCGTCGGAGACCACTTCGCACACGAAGGTCTTGCCCGCGATGTCGATGTCCATCTTGCCATCGACGATCGTCTGCGGCTGTGAGCACCCCACCCCAGCCAAGAGGGTGTAGAGCAGCACGAGCAGCACGGGCAGCGACTTGGCGGGGTTCATTACGATCTGAGCCATTGGGCGTCCTCTTCACGGAACACGATGTCGTCCAGGGGGAGTGTATCGGGATCGAAGGCATTGAGAAACTCTGAAATCGACATCGGGGTTGGTTTGGCGACGGTGCCCGCCCAGCATGCGATGAGCCCGATGACGCGGTCGGGCCCGCCCAGGGTGCTGTAGCTGGCGATGTGGGTGTCCCGATCGCGTTTGGCCAGGCGACGCCCGTCCGCGCTGAGGATGAGCGGGAGGTGGGTGTAGGCGGGCTCGGGTCGGTATCCAAGTGCGCGGTAGAGCATGAGCTGGCGGGCGGCGGAGTCGAGCAGGTCTCGCCCGCGCACGATCTGGGTGATCCCGGACGCGTGGTCGTGGACGACCCCGCCGCGCTGATAGCTCGGGGCGGTGCGCTTGGTCCAGACGATGAAATCGCCGCCAAGGTCCGCCGGGCTGAACCGCTGAGGTCCCATGTGCTGATCGTTGAACTCCGGCGGTTGCTCATCGGGGATATACCGCCAGCTGCTGTCCGGGTCGTTGAACTGAGCCGGGATCGGGTCGGGGCGGATCGCTGCGAACCTGTCTCCCGGCTGATCATCGCCGAGGTGCGGGGCACTCAGGGCGGCCTGGATCTGCTTGTGGCTGAGTTCGCAGGGGTAGACGCGACCCGCCGCGGCGAGCGATCTCATGGCCTGATGGAAGCGATCTGGCTGCTCTGATTGCAGAATAGGGGCTCCATCCCAATCGAGCCCGAGCCAGCGCAGGGTGCTGATGCAGTCCTCGATCATGCCGTCGTGGACACGAGAAACGTCGAGATCTTCGATGCGCAAGATTATGTGCCAGTTGTACTTGCGCGCGATAGCCCAGTTGATGACGAAGCTGAACGCGTTGCCCAGGTGAAGGGCTCCCGTGGGTGATGGGGCGAGGCGGGTCGTGTGGTTTGATGAGATCTGGGGTTCACGCACGCCGGATTGTGGGTACACTGCAGGTGTTCGGCAAGCCCGACGCTGGGAAATCTGTGCCCTCGTCGGGTGCGCGATGCCCGGTGAATCAGGAGGAGTCATGACCGAGCAAGCCGTCGAGAAGTTGAGCGAGTCGCAGATCGAGGCGGGGCTGGAATCCCACCCGAGCTGGGTCGAGCTCAATGGTGAGATCCAGCGGACCTTCGAGTTCGAGGATTTCAAGGGTGCGATGAAGTTCGTCAACGCGGTCGCCGAGTACGCCGAGCGTGCGCAGCACCACCCGGACATCCTGATCCGCTACAACAAGGTCACGCTGAGCGTATCCACGCACGACGCGGGCGGGATCACGCAGAAGGACTTCGATCTGGCCGAGGCAACAGACAAGCTGGTCGGCTGAGCATCAACTCCGTGCACATCGAGAAGTGAACAGGCGTTCGAGGGTGTCTGGGGTCGGTTCGAGCTTCTGATCCCGGCGGGTTCGACCGGCTCTGATTCGACCGGGAGTGGGATTGGTACGCGGCCGTCCGTGCTTATCGGGCAGAATCCCGAGCGGTCTCACGCGGGTGGCGAGCGATCACGCCGAAAGTCAGATTTTCAGCTTCACAACTCAATTTCAACTTCGTACTCTGTGAGGGCACAGGAGTTGTTATTACATTGAGGATTGTGTTGCATGCGTGTCCGTGTTGGGCGATGGCCCTACCCATATCGATTTGCATTTGGCATAACGGATGATACTGATCAATCGAACGCCGCGCGTGTGCGTGCGGTTTACGACTTTTGTTTAAGTCTCGGTATTCGCCCAACGCACTGCGCCTGGGTCCGGCACCCGGAGAACCGTTGCGGGCTTGTGCATGATGCGATGCCTGAAGCGGGTTCGGTCCTGCAGGATCCGGAGTACGCGGCGGTATGCCGGGAGCTGATCGAACGCGGTGCAGAGGTTGGGTCGCACGGTGTCAGCTCGGGCAACAACCCGCGAGAAACGGTGCGTGAAGGCCTCTGCGAGCACGCTGAGATTCTGGGGCAGTCGCCACGACTGATCTGCTTCCACAAGCACAACGCCGAGAACCTGTACTGGGGAGAAGAGTTCTCGAGCAGCCGGTTCATCCGCTGGGTCGTGCGTCGCCTGGTGCCCACGAGTCATGAGCGGTACGAGGGCCACAACGAATCCTCCTCGTATTTTTGCGGCGACCTGATGAGAGCGAGGTTCGACTACACCCGCCTGTTTCGCACGGTTTCCCTGAATGTGCTCTCGAAAAACCCGTCCATGCCGTTTCACCTCGATGACAAGCCGTACGTGAAGCACTGGTTTTCCTGTGTTGCGCAGGACCTCAGGGCATGCAGGCGAATGACGGCGAAGTCGCTGGACAAGCTGGCGCACGAGGACGGGCTCCTGCTGCTGTACGCGCACATGGCGGAGAAGTTTGTCGATGACGATGGCGAGATACACCCGGAGGTCCGCCGCGCGTTCTCGCTGATCTCTTCCCGGGAAGACTGCTGGAAAGAACAGGTCTCGACGATCCTCGATCGTCTGCTCGGCATCAAGAACCTGATTGTGACACCGAGGCGGTCCGGTTGCGTGCTTTCCAACCCGACCCAGATCGTGCTGCGTGATGTGCAGGTCCGATGCGATCGCCCGGTGATCGTGACCCAGGGCGGGCGGGTTCTTCGCCCCGATGTCAACGGGGTCTTTGTGATCCCGGAGATCCCGGCCTGCTCTGCGGTCGCGCTGTACCCGAGCGAGCAGGCGCTGGCGGCGGGCGATCCCCGCGGCATCTCGGGCCTGGAACTCCTGCGTATGAAACTCGAGGAGGTCCGGAGGCTGGTGCTCTTCCGAGGGGACTACAGGAACTCGGAGTTGCGAGAAAAGGAGTTTGTAGAGCCCGCGACTCGGATCAAGGCGGGGGGCACGGATGAGGGAGCATGATGTGCCTGACTTTATTGTGCTCGGCGCTGGGCCGGCGGGCCTCATGTTCGCCAAGGCCGCGACCGATCGGGGGCGTCGTGTGCTCGTGCTCGAGGGGGCCGATGTTGTGGGAGGGATGTCGCGGAGCATCAGCTTCGGTGGCGGTACCGTAGATCTCGGACCCCACGCGATCGGTACCGGCTTGCCCCGGGTCCGTGAGATGTTCCAGTCGGTGCTCGAGGGTGAGTATGACAGGTTTCAGCTCAGCACGGGCATGCTGTGGGATGGCGAGATCTATTCGTACCCACCTACCCTGAGCGAGCTCCTGAAGCACCGCGGGCTCGGCTACTGCACTCGGGCGGGAGTATCGCTTTGTCTCGGCCGCATCAATCCGGGTCTACGCGATCCGGAGAGTTGTCTTGAGACAAGCACACGGTCCTACGGCCGGGTGCTCGTTGATGATTGCCTCAGGCCCTACCTGCACCGCCTCTGGGGTGATGAGTTGGAACGGGTGCACCCATCATGGAAGCCGGGGCGGTTCAATACGGGCGGCGTGCTGAGCTGGATCGATCACCTGTTTCGCGGGACGGGCGATGTACGGATCCTGCACCCCAGGCGGGGTATGGGCGACCTCTATAGACGGCTCTCACGCCATCTTCAGCGTCTGGGGTGCATCGTAGAAACAAGCCAGCGCGTGGAACGGATCGTGCACAGCGGTGAGCGGCTCGAATCATTGGTCGTCCGGGATGTTCGTTCGGATGAGGCACGTGAGATCGGATGCGAGCAGTCGGTGGTGGTGAGCACACTGCCGGTTCCTGTCCTGCTGCGACTGCTCGATCCCGTGCTGCCTGAAGAGCCGGATGAGGGGCGTACCGCGCTCGGATTCAGGAACACGGTCATCTGCTATTTCGCTGCAGATGAGGTGAGCGTGCCCCGCAGGCACATCCTGTACCTGAATGATGAGGGTTTTTGGTCTGGCAGAATGACGAACTACAACCTGTGGGGTCAGCGGATGCGTCCCCCGACTCCCGGTCGGGCCCTGATCAGCTTTGAGTTCTGGCTCGGTGAAGATGCGTTTCGTGATTCCGAGGACCGTTCGCTCATCGAATCCGCACGCGAAGATGCGGCAAAGCTAGGCATCCGCCTGCAGCCGCAGGTCGAGCCGCGCGTGGAGCGCGTACCCAGATCTCACCCCGTTCTCACACGCGAGAGCATCGAGGCGATGCGCACGCTGAATCAGCGGCTGAGCGGCATCCGCAATGTCCAGCTGACGGGTCGCGCTGGTGCGTTCAACTATGCGGATCAGGATGTCATCCTGGATCGGGCGTGCGATCTCGCGCTGCAGCTGATCGGTGGAGATCAGCGGAGCTCGACGGACCAGTAGGCATCGTCGAGGAATGCTTTCCATGACGCGTACTTGTCCGAGTTGAGCCGGATCGAGATCAGCGGGTTCCGCTTGGGCTGGGCCGGCTTGCGGATCAGCTTCATGTTTGCCTGCTCGGGCGTGCGCCCGCCCTTGCGGGAGTTGCACTTGACGCAGGCGCACACAAGGTTCTGCCACGTATCGGGCCCGTTCTGGGAGCGGGGGAGCACGTGGTCGATGGAGAGCTCGCTGGTGGGGAAGCGGTTGCCGCAGTACTGGCAGCGGTTGTGATCCCGCGCGAACAGGTTGCGCCGGTTGAGCTTGACGCGCTGCGAGGGCAGCTTGTCGCAGGTGATCAGGCGGATGATGCGGGGGACGGCGATATCGAACCGGACGGTCTTCACCCAGTCGTGCTGGTCGGGCTCGAACTGCTTGCGGAGCTCGCTGAGCTCGGCCCAGGTCTCGAAATCGTAGTTGGCGTACGAGCCGTCGTCGGCGTGGATGACCTCGGCGGCCTCGCGAGCAAGGAGCACGAAGGCGCGTTTGGCGCTGATGACACGCGTGGCCATGTAGTGGCGGTTGAGCACCAGCACCTTGGCGCCGAGCCCGTCGTTGAATCCGGGATGGGTGTGGATCGCGTCGATGCCATCGCTGTGGGCGGCATCGACGCTTGGTATGTGCTCGACCGCGTCGTCGGCAGATAGGTGCTCCAGCCCCCTGGTGCCCGAACGCAGCGACCGCGCCGAGGAGCGGGATCTGTTTGTGCGTTGCTTCTTGGACATGCTGAAATCCGGGGGATGCCTTATGTATATCTACCAGTTTTTAGGGCATTCTTCAACCCTGTACGCATCAGACGCCATAAAGGATCGGCAAAGATCGCTCTGTGCGGGCGTCCATGCACAAACGCCCGATAGCGGGACTACCGGGCGTTTTCGATCCGAGACCCCGGATCGATGCGTGTTCTGAGCTGGATCGGGTCAGTGGCGGAAGTGGCGGACCCCGGTGGTCATGCAGGTCACATCGTGCTCATTGCAGAGATCGAAGGTGTCCTGATCGCGCTTGGAGCCGCCCGGGTGGACGATCATGGTGACGCCCGCTTCGATGAGCACCTGGGGCCCGTCGTTGAATGGGAAGAACGCGTCGGAGAACGCGATCGCGCCCTTGGCGAGCTCGCTGGCCTTGTGCACGGCGCCCCTGCAGGAGGCCACGCGGTCCATCTGACCAGCGCCCGCGCCGAAGAGGCGAATGGCACCGGAATCAGACTCGGGGTCGATGCCGCCGATGAGCACGGCGTTGGAGCTCAGCGATCTACACATGTTCTCGAGCATCGCAGCCGCAGCGATCCGCTCGGGTGTCGCCTCGGGGCCGGCGGCGTGGGTCCAGCTGGTGGGGTCTGGGACGATCAGGTCGCGTTCCTGCATGAGCGCCCCGCCCGGGAGGAACTTGAGCTCGCGGGTGATGTCGGGCGCGTTCTTGGCGACCTCGAGTATCCGCAGGTTCTTCCAGCGCTCGCGGAGCAGCGCCAGCGCATCGTCGTCGTACCCGGGTGCGATGACGATCTCGAAGAAGGTGCCGTCCGCCGCGATGCGCTGGGCGCCCTTCAGGTCGATCGTGCTGGTGGTGGCGAGGATCCCGCCGAAGGCCGCCATCGGGTCGCCGGCGATGGCGCGGTCGATCGCGTGTGCGCATGTGGTGGCGCTGGCGGCGCCGCACGGGTTGGTGTGCTTGACGACGCAGGTGTTGAACGCGTCGGGCGCAGTACGTGCCATGGCGCGCACCAGCTCGAGGGCCGCGGAGGCGTCGTTGAGGTTGTTGTAGCTCAGCGGCTTGCCGTGCAGCTGCTGCGCATCGAGCAGCGTGCCCGCGGGGGCGCCGATCTGCTTGTAGACGGCCGCGTTCTGATGCGGGTTCTCACCGTATCGCAACTCGTCGTGGCGGCGGAAGGCGATGGGCATGGTCTTGGGCGCTTCCTGCTCGTTGCGGAGGAGCCACTGGGAGATCATGGCGTCGTACGCGCCGGTCTGGGTGAACGCCTGGGCGGCGAGTTTTTTGCGGAGCCCGAGCGTGGTCGCGCCCTCATAGGTGCGCAGCTCATTCAATAGCTCGCCGTACTGTGCCGGATCGGTCACGATGGCGACGGAGGCGTGGTTCTTGGCGGCGGAGCGGACCATGGAGGGGCCGCCGATGTCGATCTGCTCGATGGCCTCGGGCTCGGTGACGCAGGGCTTGGCGATCGTGGCCTCAAACGGGTAGAGGTTGACGACCACGAGATCGATGGGCTTGATGTCGTGCTCGCTCATCGATCGCACGTGCGTGTCGAGGTCGCGTCGGGCGAGAAGCCCGCCGTGCACCTTGGGGTGCAGTGTCTTGACGCGCCCGTCCATCATCTCGGGGAACCCGGTGAGCTCGTCGATGGAGACGACGGGGATGCCCGCATCCTGGATTGCCTTCGAGGTGCCGCCGGTGGAGATGATCTCGATGCCCAGGTCGTGGAGCGCCTGCGCGAGATCGACGATCCCGGATTTGTCTGAAACGGAGATCAGCGCCCGCGTGACCCTGACGAGTGAGCTCGCCGAGTCGGTGGGGGCGCTGGCCGCAGCGTCTGCTGTGGAGTTCATGATGTGCTCGCGTTGTGCGTGGTTGGTGTTGCTTACCGAAGCCCGAACTTGGCGACGCCGCCGTCGAGCGTGATGATGTAGACATTGCCGTCCGAGATCGAGTCCGTGCGGACGCCGGCGATGTTGCTGATCGGTGTGCGGGCGATGATGTCGCCGCGTTCCTTGTCGATGGCGAGCATCTCGAAGCCCGAGTACACGATCAGCTCGGCGTCGTTGACGACGGTGAGGACCCAGCCGCCGATCTCGGTGTTGTTCCAGACCACGTCGCCCGTCGCGCTGTCGATGGCCATGAGGCCCTGGTCGCGGGTGCTGGCGTAGAGCATGCCCTCATGGAGGGTGTGCTGCACGCTGACGGGGGCGCTGGAGCGGATCCGCCAGAACCGGTAGCCGTCGTTGATATCGAAGGCGTAGAGCGACTGGTCCATCGACGCGACGTAGATGCCGACGTAGTCGGTGATGAGCGCCGTGTCCGAGCCACCGGCGATGCGTGTGGACATGCCGGAGTGGGCGTTGGTGGCGCTGAGCGTGCGGATCTCGCCGTTCTCGGAGATGGCGGCGATGAGGTTGTCGCCGACCTGGATGGCGGCCTGATGGATTGGCCCGTCGAACTTGTAGGACCAGAGCTTGAAGTCGTTCTCCATCTGGTACGCGAAGAGCTCGCCCGAGAGGGTGCCGAAGATCGCGAGGTTGCCCATCAGGAGGGGCGAGGTGTTGACCAGCGTGCCCAGCGAGTCGCGGTCGATGGTGTTGCCGTTGCGGAGGTTGAGCTCCCAGAGCTCTGTGTCGCTGGCGACGTAGAGGGTTTCATCGCGACGTACGGGCTCGACGAAGCGGGTCGTGGAGCGGTCGATCTGGCGTGACCAGCGGACCTTGCCGGTGTTCGCTTCGAGGACGGAGAGCGTGGATCCCGAGCCGATGAAGGTCAGCATGTCGTCGTAGGCGGTCGCGTGCTCGATGTACGCGTTATCCGCGAGCGGCGGGTAGCCGGTCCACTCCCACTGGTAGCCGAGCTCGGCCCAGCCCTCGTGGTTGATGTCCCAGCCGGTGCTCCGCGCGACGGAGGGGGTGGCGGACGACTCGGAGTCGGCGTCCTCGGGCCTGTCGCTCGTCTGGGTGCTCGAGCAGGCGGTCAGGGCTGCGAGCGCCGTGGTGAGCGCGAGGGTGCGGGCGGTACGGTTGAACAGGGCCGAGTTCTCGAACATCGAGCGGTCTCCATGGTGCGTGATCATCGCCCCGGAAGCGGGGCGGAGGGGTCAAAGATGATAGCGAGCCGGGCGGGAATGCGGGTGCCCGAGGGGGCGATTTCTGGGCTCGGAGCGGGTTGTGTGCGACTGTTCGCACCTGATCGCGTAGGGTTCTGGCATGTTCACGGGCATTATCCAGCATGTTGGGCGTGTCGAGTCCGTCTCCAAGACTTGCAGCGGTCTGCGGATCATCGTTGATCCATGCGGCTGGGACCATCATCCCGAGCCGGGCGAGTCGATCGCCAACAACGGGTGCTGCCTGACGCTTGTGGAGCCGGTCGAGGCGAACGGTGGGTTGTTCACGTTCGATGCCATACCCGAGACGCTTGAGAAGACGACGCTCGCCTCGTGGGATGCGGGGCGGCGTGTGAATCTGGAGCGGGCGCTGCGTATGGGCGATACCCTCGACGGGCACCAGGTCCAGGGGCACGTAGACGGCACGGGAGAGGTGCTGGGGGTGTTCACAGAGGACGGGTATCGCGTCCGGGTGGGGCTTGGCGATGAGCTCATGAAGTACATGATCCCCAAGGGCTCGATCACGATCGACGGGGTCTCCCTGACGCTCGCGGCGATAGACACCGAGGCGGGCTGGGTCGAGGTGGCGCTGATCCCGGAGACACTCGATCGGACGAACCTGCGCGACCGAGCGGCGGGGGATCGGGTGAATATCGAGTGCGACGTGCTGGTGAAGACGATCGTGGAGACGATGGCGCGGATGGACGTGGGTACTGGCAACTCGGTACACTGAACCCATGCGTGTGCTCGGCTTCGATCCCGGACTCTCAATCACCGGCTACGGGTGCGTGACGGGGGATGTGGTGCGCCCGAGCATCGTCGAGGCGGGGGTGTTCCGGCTGACCAAGCGGGGCGAGCCGCTGGCTTCGATCGGGGATCGATTGGTCGAACTCGAAGAGGATGTGCAGGCGCTCGTCGAGCGGGCGGTGCCCGATCTGATCGCGATCGAGGGGATGTTCGCCCATAAGGACCATCCGGGCACGGTCGTGAAGATGGCGCACGCGCGGGGTGTGATCCTGCTCGTGGCGCGCCGGGCGGGGGTCGAGGTGTGCGAGCTCAAACCTGCGGAGGTGAAGAAGGCCGCGACGGGGTCCGGGCGGGCGACCAAGGAGCAGATGCAGCTGAGCGTGCAGGAGATGTTTGGATTGCCCGAGCTGCCCAAGCCGGCGGATCTGGCGGATGCGCTGGCGATCGCGTCGTGTGCGTTGCGCCGGTTCCAGATGGAATCGATGACGCGGTGAACATGTTCTGGGTGCCACTACTCGCGGCTTGCCGCGCAGTAGTGGCTTCTGAATCACCCAAGAGCACTACTGCGCCGAAGACGGCGAGTAGTGGCACCCTGCGAAGGGGCATAGAATCCTCCGATGAGCGATATAAACGCATCTGAACAGGTCGTCGCGCAGGTCCTGATCGTGGAGGACGAGCCCGAGCACGCGGACGTGATGGCGGAAGCGCTGCGTCGCCCGGGGCACATCTGCACGATCGTTCACGGGATCGAGGAGGCGGCCAACGAGCTGCGCCACGGGTCGTTCGACGTCATCGTCACGGACCTGCGGATGCCCGAGAGCGCGGGCAAGGAGGGCGTGGACGCGGACGGGGGCACCGCGGGGATGCGGGTGCTGACGCTTGCGGAAGAACTCCAGCCCGACGCGGAAACCATCATGGTGACCGCCCATGGCGATGTGCCCACGGCTCGCGACGCGTTCAAGCACGGTGCGTTCGACTTTGTAGAGAAACCACTGGATCTGGTGGTGTTCCGATCCGCGGTGAACCGGGCAGCGGACCAGGCGGTCTTGCGGAGCGAATCGGGCGAGCTCAAGGAGCTGATCCAGCACGACGGGTTCGAGGGGATCGTCGCGGGCAGCGAGCCCATGCGCAAGATCCTCAAGACCGTCAAGACCGTGGCGAACTCCAAGATCCCGGTGCTGATCACGGGCGAGAGCGGCACGGGCAAGGAGCTGATCGCGCAGGCGGTGCACAACAACTCGCCACGCTCTGGAAAGCGGTTCGTCACGATGAACTGCGCCGGGCAGGCGGAGAGTCTGCTCGAGGACCAGCTGTTCGGGCACGTGCGGGGGGCGTTTACCGGGGCGGAGAAGGACCGCGAGGGCGTGTTCGAGTACGCGGACGGCGGGACGGTGTTCCTCGATGAGATCGGGGACATGCCGCTGGCGATGCAGGCCAAGCTGCTGCGGGTGCTCGAGAGCGGCGAGGTGGTGCGCCTGGGTTCCAACGATGCCCGCCACTCGGACGTGCGCTTCGTGAGCGCGACCAACCGGGACTTTAACACGATGACCGCGGACGGCTCGTTCCGTCAGGACCTGTTCTTCCGGATCAACGGGGCGCACATCCACCTGCCGCCGCTGCGGGAGCGGCGCGAGGACATCCCGCGGATCGTGCGCCACGCGATCGCGAAGTTCGCGGGTGATCTGCTGCCCGGCCAGTCGACGCCGGAGATCTCGGACGCGGCGCTGATGCGCCTGACGGGGTACGCGTGGCCGGGCAACGTGCGCCAGCTGATCAACGTGGTGGAGAACATGGTGGTCATGGCGATCGGCGATCGCGAGGACGATGCGAGCGTCGTCCGGGTGGAGGTGGGGCACATCCCCGCGGAGATCATGAGCTCGGATATTGACGGGCTCCCCGATTCTGGCGGTGCGCAGACCGGCTCGCTCGCGGGCACGAGTCTGGAGCAGCTCGAGAAGCAGGCGATCCGCGAGACGCTCAAGCTCACGGGCGGGAACCGCGAGCAGACGGCCAAGCTGCTTGGCATCGGTGAGCGGACGCTGTACCGCAAGCTCAAAGAGTACGGACTCCGCTGAACGGGGTTATCGGTCCGAGGGAAATCCCCTGAAGACACCGTCAGGGGTTTCATGTTCGGGAAGGCCGCATAACTGGAGCGGTTGTGATTTTCTCGCGCAATGTCGTGGAACCGGATTGAACTCCGGATCAGGAACTCCCGATTTTCGGGGTGGAATGACGGTGGGTGAGAACCCGCCACCGAGGGGACTCCGAATCTACGAGCGGGAGATCGCTACCTATGTCGAAATACAGCCTAGACAACGTCATGATGTGTCCGAACCTGCCTTCACTCCCGGCTGTGGCGGTTCGGCTGCTGGAACTCACGAGTGACCCGGACGTTGCGATGAGCGACATCGCCAAGCTGGTCCAGCAGGACCAGGCGTTGGCCGCGAAGGTGCTCAAGACGGTGAACTCGAGCTTTTACGGGCTCTCCTCACCCTGCAGCTCGATCGATCGTGCGATGGGATACCTCGGGCTGAACACGGTCAAGTCGCTCGTGCTCGGTTTCAGTCTTGTCGAGACCACCAAGCGTGTTGATTCGGACTTTGATCTTGAGTCGCACTGGCGTCGGGCGATTGTCGGTGCGACCGGTGCGCGGATCATCGCCAAGCGTATCGGCGGCCTCGATCCCGAGGACGCGTTTACGGCCTCGTTGTTCCAGGACATGGGGATGCTCGCGTTCTTCATGTCGCTGCGTGACGAGTATGTCGCCTCGCTCGCGGGCGTCTCGCACAACAATCTCTGCGGTCAGGAGCACGAGGTCTTCGGCTTCGATCACACGCGTGTTGGCTCGGAGCTCGCGCTGCGGTGGAAGCTGCCGCGCGACATCTCGGAAGCGATCCGTTACCACCACAACCCCGAGAGCTGCGATGGTGAGCATCAGCTGCTCGCCCAGGTCGTCGCGAGCGGTGCGCTCATGAGCGGCTGCCTCGATCCCGAGGCATCCGCGGCCGATGTTGGGCAACTCGAGAGCAAAGCGAAGACCTGGTTCGGTAGCAAGGCGGTCGATACTGAAGAGCTCCTCTCCGAGGTCAACGAGACCGCCAAGACGCTGGCGAAGATGTTCGGTCAGGAGATCGGCGAGATCCCCAGCCCGACGGAGCTGATCGCCAAGGCGCAGGAGCAGGGGCTCGAGCACCAGCTGCACATGCAGCGGGAAGCGGACCAGCTCGCTCGCGAGGCGCTGGTCGATGGGCTGACCCAGATCGCGAACAGGAAGCGGTTCGACGCGGATCTCAAGCGGGTGTACAACGGCTTCACCAGCGAGGGCAAGAACTTCGGCGTCATCTTCTTCGACGCGGACCGGTTCAAGAGCGTCAACGATACGTATGGCCATGCCGCGGGCGATGTCGTTCTCATCGAGATCGCGAGGCGGGCATCGGAGACGGTGGGTGACGACGGTGTCGTGTTCCGGTATGGCGGCGAGGAGTTCGCGGTCATTGTTGAGGGACGAGATATCGACTTCTGCGCAGGGCTCGCGGAGCAGGTTCGCGAGGCGTTCGCTTCGGAGGTGTTCGATCTCCGATCGGTCGAGGGCGCTCCCGATGAGCTGAGCGTGACGGCGAGCATCGGCGTCTCGAGCACGGACGCGGGCAGCCCAACGCGGCTCTCGTCGGGCGAGCAGGTCGTGCACGAGGCGGACGAGAGTGTCTACGCCGCGAAGTCCGACGGACGGAACAACGTGAAGGTGCACGGGCGGTACAGCCAGGTCACCGTCACGACGGACACCTCGACGGTCGCCCAGACCGATACGCCCAACGTGAGCAACACGGACGTGGACACCTCGAGCTTCCGCATCCTGCTGGTCGAGGACGATGCGCTCGCGGCGACGCTGGTGATCTCGCTGCTCAAGCGCCGGGGGAAGATCGAGGTCGAGTGGGTCAAGTCGGGCACGCAGGCGTGTACCCTGATCGAGCAGGGCAAGCTCGACGGGCATCGGCTCCCGAGCCTGGTGCTCTGTGATTACCAGCTCCCTGGGTGCAACGGGCACGAGGTCCTTCGCGTCCTGCGGGAGAACACCAAGCTGCAGGATGTTCCGTTCTTCATGCTGACAGGGAACAACGACCAGCTCATGCGTGACGAGTCGGTCCGACGCGGCGCGTCGATGTACGTTCACAAGGACGAGTTCTGTGCCGATGTGAACAAGTGGCTCGGCGAGATCATGAACGCCGGGACCAGCGAGGTCTCCAAGGCCGCGTGAGCGATCATCAATCGAGCGGCGAGCGCCAGGCGCTGGTCAGCTCGTCGATGCTCGCGTCCAGCTGAGCCCACGCGAATCGTCCTGAATCGTTGAGCGAGCCGAGCACCCGCATCGGGGTATCGCCCAGTGCGCTGCGGATCGCCTCGTGGTCCTCGACTTCCAGCACGTAGCACGAGGGCGATTCGTCGAAGGCGATGGCCCAGTCGAGCGCGTCGTCGGCGGTGAAGCCGATGGGGGCGTCGCTTGATGAGCCGGCGATGAGCATCTCGGCGATGGCGCAGGCGAGTCCGCCGTCGGAGACGTCGTGGGCGCTGCGGACCAAACCATTGTTGATGAGTTCGTGGATCTGGCGTGCGATTTTCGGCCCGGCTTTGAGGTCAACGCTGGGCATGGCGTCGCCCTCAACGAACCCGAGCTGGTGCGCGTGCGAACCCGCGAGCTTGCCCTGGGGCTGACCGACGAGGACGAGCGTGTTGCCGGGGGACTTGGCGTCGGAGGTGACGCAGGTGCCCAGATCGTGGACGATGCCCATGCCGGTGATGAGCAGGGTGGGTGGGATCTCGATGGTTTCGCCCGATTCGGTGGTGAACTGGTTGTTGAGCGAGTCCTTGCCGGAAACGAAGGGGGTTTTGTAGGCCTTGGCGCCGTCGTAGCAGGCGTGGGCTGCTCGCACGAGCGAGCCGAGGTTTTCTTCCTTGCCGCACGATGGCCAGCAGAAGTTGTCGAGGATGGCGATGCGCTCCGGATCGGTGCCGGTGCAGACGAGGTTGCGGACGCACTCGTCGATGGCGGCGAGGGTCATGGCGTACGGGTCGTCGCTGAGCCCGGTGGCGAGCCCGCAGCCGACGGCCAGCCCGCGGTTGGTGCCGGGAACGGGTTCGATGACGGAGGCGTCGGACGGGCCGATGCCGCGCGGGCCGTTGAGTGGCTTGACGACGGTGTTGCCCTGCACCTGGTGGTCGTACTGGCGGACGATCCAGTGCTTGGACGCGATGTTGGGGTGCGCGAGCAGCTTGAGGACCTGCTCTTTCTTGTCCTCTGTGTGCTCCGTGTGCTCTGTGGTCCCGTCTTTTCTCTCTGGCGACCAGCGAGCGCTCCGCGTGGGCATGGGGATGCCCTCGTGGAGGAAGTGCATGGGGAGGCGCCCAACCTCGTGCTCGTTGAAGTTGAGGATGAGCTGCGCGCCGTCGGTGCCGAAGTAGCCGAGGTCGGCGAGCTCGACGTGCTCCTCGTCGCAGATCTTCTGGAGCGCTTCGAGGTTCTCCTCGGGGACGGAGAGGACCATGCGTTCCTGTGCCTCGGAGATCCAGATCTCGGTGTAGCTCAGCCCTTTGTACTTGAGGGGTGCCTTGTCGAGCTCGACGAAGGCGCCGATCTTCTCGCCCATCTCGCCGACGGCGGAGGAGAAGCCGCCCGCGCCGCAGTCGGTGATGGCGGAGAAGAGCGGGCCGCCCTCGGCATCGCGTGCACGCATGATGGCGTCGAGGGTGCGTTTTTCTTCGATGGGGTTGCCGATCTGGACCGCGTGGCTGAACTCGTCGGCGTGGGTGTCGGTGAGCTCGGCGGAGCTGAAGGTCGCGCCGTGGATGCCGTCGCGTCCGGTGCGTCCGCCCAGCGCGATGATGCGGTCGCCGGGCTTGGCGTCGCCGGCGATGAGGTCGGCGGGCATGATGCCGATGCAGCCGCAGTAGACGAGCGGGTTGCCGATGTAGCGCTGGTCGAAGGAGACCGCGCCGTTGATGGTGGGGATGCCCATGCGGTTGCCGTAGTCGCGCACGCCGGCGACGACCTGGGTGAGGATCTGTCGGGGGGGCAGGCAGCCGGCGGGTACGGATTCGGTGTCGGGTCGAGCGACGCAGAACACGTCGGTGGAGGCGATCGGCTTGGCGGCGAGTCCGGTGCCGATGATGTCGCGGATGCACCCGCCGATGCCGGTGGCGGCGCCGCCGTAGGGCTCCAGGGCGGATGGGTGGTTGTGGGTCTCGACCTTGATGCAGACGCTGTGCTCGTCGTCGAAGCGGACGATGCCCGCGTTGTCGACGAAAACGGACTGGGTCCAGTCGAGCCCCTCTTCGATCAGCTCGAAGGTCGCAGCGGCGACGGTGGCCTTGAGGAGGTTGTTGATGGTGACGGAGCCGTCGTCGTTGACCTCGTGATGGGGGCGGGAGGACCAGTCGATGCCGGGGATCTCGGGGCCGTTGTAGCTTATGGTGGCCTTGAGGGTCTTGTGGACGCAGTGCTCGGACCAGGTCTGGGCGAGGGTCTCAAGCTCGATATCGGTGGGCTCGCGATCGAGTTGCTTGTACTCGTCCTGGATCGCCCGCATCTCGTCGAGCGAGAGGAACAGGTGCCCCTCGCGCGAGAGCTTCTCGAGCCCGGCGTCGTCGAGATCGCGGATGTTGACGTGGGTGAGCTTGAACTCGTGGGCGTGGCCCTTGGGGAGCTGCTCGGGGTGGAAGGGCACGGCGTGGACCCCGGCGACGACGGGGTTGGCGAGCAGGCGGTTGGCGATGGTCTGGGCCTTGGCGTCCGAAACGCCCAGCAGGTCGTAGCGGTAGCCGGTGGAGACCTCGGCCCTGATGCCGATGAGGGCCTCGATGGCGTCGGCCACAGACTGGGCGGGCGGGTCCATGACGCCCGGGAGGGGGTGGACCTCGACGAGGGCGCCCCGTGGTTCGGTGGACCCGATCTCCGCGCGTTCGACGACGGGGTTGCAGAGCAGCTGGGACACGATCAGGTCAAGCTGGGCGCTGGTGAGCGGGGATTCGATGAGGTAGACGCGGGCGGAATGGGCACCCTCAAGCCCGTACCCGAGCTCGTTTGCTCGGCTGAGCAGGGTCTCGGCGCGGGGGTCGCCGGCGTGCTGGCTGCGGTGGATCTCGATGCGATGGACGAGCTGCTCGTCGTGGTCGCGGCTGGAGGTGGACGCGTCGGCGGGGGCGGCGGGTGTGCTCATAAATGGATCGTAGACCCGGGCTGGGTGGAGGTGGGGAGCGTGGGGTGTATGATGCACGATGATGACCCGCAAGGATGCGATTTCGGATGACACGCAGGGTGATGCCCCGGCTGTCGAGCTGTTCACAGATGGTGCGTGCTCCGGCAACCCGGGCCCCGGGGGGTGGGCGTTCCTGCTGCGACACCCGAGATCGGGGAAGGCCGTCGAACGCAGCGGCGGCGAGCGCGAGACCACGAATAACCGGATGGAGCTGATGGCGGTGATCGAGGGTCTCTCGGCCCTGACACGCCGGAGCGTCGTCGAGCTGTATTCGGACTCGCAGTACGTGCTCAAGGGGCTCAACGAGTGGATGCCCGGGTGGAAGAAGAAGGGCTGGCGGACCGCGAGCAAGCAGCCGGTGAAGAACGTGGACCTGTGGAAGCAGCTTGACGAGCTCAAGAGCGGCCACGAGATCCGCTTCCACTGGGTGAAGGGGCACGCCGGGCACCCCGAGAACGAGCGGGTGGACGAGCTGGCGGTGATCGAGCGTGACCGCTACGCCGGGCGCTGAGTGTGTATAGATAGGATGGCCGGGGTGGGTCTGTGCGGGCTGGTTGCTCTGCGCGGGCGCGGTGTGTTTTTTGATTCCCGTCCTGACCCGCACGACCCGCACGCATTTCGCACTGTCACTGGGCTCGGGCGTGAATCCAGCGCCCGGATCCGTCGATGATCAGGGAGGATGCGAGCGATCGTTCGTTCGCATCGAGCTTGGTTCGCACCCGGGAGACAGCCGTGGATCTTGATGCCATTCTTCGTCACGCGCATGAGTCGGACGCTTCGGACATTCACATCGTAGCGGGGGAACCCGCTTCGCTCCGCGTGCATCAGGTCATGACACCGATGAGCGAGGAGCCGATGTCCCCCGAGCTCGTCGCGAGCATGTTCGAGAAGATGTCCACCAAGGAGACCCGCGAGACGTTCGCGCGGGAGAAGGACGCCGACTTCTCGTACGAGGTGCCCGGCCTGGCCCGCTACCGTGTGAACGCGCACATGCAGAAGGGCGTCATCGGGCTGGCGCTGCGTGCGATCAAGACCAAGGTCCCGCCGCTGAACGCCCTGGCCCTCCCAGAGGTCATCGCACGCCTGACCTACCTGCCCCGCGGGCTCGTGCTGGTCACGGGTGATACCGGCTCTGGTAAGTCGACCACGCTGGCGGCGATGATCCAGGCGATGAACCAGCGGTACCGCAAGCACATCATCACGCTCGAGGACCCGGTCGAATACATGTTCGAGTCCGAGCAGTGCCTGATCGAGCAGCGTGAGCTCGGGCGAGACATGATCAGCTTCGCGTCGGGCCTGAAGCACGCGCTGCGACAGGACCCCGACATCATCCTCGTGGGCGAAATGCGTGACCTGGAGACGACGGGTCTCGCGATCAGCGCCGCGGAAACGGGTCACCTTGTTCTCTCGACGCTCCACACGGTGAACGCCTCGCAGACCGTGTCCCGTATCATCGATATGTACCCCGGGGGTCAGCAGAACCAGATCCGCTCGATGCTCTCGACGACGCTCCAGGCGGTGATCTCGCAGACGCTGTTCACGCGTTCCGATCGCCCGGGCATGGTGCCCGCGGTGGAGACGCTGCTGTGCACGCCCGCGGTCCGCAACCTGATCCGCGAGAACAAGATCTTCGAGATCCCGAACGTGATCGAGACGAGCCGGGCGATCGGGATGTGCTCGCTGGACGGCTCGATCGCGGAGCTGTACTTCAACGGGACGATCTCGAAGGAAGACGCGATCGCCAAGGCCGTCTTCCCCGACAAGCTCGAGCGTCAGCTCGTCGCCTGATCCTATTAAGATTCGTGATGCAGAGGAGCTGACATGCCCAACTACCGTTTTCAGGTCAAGGCGCAGGACGGGAAGGTCCAATCGGGGACGATCGCTGCCGACAGCGCGAGCGCTGCCGCGGCGATCCTGCGCAATCAGGGCGTGCACGTCATCGCGGTCGATCAGGACAAGCGCAAGGTCGAGGGCAGCAGCCTGCTGGATGCCTTCGCGGCGATCAACAACAAGAAGCCCACGCAGAAGCAGGTCCTGGATTTCACGACGCAGCTCTCGGTCATGATCCGCGCGGGCATCAACCTCCGCGCGGCGCTCGACGGCATCGCCGACCAGACCGAGCATCGGATGTTCAAGAAGGTCATCAACGAGCTCAAGGCCGACGTGGAGAGCGGTAAGCAGTTCTCCGAGGCCCTTCAGCGTCACCCGAAGCTGTTCGGCCCCCTCTACATCAACATGGTCCGCGCATCGGAGATGTCGGGCTCGTTCTCGGAGATGCTCGACCGCATCGCCGGCTACATCTCGCAGCAGATCGAGACCAAGAAGATGGTCGTCGGTGCTTCGATCTACCCGGCGATCATCGGTCTGATGGCGGTCACGGTCACGGTATTCCTGCTGACCTTCGTGCTGCCCAAGTTCTACACGATCTTCGACGGCAAGGAGGACGTGCTCCCGTGGGCGACGAACTTCCTCATGATGCTCTCACAGACGCTGACCAAGCAGTGGCCGTTCATCCTCGGCGGGCTCGCGGTCGCGGGCGGTGCGTTCTTCGCGTTCGCGAAGACGGACGTCGGGGCGTTCTGGATCGACAAGATGAAGCTGACGATCCCCGTGCTCAAGTCGATGTTCCGCTCGCTGTACATCACCCGCTCGCTGCAGACCATGGGTCAGCTGATCAACGCGGGTGTGCCGATGCTCGACACGCTGACGATCACCGGGGAGATCTCGGGCAACAAGCTCTTCGAGGGCATGTGGCGGAAGGTGCACGGCTCCGTGAAGCAGGGCCGCAAGATCGCTGAGCCCCTGCAGGGCAACGGCGTGCTCCCCAAGGCGGTGGTGCAGATGATCGCCGCGGGCGAGGAGTCCGGTAAGCTCGGCGAGGTGCTCGACGAGATCTCGGTGTTCTACGCGAAGCAGCTGAAGGATCACATCAAGGCGGTTACCGGAATGATCGAGCCCATCATGATCATCATAATGGGTTCAATCGTCGG